>NZ_MDDT01000024.1:0-734474 GCF_001854815.1 Mesorhizobium sp. LCM 4576
GAGGCCGAGGCGGTGCCTGTGCTCGGGTGGTTGGCGTCGGTCACCGCGAAGGCGATGCCGGCCGTTGCCGTGTCGCCGTCGCCGTCGGTCACCGTGTAGGTGGCGCTGACCGCAACCGGACCGGAGCTGTTGTTGACCGACGCATCGGCCGTGAACGAGTAGGAGCCGTCCGCCTTCACCTGGATGGTGCCGGCGCCGATGTCGATCGGCTGCGAGTAGTGGGTGACGGGATCGAAGACCAGCGCGGTGCCGTTGATGTGCGTCACCGTTGCGCCGTYGGCGCCGGCGACGAAGTCCAGCGTGCCAGTCACCGTCGCGCCTTCGGCGACGTTCTGCGAGGCCTCGGCCGAAGCCGTCGGCGCATCGTCGACGATGTTGACGGAGAGCGTGCTGTTGGCACTCTGGYCGTCCATGTCGGTCAGCGTGACGTCGAAATTCTCGAACAGGCTGTTGGTGCCCTGAATCGGGTCGTGCGCMTCGTTGTCGACGAGCGTGTAAGTGTAGCTCACCTCGCCGGTCGCGGCATTGTAGGCCGTCACCGTGAGCGTGTTGCCGAGCGCCGTCGTGAAGGAACCGCCGGTAAACTGGCCATTGGTGATGAAGTCGTGTCCGCCGATGTTCAGCGAGGCGATGCCGTCGGGCGAATGGATGGTGAAGGTGCCGCCCTGGGTGGTGCTTTCCTTCGATGCGTCGGAACCGGCTGATTCGCCGGAGCCTCGGCCGGCCAAGAGGTCGTCCTCATTGACGACGACGTCGCCGCCATTGGCCTCGGGCGTGAGGTCGCTGATCTCCGGCGTCGAATTGCCGATCGAGATCGTCAGCGTGGTGTGCGAGGTGTCGCCGTCGCCGTCCTTGATCGTATAGGTGAAGACATCGTTGACGCCGCCGGGCGTGTTGGCGTCGCGCACATAGGTGTAGCTGCCGTCAGCGTGGAGCGTCAGCTTGCCGTAGGCGCCTTGGACCTGCACATCGAGTGTGCTCGCGTCGTCCAGATCGGCATTGGTCGTGCCCTTGGCAACGCCAACCACCTTCGCGCCGTYGGCCCCCTGGACGTCGGCGACACCGTCCGTCGTGTTGGTGTCGCCCGCATCGGTGCCGCCAAGCAGCACGTTGCCGGTAGCCGGGCCGAGCTGGCCGGCCGCTACGCTGTCGACGTCGGCGACCGCCGTCGGCACGTCGTCGATGATGGCGACGGCAAAAGTGGTGCTGGCCGTGTCGCCATCGGAATCGGTGACGGTGATGCTGAAATTGTCCGGAACCGTGTCGTTCTGGTCGTACCCGTCCGTATGTATGGGATGCGTGACCGATTCGGTGACGGTATAATTGTATTCGACGACCCCGGTGCTCGTGTTCAGCGAGACGATCGTGATATAGCCGAACTGGCCCTGGATCTGCTGTCCGACGGTAGTGACGGCAACGCCGTTGATAACGATCGATCCGATGCCGTCCGGCGCGTCGATGGTGATCGTTCCATTGCTCGACGTTTCCGCGTTGCTCGGCGCGTCGCTGCCCGGCGACTGTTGCGGCCCGCCGTTMAAGCCGGTTTCGCTGGCCGCCTCGGTCGGGCTGAGCAGCGACATCGCCACGACGGAAACGCCCCTGTCGACGAGCCCAGGGAACAGCTCGCGATGTTCCGGCTGCCCGAACGCCAGGTCCGTCGGCGGCAGCAGGGCGGTGAGGCCGAAGCCGTCGCCGATGCCGCCGGCGGGCTGTTCGAAATTGCCGCCCGCGCTGCTCGGCGAGCCGTTGCCGCCGGCCGAGATCGAGCCGTCGGCGCCGAAGGCGACATCGACATGGCTGGCCTCGAGCGCCGCGATCAGCGCCACGCGCGGCACCTCGACATCGCCCAGGATGAAGGTCGGCACGTTGAGCGCGCCGTCCTTGATGACGATCTCGGAACCGTCGGGCTGCTGAAGCACCAGATTGTGGCCGTCGACCTTGATGTTGTCGATCGAGACATTGGCCGGGAGCTTCACGACATTGCCGGCTTCGGCGTGATATTCATGCGGAACGTTAGCAGCCGCGGCATTTGCCGCCGGCGCGTTTGCGGCCGGTGCGTTTCCTTGGGCGGCATTGGAAGCCGCAGCGTTAGCAGGGGCATTCRCATCGGCTGCCGGCTGGTTCGCGGCCGGCGCATTGGCCGCGCCCTGCGCCGGCGCGCCGCTGCCGACATCGACCGGCACCGGCTCRCTCGCCGCCTGGCCGGTGGTCGCCTGCGCGACCTCGACACCCGTCGAGATATGATTTTCAGCGGTGCCCGTGTGCTCGTCCCAGGAATTTGAAACGGCGTCGAATTCGATATTGGTCGTCATAGCTAAAGCCCCTCCGGCATTTCCCGGAAAGAGACATGTCAGGCCCGGACTTTGCAACAGACCTTCAATCTATTTCATATACTGGAATATGTAGAGAATCGCATTTTTTACACTTGGTAAATCGCGATGATATATCCAGTTATGCATGATCTTAAGGAATGCCGGATCCGCTTCGGTGCGGCACGTTGGTTTGGTAAATGAAAGTATAAATTTGAATAAAAATTGATGGAAAATAGAATAGAGTGATTCGCGGAAATTTACCCACCTTCCTTTCCGATAATTTGAGACAAGATTGGTAGCGTCCACAGTCAAAGGTGGGCGTTATGAAAATACAAAAAGCAGCCCCGGGGATGACGGGGATCAGGGTTCTCTTGCTGGCGATCGGCCTTGCCGTTCAGGCAAATCCATCGTCCGCCGGCGTGGATTCAGGGGTGAATCCGGACCTGCAAAAGGTGCTTGCGCCGGCGAGCCTCGGCGGCGTTTCGCTGACCCGGACGCAGCCCTGGCAGCCGGCCGCGGCCTACCGGATCGCCGACGTCTCGACGGGATACACAGCGTCCCAGGAGGTTGAAACGCGCTCGACCGCCGCGGCCGATCCCGGCATCGACCCGATCCAGACCGCCGCGATCATTCCCGGTGTCTTCGGCTCCGTCGCCTTGTCGATGCGCAACTTTCCCGTCGCGGCGCGCTGGGCTCCCGTCTACAGGGCGATCGTCGATTGCACCGCCGGCAGCCCCTGCGACCACGAGAGCCCGGCTTTCGCCGAGATCGTCGACATTGYGGCGGCCAAGGGTTTTCGCGAGAAGCTGTCCTTCGTCAACTCAAGCATCAACCGCCTGATCGCCTATCGCAAGGACAGCGTCGTCTACGGCAAGCTCGACTATTGGGCGAAGCCCTCGGAAATCCTCGAGCATCGCGCCGGCGATTGCGAGGATTTCGCCATATTGAAGATGGCGGCGTTGCTCAGGGCCGGCATCCCGGCGCAGAGCATGTCGCTGGTGGTGCTCCAGGACCGCCGCCGCAAGTTCTTCCATGCCGTCCTGTCGGTAAGCACCGGAAGCGGCGCCTTCATCCTCGACAGCCTCGGCAACGCCGTCATGCGTGACAGCGATCTGCCCGACTATGTTCCGCTCTATTCCTTCAGCACCGATCGCGCCTGGATCCACGGGTCGAAGTCCGGCGCGCAAATGGCCGACATCGCCGGCGGCTTCGCGACGGTCGCTCCGGGCGAAGGATCGCCGGAACCGTCAGTGGCTTCCAGCTTGAGGCGGTAGCCTACAGCGGATCAGCCGTTGAAGACGAAGGCCATCAGCAGTTCCGGCTCGGTGACCGGCGCGCRCACGGCGCTGAGCTGGCCGCGATAGCGGCGCTCGCCGGCGCCGATGACGAAACCGCTGGTGACGGGAGTTTCGCTGTTGGCGTCGAGCCGGGCGAAGATATCGGGAACGTTGAGGTCAAGCGCCAGCTTCAAATCCTGCCGCCCATCTTCGCCGGGCGCGCTCGGCAACTGACGCCTGACCAGTTGCTGGAACGGCGTGTTGAACGCCAGGATCTTCTTCGACGACGACAGCGCGAATGCGGGCGAGGGGCAGGCGACCAGGATCGCGTTGATCGTGCGGATCGAAGCGAGTTTGCGCAGCTCCATGCTCTCCTCGGCAAGGCCGCGCATGCAGGCGACGCGGATCGCCGAGGTGAGGTTTCCCTGGTCGGGATGTTGTTCGGCGATCTCCTCGACCAGCATGCCGATCGTGCATTTGCGGCTTTCCGCCATGTGCTTCAGCGACACCCAGAAGGCGCGTTCCAGCCGGATGCCGCGACGCACGCCGCCGCGCGCCACGACGCGGAATTCCGGGCCGAAATCCTCGGCCGCGAGGGCCGGCAGCAGCCGTTCGCGCGGAGTGTCCGGGCGGATGGCGCTATCGCTCACTCATCGCCTCCTGGCGCGCCTTGTTGATGGGCTTCAAAAGATAGTTGAGGATCGTCTTGCGGCCGGTCTTGATGTCGACCGAGCAGATCATGCCGGGGATGATCGAATAGGTCTTGCCGTTCCTCGTCAGCGTCGACTTCTCGGTGGCGACGCGCACCTGGTAGTAGGGCTCGCCCGTCTTCTGGTCGACGAGGCTGTCGGCGGTGATGTTGGAGACCTTGCCCTCGATGCCGCCGAAGATCGAGAAATCATAGGCCGTGACCTTGATGAGCGCCTCCTGGTCCGGCTGGATGAAGGCGACGTCGCGCGGCGAAACCCGGGCCTCCACCAGCAGCGTCTCGGAGGTCGGCACGATGCCGGCCACCAYCGCGCCCGGCTGCACGAAGGCGCCGAGCGTGTTGACATCGAGCGTGTTGACGATGCCGTCGACCGGCGAGCGGATGTCGGTGCRCTCCACCTTGTCGGTGGCGCCGCGGATGGTCTCGTCGACCACGGAAAGATCGGCGAGCGCCTGCGTCAGGTCGCTCAACGCCTCCTGCTGCAATTGCAGGCCCAGTTCGTTCACCTGAAGCTGCGCCTCGGTGATCGCGGCCTTGCTCTTCTTGATGGTCTCGCCGGCCAGGTTGAGCTGGCCGTGCAGGTCCGTCTGCTCCCGCTCGACCCGGATCTGCTCAGTCTTGGCCATCAGGCCCTTCTTCACCATGGATTCGACGAGCGCCGTCTCCTGGTCGCTGACGGCCAGGCTCTTGGACAGGCGATCGGCATTGGCGGTGGCCTCGTCCAGCTCCTTCTCGCGCTGGTCGAGCCGCGATTTGAGAACCGACAGCTTGACCTCGAAATTGTCGCGGCGCGCGACGAGCAGCTTTTGCTCGTTGTCGCAGATCTCCGGCGCGACCTTCTGGATTTCCGCGGGGCAGGGGAACGACCCTTCGACATTGCCGCTCTGCTCGAACTGCAGCCGGRCGATGCGCGCCTGCAGCGCCCGCGCCTTGGCCTGCTCCTCGCCAAGGCTCGACGTGTTGCCCGAATTGTCGAGACGGATGATGAGATCGTTCTTCTTGACGGTCTGGCCGATCTGGACGGCGATCTCCTGCACCACRCCGGCCTCGCTGGCCTGGATGATCTGCGTCTTCGAGGCGGGTATCACCTTGCCTTCGCCGCGCGCGATCTCGTCCACCTCGGCAAAGGATGCCCATGCCGTGAAGCACACGAACAGCGCTCCGATGATGTAGACGGAGGCCGAGGCAAATAGAGGTGGCCGGTCTTCCCTTGCAAGCATGTCTATACGTTCCGGTCAGGCACTGCCCTTCTGCAGTGCCTGGATGACTTGTTCCTTCGGCCCGTCGGCGACGACGCGGCCCTGGTCGATGACGATGAGGCGGTCGGCAAGCTCCAGCATGCTGTAGCGATGGGTCGACACGATCAGCGTCGTGTCGCGGTCGAACGCCACCTTGAGCTGCTTGATCAACTGCCGTTCCGAAGCGAGGTCCATCGACCCCGACGGCTCGTCCAGGAAGACGATCTTCGGCTTGGTCAAAAGCAGCCGCGCGATCGCCACCGACTGCCTTTGCCCGCCCGACAGATTGGTGCCCCGCTCGCCGACATTCATGTCGTAGCCGCGCGGATGCCGCGAGACGAAGTCGTCGACGCCGGCGGCTTTCGCCGCATCGATGATCTCCTCGTCGGTCGCTTCCGGCGCCGCCATCAGGAGGTTCTCCTTGATGGTTCCCGAAAACAGGTCGCCKGCCTGCGCGACGATGCCGACCGCGGCGCGGACCTCCGAGGGGTGGTATTGGCGGATGTCGATGCCGTCGATGAGCAGCTCCCCCGACGTCGGCAGGAAGAGCCGGCCGATCAGCCGGCCCATCGTGGTCTTGCCGGAGCCGATGCGGCCGATGATGCCGACCCGCTCGCCGGGCCGGACCGCGATGTTGAGCCCGCTCAGAACCTCGTTTTCCGTGCCCGGATAGGCAAAACCGACATTCCTGAAGACGAGCGCGCCGCTGCGGATCGGCCGGTTGACGAAGCCGACCGTGTCGGGGCGATCCTCCGGCTGCGACATGATCGTGTTGATGATCCTGAGCGACAGCATCGCCTGCCGGAACCGGGCAAGCGTGATGGCGATCTGGCCGAGCGGCGCCACGGCGCGGCCGGCGAGCATCACGGTGCCGATGATGGCGCCGGTCGAGACCTGGCCTTCCGAGAACGCATAGGCGCCGGCAACCACCAGGGCGACGGTGACGAATTGCTGGATGGCGCCGGTGATGTTGCCGGCCGCCGCCGAGAGCTCCTTGATCTTCTCCGAGGTGTTGGCCGCGTTCTTCGAATGCTCGCCCCATTTGCGCAGGAGATAGGCTTCGGCGCGCAGCGACTTGATCGTCTCAAGCGTGGAAATGGACTCGACCAAAAGGGCCTGGCGCTGCGAGGCCTCGTTCATCGAGGCGGCGACCCGCTTGCCGATGCGCCGCTGCGTGACCAGCCCGACGATGACGGAGATGACGAAGGCCAGCGCCGGTATGATCACCAGCCAGCCGCCGATGGCGTAGATCACGGCCAGGAAGACGAAGACGAAGATCGTGTCGATGAAGACGCTGATCGTGTTCGAGGTGAAGAACTCGCGCACGAACTCGTATTGCGTGACCCGGTTTGCATATTCGCCCGTCGACCCGGGCCGCGCCGAAAGCGAGGAATTCAGCACTTTCTCGAACAGCAGATAGGAGATTCGCAGGTCCGCCTTGCGGCCGRCATAGTCGATCAGCGATGCCCTGGCCGTCTTCAGCAGCAGGTCGAACAGGATCGCCGCGCCGATGCCGAGCGCCAGCACCCAAAGCGTCGAGATCGCCTTGTTCGGCAGGATGCGGTCGTAGACGTTCATGGTGAAGATCGGCGAGGCGATCGCCAAGAGATTGATGAAGACCGCCGACAGCACCACCTTGGAATAGGTGCGCCAGAACGCCCCCATGGTGCCGGTCAGCCAGTGGCGCCTTTCGATCCGCGCGGCGGTGCCGACCGTCATCTCCTCGGCCTGGTTGGCATAGGTGATCGAAAAGGACGTGCCGCCGCTGATATAGTTTTCGGCGAGTTCCGCCCTGTCGATCGTGGTGCGGCCGTTCACCTGCGGCGCCGTAAGATATTGCCCGCCCTCGATTTCCGCCAGGAGAGCGACCGGCAACTGGCTGACGCGGAAGACGATCGCCGGAAGGTCGAAGCGGCCGCGCAGGAAATCGCGATGGCTGAAATCCTGGGCTTCCAGGCCGATGCGTTCGGCCAGATGGCGGATTTCCTCCGGTTCGATGCGGGTCTCCGAAATTGGCACGCCTGCAAACAACACTGTTTCCGCGCTCGGCCGGCCGAGATAGGCCGCAACGGCGCAGAAGCAGGCTTTGAAAGCCTCCTTGGGCGACAGGATATGAGGTTGCTGGTTCACGATCCGCCCCGAAGGACTGAGGGATCGATGCTTACATTAGCTACTTTTTCCTGACCGGCGCGAGGATGTCGAACGGCAGATCGTTCTTCTGCTCCGACGGCGTGCGCGCATAAGTCTCGGTATCGGCCGTAGCCGGCACACCGAATTCCTCACGGGCGTAGGCCGCGGACTGCTTGGCCGGCTGGATGTTGAGCGTCTTCAGCAATTCCCCGGTTGCGGCCAGCAGCCGGTACTGGGCAAACAGCGATGCGTAGGACGACGTGTCGGCCAGTGTCGCGGTGTTGAAGCGCGTGTTCTGGGCATCGAGCACGTCAAGCAGTGAGCGCTGTCCGACCTTGAACTGCTCGCGATAGGAAGCGACGAGCTTTTCGTTGGTGGCTGCCTGCTGGCGCAGTGTCTTTGCCAGTTCCGCCTGGCGGAAGCGGCGGTCCCATGACGTGCGCACGGCTTCCTCGATCTCGCGCAGCACCTGGTGCATCGCAAGACGCTGCTCGCTGGTGCGGCGGATYTGTTCCTGTTCGTTGGCCTTGTCGATGCCGCCGCGATAGAGGTTCCAGCGCAGCACCACCCGCGCCTGCAGGTCGCTCGCATCGCCATTGTCGCCATCGATGTCATAGCCGCCCCGGGCGACGCCCTCGGYGGTGATCGTGGGGCCGTATTTCGCCCGCGCCGCATCGACGAGCGAAGCGGCGGCGTCGATATCGCTGTTGGCCATAYGGACGCGCGGATTGTTCTGCCTGGCGAGCCCGATCGCATCGTCCAGCGACCGCGGCAGGGCGGCCGAGACATCGGCCGGCCGCGACGCGTTGGTCAGCGGCTTGCCGACATTCTTGAAGAAGCGGATCTTGGCCGCCTCGAGTTCTTCGGTTGCCTCCTGCATCCGCGCCTTGGCGGCAAAAAGGCGTTCCTCGGCCTGCTGCCGGTCGGCCTCGTTGAGCGCGCCGCCCGCAATGCCTTGCTTGATGTCGCCGAGGATGGACTGATGGAAGCCAAGGTTCTTCTTGGCTTCGGCCACGATCGAGGCCTGCAGCATGTATTCAAGATAGTCCTGGACCACCGCGAGCCCGATGAATTCGGACCGTTCCAGAACCCGGAAGGATGYTCCATCGACCCGCGAGGCCTGGCGGTTCAGTTCCGCCCGCCTTGCGCCGCTGTCATAAAGCGTCTGCGAGACGGTGAGGTCGGCCTCGTTGGGATAGAGGGCTTTGTGATCCTCGTCGAGCGCGCGCCTCGTATCATTGTCCAGGCGGCGAACGCCGGTCGACGCTTCCAGATCGACGCTGGGAAGATAAAGGCCTTTCGCCTGGCGCAGCTCGAATTCGATCGCTTCGCGGTTTTCGATCGCCTGTCCAATCTCCGGATTGGATTCCACTGCGACGGCAACGGCTTCTTTGAGTGTGAGTGYGCTGGCGCTTCCACAAGCCAGCATCGACACCGTGACGGCAAGCGCAAGGCTCCAGCCGACGGTCACTTTACCCGTCCTGGTCATTTCTACCCCGTGACTATCCCCGCGCCATTGTTTTTTTATTGGCGCTTATTTGCCCAAGCCTGCCACCGGAGCTTTCGACCAGTATCTATCAGATTTTTCGCGGTTGTGAGCATATAATGGATTAGACACCCCTTAAAATTGCAATTCCGGGCATTAGGGCCAAAACCTGTAGCAAAAATGGCACAGAAACCGAGTGCGTCCGTCTGGGCTTTTCCAGTTCAAAGCGCGCTGCAATGGTTAACGGTCTGAAAGAAACGGCGAATCGTGCGGCTGCCATGCACGAGCTCCCGCGAAATCTGCTGCGGCCTTGCAAAGCATTCGCAAGAAATCGCCATGTCGGGCTGGTTTGATTGGCAAACGCGGATCGTTCCCTGTATTGCGGGCCGGAGCAAAAAGCCGTGAGTTTTCTTGCATGACCAATATCGCCTTGACCGGACTTGCCCGCGATCTCGCCCGCCGCGCCGCCGAGGACAGGCCGGTGCGCATCGGCGTCATCGGCTCCGGCGAGATGGGGACCGATCTGGTGACGCAGGGCATGCTGATGCCGGGCATCTCGATCACGGCCATTTCCACGCGGCGCCCGCACACCGCCCGCGAGGCGATCCGCATCGCCTATGGCGACGAGGCGTCGGCGGTAGAGGCTGAAACCGCTTCCAAGGTCACCCAGGCGATCGAAGCCGGCAGGATCGCCATCACCTCGAACGAGATGCTGGTCACCAACCCGCTGATCGACGTCGTCATCGACGCCACCGGCAAGCCGGGGGTCGCCGCCGATTTCGACTTGATGGCCATGGAGCATGGCAAGCATCTGGTGATGATGAATGTCGAGGCCGACGTGACCATCGGCTGCTACCYGAAACAGCAGGCCGACCGGTTGGGGGTTATCTACTCCGTCGGCGCCGGCGACGAACCTTCGAGCTGCATGGAGCTGATCGAATTTGCCTCGGCGCTCGGGCTGAGCATCGTCGCTGCCGGCAAGGGCAAGAACAATCCGCTCAACCATGACGCCGTTCCGGACGATTACCGGGAGGAGGCTGCCCGACGCAACATGAACCCGCGCATGCTGGTCGAGTTCGTCGACGGCTCGAAGACCATGGTCGAGATGTGCGCCATCGCCAACGCCACCGGCCTGGTCCCGGATGTTCCCGGCATGCACGGTCCAAAGGCTGATCGCGATCAACTGGCCAGGGTGCTGATCCCGAAAGAGGATGGTGGCCTCCTGTCGAGGAAAGGCGTCGTCGACTACACGATCGGCAAGGGGGTGGCGCCAGGCGTCTTCGTCATTGTCGAGGCGATGCACCCGCGCGTCGTCGAGCGCATGGACGATCTGCATGTCGGCAAGGSCCCTTATTACGGCCTGTTCCGACCCTATCACCTGACCTCGCTGGAGGTGCCGCTCACCGCCGCCCGTATCATGCTCCATGGCAAGCCCGACATGGTGCCTCTGCCGAGGCCGGTGGCGGAAGTCTGCGCGGTCGCCAAGCRTGATCTCGCCGCCGGCGAGACCTTCGATGCCATCGGCGAGACCTGCTACCGCTCCTGGACCATGACGATCGCCGATGCGCGGACGAGCCGCGCCGTGCCGGTCGGCTTGCTCGAAGGCGGTAAGGCGCTGAAGCCGGTGAAGAAGGGCGAGTTGCTGACCGAGGACAATGCCGCGCCGGACYGGACAACGAGGCTCTACGCCCTGCGCCGGCTGCAGGACGACATGCTCTACGGAGCGAAGATCGGTTCGCCAGCCCTGTCGGGCTGAACCGCGTCTAGAGCGTTTCACCGTTTCGCGGAAACGGCGAACCGTTCTATCTCTTTGTTTCTACGCAATTCCGGACGGAAAACCGCTCACGCTTTTCCTGGAATTGCTCTATTTGCGCAGCTCCGCCTCGATCTCGTCCAGCGCCTTGTCCTTGCCGATGCCGGTGAGGAAAGCGAGCCCCTTGATCACGGGCTTTTTCACGGATGCCGAGATCGGCGTGGTGGCGACGATAAAGTCGACGCTGTCGGCCAGTCCGGGCACTTCCGTGGCCTTGGCCTGCTGCGCATGAAAGGTCAGGCCGCGCTTCTTCATCGCTTCCGTCACCGCTGCATTGACCGCCGTCGAGGTCGCGACACCCGTGCCGCAGGCAAAAAGAATGGTTTTCTGTCTGGACATGTTCTTTCCTTTGTCAGCCGAGAATGGCGCGGACGTCCTCGAAGGTCGTGGCCGTCCTCAAGCCATCCAGCGCCGCGGAGTTCTGGATGGTGGCCATGACGGTCTGCAGCGTGTCAATCTGCTTGTCCTTGTCGTTGATGGCAAGCAGGAAGACGAAGCCCACCGGCAGCTTCTCGTCGGGATCTTCCATATTGGCGAAGGGGACGGGCCGCTTGAGTGTGCCCATCGCGACGCCCGGTTTCAGCACATGTTCGGGGTCGGTATGCGGAACGGCGACATTGTCGGCGCGCTCCAGCGGCAGGCCTGTCGGTATCGTCATCTCGCGCCGCACGACAGCGTCGGCGTAGCTGCTCTTGACGTAGCCCAGCGCCTCCAGCCTGGAGGCCAGGATGCGGATGATCTCCTCGTTGGTCGAGGCATCGGAGCCGAGGACGACCGCCTCGGGGTCCAGCAGTTGGATCAGGCCATTCGACAAGGGCTACTCCATTCGATGCGGACCGTGCGCCCCGCAATATCGGTTTCGGGGAGCACGGTCGTGTCAGGTCAGGCCTGGCCGGCTCAGGCCGCGCCTTCGGCCGGCTCGTCCTCGGCGCCGGCGGCGCGTTCCCAGCCGAGCGGGTTGCGGCGGTAGAACAGGAACAGCGCCGCGATGATCGCCGCGATGGCGACGATGCCGATCACGCCGAGCCCCTGGATCGCTTCGATGATCACATAGGGAACCCAGAGGAAGCCGTCGACCACCGAGGTGATCTGCAGCGCATCCGCCGGCAGCTTGAAGCCGGAAGCGACGGCCGCGCTCGTGAACAGCGGCGCCAGTGCGTTGGCGACGTAGAAGCCGACAGCGAGCGTCACCGTGCCGATCACCACCATGCGGAAGACGTTACCCCTGACCAGCGGCGCGGTCATCGCGACGATGAAGGGGATGACGGCAAGGTCGGCGAACAGGATGACGCGGTTGCCTGGCAGGATGATCGACAGGATGATCGCGATCGGCACCAGGATCAGCGACGACGAGATCGCCGCCGGATGGCCGATCAGGATGGCGGAGTCGAGCCCGACCAACAGCTCGCGGTCGCCGGTGCGCTTGCGCACGAATTCCTGCGCGGCATCCGAAACCGGGAGCAGGCCTTCCATCAGGATCTTCACCATGCGCGGCAGAAGCAGCATCACCGCCGCCAGCGTCATGCCGGTGCCGAGCACCTTGGCCAGCACCGTGCCGAGGTCGCCGGCGTTGTAGAAGGCGATGAGGCCGAGCACCAGGCCGATGATCAGCCCGAGTATCACCGGCTCGCCGAAGACGCCGAAGCGGCGCTCGATGGTCTCGGTGCTGATGTTGATGCGGTTGATCCCCGGGATGCGATCCATGATCCAGTTGAGGACGATGGCGATCGGCAGGATCTGCGCCGAGGCGAGATGCGGCACCGAAATGCCGGGCACGCCGTAGAACTGCTGCACCGCGCGCGCCGACCAGTCGGCGAAGAGCAGGGCAAGCGCCGCGACAAGCGCGGCGATGATGATGCCGTAAGCCAGGTTGTTGGTGGCGGCGACCACCAGCGAGCCGACGAAGGCGAAGTGCCAGAAATTCCAGACGTCGACATTGAGCGTGCGTGTCATGCGCGTCAGCAGGAGCGCGATGTTGACCAGGATGCCGACCGGAATGACCMAGAGGCCGACGGACGAGCCGAAGGCGATCGCGGCGGCGGACGGCCAGCCGACATCGATGATGTCGCGATGGATGCCGGTGTTGGTGACGATCGCCTTCGCGACGTCGCCGATCGAGGTGAACATCAGGYCGAGCACGAGGTTGATGCCGATGAAGGCGACGCCGATGGTGATGGCGGCGCGGAAAGCCTTGCTGACCTTGGCTCCAAGGACCACGGCGATAATGAAAATGACGATCGGCAAGAGCACGGTGGCGCCGAGCGTGTCGATGGCGCCTTTTAAGCCTGCAAGTATGGTGTCCATTCTACCTCCCCAGGGACATCGGCTTCGGCCCGAAGCGTGATGATGCCCGCAATTCAATGACGCCTCGGCCTTTCCGGCGGAGGCACTCCCCACTCGCCGACGAGGCAGGCATGTTCAGTCGGACGAATGAACATTTGCTTTTGTCAGCGAACGAAAGTTTTATCTGGGTGGCCTATGCCAAAGTCAATCGGCAATCCTTGGGCCAAAGGGAAACCCACCGATTGTTTGGGGAAATCGGGCGTTTCACCGTTTTACGGAAACGGCGAAACGCCCTATCTCTTAGTTTTTACGCAATTCCAGACGGAAAACCGCTCACACTTTTCCTGGAATTGCTCTTAGCCGGCATGGCAGTCGTCGATCCGGCCTGGTGGATTTGGCGCATGCCGGGCCGGGCTGTTCGTCGGATCGGGTAGGGCGCTACTTGCCGAGCTCTATCGACCGCAGCCGCGCCGCTTCCACGGCCTCGGTAACCAGCTTGGTCAGGCGGTCGCCGCCCATCAGCACGCCAAGCGCGGCGGCGGTGGTGCCGTTGGGGCTGGTCACCTGCTGGCGCAGCACGCCCGGCTCCTCGTCTGCTTCCGCGGCGAGCGAAGCGGCGCCGAAGACGGTCTGCAAGGCAAGCAGCTTGGCGGTCTCGGCCGGCAGGCCGGCCTTCTCGGCCGCAACCGTCAGCGCCTCGATGAAGTGGAAGACATAGGCCGGGCCGGAGCCGGAGACGGCCGTCACCGCGTCCATGAGGCCCTCRTCGTCGATCGCCGTCACGACGCCGCTGGCCGAAAGCAGTTCGGCAACGAAGCGCCGGACGTCGTCGGAGACCAGCGGGTTGGAAAACACCACCATCATGCCTTTGCCGATCGCCGCCGGCGTGTTCGGCATGCAGCGGATGACCGGCGCGAGYTCGCCCAGGATTTCCTCGAAGGTGGCGACCGGCGTACCGGCGGCAATGCTGAGAAAACTGGTCCTGCCGTCGCCGAAGCGTTTGTACTGCGCCGTCACCTCGCGGATCACCTGCGRCTTCACGGCGATGACGACGAGATCGGGCACGGCATTGGCCGGGATGGCWGAAGCCTCCGCCGCGGTCCGRCAGCCGAGATGTTCGGCGCGCTGGCRCAATTCGGCATTKGGTTCGACCACGAACACCGCTTGCGGTTCGAGCTTGGCGGATTTCAGCCAGCCCGAGAGCATGGCGTAACCCATATTGCCGCAACCGGCGAGAACCAGCCTGATCGTCATGAAAACCTCCGAGAAGAAGGTTTCCTTAGACAATTGCGGAGCACAGGAAAAGTCCAGCTGCGAGACATCGACTGTCCAGGATTAGAGCATGGTCCCGAAAAGTGGGAACCGGTTTTCGGAGAAGATCATGCTCCAACAAAGAACTAGATCAGGATGGCGGTTCAACGAAACGTCATCCTGATCTAGTGGGAGACGCGAACCGGGATCGGCCGCAGCGAGACTTGTCTCAGGCCCAGCACGCCCAGCACGAAGAACAGCCAGACGGGATCGCCGCGGTGGAAGAAGAAGCTTTCCAGGAAAGCGTTCAGTGCCRTGAACAGCACCACCATCATGAAGAAGTCGCCAAGGAAGATGTTTTCCTTGCGCGCCGGGATGCGCAYGTAATCGCGCAAGGGCGCGATCAGGAAGGTGTAGACGGCGACGCACAGCGCCGGGATGCCCATCAGCACGGCGATGTCGAGATAGCCGTCATGGCCGTGCACAATGGTGCGGATGTCCCAGGGGCGGTCGAAGGGCTGGTCCTGGTTGAGCAGCAGCGGTGTCCCCCAGAAGCTTTCGTAGCCGTAGCCGGTCCATGGCTTCTTCGCCAACATCTCGCTGGCGAACTCCCAAAGCGTCGTGCGTCCCGTATAGGTGAGGTCGGGGAAATAGATCGCCGCCAGATGTTTCACCGGCGCGATGAAGACGATGCCGAGCGTGCCGACAGCGGTCGCGACGATCGCCAACGCGAACAGGATCGGCGTGCCGAGGCGCATGCCGATGAGGCTGGGCAGCACGACGATCATGATCGAGAACGGCACCAGCCCGGCCGTTGTCTTGGAGCCGGTGTGGAGCATGAAGATCATCGCCGCGCAGAAGATGCCGGCGCCCCACCAGCGCTGGCCGCGCCGGAACAGATAGAGCCCGGCGAAGCTGAAGCAGGCCATGACCGGCCCGGCGATGTTCTTGTGGGTGAAGAYGCCGCGCCACAGGCCCGCATGCTCCGGCTCCTGCGAGTCGGCGGTGTGCAGCGCCTCATGCGGGAAGACGACCAGGCCGATATAGGAAAGGCCGATCACCACGACGGCGGTGAAGATGATCACGCGGGCGAAGGAGTCGGCGTCGCGCGGCAGCACCAGGATCGTCGCCATGGTGATGATGCCGATCATGGTGAAGGAGGCGGCGCGCATCGCCGCGGGCGGATCGGTCGCCAGCACCACCGACAGGAAGAAGAACCCGAGCATCAGCGCCCAGGAGGGGCTGACCAGCGAGCGCACCACGCGCGGGTCGGCGAAGGCGAGCAGCGAGAAGATGGAGATCGCGCCGAGCGAGCCGAAGCCGAGCTGGTTGACGATGTCGCCGCCATCGYCGGTCAGTTCCGCGCCCGCCGGCTGGAAGGGCCGGAACGAGATCATGATGACGGTGAACAAGAGCGCGGCGACAGCCGTCGCCACACCTTGCCTGGCGAAGGCGGCGCCGAGCGGCGCGCGCTCAATTCTTCTCAGGCTGCCGGTACTGCTCATTGGCATATCCGAATTCGGCGAGCACCCGGCCGAGCGCGACATAGACCGGGTAGAGGCTAGTCGTCAGCGAGCCGGTGCGCGCCAGCCGGACGGCGCCACGCAACGGCGAAGCGGCGAGTAGCGCCAGGCTTTTGAGGAACACTTTAAGGCCGGCAAACGGCGTGCCGGCCCGCTTCTTCTTTTCGACAAGCGTCGAGATCACGCCGTTGCGCAAGGATCGGGCGCGGATCCAGTCGGCCTCGACGCGCCTGGCCGGCACCGTCTCCTTGACCTTTGCCTCGGCGCACCAGCCGAGCACGAAACCTTTCTGCGCGGAGCGGCTGAGGAAGTCGGAATCGCCACCGCCCATGAAATTGAACCTGAGATCGAGGAAGGGCGGTCCCATTGCCTTCAGCACGTTGCGCCCGACCAGCAGATTGCCGGACGAGTAAAGCGCCGGCACACGGCCCGTTTCCCGATAGGGCGGCGCGAACACTGGATGCTCGGCCCATCGCACATGCGAGGCATCGGCGAAGATGGGCACCTGAGGACCGCCCACAATGTCGGCGTCAAGGGTCTCGGCAGCCTTGCACATGCGCTCCAGCCAGTCGGGCTCGGCGATCTCGTCGTCGTCGATGACCAGAAGGTGCTTGAAGTTGGGAAACTGCAGGATCGCCGTCTGCCAGCCGGCATTGTAGGCGCTGCAATTGCCGCGCTCATGCGCGATGATCACCAGGCCGGGCATCTCGCCGCTTTCGAACAGCGGCAGCGCCGCCTTGGCGCCCTCGCGCGCCTCGGCCTCGTTTTCCATGACGATGACGGCGAAGCGCCTGTCGGTCCGCTGCGCCTTGAGCGAGGCCAGGGTTTCCAGCACCTGCTTGGGCCGCTTGAAGGTCGGCAGCGTCACGACCGCCTCGACGGTCTCGGCGGCGAGCCCCGGCGACCGTCCCGCGATCGATACAGAAGCGTCGGACGGCAAAGCGATCATCCGTTTTTGAGCAGCGTGGGTTTGAGCCCTCGATAGCATCGCGGTGATAACGTTTCGTTAATCACCTTCTCGCCCGGCTGTCGGAAAAGGCGGGTCTTCGGCCTTTGACAGTGCCATTTAATCAAGGCTTCACCGCGTTTTGCTACCGGCTGCAGCCAAGGATAGGTGAGATGCATCTGCTGTTCGCCACATCGATCGTGCCCGATGGCGCTCTCGCCTCGGGCTACGAGATTGCCAATGCCGCGATCATCGACGCGCTGCGACGCGCCGGCGTGCGCGTGACGGTCATCGGCTTCATCTGGCCGGGCAAAGCCCCGTCCGATCCCCAGAACACCATCGTGCTCGACGCCGTCGAGGTTCGCACCGAAAGCGCTTCGGCTTTGCGGAAACTTGCCTGGCTGGGCAAGGCGGTTCTCTCCGGTCTTACCTTCTCCTCCGTAAAGCTGCGTGTCGTTTCCGACGCCGAGGTTCGCGCCGCCATCGAACGCGCCGGTCCCTTCGACGGCTATGTCCTGAATTCGGTGCAGTTCGCTGGCGCCTTCGAGAAGGTTCTAGTCGACCGTCCATTCGTCTTCGTGGCGCACAATGTCGAGCACCGCTCGGCCGAGGAGAATGCGGCCGCGGCCGGCAGCGCGTTGCAGCGCTGGCTGTTCCGCCGCGAGGCCAGGCTCCTCAAGGTCATGGAGGAGCGCCTCTGCGGCGCCGCGCGCTTTGTCTTCACGCTGGCCGAGGAAGACCGCGCGGCACTTGGCGTCGCCTCCGACAGGCGCTCGGCGGTGCTGCCGCTGGTGACCCGGGCGCAAGCGCCGACAAGCAAGGCCAAGCGCCATGTCGAGTGCGACGCCGCGCTGATCGGCACCTGGACCTGGCAGCCGAACCGCATCGGGCTCGACTGGTTCCTGACCAAGGTGGTGCCGCATCTGAAGCCGGATTTCCGCGTCAGGATCGCCGGCAACATGCCTGCAGGGGTCAGTTCGCCGCATCCCGGCGTTTCTTTCGTCGGCAGGGTTCCGGATGCGCAGRCCTTCGTGCGCGCCGCCGCCGTCATTCCCCTGATCAGCACCGCCGGCAGCGGCGTGCAGCTGAAGACCATCGAGACCTTCGAGCTCGRCCTGCCGTCCGTCGCCACCAGCCGCTCGCTGCGCGGCATCGGCTATCGCCCCGACAATTGCGTGGTGACCGACGATCCGATCGCTTTCGCCGCCGCCCTCCAGGCGGCCGCCGCCAATGTCCGCGATGTCGATGGCAGCGCCTTCCATCGCCGCCAGCTCAAGGCGCTCGAGGCCGCGATCGGGCTCGGCCTGGAGAAGCTTGGCGCCGTCAGGCAGGAGGTCGCCGCATGAACATGCACGCCGCGCGCGCCGCCTTCGGCTTCGACACGCTCAAGACCATTCTGGGCATTCCGGTGCTTGCCATACGCTGGGACGAGGCCATCGCCTTGCTCACCAGGCTGATCGACGAGCGCCGCTTCACCAAGGTGAGCTTTCTCAACGCCCACAACGCCAACCTTGCCTGCACCGATCCGGTCTTTGCCGAGGCGCTGGAAAATTTCCTGATCCTTCCCGATGGCGTCGGCGTCGATATGGCGGCAAAGCTGCTTTACGGCGCGCCTTTCCCCAGCAATCTCAACGGCACCGATTTCATCCCGGCCTTCCTGCAGGCCTCGTCGCATCCGCTGACGGTGGCGCTGCTCGGCACGACGCRCGCCAATGCCGAAGCCGCCTGCGCGAAGCTTTCGACGCTCGCCATGCAGCACAAATTCGTCGTGGTCCATGACGGCTTCTTCTCCGCTGCCGAGGAGCCGGCGATCCTCGAGCGCATCGCCAGGCTGCGGCCGGACGTGCTGCTCGTCGCCATGGGCGTGCCGCGCCAGGAATTGTGGATCGAGCGCCACATCGACAGCCGCCATTGCACGCTGCCGGTCGCCGTCGGCGCGCTGCTCGATTTCATGAGCGGCTCGGTGCCGCGCGCGCCGTTATGGCTGCGCCGGTTGCGTCTCGAATGGCTGTTCCGCCTGTGGATCGAGCCCGGCCGGCTGTGGCGCCGCTACATCGTCGGCAATCCGCTCTTCCTGTGGCGCGTCGTCAGGCAGAAGCTGTCGCTCGGGCCGCGGCCGCTGGAGGCGCGCCGGTGAACAGCCGCTTCGTGCCAGGCACCTCCACCGCGATCGAAGCGCTGCCGCGCATGCCTTTGGCCGCGATCGTCACGGCGAGCTACGCGCCGGACTTCGAGCGCTRCCGGCTTTTGTGCGAAACCGTCGACCGCCACGTCACCGGCATGGCGCATCACTACATCCTGACCGAACATCGCGACGTCGCGCTGTTTCGCCAGCTCGAAGGCAGYCGTCGCAGCGTCGTGGACGAACGGGACCTGTTGCCGCGCTGGCTGCGCGTCATTGACGATCCGCTGAGCGGCTTCCGCCGCCGCGTCTGGCTGAGCCTGAAGACGCAGCCGCTGCGCGGCTGGCATGTGCAGCAGCTGCGCCGGATCGCCATTGCCGGGCAGGTGAAGGAAGACGTGCTGGTCTTTTGCGATTCCGACGTCGCCTTCCTGAAGCCGTTCGACGCGAACGCCTTCTGGCGCGAGGGCAAGGTGCGGCTGTTCCGGCGCGACGGCGTGCTGTCGAACGATGGCCATGCCGAGCATCGCATCTGGTCGCGCAATGCCGGTGCCGCGCTCGGCATCGATCCCGCCAATCGATCGAGCCACGACTACATCTCGACGCTGATTGCCTGGCGTCGGGAGACGGTCAACGCGATGTGTGGGCGCATCGAGAAGGTGCACGGCCGCGACTGGGTCGGCGTCGTCGGCTCGGCGCGCCAGTTCTCCGAATGCATGATCTATGGCCGCTACGTCGACGACGTGCTTCAAGGCGCCGGCCATTTCCACGGTTCGGAGGAGTTCTGCCGCGTCCACTGGACCGGCGAGCCGCTCTCGGATGACGAGTTCCGCCGCTTCGTCGACACCATGGCGCCGGAACAGGTGGCGATCGGCATGCAGTCCTTCATCGGCACCGATATCGGCCGCATCCGCCGCCTGATCGGGCTTTCCGCGTAGGGCTTAAATTGCCTTGGCCGGTCGGCGCATGGCCGAATAGGTCAAAAGCATCGAGGCGAGATAGAGCAGCAGGAAGACGATGTTGAGCGACAGGACGAGATTGGCCGTGTCGGGGATCGTCGTCAGCACATAGGTCAAGAGCACCGCCTTCAATCCGGCGAGCAGGCCGAGATTGATTGCCCGCACCGCCGTCTGGCCGCGCGCGAAGAGCAGCTCGGCCTGGTATTCGACGAGGTTGCGCAGGCCAGGCACGCAGACCGCCAGCGCGACCAGCGGCGCTGCCTCGGCGACATTCTTGCCGAGCGCATTCGGGAAGAAGTGCAGCACGATGYCGAGCGAAACCAGCGCCAGCGTCGAGACCAGGAATACGCCGCCCTCTATGCCGCTCTTCACCGCCAGCCGCGACAGAAGCTCCGGCGCCCGCATCATGCGCTGCACCAGCATCATCGAGAAGGTGCGGATCGGGATCGCGGTGAGGTCGACCAGCCGCATGATGATGGCATAGATGCCGGCGAGATGCGGCCCGCCGATCGACAGCACCAGAAGCTTGTCGAACTCCATCTGCAGGTAGAACAGCACTTCGGAGCCTGCGACATAGATGGAATCGGCGAGCCGCCGGAAATAGAGTTCGCTGCGCAGCCGCAGCCGCTGGCGCGGATAGAAGAAGACGAAGGCGACGATGAGCGAGGCGGCGTTGGCGCCGATGTAGAACAGCGACCAGACGCCGATCGTGTGCCGCGCGGCAAGCATGAAAAGGATCGCGCCGACTGCTCTCAGCGCCGTCGTCAGGATGGCGAGGATGGCTGCCCGCCCGAACTTGCCGAGCCCGTTGTTGACGATCAGCACCACTTCGACCGGCCGCCACAGAAGCGCCTCGGCGAAGACGACAGCGGCAAAGGCCGATAGCGGCACGGTGCCGGCGAAGAAGATCAGATAGACGACGTAGGACGCGGCGGCGAGGAACGGCAGCGAGAACAGGCCGAGAAGCAGGAAACCGGCGGTGAAGGTGCCGATCAGGTTGGGGCGGATCGTGGCGGTGCGGTAGAGCGCCGAGATGAAGCCGAAGGCGAGGATGCGCGACAGCATGATGCCTGCGGCCGAGGCGGTCGCGAACATGCCGAACTCGGCGATCGAAAGCGTGTTGGCCAAGGCGATGAAATAGGCGAGTGAAAATACCAGCCGGCCGCCGGCGCCGCTGATCGCCGAGAAATAGTCGAATACCAGTTTCCGGCGGTTGGCCACGAAGTGGCCGATCCGCGCGAGGCTCCGCCTTTGCGGCATGTCGCTGGCCTGGGTCATGTCGGGGCGATAGATAGGCTGGAAAGTTTAACGCGGCGTTCTGGCGCCTGTCCTGGCGGCGCCGAAATGCCGCGAACAAGGCGAGAAACCGTGCGGGCCTGGGTGCAAAATTAACCGTTTGTTTCCTATGCCCGTTTAGCGTGGCTTAACGATTGGCCGACCCGCCGCGCCCAAGCCGCCAGAGAGTAGTTCCAGGACAATGGTCGACAGGGATAACCGTGATGACTGGAGGCGCGAGCGTTCTCTGCTGGCGCTCGGCCAAGCCATGCGTGGCGACGACAACACGGTTTCGATCGGCGAGCGGGCCAATTCCTCCTGGCGCGAGGACGCCGCCGCGCGCCATCGCGCCGCGCGTTCCGAACGCGAAGGGAAGTTGAGCCCGCGGCCCGCCGATACCGGCGGATTTGACGGCGATCAGGCACAACCGGAATCCGAGCCGGTCGCACCCGAACATGACCGGCGCGGAAGGAATCGGTCTGCGTCGCCCGAGCCGTTCTATGAAGCCCCGGCGGAGAGCCAGCAGCCGCATGCGTCCCCCGAACCTCATACGAGCCGGCCATCCGCCGGCGACGATTCCCAGGAATGGAAGCCGCTGATCGACCCGATGCAGGTCGTGCACGGCATCACGCGATCCAGGGCGCTGATCCTGTCGACGACCATCCTGGGCGCCGCGCTCGGCGTCGCCATCGCCTTGTCGACGCCGAAGAAATATGAAGYCACCACCGACGTCATCGTCGACCCGCGCGACCTCAAGCTGACCGACCGCGACCTGACGCAGAACGTGGTCGCCTCGGATGCGACGCTGGCCATTGTCGAGAACCAGGTCCGCATCCTGACTTCGGGCACCGTCCTCAACAAGGTCGTCACCGATCTCAACCTCACCAACGATCCTGAGTTCAACGGCCAGGGCAAGGGCGGCTTCGGCCTGATGTCGACGCTCCGCTCGATCCTGTCGCGGCAGGATGCGGGCGCTGCGGACGAAGCGCGCAAGCGCGCGCTGGCGGTCGGCAACCTGTATGAAAGCCTCGATGTCGAGCGCGGCGGCAAGACTTTCGTGGTCTCGGTCAGCGCCACCACGCAGAACGCCGAGAAATCCGCCCTGATCGCCAACACCATGGTCAAGGCGTTCAAGCAGATCTCCAGCGAGATCCAGTCGAGCACGGCGGGCCGCGCCAATGACGAGCTCACCGCCAGGCTCGACGAATTGCGCAAGGGCGTCGAGACGGCCGAACGCGCCGTCGAGGATTTCAGGGCGACGCACGACCTCGTCGATGCGCAGGGCCACCTGATCAGTGACGACCAGATGCTGAAGCTCAACGAGCAGCTTTCCGTCGCCCGCGCCCGCACGCTCGAGCTCAACGCCCGCGCCGCCTCGGCACGCTCGCTGAACGTCAATTCGGTCCTCAGCGGCACGTTGCCCGAGGAGATCAACTCGAACATGATGAGCGAGCTGCGCTCGCAATATGCGGCGCTGAAGCAGGAAGCCGACCGCGCCGAGGTCAAGCTCGGGCCGCGCCATCCGGAGATCGAGGCGCTCAACGCCCAGCTCGCCGGCGCGCGTGAGCGCATTGGCGCCGAGCTGCAGCGCATCGCATCCTCGCTGCAGGTCGACCTGAAGCGCTCCGTCCAGCTCGAGCAGGACCTGTCCTCGCGCTTGGCGCAGGCCAAGGTGCAGAGCGGCGACGTCAACAACAATCTGGTCTCGCTGCGCGAGCTGGAGCGCGAGGCCGCCGCCAAGCGTTCCGTCTACGAGCAGTTCCTGCTGCGCGCCAAGGAAACCGGCGAGCAGAAGGACATCAACACCGCCAATATCAGCGTCATTTCGGAGGCCTATGCGCCGCTGCAGGCCAAGGGACCGTCGCGTGCGGTGATGGCCCTGGCGGGCCTGTTTGCCGGCCTGTTCGCCGGCATCGGGCTTGGCGGGCTGCGCGGCGTCTATGCGAGCCTGCGCGAGACGGCCGATAGCCGCTCGCGGCGCAGAGTGGGTGAGCGTGCTCCCACGGTGGAGAACACTTCGAACCGTGCAGCTCCGCCGGCGCCGCCGCCGCTCGTAACACCGCCTCCGGCCCCGCCTGTCGCTCCGCCGCCTCCGGCTTTCACGCCGCCGCCATCTCCGGCTCCGGCTTTCACGCCGCCCTCAGCCGCGTCATTCACGCCATCGCCGGCTRCGTCCTACACGACGCCGCCTGCCTCGCCTGCGGCCCCTCCGCCGGTCGCGTCGGCTCCGGCGCAATCCGTCACGCCGCCGGAACCGGCCAATGATGCCGGCCGCCCCGGGCTCTTCGGCTCGCTGGCCTCGGCGCTTCGCTATTTCGTGCGGCGGGAGCCGGCCGAAACGGTGGATTTGGACACTGTTCCGCCCGAAAGCGCCTGGCGCGCGCCTACTCTGGAAGAGCGCTACCCGAAGGCTCAGACATCGGCGCGGGAGAACTTCCGGCCGCCATACGAGCAGGGCTATTCCTATTCCTATCGGCCGGATCATGCGCGGACCGATCCCTACGAGGACCATTATCCGGCTTCGCCGGCATCCTATCATCCGCAACCGCCGGTCCMGGACGACGCTCGCCAGTCGCCCGCCGATCAGGGTGAGATCGACGACATCCGCGCCAGCCTGCGTGAATTCCGCGAGGCGGTGCRCGAGCTGACCGAAAGCCGCTCGCGCCGCCGCTATTTCTAAACCGCCCGTATTTCTTAACCGCCTGACCTTCGATAAAAGCAGTCGGTTTCGGGTTTACGGCATCCGACGACGCTTTGACGGGATTGCCTTGTCGAATTTTCGTGAAAATGCCGCGCGGCATTTCGGCCGATTGCGCCCTGCGCCGGCGGATCGGGATGCGGATTGAGGCATGGGGCATGCATCGATGCGGCCTCGAAACGGAGAGTTCGTGATGACCGAAGTGATTGACGGAAAGCGTGTCGCCGAGGATGTGGTTTCGAAGGTCAAGGCGCTGACGTCGGAGCTGTCGGCCAAGGGAGCCACCAAGCCCGGCCTTGCGGTGGTGATCGTCGGCGAAGACCCGGCAAGCCAGGTCTATGTCGCCTCGAAATCGCGCACCGCCAAGGAATGCGGCTTCCATTCGCTCCAGCATACGCTGCCGGCCGACACCACCGAGGAGCAATTGCTGAAGATCATCGGCGACTTGAATGCCGACAAGTCGATCCACGGCATCCTCGTGCAATTGCCGCTCCCCGGCCATATCGACGCCGGCAAGGTGATCCAGACGATCGCGCCGGAGAAGGATGTCGACGGCTTCCATTTCATCAATGTCGGCAAGCTCGGCACCGGCGAGCTCGAAACGGCCTTCGTGCCCTGCACGCCGGCGGGCTCCATGCTTTTGATCGAGCGCGTGCGCGGCAAGGACCTTTCCGGCCTCAACGCCGTCGTCGTCGGCCGCTCCAACATCGTCGGCAAGCCGATGGCCAATCTGCTGCTCGCCGCCAACTGCACGGTCACCATCGCGCATAGCCGCACCAAAGACCTGCCGGCGCTGGCTCGTACCGCCGACATCCTGGTCGCCGCCGTCGGCCGGCCGGAGATGGTCAAGGGCGACTGGGTCAAGCCGGGCGCCACCGTGATCGACGTCGGGATCAACCRCATCCCCGCGCCCGAGAAGGGCGAGGGCAAGAGCCGCCTTGTCGGCGACGTCGCCTATGCCGAGGCGGCCAAGGTCGCCGGCGCCATCACGCCGGTGCCCGGCGGCGTCGGGCCGATGACCATTGCCATGCTGATGGCGAACACTGTAGCTTCCGCCTACCTCGCGGCCGGGCTGAAGCGGCCGTCCTTCTGATCGAAAGCAGATCCTTGCCGAACCTCACTGCTCCTATCGAACGGCCGATCACGAACGATCCCGTTCAGGGCGGCCGTCAGTTCGGCTTCCTGCTCGTCGACAAGTTCTCGATGTTCTCGCTGGCGGCGGCCATCGACTGCTTCCGCTCGGCCAACCGCCTGCTCGGCCGCGATTTCTATGGCTGGACGACGATTTCGGCCGATGGCGACGCGGTCATGGCCTCGAACGGCCTGCCGCTGAAGATCGACTACTCGGTCGCCGACATGCCGCCGGTCGACATCCTGTTCGTCTCGGTCGGGCTCACCACCGAATTCCCGGGCAAGAGCAAGGTGCTGGCGGCGCTGCGCAGTTGGGGCCGGCGCGGCAATGCGCTGGGCGCCCTGTCGGTCGGCTCTTATCTGCTCGCCGAGGCAGGGCAGCTCGACGGCTACCGCTGCACCATCCACTGGGAGAACCGCGCCGGCTTCATGGAGCGTTTCCCCGACATCAACTGCACCGGCAATGTCTTCGAGATCGACCGCAAGCGCTACACCTGCGCCGGCGGCACCACCTCGATCGACCTGATGCTGGAGATCGTGCGCGGCGATTTCGGCTCCAACCTCGCCAATGGCGTCGCCAACCAGTTCCAGCACGAGCGCATCCGCTCGGCCGGCGACCGCCAGCGCGTCGGACCGGAGCGCGACCTCACCGGCAAGTCGGAAAAGCTGAGGCGCATMGTCGAATTGATGGCCGACCATCTCGACGAGCCGCTGTCCGCGGTGCAGCTCGCCAAATCGGCGGGCCTGTCGGTGCGCCAGGTCGAGCGCCTGTTCCTGCGCCATCTGAGCGTGACGCCCGGCCGCTATTACATGCGGCTGAGGCTGGAGCGGGCGCGCGAATTGCTGCGCCAGACCAACATGCCGATCCTCGATGTCGCCATCGCCACCGGCTTCACCTCGCACTCCTATTTCGCGCAGAGCTATCGGCTGCAGTTCGGTCGCCCGCCATCGGAAGAGCGGCGCACCACTTATTAGAGCGCTCCGCCTTTCACCCTCGGCCGGGCTTGTTTCCAGGACCCGCCTCAAATAGCTTTCGCAGCGCGGACGAGGGTTGCTCTCAGGAGATTTTCATGGCGGGACTGATACGGAGCGCCGCTGCGGCGGTCCTCCTTTTGTCGATGACCACGTTTGGCTTTGCCGCCAACAAGGTCATCATCATTCTCGATGCGTCGGGCTCGATGTGGGCGCAGATCGACGGCAAGCCGAAACTGGAGATCGCGCGTGAATCGCTGCGCACGGTGCTGCAGTCGGTTCCGGCCGACGACGAGATCGGCTTCATGGCCTACGGCCATCGCACCAAGGGCAGCTGCGACGACATCGAGCTGATCGTGCCGCCGCAGGCCGGCTCCGCCAGCGCCATTTCGGCGGCGGCCGACAGCATGAAATTCCTGGGCAAGACGCCGCTCACGGCCGCCGTCAAGCAGGCCGCCGAGGCGCTCAAATACACCGAGGACAAGGCAACCGTGGTGCTGATCACCGATGGCCTGGAGACCTGCGGCGGCGATCCCTGCGCGCTCGGCAAGGAGCTGAAGGAAAGCGGCGTCGATTTCACCGCCGATGTCGTCGGCTTCGGCCTGACCGCCGACGAGGGCAAGCAGATCGCCTGCCTCGCCGAAAACACCGGCGGCAAATACATTCAGGCCTCCGACGAGAAGGCGCTGCAGGAAGCTCTGGTCGAGACCGTCGCGGCTCCGGCGCCGGCACCTCAGCCAGCTCCCGAACCGGCACCGGCTCCCGCGCCGAAGGCAGCGGAGGTCGACTACAATCTCATCCCGACGGCGCTGCTGAAGGATGGTGGCGAGGCGCCGAAGTCCGACGTCTATTTTGAAATCTTCAAGGACGACGCCAAGGGGACCGGCGGCGAGCACGTCGATTACGGTTATAACACCRTCAAATTCCACCTTGACGCCGGCAACTACATCGTCGTCGCCACCAGCGGCGCGGCCAAGGCGGAGCAGAAGGTCTGGCTGACGGCCGACAAGGCGACGGAACCGGCGCTCAACCTGAACGCCGCGGAGATATCCATCCATGCCCGACCGGCGCCGGGCGCCGATATCGACCGCGGGGCGCAGATCAGCATCGCCTATCCCGGAGGCACCTCGGACGCCAATTACGGTGAGGTCAAGTTCGTCGTCCCGACCGGCGAGACCAAGGTCACCGTCAGCCTGGGAGCCGGCCAGGCGAGCGAGACGATGCAACTCGTCGCCGGCCAGGTTGTCGACAAGGACATCATCGTCGGCGTYGGCAAGGCCAAGGCCAATGCCTTCTACACCCAAGGCGGGGAGAAGGCCGGCACGGACGTGTCCTGGAAAGTATACAAGGCCGCCAAGAAGCTCGATGGCACCCGAGACCAGGTGACTTATGCCTACGGACCCGACAGCCAGTTCGACCTGCCGCCCGGCGACTATGTGATGGGCGTCGACGTGCAGGCCGTGTCCGCTGAGCAGCCTTTCAGCGTGACGGTCGGGCAGATGGCGGATGTCAACGTGACGCTGAATGCCRGTGTCGTGGCGGTCGACGCGCCAGGCGCCGATGGCTTCAAGATCTTCGAGGCCAAGAAGAACATCCAGGGCGAGCGCAAGCAGGTGACCTACGCCTATGGCGAAAAGATGCAAACGACGCTTGCCGCGGGCGACTACGTGCTGGTGACCAACTTCACCACCGACAAGGCCGACAAGGAAACGCCCTTCACCGTCAAGGCCGGCGAGCGCAACGAGCTCACCGTGCAGTAGGCGCGCAGCCTGCCTGCGTTCCARCTATCGGCATTCCGCCAATGGCTCGCGGAATGCCATCTCGGTTGGCAGATCCCATGCCTTGGCGGTTGGCCGAGACGCCTATCGCGGTCGTCATCCACGGGCGGAGCAAGGAGCGAAGCGACGCGCGCAGACCCGAGGATCCATGCCGTGACCCGGAAGCGCCGCGGCAGTCCACAATTCTGCACCGTTGCACACTTCGGTCCAGGTAACGGCATGGATTCCAGGGTCTGCGCGCGTCGCTTCGCTCCTTGCTCCGCCCTGGAATGACGAGGTTCAGGAGCCTTCGGCTCATCGCCAGCGTTTACGCTGACTAACCCCAAACGGACGTTGATAGCTTGCCCGACAAGCCTGCAATCTTTCAAAATTACTGCGCAGAGGAATTAGCTCCTTCATGAGATCGCTGTAGCCCGCAGCCTTAGAACTTAAGCACCTTCACGCCGCTAAGTTGCTTTTCACATGGATCTRGGTCAGGCGCTTCCGAACGCCGCCGCCYCATGATCGGCACGGCCGACCAGCTGGCGGAAGCCTGCGAACAGCTCGCGGCCGAAGCCGAACTCGTTGCCGATGAGATCGGCGTCGGCCGTGCGGCGCAGCGCGAACTCGGTTCCCTGCACCAGAACTTCGAGCGTGCCGGCATCGGCATCGAGTCGAATGATGTCGCCGTCGTGGATCCTGGCGATGGGTCCATCCTCGACCGCTTCCGGCGTCACATGGATCGCCGCCGGCACCTTGCCGGAGGCGCCCGACATGCGCCCATCGGTCACCAGCGCCACGCGCTGGCCGCGATCCTGCAGGATGCCGAGCACGGTGGTCAGCTTGTGCAGTTCCGGCATGCCGTTGGCCTTCGGGCCCTGGAACCGGATGACGGCGATGAAATCGCCGGTAAGCTGACCGGCCTTGAAGGCGTCGTTCAGCGCCTGCTGGCTGTCGAACACCTTTGCCGGCGCCTCGATGACGCGCCGCTCGGGCTTCACGGCGGAAGTCTTGATGACGGCGTGGCCGAGATTGCCGCCAAGCACTTTCAGGCCGCCTGTTGGCTGGAACGCTTTCTTGACTGGCGCCAGCACCTTCTCGTCACCGCTGTTGAGAGGTGCCGCTTCGCGCACCACGCCGCCGTCGTCGCCAAGCCTCGCCTCGACCGTGTAAGGCCGCAGGCCTTCGCCCCACACAGTCTGCACGTCCTCGTGCAACAGGCCTTCGTCGAGCAGCTCGCGGATCAGGAAGCCGAGCCCGCCTGCGGCGTGGAAATGGTTCACGTCGGCAAGCCCGTTCGGGTAGACGCGCGCGAGCAGCGGCACGGCCTCCGACAGGTCGGAAATGTCCTGCCAGGTCAGCGCGATGCCGGCCGCCGCCGCCATGGCGATCAGGTGGATCGTGTGGTTGGTCGAGCCGCCGGTGGCGTGCAGGCCGACCACGCCGTTGACGATCGAACGCTCGTCGATCATGCGCCCGACCGGCGTATAGGCATTGCCGAGCGCTGTGATCGCCAATGCGCGCTTCGCCGCTTCCCTGGTCAGCGCGTCGCGCAGCGGCGTGCCCGGATTGACGAAGGAGGCGCCGGGCGTATGCAGGCCCATGATCTCCATCAGCATCTGGTTGGAATTGGCGGTGCCGTAGAAGGTGCAGGTGCCTGGCCCGTGATAGGACTTAGACTCCGCCTCCAGAAGCTCGGCGCGGCCGACCTTGCCTTYGGCATAAAGCTGCCGGACCTTGGCCTTCTCGTCATTCGCCAGCCCGGTCGTCATCGGCCCCGCGGGGATGAAGACGGCCGGCAGATGCCCGAAGGTGAGCGCCGCGATCACCAGCCCGGGCACGATCTTGTCGCACACGCCGAGGAAGACGGCCGCGTCGAACATGTTGTGCGACAGGCCGATCGCCGCCGCCATGGCGATCACGTCACGCGAGAACAGCGACAGCTCCATGCCGGGCTGGCCCTGCGTGACGCCGTCGCACATCGCCGGCACGYCGCCCGCCACCTGGGCGATGCCGCCGGCCTCACGCGCGGCTTCCTTGATCAGCGCCGGGAACGTTTCGAAGGGCTGATGTGCCGACAGCATGTCGTTGTAGGAGGTGATGATGCCGAGATTCGGCACGCGGTCGCCGCCAAGCGCGATCTTTTCCGACGGGCTGCACACTRCAAAGCCATGGGCGAGGTTGCCGCAGCCCAAAACCGCGCGGTTGGCGGTGCGGCTGGAAGCCTCCGCGATGCGGCCGAGATAGGCTTCGCGGCCGGCTTTCGAACGGTGGCGGATGCGTTCCGTGATGGCTTCGATATCGCGTCTGGCTGTCATGGTCCGTCCTTTCGAGCCCGGCGACGTCCTCCCTCTGCCACCGGACTTGTCCTCATATGAAATCAGGGTGCCCAGAACACCTCTATCGGTCTCGGCGCCGCCTCGAGCACTCTGCGGATGGGCTTCTTCGCGCCGGGACCCGTCGCGCCGTTGAACGCGGCGCGCTTGTCCTCGCCTTCAATATGGAGCGCRACGAAGCCGGCGTCGATGATACGCGCCATCGACAGAGTGAGCCGCGGCTCGCCGCCRCTCGCCGCATGCACCGGCAGCACGATCCGCTGCGAGACCGGATCGAGCAATTCCTCGAGATTGCCGGCATCCGGGAAGAACGACGCCGTATGGCCGTCGCCGCCCATGCCGAGGATCACCACGTCGAGCGGCCAGGGCAATGATTTGAGCGCTTCGCTGTCCGCCGCGGCCGCGTCCTCGATGCTTGCCGCCTCATGGTAGAGCGGCACGAAGCGCGCCGCCGCGGCCTTGTTCTGCAGCAGGTTCGCCGCCACCAGCCCGGCATTCGAGCGCGGCGAGGAGGGCGGCACGAAGCGCTCGTCGACCAGCGTCACGGTAACCTTGTCCCAGGCGATCGGCGTGGTCGACAGCGCGGCGAACAGCTTCGCCGGCGTGCTGCCGCCGGACACCGCGAGGAGCGCGGTGYCGCGTTTCGCGATGGCGCTGGTCAACCGGTCGGCGATCTCACCGGCAAGCGCCGTCGCTAGGTCCTGGCGGTCGGCAAAGCCGTTCCAGCCGTAGCGGACTTCGCTCAATTGCTCTCGTGCCATGTCCGTCCGTCACGTTCGATAAGAGCGATCGAGGCCGACGGCCCCCAGGTTCCGGCCGTATAGCCCTGCGCCTCCTGCCTGGCGCTTTCCCAGGCATTCTGGATCGGGTCGATCCATTTCCAGGCCGCCTCGACTTCGTCGCGGCGCATGAACAGCGTCTGGTTGCCGCGCACCACATCCATGATCAGCCGCTCATAGGCGTCGGGCGCGCGCCCGTCGAAGGACTGCGCGAAGCTCATGTCGAGCGAAATCTGGCGCAGCCGCATGCCGCCCGGCCCCGGATCCTTGATCATGATGAACTGCTTGACGCCTTCGTCGGGCTGCAGCCGGATCACCAACTGATTGGCGAAGATCGGCCCGGCACTGTCGTCGAAGATCGAAAAGGGGATCGGCTTGAACTCGATGACGATCTCGGAAACCCGGCTCGCCAGCCTTTTGCCGGTCCTGAGGTAGAACGGAACGCCGGCCCAGCGCCAGTTGCCGATCTCGGCCCTTATGGCGACGAAGGTCTSGGTGGTGCTGTCCTTGCCGAGCTCCTCGACATAGCCCTTGACCGGGCCGCCCGCCGAGGCGCCGGCGCGATACTGACCGCGCACGGTGTGCTTGGGCGCTTCGTTGCCGTTGATGCGCTTCAACGCCCTGAGCACCTTCAGCTTCTCGTCTCGCACGGCGTCGGCGTCCATCGACGACGGCGTCTCCATGGCGACGAGGCAAAGCAGCTGCAGCATATGGTTCTGCACCATGTCGCGCAGCGCGCCGGCCTTGTCGTAATAGGTGACGCGGTCTTCGAGGCCGACGGTCTCGGCGACCGTGATCTGCACATGGTCGATATGGGCGGAGTTCCACAGCGGCTGATAGAGCGCGTTGGCAAAGCGCAGCGCCATCAGGTTCTGCACGGTTTCCTTGCCGAGATAATGGTCGATGCGGAAGATCTGGCCTTCATGGAAATCGTCGCCCACCGCGTCGTTCAGCGCGCGCGCCGAGGTCAGGTCGCGGCCGATCGGCTTCTCCAGCACAATGCGCGAGTTCGGCGTGATCAGCTTGTTCTGCTTGAGCTGATGCGAGATATCGCCGAACAGCGCCGGCGCCACCGCGAGATAGAAGGCACGGATGCGGTCGCTGTCGCCGATCGCCTTCTTCAGCTTGTCGAAGCCCGCGCCGCTGGTGGCGTCAGCCGGGACATAGGAAAGCCTGGCCAGGAAGGTTTCCAGTTCCTTCTGGTCGATATCGGCCGGCTTGACGTGGGACGAAATCGCCTGCCTGGCGAAAGCCTGGAACTCGGCGTCGGTCATCTTGGCGCGCGAGGTGCCGATGATGCGCGTCGGTTCGCAGAACTGATGGTCGCGCTGGCGATAATAGAGCGAGGGCAGGAGCTTGCGCTCCGACAGGTCGCCGGTGCCGCCGAAGATGATGAAGTCGAAGGGATCGACAGGGATGATCTGGCTGGTCATGGTCAGTCCGATTTGATGCCGGATACCGGCAGCGTGGTTGGTATATTCTAATCGATTTAAATTTTCCAGTGCCATGGTGTCACAGGCAGGACCAATCGCTTGCTGTTGCATCGGTCCACCTGTTTCCCGACACTTGCGCCGCCGACAGGCCTGTCGGTAAAGCCATGGCTTCCGGCAACGTTCGCGGCCGCACCATAGAACGCGAATGTGACGAAAGCTAAGGGAGAATATCGCWGCGGGGCGGCGGTCGGAAATCAAGAACTGCGGAAATCCAATGAGCGGGAAAACCATGCGTCTGGAAAACAAGGTCGCCATCATCACCGGCGCTGCGTCTGGCTTCGGGGAGGGCATGGCCAGGCGCTTCGCCGAAGAGGGCGCGCGCGTGGTTGTCGCCGACCTCAACGCCAAGGGCGCCGAGCGGGTGGCCGAGGAGATCGGTCCCAACGCGATCTGGACCCAGACCGATGTGTCCCTGCGCTCCGAATTCGACGAGATGATCTATGCCGCCAAGAGCGCCTTCGGCCGCATCGACATCATGGTCAACAATGCGGGCTTCACCCATCGCAACGGCGATATGCTCGCCGTCGACGAGGAGACCTTCGACCTGATCACAGCGGTCAACATGAAGGCGATCTACCACGCCGCGCTCGCCGTCGTGCCGATCATGGACCGGCAGGGCGGTGGTGTCATCCTCACCACGGCCTCGACGGCGGGGCTTCGGCCGAGGCCAGGCCTGACCTGGTACAACGCCTCCAAGGGCTGGGCGATCACCGCCACCAAGTCGATGGCGGTCGAACTGGCGCCGAGGAACATCCGCGTCAACTGCCTCTGCCCGGTCGCCGGCGAGACCGGCATGCTGGAAAGATTCATGGGCGCCGACACGCCCGAGATCCGCGAAAAGTTCCGCGCCTCGATCCCGCTCGGCCGGCTCTCGACACCCCTCGACATCGCCAACGCGGCGCTGTGGCTGGCTTCGGATGAAGCCGCCTTCATCACCGGCGTTGCGCTGGAGGTCGATGGCGGCCGCTGCATCTGAGCCGTTTCCAGGTAGCGGCTGCTCATGCGGCGAACGGATAGGCTGGCGCCGTCAAGCCAAGTCTCCAATTTGACTTCATGGTTCGTCGAAACGATAACGGACCGGGGCAGGGGAATTGGCGCGTGGTTAAGGTCAGGCTGCGTGAAATTCGCAACGATCTGGGCTGGCGATTGCGGCGCTATCGGGCAACACGTGCGCGTGCCMAAAGCAAGGCTATCTTCATCGGCATAACCGGCAGTTCCGGCAAATCGACGGCAACCAGCTTGCTTGGGCATATCCTGGCCGGTCACGGCACGGTCCATACGCAAGTTCTGGYCAACACGCTCAAAGCACTTGTCCGCACGCTCTACAAGCGCATGAAGCGCGCGGGCGAGGTCGACTACGTCGTCTTCGAAGCCGGCGCGTTTGAGCCTGGTTCGATCAGGCCGATGGCGGAGATGCTAAAGCCGGACTTGGCCGTCGTAACGATGGTCAGGCTGGAGCATTTTGCTCAATTCCGAAGCCTGGAGGCTGTCGCCCGGGAAAAAAAGGCCCTGGTCGAGGCATTGTCACCGGGCGGGCTCGCAATCTTGAATGCCGACGACCCGCATGTGCTCGGTATGGCTTCAGACGTAAGGGGCCGTGTCGCGACCTTCGGCCAGTCAGAGACTGCAGACTATCGTGTAACGGATGTCCATGCCGCCTACCCGGACCGGCTCACATTTTCGTTGCGCTGGAATGCTGGTGAGATCGACGTGCAAACACCTTTTCCCGGCGAGCACTTCTGGCTGCCGGCGGTTGCCGCCATTGTCACGGCGCTGGAACTTGGTGTCCCGCCGGAGGAAGTCGTGGCCAAGACGGCATCCTTCGAACCGCTGGCAAATCGCTGCAAGGTGGAGGCGATCGATGGCGGCCCGCAATTCATCATCGATGCCGCCAAAGCGCCTTGGCATTCGCTGAACATCGCGTTCGAGATGGTGGCCAAAGCGCGGGCTGTTCGTAAGCGGATCGTTCTCGGCCAGATTTCCGACTACGCCGGTTCGTCGCGGAAATATCGCACTGCTTATGGCGTCGCGCGCGATATCGCCGACGAGGTTATCTACACTGGTGACAATGCCCATCGCTCACGCGCGAGCCAGGCGGACCGCGACAGCGGGCGTTTCCTGGAGCTTCGTACTCCGAAGGATGCCTCGGACCACATCAAGCAGACGGCGGTCCCCGGCGAACTGATCCTGCTCAAGAGCTCCGCCAATCTTCATCTGGAGAGGATTGCGCTGGCATGGACCCACGACGTCAAATGCTGGATCCCGGCATGTGGTAAGAACGAAGGGTGTTACACGTGCGGCTTATACGAGGTGCCGTTCGAGGAACACAAGTCCTTCCTCGCAAACCGCAGGATCGAGCGCAGAAAACGTCGGTACGAACGGCTGCTGGGCGGGTTAGGTTTCAGGCGCCGGTCTTGACGTAGCTTTTGTAGACCCAGCCGTGCTTGCCGTTATAGACGATCTCGCACCATTGCTTGCAATTCATCACCTGTACCGATGCCTTGGCCGGCACCGTGATGATTGCGGCGGCACCTTTCTTCGGACCCGAGCGCATGGTCACGGCCCTCAAGATGCGCCCGTTTGCGGCCGCGCCGGCTTTTTGAGGCTTCGGCTTGGGCTGCGCCGAGTCATCCGCCGCTGCCGGTTGCGGATCGGGAACCTGCGGCTTGGCTTCGGGAATGGCGGCGGTTTGGGCGCCATCCATCTTGTCGCCAGGCTTCTTCGCGGCCGTCGACGTCTCGCTCGCGGCGCCCGCGACCTGCGAAAGCGCGTTCGAGGCGTCGTTCTCGGCATCGGCCTCGGCAAAGGCCGTATCGGTGGATTGTGCGGGGTTGGTGGCGGCGGCCTGCTTGGATGGAGCCGGTTGGTCATCGGTCGGGGCCGGCGGCGTCTGGGCATCGGAAGCCGTCCAGCGGGGACTGTTCGGCGCCAGCGCCGGAATGCTGGCTTCGCGAGCCGCCGTCGTGGGCGTGACCGCGTCCGCCTTGCGCGCGGCTTGCGGCGCTGCTGCAGCCACGGTGACCGCCGCTGTCGCCGGAGCGATCTTCGTGGTCTTCACCGGAATTGTCGGAACGGTTTGCGCGGCGTTTGCCGCAGCCACTTGCCGGTCACTGCCCGGAAAACAAAGCCACAGAGCCACCGCGGCCACGCCGAGCAACGCGGCAGTGCCGATCGCCGCAATGACCAGATGGGCGTTCGACTGYACCCTCTGCCAGAAGGATGGCCGTACGCTATAGCCGAACTGCATTGTAAAGCGCTGCCGTTCCGGCATGCCGAAACTGAAGGGCCCGTTCACTCAAACCACCTCCAACAAGCGGGCCGACGTTCTTTCGATCATTGCCGCAACGATTGGCTTCGATCGGCATCGGTCCCGAAATTATTGCGGACAAGGCCCGCGAAATCCCCGGATTTTCGCCCATAATTGCATCTTTTACTGCTGATTATGGCACGAGTGAGCCAAATTGCGAAATTCTGCGCGTCCATTAAGGCTTTCACAACCTGCCGTGTGGGAGCCGCCAGCGTCGATTCGACGGCTTCGGCTGGGCCGACAGCTTCAAATCCTGTCGCGCAGCGCGAACCAGTTGAGGGCCAGAAACAAGAGCGGCGCGCGAAATCGCCGGCCGCCCGGGAAAGCGGGGATTTTCAGATCCTCGATCAGTTTCAGCCGGTCGCGATTGCCGGCAACGGTCTCGGCATAGAGCTTGCCGAAGAAGTTCGAAAGCATGACGCCGTGCCCGGAATAGCCGCCTATGGAGATCACCTTCGGCATCACCTCGCGCACGAACGGCTTTCTCGGCATCGTGATGCCGACATAGCCGCCCCAGCCATGCGTGATTTCGATATCCTTMAGCGCCGGGTAGAGCTCGGCGATCTGCCTGCGGATGTGGATATGGATGTCCTTGGGATCGTTGACGGCATAGACCTCGCGGCCGCCGAACAATAGCCGTCCGTCTTTCGACTTGCGGAAATAGCGCACCACGAAGCGGGAATCGTCGACCGACTCGCCGCCCGGCAGCACCTTGGAGGCGGCGCCGAGYGGCACGGTCGCTCCGATGAAGGAGCYGATCGGCATGATATGCGCCGCGCTCACCGGCTCCAGATTGCCGCCATAGGCATTGACCGCGATCAGGCATTTGTCGGCGGAGATCGTGCCGCTAGGCGTCGTGACCGTCACCTTGCCGCCATTGGAAACGATGCCGGTGGACGGCGTCTGCTCGAAGAGATGCGCGCCGGCCGCCGCCGCGACTTTCGCCGTGCCGATCACCAGCTTCAGCGGTTGGATATGCCCGGTGCCGGTGTCGCGCGCGCCGCCGAAATAGCGCGTCGAGCCCAACCRCTCGGCCGTTTCCGCCGCATCCATGAAGCTTAAATGCGGGTAGCCGAAGCGGCTCGCCATGATCTCGGCATGGCGCTTGTAGTCGTCGACGTAACGCTTCTTGTGCGCCACCGAAAGCTGACCCGGCATATAGTCGATGTCGATCGCGTTGGCGGCGGCAAAATCGAGCAGATGCGCCTTGGCTTCTTCAGCCATGTCGAACAGTGCCTTGGCGCGGGAGAGGCCGTATTCGGCCTCCAACTCCTCGGCCCAGGCGCGCTGTCCGGTGCCGAGCTGGCCGCCATTGCGCCCCGACGCGCCGTCGCCGAAGCGATAGGCTTCGATCAGCACGACATTCGCGCCGGTTTTGGCGAGATGCGCTGCTGCTGAGAGTCCGGTGAAGCCACCGCCTACAATGACGACGTCACATCGGCGGTCACCTTCTAGGGAAGGGTATTCAGGCCGAGGCCCAGCCGTATCCTCGTACCAGGAGCGGCCCGGAGAAATGGGAGATTGATAGGGCATGACCGGTGCCCTAGACATTCAACAAGAGATACTCCCGCTCCCACGGGCTGATCACTTCCATGAAAGTTTCGAACTCGGCGCGCTTGATCGCGGTATAGGTGGCGGCGAAGGATTTGCCGAGGATGGCACCAAGCTCTTTGTCGTCCTCGAACAGGCCGACGGCCTCCAGCAGGCCGCGCGGCAGGTCGATTTCGTCCGCATTGGCGGTCGTCAGCACCGGTGGTTCCGCCTTGATCTTGTTGTTCATGCCGACCAGCCCGCAGGCCAGCGACGCCGCCAGGGCCAGATAGGGGTTGGCGTCGGATGACGGGATGCGGTTTTCCACGCGTCGCGCCGCCGGATCCGAGCGTGGTACGCGGAAGGCGGTGGTGCGGTTGTCATAGCCCCATTTGTTGTTGACCGGGGCCGACGCCTGCTGCGTCAGCCGGCGGTAGGAATTGACGTAGGGCGCGAACATCACCAGCGCGTTCGGCACGTGCTTCTGCATGCCGCCGATGAAATGGAAGAACGCGTCGGTCTCGGAGCCGTCCTCCGCCGAGAAGATGTTCTTGCCGGTCTTCTTGTCGACCACCGACTGGTGGATGTGCAYGGCCGAGCCCGGCTGGCCCTGGATCGGCTTGGCCATGAAGGTGGCGTAGATCTCGTGCTTCAGCGCCGCCTCGCGGATGGTGCGCTTGAACATGAAGACCTGGTCGGCGAGCTCGATCGGGTTGCCGTGGCGCAGATTGATCTCGAGCTGGCCGGCGCCTTCCTCGTGGATCAGCGTGTCGATCTCCAGGCCTTGCCGTTCCGAGAAATGGTAGATGTCGTCGATCAGTTCGTCGAATTCGTTGACGCCGGCGATCGAATAGCCGGCGCCGCCGCCGATCGGCCGGCCCGAACGCCCGACGGGCGGCGTCAGCGGATAATCCGGATCGGGGTTCTTGCGCACCAGATAGAATTCGATCTCGGGCGCCACCACCGGCTTCAGGCCGCGCTCGTCATAGGCCGCAAGCACGCGCTTCAAGACGTTGCGTGGCGTGAACTCGACCGAGCGGCCGTCCTGATGGACGAGGTCGCAGATGACCGCCGCCGTCGGGTCTTCTTCCCAGGGCACCACGGTCAGCGTCGAAAGATCGGGCAGAAGCTTCAGGTCGCCGTCATCTTCGGGATAGTGGAAGCCGTTGCCATCCTCGGGATAGCCGCCGGAGATTGTCGTCATGAACACGGCCGAAGGCAGCGCCAGCGAGGTGTTGGAGGTGAATTTCTTCGACGGCATCATCTTGCCGCGGGCGACGCCCGCCTGGTCGGGCGTGATGCACTCTATGTCCTCGATACCGCGCCATTCCAGCCAGGCGCTGGCCTCCTTCCAGTTCTTCACACCGCRTTGGTTCTTCAAGAAGGCAGGCGTGCGGGCGCGTCCCCCCCGGCTTGACGGACGGACTTCCTTTTTCTCAGGCGGCATCATTCACCAGATTGTGTTGCGGATTTCGGACTATAGCCGGGCGCCGCGGGGGAAGGGAAGAGGAGGCGGGACAAGGCGGGCATCCGTCTTGAGGCTGGCRGCATGCTGCAACAACGGCTACACAGCCGTCCATGAAGAACGGTGTCTGCATATGCCCGCCTCTCATCTGACCACGATCGGTTTCGATGCCGACGACACGCTGTGRCAGAACGAGCAGTTCTTCCGCATGACCGAGCAGCGCTTCATCGCCATGCTTGCCGAGCACGGCGAGGCGAGCGTGGTTTCGGCGAACCTGCTTGCAGCCGCAAGGCGCAACCTCGGCCTCTACGGCTTCGGCATAAAGAGCTTCACGCTGTCGATGATCGAGACGGCGATCGAGGTTACCGAAGGCCGCGTTTCGGCCTCGACCATTGCGGAAATCCTGGCTGCCGGTCGCGACATGCTCAGCCATCCGATCGAACCGCTGCCGCATGCGCGTGAGACGATCGAGAAGCTTGCCGGCAGCTATCGCCTGGTGCTGATCACCAAGGGTGATCTCATGGACCAGGAGCGCAAGCTGGCGCAGTCGGGGCTGGGTGGGCTTTTCGATGCCGTCGAGATCGTCAGCGACAAGAGCGCCGCCACCTATGCCCGCATCTTCAGCCGTCATGGCGACGGACCGCAAAAAAGCATGATGGTCGGCAATTCGCTGAAGTCGGATGTCGTGCCTGCCATCGATGCCGGCGGCTGGGGCATCTATGTCCCGCATGAATTGACCTGGGCGGCCGAGCACGCCGAGGCGCCGGTCGCGGCGCCACGTTTCCGCGAGATCGCCGATCTCAGYGAACTGCCCGCGTTGGTCGAACGCATCGCCACGGCGGATTGATACGTCCGAGCTCCCGGGTTGTGCCCGGCGGGTGAGCRGCATGCCTTCGCGGCGTCGGGTGAGCGGACGCCCTGAACATCGGTTCGGGTGGTGAGCGGTCGGCGCGAACGAACCGGCCGACAAGCCCTTGCATCGGACCCTGGGGCCGCCCTTACAGAGGCGAGGGTCCGGAACGGAAGGTCGGCTATGGGCGGCGAAAAGGAGCAATGGTTCGGTCCTGGYGAGACAGCTCGGCGGGTCGGGGTCACCACCAAGGCGCTCAGGGTCTATGAGCGGGAGGGGCTCGTTGTCCCTCACCGCGCCGAATCGAGATGGCGCCTATACGGACCTGCTCAAATCGCCCGCTTGCACCAGATCATCGTGCTTCGCGATCTCGGCCTCTCGCTCAAATCGATCAAGAAGCTTGTCGGGGATCATTCCCGGCTTCGGGAGATTCTGCGGCTGCAACGCGAAAGCTGGAATCCCAGGAACACAAGATCAGGTGCGCGATCACTCTCATAGAGAGGGCGCAACGCCAACTTGATGAGGGTCGAGACCTTTCTCTGGATGACTTAGAACGCCTCACCAAGGAGACTGTCATGCAGCAATCCACCGACAATAAGAAATTCGCCGCGAGGTTCGAAGCTTTGATCGCGGAACAGGACCTGACTGGTCAAGCAAGCCGCACCTTTGACGGGATAAAGAAAGAGTACAGCGCAGACGCCCATAAGGCTGCGCTAACGGCCATGATGGCGGAAGCAAGCCAGCTGAAAGAGGCAGGCGACGTTAATTCCGAAGCCGCCAAAGAGTTCGTTCGGCGTATGCGATCCCGTACCGCCGACATCAGGCGTTCGACCCCCCAGGCCGAGCAAGAGATTATACGCAACGCGTATAGCAAAGCGGTCGCCGAGGCGCAGGCCAGGTCTGAGCCCCTGTCGTTCGACCCGGCGGTCCTCGAATTCTTCCGACAAGTCGCGCAGGGAATGAAGGAACGCGGCGAGCTGGACTGACCCAGCCTCCCGAGAGCAAACGCCGGAGTGCCGCTTCGGCGCTCCGGGAGGCCTGTCCCGAATTCCCTAGCCGCGCCCGACCAGGCGATCGACCACGGGTTGCAGCCTCTCGGGCGTGATCGGCTTGGCGACCACGGCATCGACCACGCTCGACAGGCCAAGGCTCTCCGGCGTGCCATTCCTGGTTGAAAGCAGGATCACGGCGGGCAGCGGCTTGCCGGAGGCGCGCCGCAGCGCGTCGATGGCCGACATCAGCGGGTCGCAATCCTTGTTGTCCGGGCCGCCATCCAGGATGACGGTGCCGGGCAGTTGCCCGGCCAGCGTCTTCTCTGCGGCCTCGGGCGGTTCCGAAATCGGCTTCAGTCCCGATTTCTCGACGATTTTCGACACCACGACCCGGTTGATCGACGATTTTCCGACGACGAGCACTTTGGAAAAGTCAGCCGCGATCGTCCCCTTCCGGGCTGCCGGTTTCGGGTGTCTTTCGGAGTGGTCGTCACGGTCAGCGGGACACATCGGCGGGAGGCACTCTGGTTCAATGCAGGGTTGAAACCTGAGGCACAATTGGGTGAGATCGCGGCCGGTGTCAAGCTGAAACGGTCGAGCTCGAAAATATAGCAAGAATTTCCGAGATTCAGTGCAAGTCGTACCCCCAGACAGTGAAGGCAAACCGAAAAAATGCGATAGTCTTCCGAACGTATAGCGCGCGGGAGACCATCGCCGAAACTGTTGACGTTACGTCAGGTGTGACTCTGCTGGGTAACGATCACCGGGATCAAAAGGTCTCCCCAGTTGCCGTCGCCGCCATGGTGCCTGGCCGAACGCACCAGCTCCACCGAGACGCCGGCCTCGACTGCCTTCATGACCGACTGGTTGAGCCTGTGCAGATCGTTGGCGAGCATGCGGATCGTCGCCTGCTGGTCGACGCTCATTGCGCTCGATTGTTCTTCTGCCCTTTCCTTGACGCGGCTTATCGATGCCATTGGTCTTCTCCTCGATGCAAATGCCCTGCGGGCGTTTCCTCTGGTTGTTATCCGTTACTCGGCCGCCGGCCTGAACTGGGCGTRCTCGGTCGATTCGTGCATGGCGGTGGTCGAAGACTGGCCGCCGGTGATCGCCATCGACACGGCGTCGAAATAGCCGGTGCCGACCTCGCGCTGGTGCTTGGTCGCGGTGTAGCCGTTGGCTTCCGCCGCGAACTCGGCTTCCTGCAGCTCCGAATAGGCCGCCATCTGCCGGTCCTTGTAGCCGCGCGCCAGCTCGAACATGCCGAAGTTCAGCTGGTGGAAGCCGGCCAGCGTGATGAACTGGAACTTGTAGCCCATCGCGCCGAGCTCCTTCTGGAACTTCGCGATCGTCGCGTCGTCGAGATTCTTCTTCCAGTTGAAGGACGGCGAGCAGTTATAGGCGAGCAGCTTGCCCGGATGGTGCTTGTGCACGCCTTCGGCGAACTTCCTGGCCTGCGCCAGATCCGGCTTCGAGGTCTCGCACCAGATCAGGTCGGCATGCGGCGCATAGGCGACGGCGCGCGCGATGCAGGGCTCGATGCCGTTACGCACATTGTAGAAGCCCTCGACCGTGCGGCCGGCGTCGTAGTCGACAAAAGGCCGGTCGCGCTCGTCGATATCGGAGGTCAAGAGCTTCGCCGCCTCGGCGTCCGTGCGCGCCACGACCAGCGTCGGCGTGCCCATCACGTCGGCCGCGAGGCGCGCCGCGTTGAGGTTGCGGATATGCGCCGCCGTCGGGATCAGCACCTTGCCGCCGAGATGCCCGCACTTCTTCTCCGACGCCAGCTGGTCCTCGTAGTGGACGCCGGCGGCGCCCGCCTCGATGAAGGCCTTCATGATCTCGAAGGCGTTGAGCGGGCCGCCGAAGCCGGCTTCGGCGTCAGCCACGATCGGCGCGAACCAGGTCTCGACCGACAGTCCGTTGCCTTCGGACGTCTCGATCTGGTCGGCGCGCTGCAAGGTGCGGTTGATGCGCTTGACGAGTTCCGGCGCCGCGTTGGCCGGGTAGAGCGACTGGTCCGGATACATCGCCGAGGCGGTGTTGGCGTCGGCGGCGACCTGCCAGCCCGAGAGATAGATCGCCTTCAGCCCGGCCCGAACCTGCTGCATGGCCTGGTTGCCCGACATCGCGCCCAGCGCATTGACGAAATCCTCCTCGTGGATGAGCTTCCACAGCCGGTTCGCGCCCATCTCGGCCAGCGTCTGGCGAATTTGCACGGAGCCCCGCAACCGCTTCACATCCTCTGGCGAATAGGGGCGCTCGATGCCGTCGAAACGGCCTTCCGGCGCGGAGGGGACGAGGTTGTAAAAATCGGTCATGGGTCACTCCGGGTCTTTGGTAATTTGTGCCAGGCGCTGCATCGCAAAGGCATATCCTGCGATGTTTGCGTATGACATCATTTACATTGCGGTGCGAAGGGTGCCTAGGAAAACCGCAAGATTCCTCGGAAAATAAAGGAAAAGCTGTGTTGTCATTGACAAGTCAACTCTGTAAATTTGTCACGATTGTAAAAACGGCGAAGCAAGCGCCGGACTTGATGTTCATGTAAATTCTTGTCAAGGATGGCAGGGATGGCCGACCAGAAGATCTTCGCCGGGCCGCGGCTRCGCCGGCTGCGCAACGCCAGGGGCCTGACCCAGACGGCGATGGCCGAAGGGTTGGGCATCTCGCCCTCCTATCTCAACCTGATCGAGCGCAACCAGCGGCCGCTGACGGTGCAGCTCATTCTCAAGCTTGCCTCCGTCTACAAGGTCGATCCGCACGAACTTCAGGGCGAGACAAAAGGTTCGATCGCGGCATTGYGCGAAGCCTTCAGCGATCCGCTCCTTGCCGGCGAGTTGCCTGGCGATCAGGAACTGATCGATCTCGCCGAGACGGCGCCGAATGCCTCGGCGGCGATGGTGAAGCTCTTTCGCGCCTACCGCGAGCAGGCCGAGCGCCTGTCCGACCTCAACCAGCTTCTGGCTAGGGAAGGCAGGGCGACCGCTTTGTCCGGCGCGCGCCTGCCCGCCGACGAAGTCCACGAAGTGTTCGAGCGTCGGCCGAACCACTTCGCTTCGCTGGAAGAGGAGGCGGAGGCTTTCACATCGGTCCTCGAGCCCGGCGACGATCTGTCCGGCGCGCTGAAGGCCTGGCTGAGGCGCGAGCACGGCATCGTCGTCAAGGTGTTGCCGGTCGCCACCATGCCCAACTGGCGCCGCCGTTACGACCGCCATTCGCAGCGTCTGTTCCTGTCCGAGCGGCTCTCGCCTTTCGACCAGCTGCGCGAAGTCGCCATGGAGGCGAGCCTGATCCGCATGTCGGTGGCCATCGCGGGCGAGATCCAGGCGCTGAAGCTCGGCACCGACGAGGCGCGCCGGCTTGCCCGCTTCGAGCTCGGCCGCTACGCCGCGCATGCGCTGATGATGCCCTACCAGGCCTTTCATGCCGCCGCCGTTCGCGCACGCTACGACATCGACGTCTTGCGCTCCCGTTTCGGCGTCTCTTTCGAGCAGGCGGCGAACCGGCTGACCATGCTGCAGCGGCAGGGTGCGTCGGGCGTGCCTTTCTTCATGCTGGAAGTCGACAATGCCGGCAACCGCTTCCGCAAGGCCGGCAGTCAGGGTTATCCGCAAAGCCGCTTCGGCGGCGGCTGCCCCAAGCTTCCTGTCCATGCCGCCTTCTCGCAGCCGGGCCAGATCCTGGTCGAGGCGCTGGAAATGCCCGATGGCGCCGAATTCCTTTGCATCGCCCGCACGCTGGAAGGTCCGCAAGGGGCCTTCTCCGAACGGCCGCGCCGCACCGCGCTCCTGCTCGGCTGCGATATCGGTTTCCGCGACGAGATCGTCTATGGCGCGGCGCTGCCGGTTGGAGCCGCCGGCAAGCCCGGGCAAGGCTTCGCCACGCCGGTAGGTCCCGCCTGCAGGCTCTGCGAGCGCGTCGGCTGCCTGGCGCGCGCCGAGCCGCCGGTGACGCGCCCGCTCGGCCTCGAYGAGATGGTGACGGGCCTCAGCGCCTTCGATTTCCAGGGGTGATCCCGGMGGATGTGCCCCAAGCTTCGCCGGATGCTGGATCACRCCGGTTTTGCGCCTTTGCGCTACGCGATTGAGACGCAGTTCTTTGTCGTTCCTGGTGCATCGTGTCGAACGCAACCCGCTGACAGTCATCTGCYATGACCGATACCGCCTCGGCCCCCGTCGCCCCATCCTCCACTGCCTTGCCGGCCGTCTCGCCGCGCGAGGAGCGGATCGGCATGCTCCTGGTCTTCCTGTCGGCGCTTATGTGGAGTTTCGGCGGCACCATCGCCCGTTTCATCCATATCGGCGACAGCTGGACCGTGGTGTTCTGGCGTTCGCTCTGGGCCGTGGCCTTTCTCATCGCATTCATGCTGTGGCGCGACGGTTGGCGCGGCACCTTGAACCTCTTTCGGCACATGGGCCTGCCCGGCCTCGGCGTCGCCTTCTGCTTCGCCACCGCCTCGACCAGCTTTGTGGTGGCGCTTGCCTACACGACGGTCGCCAACATCCTCCTGATGCAGGCCGGCGTGCCGCTGCTTGCGGCTCTGCTTGCCTGGCTCCTGTTTCGCGAACGTGTCGGTCCGGCAACCTGGATCGCGATTGCAGCCGTCATCGTCGGCGTCGCCATCATGGTCTCCGAATCCCTGGGCGGCGCCGTCTCGCCGATCGGCGACGGACTGGCGCTGCTGATCGCGGTGATGTTTTCGGTCGCGACCGTGATCACCCGGCGCTTCGCGCATGTGCRCATGGTGCCGGCCAACTGCCTTGCGGCATTGCTTGCCGGTGCTTTCGCCGCTTCCCAGGCCTCGGCATTCGCGGTCTCGGCCCGGGACATGGGCTTCCTCTTCGCCTTCGGCGTCGTCAATCTTGGCGTCGGCCTCGCCTTTTTCGCCATGGGCGCGCGGCTGGTGCCGGCGGCGATCGCGGCGCTGCTCGGCACCTTCGAGCCGATCCTTGGGCCGATCTGGGTCTGGCTCGTCCATTCCGAAGTGCCGTCGGTGCGCACCATCATCGGCGGCGCGGTCGTGGTCACGGCGCTGCTCATCCATATCGGCCTGGAGTTCAAGCGCCAGGCGCGGCCGGCGCGTCCCGGCGTCACCGGCCTGCCGTCACCCAATTGACCAATGCATGTCGCTCAGAAGTGCGCAGCGGTTCTGGGAGAACGACATGCATCAAGACAATGCATGTCGCCCAGAAGTGCGCAGCGGTTCTGGGGCAACGACATGCATCAAGACAAAGTCCTAAAGCGCGTCGCCTGAATCCGTTTCAGCGCGGCGCGCTTTAGGACGATAGGCAGCGTTCCCCATTGACAACCCTGTTGCCGGGCGGGCAGGCTGCGATTACGGCAACAACAAGACAGGCGTATCTTGCCAAGTGTCTCCGCCGGCCTGCTCGGGGCCGGACAGCATCGTCATAGCTCTCAATACGCCACGGTGCATGCCGTTGACGCCACCCGGGCGCCTCGCCGGGGAGGCCGGGACGCCTCGAATCTTGATGCCATGATCGGGCCTGGCGTGTTGAGTTCACGCTTGTCGCTCTCCGGAAAGCTCAATAGTCTAAAACCAACGCCGCCCCGCCATATCGCGACGAGCCGGCGAGGGAACACTCACCAAAGGAGAACACCATGATCCGCAAAGCGCTTTTGCTTTCGGCGACGTCGGCATTTCTGACGCTTTTCACACTAAGCGGCCACACGGAGGACCGCGTCGTCAACGTCTACAATTGGTCGGACTATATCGACTCTTCGATCATCGACGATTTCACCAAGAAGACCGGCATCAAGGTCGTCTACGACACCTTCGATTCCAACGAGATCCTGGAGACGAAGCTGCTTGCCGGCGGCAGCGGTTACGACGTCGTCGTGCCGAGCGCCAACTTCCTGGCGCGCCAGATCCAGGCGGGCGTGTTCCAGAAGCTCGACAAGTCGAAGCTGCCCAACATTTCCAACATGTGGGACGTCATTTCCGAGCGCACCRCCAAATACGATCCGGGCAACGAATACTCGGTCAACTATATGTGGGGCACGGTCGGCCTCGGCTATAACGTCAAGAAGGTACAGGCCGCGCTCGGCACCGACAAGATCGACAGCTGGGACGTCTTCTTCAATCCGGAAAAGCTGGCCAAGCTGAAGGATTGCGGCGTCTATGTGCTGGATTCTCCCGCCGACGTCATTCCGGCGGCGCTGAAATATCTCGGCCTCGATCCCAACAGCACCTCGCCCGATGATATTTCCAAGGCCGAGGAGGCATTGCTGAAGGTGCGGCCCTATATCCGCAAGTTCCATTCGTCCGAATACATTAACGCCTTGGCCAATGGCGACATCTGCCTGGYGATCGGCTGGTCGGGCGACGTCTTCCAGGCGCGCAACCGCGCCGAGGAGGCCAAGCAGGGTGTCGAGATCGGTTATTCCGTGCCGAAGGAAGGCGCCCAGATGTGGTTCGACCAGATGGCGATCCCCGCGGACGCGCCGCACGTCGCCGACGCGCTCGAATTCATCAACTACATGATGACGCCTGAAGTTATCGCCAAATCGTCGAACTACGTGCTCTATGCGAACGGCAACAAGGCTTCGCAGCAGTTCATCGACAAGGCGATCCTGGAAGATCCTTCGGTCTATCCGGACGAAGAGACGACGAAGAAGCTGTATACGGTTGCGCCATACGATCCCAAGACACAGCGCATCATCACGCGCACCTGGACCAAGATCGTCACCGGCCAATAAGCATTGAGAGACGGCCCCGGCAGCCAACTGCCGGGGCCGCTTTCTTTTGGGAAATTTAAAAAAGTAACGGAGTGGGGATCATGAAATCGCTTGGCAGCATCCGCAGGGATTTCGCGCCATGGAACGACCCGAATGCCAAGCCTTATATCCAGTTCGACAAGGTCACCAAGAAGTTCGGCGACTTCACCGCCGTCAACAATCTGTCGCTGACCATCTTCGAGCGCGAATTCTTCGCGCTGCTCGGCGCTTCCGGCTGCGGAAAGTCGACGCTGCTCAGGATGCTCGCCGGCTTCGAGGAGCCGACGGCGGGCCGCATCCTGCTCGACGGGCAGGACCTGCGCGGCATCCCGCCCTACAAGCGGCCGGTCAACATGATGTTCCAGTCCTATGCGCTGTTCCCGCATATGACGGTGGAGAAGAACATCGCCTTCGGTCTCAAGCAAGAAGGCATGCCCGCGCCGGATATCGAAAAGCGCGTCGCCGAGATGCTGAAGCTCGTCAAGCTCGAGCAGTTCGCCAAGCGCAAGCCGCACCAGCTCTCCGGCGGTCAGCGCCAGCGCGTGGCGCTGGCCCGCTCGGTCGCCAAACGGCCGAAGGTCCTGCTGCTCGACGAACCGCTCGGCGCTTTGGACAAGAAGCTGCGCGAGGAAACCCAGTTCGAACTGATGGACCTGCAGCAGGAGCTCGGCCTCACCTTCGTCGTCGTCACCCACGACCAGGAGGAGGCCATGACCATGGCCGACCGCATCGCCATCATGGACAAGGGCGAGGTGATGCAGGTCGCCACACCTGCCGAGATTTACGAGGCGCCGACCTCGCGTTTCGTGGCGCATTTCGTCGGCAACGTGAACATGTTCGAGGGCAAGGTCGCCGAGCGCACGGCAAGCACCACGCGTATCACCGGCGCGACCGGGGCGCAGATCGTCGTCGACAATGGCGGCCACGCCGCCGCCGGCTCCGACATCGTCTTCGCGATCCGGCCGGAGAAGATCAAGGTTTCCTCGAAAAAGCCGGCCGATGCCGTCAACGCGCTGGAAGGCGAGGTCTACGACGTCGCCTATCTCGGCGACATGACCGTCTATCACATCAAGCTCGACGACGGGCAGATCGTGCGGGCGAGCGCGCTGAACGCCTCGCGCATCACCGAGGATCCGCTGACCTGGAACGATCGCGCCTGGGTCTCGTTCCGGCCCGACGCCGGCGTCGTGCTGACAAGGTAGGAGGCTGAGATGACCGATATCGCAGCGACCGCCGCGCCACCGACCGAAACCGCGACGCTGCCAGCCAGGCTGGCGGCGGGCTTCGTCAGCCGCCTCGTCATCATCATCCCCTATCTCTGGCTGCTGTTCTTCTTCCTCGTCCCCTTCATCATCGTGTTCAAGATTTCGCTGTCGCAGACGGCGATCTCGATGCCGCCCTATACGCCGGTGCTCGACTTCAAGGATGGTGTGGCGGGATTCCTCGCCGGATTCCGCGAGCTCAACTTCGACAACTACACCTGGCTCACCCAGGATGCGCTGTATTTCAACGCCTATGTGACGAGCCTGATCATCGCGGGCATCTCGACGATACTCACGCTGATCGTCGGCTATCCGATCGCTTATGGCATGGCGCGCGCGCCGGCCACGATCCGTCCGACCTTGCTGATGCTGGTGATCCTGCCGTTCTGGACCTCGTTCCTGATCCGCGTCTACGCCTGGATCGGCATCCTGAAGCCCGAGGGGCTGCTCAATCRGGTTCTGCTTGCCACGGGCCTGATCAGCCAGCCGCTGGTGATCCTCAACACCTACACCGCGATCTTCATCGGCATCGTCTATTCCTACCTGCCCTTCATGGTGCTGCCGCTCTATTCCTCGCTGGAGAAGATGGATTATTCGCTGATCGAAGCAGCCCAAGACCTCGGCTGTCCGCCGACGGGCGCCTTCTGGAAGATCACCTTCCCGCTGTCGTTGCCCGGCGTCGTCGCCGGCTRCCTGCTGGTGTTCATCCCGGCGGTCGGCGAGTTCGTCATCCCCGACCTCCTCGGCGGCTCGCAGACGCTGATGATCGGCAAGACGCTCTGGAACGAGTTCTTCTCGAACCGCGATTGGCCGGTGTCGTCGGCTGTGGCCGTCATCCTGCTCCTGGTGCTGACCATCCCGATCATGTTCTTCCAGCAGGCKCAGGCAAAGGCACAGGAGCAGGGCAGATGAACTCGACCTGGAGCCGCTTCAACATCACCTCGATCGTGCTGGGCTTTGCCTTCCTCTATCTGCCGATCGTGCTTCTGATCGTCTTTTCCTTCAACGAATCCAAGCTCGTCACCGTCTGGGGCGGCTTCTCGACCAAATGGTACGTGTCGCTGTTCCACAACCAGGGCCTGATGGACGCGACCTGGGTGACGGCGCGCGTCGGCGTCATATCGGCGACGGTCGCGACCGTGCTTGGCACGCTCGCCGCCATCACGCTGACCCGCTACACGCGCTTCAGGGGGCGGGTGCTGTTCTCGGGCATGGTGTTTGCGCCGCTGGTCATGCCGGAGGTCATCACCGGGCTGTCGCTGCTTYTGCTCTTCGTCGCCGTCGGGCTCGACCGCGGCTTCTTCACGGTGACGCTCGCCCACATCACCTTCACCATGTGCTTCGTCGCCGTCGTGGTGCAGTCGCGGCTGGTCTCCTTCGACCGCTCGCTGGAGGAGGCGGCGATGGATCTCGGCGCGCCGCCGGTGAAGACCTTCTTCCAGATCACCTTGCCGGTCATCCTGCCGGCGATCATCTCCGGCTGGATGCTGGCTTTCACGCTTTCGCTGGACGATCTGGTCATCGCGAGCTTCACCTCGGGTCCCGGCGCCACCACGCTGCCGATGAAGATCTACAGCCAGGTGCGTCTCGGTGTAACCCCGGAAATCAACGCCGCCTGCACGATCCTGATCGCGGTGGTGGCGATCGGCGTCATCATCGCCTCGATCGCCAACAAGCGCCGCGAGATCCAGCGCCAGCTCGACGAGCAGGCCGCGCAGCGCGGTTGAGCGACAGGGGGCGGGCGCCGCCCCCTGTTTACTGGCCTGAAACGCCGGGAGCGATTGGYGATATGAACGGCGCGCTCCAGTTGCCGCCGACGAAGAACAGCGACTGGTTCGGCGGAGGGGCAGGTGGGCTGRCCGCCTGACCGTTGGCCTGCTGGGGCTGCTGCGCCGGCTGTCCGCTGGGCACCACGCCGCCCGAGAGCGCCAGCCCGCGCCCGACATAGGAGGCGATGCCGGACAGCCAGATCTTGTATTTCTGCGCATTGATCTCGGCCTTGTCCAGTCGCGCCACGCCCTTCGAAATGCTTGCCTTGATCTCGGCGCCGTCGATCGGCAGCGAACCGTTGGCGACGTCGTCGAGCGCGAAGAAGCCGCCTTGCTGGTTGCGCTTGAGGAAGGCCGGCAGGTCGAGCCCGTTGAGCATGCCCGGCCCGAACGTCGCCGAGAACGATCCGTCGGCATTCTCGAAGATGGAATTCCAGGCCTTGCCCGGGCCCTTGAGGATGACCGATACCGTGCCGGTGCCGGCCGGCACCAGCCGCGTCATTCCCGCCGCCGTGGCAAAGGCACCCGTATCCACGTCCGACGCCAGGAGCCGCATCTCGACCTGCGTGCCTTCCGGCTTGCGGTCGAAGCGCAGGCTGCTCTGGATGGTGCCGTTGAAGGCCGACGCGTCGGATATGTCGAAGACGGCAAGGCCGTTCTTGACTTGCGCGGTCGCCGCGACGTCGGCAAGCTGCACCGGTCCAGCCATGGCATGCGCCGCCGACAGCCTGAGGTCGAGGTTGATGCGGTCGGCGAAGCTGGTGTCGATGTCGCCGGGGCCGGCCTCGCCGGTGGGCACGACAGGCGTGAAGGCCGACAGGAAGGATTTCAGATCCAGCGTGTCGAAGGCAAGCGTGCCGGCAATTACCGGGCGTCCCTCGGCAAAGGAGAAATCCAGCGCTCCCATTCCCGGATTGTTGTTGAGCGTGACCGTGGTGTTCTCGAACTTCGCGCGTCCCGCCGAGGCGTTCACCTTGCTGCTGACCGAGACGGCGCCGATCGCAGCGCCCGGCGCGATGCCGGCCTGCGACCATTCCAGCACGCGCCGCAGCGACGGCGCGGCGAATTTTGCCTGGCCGTCCAGATAGGCATTGTCCGACATCGATGCCGTTCCGTCGAAGGAGAATGTCGCGGGCGCCGCTTTGAAGGAGAAGGTGACGGGCGCCGCGCCCCCGGCAAACAACACCAGCGGCTTTGTCGAGGAGAAATCGACCTGCACGCTTTCGCCGCGCCAGATGCCGGTCGCGGTCATCGACGCATCGCTGTTCATCGCTTCCCAGTTCACCTGGCCGTTCAGGCTGCTCAGGATTTCGCTGTCCTTGCCGTCAACCGAAGTCACCACACGGCCATCGCGGAATTCCACGGTGCCGAACGGATCGGACGGCAATCTGCCGAGATCCGGCTTCTGCGGGTTGGCGGTGACCACGCCGCGCGCGGTGTCGATCGAGCGCGTGATGCGCCCTCCGGTCGGAAGCGGCGGCAGATAGAAGCCGTTCGCCATGCGCTGGACTCTGATTGTCGGGCGCACCAGCCTTGCGGTCGAGAAGGCGACGTTGCCCTGCAAGGCCGCCATGGCTGAGAGATCGACTTCCACGCGGTCGGCCTCGACCACCGGCGGCGTTTCGGTCTCCGTCCATTGCGACAGCGTCACGTCGCTGAGGATGGCCCGGAACTTCGGCCACACCTCGATGCGCGGCGAGCCGTCGATCGTCACCCTGAAGCCGCTCCAGGCGCTCAATTCCCAGGCGATGCGGTCGCGCACGATGCGGGTCGAGGCAATCAGCGGCAGCGCCGCGACCGCGAGCGCGATGATGAGCACGGCAACGCCGATCACCCATACCCCGCGCCGGATCAGAGATGATGGCATTTCGCCCCGTATGCTTTCGTTGCCGACAAAATCGCCCGACGGGTGTAACCGAGCRCCGACGCTTTTCAAGTCTTTATGGCCTTGCGATGGCATTTGCGCGGCGGCGACCATGGGCCGACCGAACAAAATCTTGCTCTGCTGCGCTGCAATATGCATAAGCGGGCTGCTCGATCCCGATCCGCAATCGCGCGCCGTTTCTGGGACGATGGCATAGGCGACGATGAGCTTAACTGGCTCGAATGGGACGCGCTTTGGGAGGAGCGATCATGGCCACCGACACACCTTTGTGGACCCCGACGCAAGAGCGCATCGACGCAGCGCCTCTAAGCGCGTTCATGAAGGCCGCGGAAGCAAAAGCCGCGGTTTCCTTCTCCGGCTATGCCGAACTTCATCGCTGGTCGATCGACAACCGCGAAGCCTTCTGGAGCCTGGTCTGGGATTTCTGCGGGCTTGTCGGCGACAAGGGCGAGCGGGGCYTCGTCGACGGCGAGCGGATGCCCGGCGCCAGCTTCTTCCCCGACGCCAGGCTCAATTTTGCCGWGAATCTTTTGCAGAGGACCGGCGGCGGCCCGGCTATCGTCTTTCGCGGCGAGGACAAGGTCGAGCGCYGGCTCTCCTGGAACGAGCTCCACGCGCTGACCTCGCGGCTGCAGCAGCTCTTGCTGTCGCTCGGCGTCAAGGCCGGCGACCGCATCGCCGCCATGATGCCGAACATGCCCGAGACGATCGCGGCGATGCTGGCGGCAAGCTCGATCGGCGCTGTCTGGTCGTCATGCTCTCCCGATTTCGGCGAGCAGGGCGTGCTCGACCGCTTCGGTCAGATCGAGCCGGTCGTCTTCATCGCGCCCGACGGCTATTGGTACAACGGCAAGGCGATCGAGGTGGCCRACAAGGTGCGCGCCGTGGCCGAGAAGCTCGAGAGCGTGCGCAAGGTGCTCATCGTCGACTATCTCGGCACCTCTCAGGACGTCRCCGCCACCATCGACAAGGCAACCGCGCTCGAAGATGCGCTCTCGCCATTTGCGGTGAAGACCGTCAGCTTCGAGCGGCTGCCCTTCGCGCATCCGCTCTACATCCTGTTTTCCTCGGGCACCACCGGCATCCCGAAATGCATCGTCCATTCGGCGGGCGGCACGCTGATCCAGCACGTCAAGGAGCATCGGCTGCATGCCGGCCTGCTCGACGGCGATCGTCTGTTCTATTTCACCACCTGYGGCTGGATGATGTGGAATTGGCTGGTCTCGGGCCTCGCTTCCGGCGCGACGCTGCTGCTCTATGACGGCTCGCCTTTCTACCCCGACGGCAATGTGCTGTTCGATTTCGCCGATGCCGAGAAGATGACCTATTTCGGCACCTCGGCCAAATTCATCGATTCGGTTCGCAAGGCCGGTCTGAAGCCGATCGCGAGCCACGATCTGTCGAGCGTGCGCACCATCTCCTCCACCGGCTCGCCGCTGTCGCCGGAGGATTTCCGCTTCGTCTATGACGGCATCAAGAAGGACGTGCACCTGGCCTCGATCTCGGGAGGCACCGACATCGTCTCCTGCTTCGTGCTCGGCGTGCCGACCGAGCCGGTCTGGACCGGCGAGATCCAGGGCGCCGGCCTTGGCCTGGYGGTCGACGTCTGGGACGACGACGGCAAGCCTGTGCGGCAGGAAAAGGGCGAGCTTGTGTGCACGAAAGCCTTCCCGTCGATGCCGGTCGGCTTCTGGAACGATCCCGAAGGCAAGAAGTACCACGCCGCCTATTTCGAGCGTTTCGACAATGTCTGGTGCCATGGCGACTTCGCCGAATGGACGGCCCATGGCGGCATGATCATCCACGGCCGCTCCGACGCCACGCTCAATCCGGGCGGGGTCCGGATCGGCACGGCCGAGATCTACAACCAGGTCGAGCAGATGCCGGAAATCCTCGAGGCGCTCTGCATCGGCCAGGACTTCGACAATGATGTCCGTGTCGTGCTGTTCGTGCGGCTGGCGGCAGGCGTTACCCTGGACGACGATCTGGAAAAGCGCATCCGCGCCAGGATCCGCACCGGCGCCAGCCCGCGTCACGTGCCGGCCAGGATCGTCGCCGTCACCGACATTCCGCGCACCAAGTCCGGCAAGATCACCGAGCTCGCGGTACGCGACGTGGTCCACGGCCGCACGGTCAAGAACAAGGAAGCGCTCGCCAATCCCGAGGCGCTGGAGCTGTTCCGCGACCTGCCGCAACTGGCTAGCTGACCGCCTGATATGGTAAATAAAATCTGCCCACCGAATTTACCTAGATTTCATGGGTGGTACACATTCGTAAATTTTTTTGAGGCCCGGTAAGGACTTGTTAAGGGACGACCCCGATAGTCGCGTGTAACTTGAGGGAGAAATCCCGTTCCTCGTCCCCTGAGGTTCAGCTCAAGCCCCCGTTGTGACAGCATCCCATCTCTCAAGGCGTCCAATTGGACGCCTTTTTCTTTGGCCGGACCTTCCCCGTATAATCTTATTCAGCGAGCACGCGCGTCGAGGGGAAGGCGACCTCGACCAGCGTTCCTTCGCCAGGCGTCGAGGTGATGGCGAAACGGGCGCGGTTCGCCTCCACCATGGCCTTGGTGAGCGGCAGGCCGAGGCCGGTGCCGTCGCCGCGTCCGCGCTTCAACGCATTGATCTGCTTGAACGGCTTCAGCGCCTGCTCGATCTCGGCCTGGGTCATRCCGATGCCGGTGTCGCGCACGCGCATGACGACGTCGCCGGAGGCTTCGTAAGCGGTCGAGACGATCACCTGGCCGCCGGCCTGGGTGTAGCGGATGGCGTTGGACAGGATGTTGAGGGCGATCTGGCGCACGCTTCGCAGGTCCGCCACCACCTCCGGCAGCCGCGAGGCGAAGCTGGAGCGGATGATGACGCGTTCGCGATTGGCCTGCGGCTGCATCATCRCCACCGTCTCGGCCAGCGTGTCGTTGAGCGACACCGCCTCGTAATCCATCTCCTGCTGGYCGGCCTCGATCTTCGAGATGTCGAGCAGGTCGTTGACGAGGTCGAGCACATGGTTGCCTGACCGGTTGATGTCGCGCAGGTAGTCGCGATAGCGGTCGTTGGTGATCGGGCCGAATTTCTCGTCCACCATCAGCTCGGAAAAGCCGATGATGGCGTTGAGCGGCGTGCGGATCTCGTGGCTGATGCGGGCCAGGAAATCCGTCTTCTGCGAGGAGGCGCGCTCGGCCACCGCGCGCGCCTGCGTCAGGTCTTCCTCGGCCCGCTTCCATTGCGTGATGTCGCGCACCACGGCGCAGAAGCCGCTGTCGTTGGGCAGCCTGCCGATGGTCATGAACAGCGGGATGAAACGCCCCTGAGCCTCGCGGCCGATGACCTCGCGGCCGTCGTTCAACACGCTGGCGACGCCCGGTTCAGAAAGGCCGGCGAGATAGTCGCGCGCCGCGCGCTGGCTTTCTATGGCGAACAGCGAGGCAAACGGCTTGCCCGCGACCTCGTCGCTGTCGAAACCGAACAGCGCTTCCGCCGGACGGCTGATCGAGCGGATGTCGCCGTCGCGGCCGATAAGCACGACGCCGTCGGTGGCGGTGTCGATGATGGTGCGCATCTCGGCGATGYGCGATTTCAGCTCCGGCACATCCGGCTGCAGCGCCGGTTCRTCATTGGCGRCGGYGAAATGCGCCGCCGCGTCGTCCTCGCCGGAGCGCCGCACCACCAGCATCAGCGCCTTGCCGCCGCGCCACGGCACCGAGCGCAAGAGCGCGTCGATCGGGAATTCCTGGCCGTTGCGGGTCTTGAGCTTCAGCGAGTGGTCGCTCTCGTCAGTCGCGGTGTCCTCGGCATAGGGATCGGCAAAGAGCGCGCCCAGCCCCCCCGCATCCGCGAGGTCGTCCAGCGCGTCGTAGCCGGTGAGTTCGAGGAAGGCGTCATTGGCATAATGCAGCACGTCGCCCGAATGGATGAGCAGCGGCACCGGCAGCCGGGCGAGGATCGAAGTATCGGGCGCCTTGGCTTCTTCTCCGGTCGAAAAGGCGGAGGGTACGAAACCCGACAGTTTCAGCGGCGGCACGTCGAGGCGCGGCCGCACCGACACTGGCGCTTCTTCCGCAGCCTCGACAGTGTCCGCGTCGGACCCGGCCCAATCTTCATTGTCCTGCGCATCGCGGAAATCGTCCGCGGTCATGCTGTCGTCGTCGGCCGTCGCACCGAGGTCAGGCTGCCCGGCCGCGGCCTTCTGCGCCGTAGGCTGTTCGACCGGCTGCTGCGGCTCGGCGGCCTGCCGGGCGTCCTCTGCCTGCWCGGGCTGGGAAACCGGTGCGCCCTCGATTTCCTCGGCGGATTTCTCCTCATCGGCATAGTCGAGCAGCGAGCCGGAGACGGCCGAGGTCCCGGTCTGGCGGGGGGCGCCCGTCCCGGCGGAGTCATCGATGCCGTCGAGCCGCGCCAGGTCTTCCTGGTCCTCAGCCTCGGTCTGCGCCTCAGCGGTCTCCGCATCGGTCTTCGCGTCGTCGGCCTGAGAGGCTTTCGCCGCGGATGCCGGGCTCGCTTCCCGCGCGGAATCGTCGTGCTCCGTCGTGTCGGGCGCAACCGGCTGGTCTGCGTCGGCCCTCGCTTCGTTTGTCGGTTCTTTCACCGTCGCCGTGTTCTCACCGGCGGCCGCGTCGGGCTGCTTGTCGGCTTCAGGCGCGCGTTCCTCGGCAGAACTGTCCTTGCGCAACCGCTCGCCGATCTCGCGGAAGGCGCTGCGCTCGAGGACTGACAGGCTCCGCTGATTTGCCGGCGTGTCGCTTCCCGGCGGCTTGTCGTTGGTCGGCTGGCGATGCTCGGCCAGCCTTATCACCTTGTCGGCGAAGCGACGCTCCGGTTTCGGCACGATGGTCAGCGCCGGCACTTCGCCCTGAAACGGATCTTCGCGCTTTGGCTGTTCCGGCGGCGTCCGCTCCGCAGCTGGCTGCCCGACCGACGGTTCGGTTCCGCCGGAGGTGGCCTCGGTCGGGGCGGCATTCGGCACCAGAGCCATGCCAAGCGCTTCGGGATCGGCCACGGCGTCGGCTGCGCGCGCGACGCCGAAACCCCGGAAACCCTCGAAGGCGCGGCTGCGGCCGTAGACGGGCAGCGCCGCCAGATCGACGGGGATCTTCAGACCGGTTCCGGCCACCGGCCACAGCACCGAGCGGCCGGACCAGGTATCGCGCCGGTCGAGCAGGCCGGCGATCTCGCCCGAGGCGTCGAGGCCGAAGGTGGCGGCGACATCCCTGAAGCGACGGCCGATCACATCGGCGGCAGGCTGGCCGACGATATCGGCGAATTCGGGCGACAGCGCACTGAACCTGCCTTCGGCGTCGGTGCGCCAGACGAAGCGCAGCGGCGGCGCGGAGCGGTCGATGTCGCGGGGCGGGGTCGGCTGGGCTGACGTCGCGGTCCCGCTGGCATCCTGCCCTTGGGCTTCGACCGTGGTGGCTCCTTCCATGTCCTTCGCCGGCGCTGCCGGTTGAGCATGTCCGGCATCCTCGTTGCCGGCATTGAAGTACCAATGGTCGTGCTGGCTGGCGCCGGCATCGACGGGCTGCTGACTGGAGCCGGCGGCATCGGCCTGACGGTTGGCGGCGGTTTGTCGGTCGGCCAAGGTCCGGCTATCGGTGCCGGGCCCCGTATCGCCGTCGAGAGCCTCTGGGGTCGGCTCGGCCTCTTCGCCAGCCGCCGCGGCCGGCACGTGGCTGTCCGGGGCGGACCGGGGCTCGGGTCCGACTGCCGGGCTTTCATCTGACGGGGTAGCGCTAACGGCCTCTGGCGCCGCAGCCTGTCGATCGCTGGTCCGATCGCCTTGGTCGGTGGTCGATCGATCTTCTTGGTCGCTGTCCGCACCGTCGAGCTGGTCTTCGTCGATCACCACCAGCAGATGACGCGTGTCGGTGAGCCGCGCAAGGCCGGCCGGGTAGGAGGTGTCGGCGCCAGGCACCAGGCGCTTGACGACGCGGTCGCCGCTGCTTGCCACATCCGCGACCAGGGCCGCCAGCGTCCGCCGCTCGATGCCGAGCGCCGCGAAACCGTCGGAGGCTGCCTCGACATCGCCCCGCGCGTCGATGAAGGCGATGAAATGCCCGGCCTCCGTAAAACCGCCGATGGCTCGGCCAGCGATTTCGCCGGCGCTGCGCGAGCTGGTCTGGGTCGCCGGTACCGCGAGCAGGATTGCCTTCTCGCCATCCGGCATCGTCACGGCGCTGGCCAGGAAGCCGACGGCGCGGCTCACCATGCCGGTAGCCAGCCTCACCGTGATGGCGCGGTCGCTGCCGATGTCCGGAAAACCGCTGGTCGCCATGATCTGCCGCCGGGCGATCAGCGGCAGCTGCGCCGAGGCGCCGATGATGGCTTCGATATCCGGATAACCGAACGCCGACGCCCCCGGACCGTTCGCCCAGATCACCTGTTCGAGATCGGCCGACAGAATGGCCAACGCATCGCCTGCGGCAAAGCGCTGGCGCACCGCGTCGAGCACTGCGACGTCGAGGAAGGAGTAGTTTTCAGGCGGCATGTGCTGGCCGACCCTCCGGAGCGGGCGTTTTCAGTTAACGCTTTGTTAATAAAAGCCCATGGCCCGGAGGTCCACAAGCCTAGGCTTGYATCGGTCGAAATCTCTGGGCTCTTGGTTAACGGCCCAATGGCTGACGCCCAATGGCTGACGTACGGGAATATTTTTATGGTGCGGTGCAACAAAGATGTTGCAATGCACAAAAAAACCTTTATATTGCCACCATACATGAACGAGACGGCTTTCTGTCAAAGCCGCTACCCCGAAAAAGGTTGGAAAATGTCCAAGACCGCTGCCAAGACCGCCRCAGAGACCATCGAAAACGTCGAATTCCCGAGCTTCGACGCTTCCAAGGCCACCGACCAGATCCGCGCCTTCGCCGAAAAGGGCGTCGAGCAGTCGAAGGAAGCCTACGCCAAGCTGAAGACCGGCGCTGAGGAGACCCAGAAGGTTCTGGAGTCGACCTACGAGACCGCCAAGACCGTTTCCGGCGACGTTTCGCTGAAGGCCATCGCCGCGCTGCGCGCCAATGCCGAGGCCAACTTCTCGCACCTCGAAGCCCTGGTCGGCGCCAAGACCCTTTCGGAAGTCGTCGAGTTGCAGACCGCGTTCCTGCGCAAGCGCGTCGAAATGGCCGTCGAGCAGGCCAAGGAGTTCCAGACCGTTGCCACCAAGGCGGTCGAGGATGTCTCCAAGCCGGTCAAGGCCGCCTTCGAGAAGGCGATGAAGGACGCCAAGGCTGCCTGATTTCATGCACAACCCTGCGATGCATCAAAACGTCGCATTTCGTCAGACAAGCAGTCGTGCGATGGGTTGAGCAACCAGATACCCGGGGATGGAACCTCCTCCCTCCGTCTCCGGGGTGACCAGCCAGCACCTCCTCCCGCTGGCTCGTAACAGGAAAAGGCCGGCACCTCCTCCCGCCGGCCTTTTCTTTGCCTTGACGAAAGGCGGATGAGCAAACCCGTGCTTTGCCTTATCAAGGCCCTTGAATTAGAATCCGATAGCCCGTATTGGACGCATCGCCGAACGACGGGGCGGATCACGGAGAAAGACGCTTCACCTCGATCCGGCTCAGGCACGCGTGCCGTTGTAGCTCAGTTGGTTAGAGCACCAGATTGTGGATCTGGGGGTCGCTGGTTCGAGCCCAGCCAACGGTACCATCGCCTTCTCGCTTGAATGGCTGTTTTCAACTATTTGAAAAGGGCGGCGAGCAAGGTGCGGTTTATGACGCGGGATGGACTTGCCCGATCGGGCCTGCCGACGACAGCTGCGACTCCGCTTCGTTGTCCGAGATCAGTCGCTGTCAAGCGACTGCGGCGGCTCACGCGCGTGACCTTGAGTTCCGTGCATTCAGGTCACGGTTTCTCAGCCTTGCCCGCAAATTGATCGACTGCTCCCGCCATCTGCAGCATGAGCTCGTCCATGGAGATGGAATTGTCTCCGTACGGATAGAAGTCTGATTTGTCGCCCTTCTTCCATTTCTGCCGCAGTTCGGCGTCCGTGATGTCCCAATCGCGATAAGTCTGTCGCGCTAATTCGCGCAGCTCGGCGTGCAATTCCGATACCGATGGCCGCCCCCAATAGTAATAACCATCGTAAATCTTGAACACTTGGAGATTTCGGCCAAGCACGATCGTGTGCGGGATCATCACGTCGTGCGAGCTATCTGTATACTCCTTGATGTCCAAATCCTTCTGCACGATCCGCTCTTCGTCATAGAGGAAAGGCCATGAGGCGGCCGTCTGCTGGCGATAGTTGTTCGTGGTGTGCCAGTCGTCCGTCGTGATGGTGACAAGTTGGGTGTAGYCGACGACGAACTGCGGATGGAAGCGCACGAGTTCGAGCATATGCTGACGGTCCTTCGGGCAAAATGAGCCTCGCGTCAGCACAAGGATCATGAGCTGGTCGCCCTGCAGGTCGGACAAGCGCCGAGGTGTCTTGGTATGGTCGGGAAGAACATAATCCGGGAATTTCGCTCCAGCCGATATATCCTGTCTCATCAGAATTCTCCTATCGTTTGCGCAATGCACCGAACCCGCGCGGCTGTGGCTTGTTCCCGAGGGGCGCGCGGCGCAAACGATGGAAATATCTGTCCATGCCGCGATTGCTCCGGCAACGCTAATCGGGAATCGGATCGGAAACGAAGCGGGTTCCTGTGAGCAGCRCCGAAAGTGCCGCATCTGCACAAGGACGCCCTCTCCATCATCGATCATTTTACGTTCTCGGCCGGAACTCTTTTCAGTTCTGGAAGTTTGGCTCCGCCGGCGCTGCGAAAGAGCTGATTGGCGCCGGGCTGTCAGCTCAATACGCAGCCGATCCAAGGGCGCCTGTGTCGCCACGAACGCAGAGGAAAATCGCGTGCATCAACGAGCACGGCGAGCTGAATGGCCGATATGACCAAAACCGCATTGCTTGGTGGCAAGAATGCCAGCTGCTGGGCGGCGACTGTCAAGCAGCGCTATTATTCGTCGCTTGCTGGCTCCAGCCGAGCCGAGATCGTCATCATAGGAGCGGGGATCGTTGGTCTGACAACCGCATTGCGGCTGTGCGAAGCCGGACGCTCGGTCATCCTTCTCGAGGCGCTGCGTGTCGGATGCCAGGTGACCGGCCGCTCGACAGCCAAGATCACGACCCAGCACGGTTTGATCTACGACAACCTCATTCGTGATATGGGGCCAGCGGCGGCACAAAGCTATGCAGACGCGAATCGYGCCGGCGTCGACCAGATTCTCGACTGGACGATTGCGCACCGAATCGAATGCGAGCTCGAGATCAAACCGGCCTACGCCTATACCACCGACGTCGCGCGGCGCGGAGAATTAACGGCCGAGGYGAATGCAGCGCGGCAAGTAGGCCTGGATGCGGAAGTGGTCGAGCGCGCACCGTTGCCTTTCGAGACAGCCGGGGCATTGCGCTTCCCTGACCAGGCGCAATTCAATCCGATCCAGTACGCAGTCGGTCTTGCCCGGGCCGTGGAGACGTTGGGCGGTCGCGTTTTTGAAATGAGCCGCGTAGTGTCCATTGATGAAGGAAGCCGCTGGCGCGTCTCGACGGACAATGGGATCGTGGATGCCGAGAACGTTGTCGTGGCCACGAATATGACGATCAAAAGCCCGGTCGGGATGGCAAACCGCACCCAGCCGCGCAGCCACACGGCTATAGCGTTCCGACTTGACGATCCGACGCCGTTCGATGGCTTTTTCCTCGGCATCGACGAGCCGACCCGGTCCATCCGGACAGCCCGCGACGACAAAGGGCCGCTGCTTCTGGTGCTCGGGCCGAAATTCAACACGGGTCAGGAAGCGGACGTGGCTGGCAGGTTCGTGGAACTGGAAGCCTGGGCGCGCGCCAATCTTCCGGTGGGCGATGTCGCGTGGCGCTGGTGCAATGAAGACTACGATACGCCGGATCGCGTGCCCTATGCCGGCGAGCCGGATCCTGACAAGTCGCCGAGCTTTCATATTGCAACCGGCTTCAATGCCTGGGGTATCAGCAACGGAACGGCCGTCGGTAAGCTGATCGCGGGTCGTATTTTGCGTCAGCCATGTCCCTGGGAGGAGCTCTACGATCCGGCGCGCCCCTACGACAAGACGTTTCAYGTCAACGGGAGCAGTCGATCGATTGTCGCGACTTTCGATGAAATCGGCCCTGGAGAAGGCGGTGTCGTTGTGAGCGGCAAACAGAAGATTGCTGCCTGGCGCGATGGCTCCGGCAAGCTGCATGCAGTTTCCGCGGTCTGTAYACATAAGGGCTGCACCGTGAGCTGGAACAATGCCGATCGAACGTGGGATTGCTCTTGCCACGGCTCGATTTTCGCGGCAGACGGATCGCTGATCCACGGCCCCGCCAGAAAGCCGCTTCACCCGGTCGACCTTTGAACGCCTGGCGCTGGAAATGATGAAGGCGGGGATTGGGTTTTCACGTCCCAGGAATCCGGTACCGCCGAAGACTGTAACGGTACGGGTCCTGATTGCATCGCCTCGATCTGCCCGGTTTGCCATCCGCCACCTTTCCTCGCTTCATTTCAAACGAGCAACATGGCGCAATGTTTCTAGCCRTCTTCGACGAGGCGAGCTTTGGCGCTCCGTCCGGAACCAATTCTCCCATCGGCAGTTAGGCCGCCAAATTCGGCGGCGGACACCCAGAAGCGACAGGAGTGCCGGAATGCAGAGCGTTCGTATCCACGCATTTGGCGGCCCTGAGGTGTTGACACTGGAGACAGAGCCGACGCCCGAGCCAAAGCCCGAAGAGATCCTGGTTCGCATCCGTGCCGCCAGCGTCAATCCGGTCGACCACAAGATTCGCAATGGTGGCTATGTCGCCGAAGACCGGCTGCCGCTGACACTCGGACGTGATTTCTCGGGCGTGGTGGAACGTTGCGGGGCAGGCGTCAACGCCTTCAAGCAGGGCGATGAAGTTTATGCGCTCCTGACACCGGACCGCGGCGGCTACGCTGAGTTCGTGGCAACCAGGGCCAAGGACTGCGCAGCCAAGCCGAAACGCCTCGACCATCTGCATGCTGCCGCCGTCCCGCTTGCGGCGCTGACCGCCTGGCAGGGAATCTTCGACAATGGCGGTCTGAGTTCGGGGCAACGGATATTGATCCACGGCGCGGCCGGGGGCGTCGGCCATTTTGCGGTTCAGTTCGCCAAGGCGAAGGGCGCCATGGTTTACGCGACATGCTCCGGGAACGACATCGATTTCGTGCGAAGCCTTGGGGCCGACGAGGCGATCGACTACAAAAACCAGCGGTTCGAGGACACGGTGCGAGRTGTGGATGTTGTCTATGATCTTGCCGGCGACACCCAGGAACGCTCCTGGTCGGTTCTCAAGGAAGGCGGGATCATCGTCTCGACGCTTCAGCAACCTTCGAAGGAAAAAGCCGACGAGCGCAAGGCTCGCGGGGCTCACTACATGACGAAGCCGGACGGCGGTCAGCTGGCCGAGATTGGACAGTTGATCGACGYGGGCGCTGTCCGCGTGGAGATCGGCAAGGTTTTCCCGCTGCGGCAGGYGGCGGACGCCGAACGTGCTCTGGAAGAAGGCCATATCCGCGGCAAGGTCGTTCTCGACGTGGCCTAGACCGGCGAAAATCCCGATCGGTCGGTGATGGCCGCCGACCGGGCAGGCCTCAGAATTCCTGCGCCGGCGAGGCTATCTTGACGGGCCTGTTTCTCCCGTGCCCGCGCCGCTTTGCGATATCACCCGGCACGACACATGCGACGTCGTGCGCACGCCCGATTTCGGTGTCATCATCTACGCCTTCGAGCGGGCGGCTGCGCACGGTCTCCAGGAAGCCTCTGATGAACTCGCCGAGATATAGCGGCGGGGTGTTGAGGCTCAGCTTCGTTCGCCCGAGTCTCGCATTTCCTCAATTTCTTCCGGCTCCTTGTCGTCCATTTCGGCGATCTCGTTGCGAGCTTTGTCGTTCGACTTGATCAGCTCATCGAGTTTCGCCTGCAGGGCTTGGGTATCACGATGCTCGGCCCTTTGGATAAGCAGCGTCATCGCCCAAGTGATCAGCGTCGCGACGCCGTGCCAGTCAAGCGTTTCCCGCTCGAAGACAAACCAAGAAACAGTATAGCCGCCGAGAATTAAAAAGGCCGCCGGTCGGGACGTCAGCGTGCCGACCTTGGTCAGCGCTTCTCGAAGCTGCAACGTTGCCATGCCTGCGAACGGCTGAGGGCAATGCGGGTTCCCGCAGAGTCGGTTCTTCGATCCCAGGCAGAGTCACTTATTAAGTCCGTTCGCCATGTCCAGATGGTGCTGCAGATGCGGCAATGTCGCCCCTGCCCAGGCCTTCAGATCGGGCTGATCGCCGCCCTCGCTGTAGCGCTTGAAGAGATCGACCGCGTCCTTGTGCGCATCGACCTGATCGGAATGGTACTGCTTGGTGAAGTCATTGCCCTGCAACGCCTTCAAATCGTTGAGGGTCGACTGCTGCTTGTCGGTCATGGCCGTCGGAAGCGTGGCTTTTACCTTTCCGCTGGTCACAAGGCCCTTCAAGTCGGCGGTGGTCTTCTCGTGGTCGGCGACCATCTGCTTGGCGAAGGCCTTCGTCGCATCGTCAGACCGTTCGAGCGCCAGCTTGCTGGACTCGATCTCGAACATATCGCTGGTGGTTGCTTCGGTAACGAAGTCCTGCGTCGACGGCGCAACGCCCAGAACCGAATTGACGCCGGTCTTTTCCGTGGTCGAGGTCGATTGGGCCCACGCCGGCAATGCAAGCATGACGGCGGTGACCGTCAGAGCGAATGTTTTCATTTGTTTGTCTCCGTTCTGATTTCCCAACCGAAGACAAGTCGGTTTGTTCCCGGGCACGAAACAGGCGCGAGATCTCCGGTTCGCAATGGAAAGGTTCGGCGGGTCTTAATCTAACGCAGCACACCACCTATCATTCCAAGAGTGAGCGCTTCGGCGGCGTGGATATAGCAATTCTGCGTCGCCTGTCGGTAAAGCTCGTCCGCGCTGAGCGAGCTGCCTTCGACAAGTTCCCTGAAGCCTTCCATCTCCAGACGTTGCGATGTCTCCAGCAAGGCAAGCTGCTCRCGAACAACCTGGATGCACGATTGCATCGGGCCGTTGAGCGCAATGCTCGTTTCCATGCGCCGCTCGTGCACGAGAAGAACGGCGTCTTCGGTCAGGAAGCGGTTCTGCTTCGGGAAGGCCGCGAAGATCGTCACTCCCGCCGAATAGACTTTCGTCTTCCCGACGCAGAAAGCGTTCCGGCCGGAATGCCGGCGGAACAACCGAACCTCCAGCGCGACGCGGCGCGCGGCGTCCGCATCGCCGCCGCTCGTGTTCAACTCCATGATCATGTCCTGACCGTCTTTGCGGACAGTTTCCAGGCGACCGAGGAAGAAGCTGACCGTCTCATCATCGATCAGCCCGTTGATGGAGATATTGGGCTGGAACAGGAGCTTGTCCCGGCTCGGGGTCGAGCGGTCCTGCTCGTGTGAAACGCTGTCGTCATGGAAAGTCATGGAATGTCTCGCCGGATGCTCGAGATCCCAACCCTCCATCGATCCGTTCGTTCCTCGCGGTTTCGGATTTACGGGAACATCGACGCCACGGACCGGTTTATTTCGCCGCGAGGAGGAGCTCCATGAACGCGACGAAAGAATTCCTGCGCAGCTGGCTGGAGGAGAATGTCGGCAATTTGCCCGCCGACACCGAGGTCAGCGTGCCGATGTTGGCGCAGCAGTTCGAGCAGGATGCCGATGCCGCCGGCTACACCCGCGAAGTGCGGGAGCAGGAGATCGGCAACATCGAAGACGCCATCCAACGCGCGCTTGATAAGACCGGCAAGGAAAATGGAGAGACGGAATCGAATTCCGATGAGGAGAATTCACTGGCACCGGTTATCGATGCCCTGGAAGCTTCGGAGCCCGACCATGAGGCATCGGACGACGCCGAGGGCTCGGGTAATGATCAGCCGTGGAGGAACAAAGACTGACGCCAAAGGTTGGGCTCCCGATTCATCCACGGCAGCCATGCGGTCGAACAGAGAAGCACACAATGATAAAGTCTCCCGGAAAGAGCGATCCTGTCGCGTCGGAATCGAGCAGTGATCAGGTGAAGCGGCAAACAGAGACATTGYCCGAGCAAGATCCCGCGGAAGGATCGCGCGAGACGGTGGATCACGAATTGGAGCGGCAAAAAAAGCGCTCGCCTGAGGCCGAGGATCGAAAGTCCGGACGACAGGCGCTGCGGGACCAGGTCGAGGAAGAGACGGAGCTGCCTCAGAAAGGGTCGGCCTGACAGCGAGCAGCGCCRCCACCGTCGCAAATGTCGTCTGCTTCAGCACCTGCTCCTTGATTTCCAACCATGACGGTAAAGCCCAGGCGGAACCTGCTTCTGTCGCTTGCGGCCGCAGCGGTCGGGCTGGCGCTCTACAACCATCGCCTCGCGAGGCGGGCATTGGCTGCACGCCCGCTCGGGCGCTTCATCCACTTGCGYGGAGCGAAGCTGCATTTTCTGGAAGCGGGCCGTGGGCGACCGTTGCTGCTCTTGCACGGCAACGGCGCTTCGGCGGAAGACTTCGCGACAAGCGGAATCTTTGACAAAGCCGCCGCCAAATATCGCGTGCTTGCCTTCGACAGACCTGGCTTCGGCCTGAGCCCAYGCCCCGCCCGCAGACGACCTTGGACCGCCGGCGCCCAGGCCGATCTCATCCATGCCGCAGCCGCGAAACTCGGCATCGAGCGCTACATGGTTGTCGGCCATTCCTGGGGCGCGACCGTTGCGCTCGAGATGGCCCGTCGGCATCCCCGATCCGTCGCCGGGGTTGTCGTCGTCGCTGGCTATCATTACCCACCGCCAAGGCTGGCTCTTGCCATCTCCGCGTTGCCGGCGATTCCGTTGATCGGGACGGTGTTGCGTCACACCGTGCTGCCTTCGCTGGTCAGGCTGAACTGGCGCTGGGCGATGAAGCAGATTTTCCATCCGGCAACGATCGCGACGCCTTTCGCGGCAATGACAAGGGAGTTGGCGAGCCGCCCCTCGCAACTGCGGTCCATCTCTGCGGAATCCTTCCTGATGCTGGCGTCGGCACTGTTCCCAAATCGTCGATATGCCGAGATCGCCATCCCTGTCGGGATCATCGCCGGCGCTGGCGATCAGCTGTTCGATGCCAGGGCCGAGGCGCTGCGGCTGCACGCCGAGATAAACCACTCGCTGCTGGATATCGTCCTGGATGCCGGGCATATGGTTCATCAAAGCAAGCCGCAGGCGGTCCTGGCGATGATCGACAAGGTAGCCGCTCTTGCCAGCGCTTCCGGCCCGGTCTCAGGGAAGCCTATTTAAGTCTGCGGTCCCCAAGAAACGCCTGCGTCCCGCCGTGCCGTAAGCCATTCGGTCAAGAACCGGACGGCTGCAGCAGCCTCGCGCACAGATCCCGGATGGCGCGAGGCAGCACGTTGAACGCATAGCTTATGTGCAATCGCTCAAGCGGCGTATGGTAATCCCGACCCCACGGGCCGATGTTGATCGTCGGCACGTTGGCGAGACCCTGTCGGGGTGGCCAGCGCACGCTGTCCTTCCAGGCTGGCGTGTTGCGGGCAACGATATCGAGCGAGGACTCGGCAGCCTCGCCGAAAAAGCTCATGTCCGAGATTCCGGCGAAATAATCGGCGCAAGCGATGGTGCTGCCATAATGTTCGGCCGACTCGCGCGCGATTTGCATGGCAATTGCTTTCAGCCGCATGGCCGCCGGCGCGTCGGAAAGGTTCGTCGGAAGATAGGGTATCGAGCCGAAACCGGTGACGATCGCCGGGCCGGTGAGGCGGCTTAAGCCCCAGGCTTGCTGTGTGATCAGCCGGCACTTCTCCGGCAGCGGAAGATCGCTGTCAGCGATCGAGGCGGAGTATGCATCGAGCCTGTGCTTCTCCTGCTGGTCGAGATGCCCGACCAGCGCTTCGAACCGGTAGAGCGGGACGGGTCTTGCAAGATTTGCGATGCCGTCCGGAGCCTGGCTTCGGCGTCTGAGGTCGCCCAGAAGGTTCGATGCGGCTTCCGCGCAAAGCCGGTCGAAGCGGTCGAGCACTTCRTCCGGTGTGCGACGGTAGCTGAGCACGTTGAAGGTGGCGAAGGYGGTTGCCGGCGTCGTGACGTCATATCCCGCCTTTCCGTCACGGATGCCGAGCAGACTGGGCGGGGTGCCGGGCGAAGAACCGCAATGGTCCGTCAGCTCGGTTGCCCATTCGACGCGGGCGGCGATAGAAGCGGCGAGCGCTGCCGCATTGATGCCGTTCAGCGGAAATCCACTATGGGTAGGAACGCCAACCACATAGGCGGTCGGAAGCAGCTTGCCGACTGTCCCAAGCGCGATGATGCGTCCTTTCGAGCCGTCGCCATCATCGGCAATGGCGTCAAGATTGATAGCCGCGACAAGATCGAGGCCGTGCTGCTCATAAATGCCGGGCAGCGCTTGGGCGGCCTTGCGGGCACCGGCCGAATTGTTCTCTTCGTCCGGCACCGCGATGAACAACAGATTGCCCGCGGCATTGGCGCTTTCGGCGAAATCCGCGCATACCGCCAGCCCGGYGGCGAGACCGGCCTTCATGTCCAGCAAGCCGCGTCCGGCCAGATACTCGCCGCTCTCCAGGTCGGCGCGGGCCAACCGGGCGGCAGGCGTATCGGCGTCCATCAGGGAATTGCGCAAGGCGCGCGTCAAAGCTTGAGGCCGCGTGGCCAGCTCTTCCAACTCGCCGTAGTCTCGCGTTGCCACCGTGTCGTAGTGACCGGTCAGAAGCACGGTCGAGCGGCCCGTCCCGCGAAGCAGCATCGCCACGCAATGCCGGCCGTCTCCAGGCCCGACCTCGATCGTCCAGATATCCGCGCGGCGGAAGGCGGGATCCTCCCGCAGTTGCACCGCCAGYCATGGACCGAATGCCGCTTCGTCCTGCGTCCCGGTGACGCTCTTCTGCTCGGTGAGCGCGATCGCCCAGCTGCCGGCGCGCTCAGGCAATGTCTTGGCAAGATCTCGGTCCATAATCGTCCCAATAGCGTTGAAACAGCCTCGATGCCGCAAATCCGGAACACGGAGGAACTTTCCTGAGGCTGCGGCCTTATCCTCGCGATTTCAAGCAATTGCAACGAGTGGAAGATGTTGCGCACCATTGCCCGGCCGAGCCGGGTCTTCCTGCCCCTGCTGGYCTTGGYGCYTGCCTCCTGCTCCTCATCTGAAACCGTCGACCAGCAGTCGAAGCTTGCGGCATCGACAGCGCAGGCGGCAGTGCTGGTGAGTGATGCCTGGCTCTCGGGCGCCGCACCGTCGCACTACGCATCCTCCGCCTTGCAGAGCTTCGCCGAGACGCTTGCCGACGCTGGCCGGCAAGTGGAATCGGCGCCCCTGTCGGACAAGGCAAAGCGAGATGCGTTAGCAGAGACCGTCAACCGGCTGTCGAACGCGGCAAAGCGGGCCAAGGACGCAGTCGAGGCCGAACAGCATGCGCAAGCCGGCCAGGCCCTCCAGGAGCTTCGCGCCGCCCAAGGCGATCTCGCCAACGGCTATCGACAATATTTCTCGCCCGACAGATGAAGAAGCTGCTGGAAATCTCGCTTGGTGTCGTCACCAGCGTCGGCGGCTTCCTGGAGGTCGGGTCGATGGCGACCGCGGCGCAGGCCGGAGCGCTGTTCGGCTTCCAGCTCATCTGGGCGGTCGTGCTCGGCACCATCTGCATCATCTTCCTGGTCGAGATGGCCGRCCGCTTCGCTGCGGTGAGCCATCACACCATCGCCGACGGCATTCGCGAACGGTTCGGCTTCAATGCTTTCATCTGGCCGCTGCTGGCAACCTTGCTGGTCAACTTCCTGGTGCTTTCCGCCGAGATCGGCGGGGTGGCTATCGCTGCCGAACTTGCCACGGGAATCAGCTTCCAGTGGTGGGCGCTGCCGGTCGCCTTCCTGGCGTGGCTGCTGTTGTGGAAAGGCACATTCGGCCTCATCGAGAAAGGCGTGTCGATGCTCGGCCTGGTCACGCTCTGCTTCGTCGTCGCGGCCGTGATGCTTCGCCCCGAATGGAAAGAAGTGGYGCTCGGGGCCGTGCCCAGCCTGCCGCACCACGATACGGCAAAATACTGGTTCATGGCCGTCAGCATTCTCGGCGCCTCGATATCGCCTTACCTTTTCATGTTCTATTCCTCAGGCGCGATCGAAGATCAGTGGGACAAGAGCTATCTCGGCGCCAATCGGGCGATAGCCGGGCTCGGCATGAGCTTTGGCGGAACGATCTCGGTGGGCGTTCTGATCGTGGCGGCGCTCGTGCTTGGCGCTCATGGCGTCACCGAAGTGGACGATTACAATCAGCTGCCATTGATGCTGATCCCGATGTTCGGCTTTTGGGGCTTCGTCCTTTTCGTGGCTTCGCTGGCCATCGCCTGTTTCRGCGCCGCGCTCGAAGTGGCGTTGCAGCAGGCCTATCTCGTCGCGCAGGGGTTCGGGTGGACATGGGGCGAGGATCTGAAGCCGCGCGACGATCCCGGCTTCAGCCTCGTCTACACGCTGACGCTCTTCCTCGCCGCCGTTCCGATAGCGCTCGGTCTCGATCCGTTGAAGGTCACCATCTTCTCGATGGCGCTCACAGCGGCCAGCCTGCCGCTGACGGTCGTGCCRTTCCTTTTCCTGCTCAACGATGACCGCTATGTCGGCAAGCATCGCAACGGCGTGGTTTCGAACGCAGCCGTGATTTTCGTCATCGCGCTCGGCTTCGTGCTGGCGGTGGTGACCATTCCGCTGCAGATATTCGGAGGCACATGATGCAGTTGCTGCGCGATATACTGGACAAGCAGGTCGTCGATCGCGAGCAGGTCAAGATCGGCAAGGTGGATAGCATTGTCGCCGAGCTGAGGCCGGGCAAGCCGCCCAGGGTCATTGCCGYTGAACTCGGCTCGATTGCGCTGGCGCGACGGCTTGGCTCGGCGCCCGGACGATGGACCGCGAAACTCGCGGCAAGGCTGAGCGGCAAGCGTCAGCCACGGCCGCACCGGATCGCGTGGAACAAGGTGCGCGACATCGGCGTCGACATCGAATTCGACATCGACGTGCGCCGCACCAGGATCTTCGCCTGGCAGGACTGGCTGCGCGAACATGTCGTCGGCCGAATCCCGGGAGCCTGAGGATGGCGGCCGTGCATCTCGATCACCTTGCCGGCAGGCGCGTGTTCTCCGAGCAGGGCAGGAGCATTGGCTATATCGAGGAGATCATCGCCGAGCAGGACGGCGGCGACCTCGTCGTCATCGAATTTCATGTCGGTATCTTTGCCGCATTCGAGCGCCTGTCCGCTTCGACCATCGGTACCGCATTGCTCGACGTCTTCGGGCTGCGGCGTCGTGAGCGGCTTTATCGCATTCCGTGGGACAAGCTCGATATTTCGGATCCGGAGCGCCCGAGGCTACTCTGCCCGGACGAGGAGCTTGCCGCTTTGAAGGCGCGGCCCGAGGGCAAATGATAATTCGCTAAAAAGCTGCTGGTGCGGCGGAACATAGCGCCCGGCGCGAAGTTCGGACCGGCATCGAGGAGGCTGCGCCATGAACAGTGTCATTTATCTCATCGGTCTGATCGTCGTTGTGCTCGCGGTGCTTTCCTTCCTCGGCTTTCACTAGGAGGCACCATGCAGCGCGAGAATGATCGGGGCCGCGAGCCCGCCGACTTCGCCGAGGCGAAGGACGAAGTTTCCAATCGGATCCAGCAAGAAACCAAAAGCGCCAGCGAAGCGTTCCACGATGCCCGCGATGACGTCGCCCGCAGGACGGGGGCCTATGCCGCCGAAGCTCGGCAGGCCGTCGCCGAAAGGGCCGAGGAGACGCAGCGCGATATCGGATCGAGCCTGTCCGCCTTCGGCGGCGCCCTGCGCGCCGCGAGCGATCACCTGGCCAACAGCGACCAGAGCGCGGCCTCGAAATTCATGYAGGATGCCGCGAGCGGGCTGGAACGGCTTTCCTCTTCATTGAAGGAGAAGCCATTCGGGCAGGTGCTCGAAGACGTCCAGGCCTTTGGCCGCCAGAATCCCGGAACGCTTCTTGCCGGTTCGGTTCTGGCGGGATTGGCGCTTGGCCGCTTCATAAAGGCTTCGCCGCCCGGCACGCGCCGTCCGACGCAGTCTACGGCCAAGCCTGAATATTCCAGACAAACCGGCATGGGAACGAGCGCCCGCCGGGATACCGCTCCAGCAAATTGGGGCTCCGACGGCGGCATACCCGGGAAGGCAGCGGAGCTGAAGAAATGAACACTCAGGATAACCCAAGTCTCGGCACATTGGTCGCCGATCTGGCGCAACAGGTGAGCACGCTCGTGCAAACGGAGGCGAGGCTCCTGAGAGCGGAGATCTCGGAGAACGCGACCAAGGCTGGCGCAGGCGCCGTCGAGGTGCTGGGCGGTGCGATATGCTTGCTCGCGGCGCTGCTGGTTTTGCTGCAGGCGCTCGTCATCGCCCTGGCCCGCCTCGGTCTGGGCGCCGGGTGGTCCGCCCTGCTCGTCGGCGTGGTGGTTGCCGTGCTGGGCGTGATCCTGTTGCGGACCGGCATGGCAAGCATGGCGCCCTCCGAGCTCGCTCCGGACCGCACACAAGAACAGCTCAAGCGTGACGTGAACGTGATCAAGGAACAAGCGAGATGACCGAAAAATCCGCAGCCGAGCTCGAACGCGAGGCGGAAGCCACGCGCGCAAGGGTGGTGGCGACCGCAGACTCCATTCGCGACAAGATGACCCCCGGCCAGCTCTTCGACGAGTTCACCGGGCTTTTCAGGGGAGGCGCGGGCTCCGAGATGGTCCACAACCTGAAGGTCCAGGTGCGGGACAATCCGTTGCCGCTGACCGTAATCGGCGCGGGCTTGGCGTGGCTGATGTTGGGCAGCGGCACTTCCGCCGCTTCGGCTGGTACCGACGGTACGACGCGGCGCGATCCTAGCCTCGATCATGGAGCATTCGGCGCCGGAATGGGTTCGACGGCCACGGATGTTGCGGGCTCTGTTGCCGAAGCAGCCAGCGGAGCGGCCGGAACCGTCTCGGGAATGGCAAGCGAAGCAGCCGGCGCAGTGTCGAACATGGCAAGCAGYGCTGCGGACACGCTCGCGGGTTCGGCGGCAGCTACGGCCGATATGGCAACGAGCGCTACCCGCTCGGCGCATAGCCTGCTTCAGGACCAGCCTCTCGCCGCGGCTGCCGTCGGCCTCGCCATCGGAGCTGCGATCGGCGCCATGTTGCCCCACACTGAGATCGAGGATGAGCAATTRGGCGCCTATCGCGAGAGGCTTCGGGACAGTGCCGAAGAGACTTTGAAAGAAGGCCTCGACGCCGCAAAGCAAGTCGCGGCCGACGCTTACCAGACGGCGAGCGACGAAGCCGGACGGCAGGCGTCAAGCGAGGGGACGCTGGCCGACAAGGTCGGCGGCGTCGTCAAAGCCACGGCCGACAGGACCGACGAGTCGGTGCGACAGAAGCTCTCCGATTCCGAGGCAGGTAGTCCGGCAGGACGAGTAAGCTAGTGAAGCTTGCCCTTGGGAGGCTTGGCGGTCAGCCACTTCATTCTGGCTTTGAGCTTCTCCTCAAGCTCCAGCGTGAGCCGGAGGATGGGATCGGGAATCGAAATCAAATCGGGTGCGGCATGCACCGGCCGCGTCTCGGCAGCCGAAACCTCGGACGCTGCTTGTGAAGCGGCCGACTTCGATAGAAGTCGCGAAAGGTGTTGCCGCTGCAGGGCGTGAACGTCTTCCAACAGCCTCAGGAAAGTCAGAGCATCCGTCGTCGGCAGGCTTTTGCTCCTCAATCGGGTAATCCGCTCCTGCTGGCGCGCAATGTGCAGTTCGCCATGCCGAACATGCCTTTGCGCCATGCTGATGTGGTCGTCGAGAAGCATCGCGCATAACGCGAAACCACCGATGTCGTTCCGTATCTCGCGCGACAAGAGAGGCTAAATCATCCGCGGTTCCATTTCATGACGAGTTCGCCAGCCCCTCGCCTGCCCGGTTGCATCCAATCAACCAACAGCGGGATCGAGGGCGAGCCGCGCGGTGGACAACCGAAAAAGTGGGCTTTGGGTGGCGATGCCAACCTTTTCTGTTCGGCTGCGTTGTCCCGAGAGAGAATCAAAGGAGAAAGCAATGCCGACGAAATCCGCCAGAGCGACAAAATCCGCTACATCGATGGCATCCGCCTCACCGACCAAGTCCGCTACCGATCGCGCGGCGAACCGGCAGCGGAGCGTTCAGCGCAAGGTCGACGCGGCCGACCGCGCCAAGCCGAACGGCAAATCCAAATCGCAGCGAGCCATGCAGGCCGGCGCCAGGCAATATCCAGCGCCGCCATTCCCCAAGCAGCATCATCCGAAGCCCRGCGAGGAATGGGCGATCGAACCGGCGCCGCTTTACGACGCGCCGTTCTGGCGAGGGTCAGGCAAGCTGGACGGCAAGGTGGCCCTGATCACCGGCGGCGATTCCGGCATCGGCCGCGCCGTGGCGGTTCTGTTCGCGCGGGAAGGGGCGGATGTCGCGATCGCCTATCTCAGCGAGGACCGCGACGCAAAGGAGACGAAGCAGGCGGTCGAGGCTGAAGGCAGGCGCTGCATCACGCTTCGCGGAGACGTCTCAAGGCGGACCTTTTGCCATAAGCTGGTCGAGCAGACCGTCAAGGCCTTCGGCAGGATCGACGTGCTCGTCAACAACGCGGCTTTCCAGATCCATTCGACCGACTTCGCCGATCTCACCGAGCAGCATTTCGACACCACGCTGAAGACAAACCTCTATGGCTACTTCCACATGGCGCAGGAGGCGGTGYCGCATATGAAGCCCGGGTCGGCGATCATCAATACCGGTTCCGTCACCGGCATCGAAGGTTCGAAGGATCTGGTGGACTATTCGATGACCAAGGGCGGCATCCACGCCTTCACCCGGGCGCTCTCCGRCAATCTCATCAGCAAGGGCATCCGCGTGAACGCAGTGGCGCCTGGTCCGGTTTGGACGCCGCTCAACCCCTCGGAGAAGGAGGCCGAGGACGTTTCGCGGTTCGGCGCCCAGACGCCGATGAAGCGGCCGGCCCAGCCGGAAGAGATTGCGCCGGCTTACGTGTTTTTGGCCTCGCCGCAATGCTCCAGTTATATCACCGGCGAGATCCTGCCCATCATCGGAGGCTACTGAGCACCACCCGGAAAAGCCCGTTGGAGATGGGCAGCACACATGGCGCAGGACAGGAAATCGAAGACCGGCTGGCCGCAAGAGGCCTGGGCGCTGCTGAAGCAAAGCGTAAGCGGCTACATCGATGACAACGCCCTGAGCCATGGCGCGGCGATCGCCTTCTATGCCACCACCTCGCTTGCGCCGATCCTTCTGATTGTGGTGGCGGTCGCCGGCATCGTTGTCGGCAAGGACGCCGCGCAACTCGCGCTCTCGGCCGAGATATCGGGCGTCATGGGTCCGCAGAGCGCCGATCTCTTGAAGGCCACGATCGCCACCGCTTCGCGCGGGTGGTCCGGCACGGTGGCCACGATCATCGGGCTGGTGACGCTCCTGATAACGGCCTCCGGCGTCTTCGGCGAGATGCAGCAGTCGCTGAACAAGATCTGGAAAGTCGAGCCAAGCGACATGTCGCTTTCGAGCCTTGTGCGGGCGCGGATGGCAAGCCTTGGTCTCGTGGCCGCGCTCGRCTTCATGCTCCTGGTGTCGCTCGCGGCGAGCACGGCCATCTCGGCATTGAGCGATGTGATCAACCAGCGCCTGCCGTTCGGCGAACTGATCGTGAGTTCCATCAACACGATCGTTTCGTTCCTGCTGATCGCCTTGCTCTTCGCRGCGATCTACAAAGTCCTGYCGGACCRCAGCCTCACCTGGCGAGACGTCGCCGTCGGCGCCCTGGTCACCGCGCTTCTGTTCACCATCGGAAAGTCGCTGATCGGCTGGTACATCGGCAGCAGTTCGATCGCGACCTCCTACGGCGCCGCGGGGGCGCTGATGGTGGTGCTGCTGTGGGTCTATTACTCAGCCCAGATTTTTCTGTTCGGCGCCGAAATCACGCGTGCTTATTCGGTGAGCAGCGGAAGCCGCGCCGATCTCGCGCCGGTTGTGAAGCAAAATGTCGAAAAGACACGAAGGTGACCAATCGCCACGTGCTTGACAACGGAGCTAACTTTCCGGCCTGACCTGCACGATCGAGTGCCCTATGGAACCGAGCGCCCGTTAAACGACTTATGGTTTCAGGGCGGGGGCAATTCTAAGGGTGACATGGCCGACGATCGAAACCGCATTTCACCTGCTCGCGAAACGGCGACAGGCTCGCGGCGACCCAGCGCGCGCAACCGCTCCGTTATCGTCATCGGCGCCTCCGCCGGCGGGGTTGAGGCTCTAAAGAAGATAGTGAGCGATCTTCCCGCCGATTTGCCCGCGGCCGTGTTCATAGTGATTCATGTCRGCCAGGTCAGCTATCTGCCGGGAATTCTCCAACRCATCGCGACGCTCGAGACCTCCGTGGCCGAGAACGGCGCAGGAATCGAAACCGGCAACATTTATGTCGCGCCTCCCGGAGCTCACCTCCTGCTTCATGACGACCACATGATGCTGCGTCGCGGGCCGCGCGAAAACCTCGCCCGGCCGGCGATAGACCCGCTGTTCCGCTCGGYGGCGCTGAGCTACGGCGCGAGCGTCATCGGCGTACTGCTGTCGGGCGCGCTTTCCGACGGCACAGCCGGCCTGAGGGCCATCAAGTCTGTGGGCGGTCTCGCGGTGGTCCAGCACCCCAAGGACACGCTGGTACCTTCCATGGTGGAAAGCGCGCTGCGTTATGTTGAAATCGATCATTGCGAACCTGCCGCCAAGCTCGGCGGCTTGTTGGCGCAGCTGGCGGCTGAGCCGGYCGGCGAGACCTTGCCGGCCCCACAGACGGTCAGGCTGGAGGCCGCAATCGCGGCACAGGAGCATTCGACGATGAAAGACGCAGATCGACTTGGGCAGCTGTCGGTGTTTACATGCCCGGAATGCCACGGGCCGTTGTGGGAGATCGAAGACGGTGACATGTTGCGCTATCGGTGCCATACCGGGCACGCTTTCACCGCCGACGCCGTGATGGAGGCGCAGGCGATCGAGGCGGACGAGATCCTGTGGGGCTTGCTGCGGGCGCATCARCAACGGGCGGAGTTCGCCCGGCGCATGGCCAAGCGGGAAAAGGCGCAGAACCGTGCCACACTCGCCAGCGAGTTCGGCAAGCGGGCGAGGGAATACGAAGCGGATGCCGCTGTCATCGAGCGCATCCTGGAAAGCAGGCGGGCACAGGCAGGCAATGGCGCAGACGGCGAGGAAGGCAAGCAAAAAGAAAGCAAGCGCTAGCTCGCGCGACGGCGCGAAAGAGGCTGYGCCCTTCCCGATCATAGGCATCRGCGCGTCGGCCGGCGGCATCGCGGCACTGCAGCAATTCTTCCCCCAGGTGCCGGCCGACAGCGGCTTTGCCTATGTGGTGATTCAACATCTCGACGCCGAGCACGAAAGCGTCCTTGCCAGCATCATCCAGCGCTCCACCGCGATCGAAACGCAAACCGTGGCCGAGGGCATGGATATCGAGCCCGACAAGATCTACGTCACACCCCCAGGTGTGTCGGTGATGCTGCGCGGCCAGCATTTCCATATGGCCAAGATGGTTGCGACGCGCGCCAGGCGGACGCCGATCGACGATTTCTTCACCTCCATGGCCGAGGAGCAGTCGGAACAGGCGGCCGGGATCATTCTTTCCGGAACCGGCAGCGACGGCACGATTGGACTGAGGGCAATCAAGGAGCGTGGTGGCCTGACGTTGGCGCAGGAAAGCGCCGAATATGACGGCATGATGCGCAGCGCCGTGCACAGCGGCCTTGTCGACATGGTGATRCCGGTCGATGAGATGGCATCAAAGCTGATTGGTTATTTCAATCACGCCAACCGCAATGAAAGCGAGCGCGACCGCCGCAAGCGCGATGTGGCCGACCAGCTTTCGCGCATCGCGGCGCTGCTGCGCGTGCGAACCGGCCATGATTTCAGCGGCTACAAGGACAACACCATCCTTAGGCGCATCCAGCGCCGCATGCAGGTGCTGCAGATCGACGACCCGTCCGCCTTTTACGAGCGCCTGCGCGACGAGCCGCAGCAGGTCGATCTGCTGTTCCAGGACCTTTTGATCGGCGTCACCAGCTTCTTCCGCGACGAGCACGCCTTCGATGTCCTAGAGAGACTTGTCATTCCCCGGCTGTTCGAGGACCGCAAGCCCGACGAGACGATCCGCGTATGGGTGCCGGGCTGCGCCACGGGYGAAGAGGCCTATTCGATCGCCATGCTGCTCAAGGAGGCCGCGCCGCGCGGCGCCGCCTCGCCCAATCTGCAGATATTCGCCACCGACATCGACGAGCGCGCGCTGGAGGTGGCTCGCGCCGGCCGGTATCCGGCGACGATCGCCAGCGACATCACGCCGAAGYGGCTGAAGGAGTTCTTCTCCCGCGAGGACGGCACTTACCGCATCGCCGCCGAATTGCGGGAAATCTGCCTGTTCTCCTCGCACAATCTGTTGCGCGACCCGCCCTTTTCGAAGCTCGACCTGATCGCCTGCCGCAACCTCCTGATCTATATGGGACCGGAACTGCAGGAAAAGATCGTCCCGATCTTCCATTACGCGCTGCGCAACAACGGCTATCTCTTCCTCGGATCTTCGGAGAACGTCACGCGRCACGCCCGCCTCTTCTCCACCGTCGACAAGGCGAGCCGGATTTTCCAGAAGCGCGGGGCGGTGACGCCGCACCGGCTGCCCGAATTCCCGCTCGCCGCCGCCGCCAGGCAGGCGGCGCCCAATGTGCGCCAGCGGTCGACGAACGGAACCCTGCAGGAGGTGGCGGAGCGTGTCATCGTCGAGCGCTATGCGCCTGCCTATGTGGTGGTCAACGCCGGCGGCGAATTGATGCACAGTTCGGGCGGCACCGGTAAATATCTCGAGCTCGCCGCGGGCGCCCCCGACCACAACGTCTTTTCCATGGCACGGCGGGGCCTTCGCATGGATCTGCGTGCCGCGCTCCACAAGGCGGCCAGCACCGGACAGGTGGCGATCCAGAACAAAATCACCGTCGGCACCAATGGCGGCCGCCAGACGATCAGCCTGGCCGTGCAGCCACTGCCCTCCGACGGCTCGTCGGACCCGCTCTACATGCTGGTCTTCCGTGACGTCGGCGGCATCAAGCCGGAATCGGAGGACGAGCCGGTCCACACGACCGACGATGTGGAAAGCGCCAATGTCAGCCAGCTCGAAAGGGAGTTGAGAGAAACCAAGGAGCGGTTGCAGATCACGACGGAGGAGCTCGAATCCTCCAATGAGGAGCTGAAATCCTCCAACGAGGAGTTGTCCTCCATCAACGAGGAGCTGCAATCGTCCAACGAGGAGCTGGAGACCTCGAAGGAAGAGCTGCAGTCGATCAACGAGGAACTGCAGACGGTCAATGCCGAGCTCAACATCCGCGTCGACGAGCTCAGCCGCGCCAACAACGATATGGCGAACCTGCTCGAAAGCACGCAGATCGCCACCGTGTTCCTCGACCGCGACCTTTGCATCAAGAGCTTCACGCCGACGGCGCGCGACCTGTTCAGGCTGGTCGAAAGCGATGTCGGCCGGCCTCTCGCGCATGTGCGCCCGCGTTTTCCCGCCGACGGGCTRCAGGCTGACATGGAGCAGGTGCTGCAGCGGCTCGGYACCATTGAGCGGCAGGTCGCGGGCACCGACAACGGCAGGCGCTACATCATGCGCGTCCTGCCTTACCGCACGGTCGATAACGTCATCGCCGGCGTGGTCGTCACCTTCGTCGACGTCACCCAGATCGCGCGGGCGGAGGAAAGAATCGGCGTGCTCTCGCATGATTTGCGCAATCGGGTCGAAAGCCTCGAAACCCTGCTCGACCTGGTGCCGGTCGGTATCTTCATCGCCGAGGACGGCGGCGGCGCGGAGATACGCGCCAATCGGCGCGCGGTGGAGCTCGCGGGACTGCGCGCCACCGGAGACAAGCTAATCCCTGTCCCTGCTACCCTGCCGCTGACGCTCAACGGGGCCAAAGTGGATGCCGACGACCAGCCTCTGTTCAAGGCGATCCGAACCGGCAAGGCAATCCCAGCCTATGAAGCGAGAATTCTGCGCGAGGACGGCTCCGGCATCGACGTCATGATGTCGGCCAACCCCCTGTTCGACGAAAACGGCRCGGTGCGCGGCGCCATAGCGACGCTGGTCGACATATCCARCCACAAGGAAGCCGAGCGCGCGCAGGAAAGATTGCTGCACGAACTGCAGCATCGGGTGAAGAACATCCTCGCGACGATCACCGCGCTGGCCGGGCGTATGATCCGTTCGTCAGKCTCGATGGGGGAATTCGCTGCCTCGTTCCATGAGCGGCTGCACGCGATGGCCCGTACGCATGAGGTGCTGTCCTCCCATAATTGGGGCGATGCTGACCTGGAGCAGCTGCTCAGGGCGACATTTTCTCCCTACAACAGCGCGGAACGCCAGAACCTCGTTGTCCATGGCCCGTCATTCCATCTCGATGCGGCAACGGCGGCCGCACTGGGCATGGTATTCTTCGAGCTTGCCAGCAACGCCGCCAAATATGGAGCCCTTTCCGCAGACMCCGGCCGCGTCGAAGTCTCCTGGGACGTTACAAAGCCTGGCATGCTGTCGATTCACTGGAAGGAAGTGGGGGGCCCGGCCGTGCGGGAGCCGTCGCGAAGGAATTTTGGAACCACTTTCATCCAGCAGAGTTTAGAGTACGAGTTGGGAGGGAGTATTTCTTTGGACTTCAGGCCTGCCGGCCTGGAGTGTCTGCTTGAGATTCCCCTAACCCGGACGTAAGCCTCGAGCCGTTGTCCAGCCACGCATGAACAAAAGCGCTCCACTATCGGGCCTGCGCATCCTCGTCGTCGAGGACGCTTTCCTGGTTGCGCTGGATCTTTCGGACGAGTTGACCGAAGCAGGGTGCGATGTCGTCGGTCCCGCGCCCTCCGTCAAACAGGCGCTCGAGCAGATCGACGGCGTCGAGTTGGATGGGGCAGTGCTCGACGTCAACCTGCAAGGCGAACGCAGTTTTCCGCTTGCCGAACACCTCGCCGCTCGCGACGTGCCGTTTGTTTTCCTGACCGGTTATGACAGCGCCACCGTTTTTCCCGATCAGTTCCGCAATTCGCCGAGATTGTCGAAGCCGGTCGAGACCAGATTGCTCATCGAAGCCGTTTCACGTTTCAGCCAGCACAAGGATTGACGTCTCGCGGCTTTCTCTCCCGCAGCAATACTTTTTCAGCCGCTGCTGCCAAGRCATGCACCTGGGCCAACCAGGGGTTGACGCTTTCCTCTGCCCATGCCGTCACGACCGGTCCATGACCACAACAGATTCAGCTTGCGGGAGGCGACGCCTGACAGCCGGATCAGCCGACCTTGCCGCGGAACAAAACACCTGATTGCGCGGTTCGGCCCAAAACCCAAAGGCGGCACTCACTTACGCATGTTCGGCCGATCCTTTCCAACGGCACCGAGCGCGAGTGATGACCGAACAAGCCAATCAAGGGCAAGACAGGCAAACGCGCAAAGGTATCGGGAGAGCCGTCGGTCTGGCCTTGATCGCCGGTGCGGCCGACGACGACTGCTCGGCAATTGGAACCTATGCCAGCGCGGGGGCGAGGTTCGGGCCGGACCTGCTTTGGACTGCGCCCGTGACGCTGCCGATGATGTACACTGTCGTGTACCTCTCATCGAAGCTCGGCCAGGTATCGGGGCGGGGACTTTTCCAGGTTATCGCTGATTTTTATCCGCGCTGGCTGCTTTGGTCTGTCCTGGTTGGTGTCCTGATCGGCAACACCATCGAAGCTGCTGCGGATCTCGGTGCCATGGCGGCGGCGATCAACCTGTTTGTGCCGTTACCGATCCCAATCATCGTCGCCCTGGTTGCGGCGTTCATGTTTGCTCTTCAGGTCTTTGGTTCTTACGATCTTCTCAGGAATCTATTTCGAGTGCTGGCATTGGCGCTGCTCGCCTATGTCGTCTCGGCTGTCCTCGCCCGGCCGGAGCTGATGCCGGTGCTGAGCGGTACCTTTCTGCCAAAGGTTCACTTCAGCCGTGAGTATTTGTCGATCCTCGTCGCGATCATCGGCACCACACTTTCAGCCTACCTCTACACTTGGCAGTCCAACCAGGAGGTAGAGGAGGAGAAAGCGCTGGGTAGAAACACGCTCGAGAAACGGAAAGGGGCGACAGAGGAAGAGTTGAGCCGGTCGCGCAAGGACATTCTGATCGGCATGACCTTTTCCAACCTGATCATGTATTTCATCATTCTTTCCACCGGGTCGACGCTTCACAAGGCCGGGCAGACCCAGATCGAAACGGCGGCCCAGGCAGCTGACGCGCTGCGGCCGCTTGCCGGCGATGCGGCAGGCATAATCTTCGCCGCCGGTGTGATCGGAGTCGGTTTTCTGGCCGTTCCCGTCATGACAACCGGTGCGGCCTTCGATCTCGCGCAGACAATGGGCTGGAAGAACGGCATGAATGCGAAGCCGCGGGACGCCCCGGGCTTCTACCTGGCTACCGGAGCATTCACGCTGATCGCAGTCGGGCTCAATTTCTTTGGCTTCAATCCGATGCGGGCCTTGGTGTGGGCTGGCATCGTGCAAGGCTTTTCCACGCCTCCGCTCCTGCTGCTCATTCTTTTGATGACGAACGATCGCAGGATCATGGGCGACCGGGTCAACAGCCGGAGCACGAATATCCTCGGGGGCATCACGACGATGGTGATCTTTGCGGCATCGATTGGCTTGGTGGCGAGCTGGTTCTTTTAGGCGCGCTGGCTGAGGCGTCCGAGCAAGTTCGTTTCAAAACAGGAACGATCATCTTTGTCACGCATTGTCCCTAATCAAAACTCATGTCTCTGCTGGGGTTCGAACCGTGTTACCCAATGGTCATGCCGCGCCAGATCGTGCACCGGCGGAAATCTCCGTCGTCGATCTGATCCCGGCCCTGCGCGCTTTCGCGCGTACCTTTTGCCGTGTTCCTGACGACGCCGACGACTTGGTTCAGGAGACCTTGACCAAAGCGCTCGGCAATTTGGACAAGTTCGAACCGGGAACGCGGTTGAAGTCCTGGCTTTTCACCATCATGCGCAACACGCACTACACGCGCGTCAAGGCCGCGGCCAGGGAAGCGCCAGGGTTGCTCGATTGCGCCTCCAGCCGACCGATTTCGGAAGCCACCCAGGACTGGTCCCTTCGCAGYAAGGAAGTTCATGCAGCCATCCAGAAGCTTCCCGAACATCAGCGTGAAGTCTTGATGCTGATCGGTGTGCTGGGGGTCAGCTACGAAGAAACGGCTGAGATATGCGATTGTGYGGTTGGAACGGTGAAAARYCGCCTCAACCGCGCTCGCGTGCACGTTCTGGAACTCCTGAATGAAAGCTCATCGCAGACACTGGTCGAAAGACAGGACCATCTTCTGGAAGACAGCTGGGAGCGAGGCGCCGACCAACACCGATAAGGGCGGATATCAGCTCTCCGGTTTGCAGTGACGCTTCTGGATCAGGGCATTCTGCAACTCGATCGCGAGCTCGGTCAGCCGATCGGGAATTTTCTCCTGCTCGATGGCTTCCAACAACGACGCAATCTCTTGTTCCACCCTCAGGTTCCCCTGGGGGCCGAAATCGCGCTGGCTCCGACGAGTCATGGCATTCTCTCAGCAAACGGGTCCCTTAGTTTCACGTTGAGACCATAGGCCGCCGGAGTTTACAAGGCGCTTCCTGCCGCCCATCGGCTCCGGCTTCGCATAAGCTGTGGGCAGAGCGAAAACTTTACCAGATCCCTTTGCGGGCTTGCCGACTCCTAAGAGACCAAAGCCACCTCAATCCTTGGGGACCCGGTTTGCCGCGTTGTCCTGATATTGATCGGACTTGATGCGATTGCTATCCAGACCGCGCTCTTTCGTGTGTTGCTTCTTATCCCGGTTCGAAAGCACGTCGTTTTCGCCGACCATGTCCTTCGGAAGCTCCGTCTTCGCTCCGGTTCCCGAACCCTTGCCCTGACTGCCGCGACCCATATGTTTCTTGCCACCGGTTGTCATCTTCTTCTCCTGGGCATGTCAGCTCTGCGAGAGTGGTTCGGCGCCCCAACTTCGGTCTCCCGGTTATGTTCCGCCGGAACGGCGAACAAGAAACGCGGTGCCGTCCCAGCGTCGGAAAGGCAAATCGGCATCGACGAGGACGTCCATTGCGCATGCGTGGGCAAGACGGCGGACATCGAAAGAGTCGACGGCTGGCGACGTCCGGTACGAATAGTTGAGAATGGCCGCCAGTCCTCCTGGCCGCAACAGGCGCGCGATTTCGCTGAAGTGCCGATCGGCGATGCCGGCGAGCACCAGATAGGGGAAACAGTCCACCGCCAGCACACCATCAAAACCGGCGGCGACGAACTCACCAAGATCGAGGCCCGAGGTCTGGCGGAACTCCACATTGCCGAGGCCGGCGCAGCGTTGGCGGGCGATCTCGAGCATCCTCGAAGAGATATCGATGCCCACAATGTGCTTTGCCTTTTGGTGGAGCGCGCGTTCGAAGCGGCCGATACCGCAGCCGATGTCGAGTATTGTCTTGCCCCTGCCCAGAAAGCCTTGTTGCTCCAGCCAGGAAGCAATCTCGGCCGTCGCGGCCGAAAGCTTCTCCTCATCGCCAAGCGACGACAGTTGGRCGCTGGCAGCCGGAGAAATGGCGGCGGCCCGGTCGAAGCCGCTGGCCAGCCTGCTGACAGTCATCTCATGCGTTTCGTCGTCCAGACGGTCATGACATACGGAAGCTGCCGTTGTCCGGAGATCGTCAAAGGAAACCGCCTTGCGGGAAAGCAGCATGGCCACCTCTTCGAGCCAGCCTCTCCGACGCGGGGCGTATGAGCGCATGTCCAGCGCGATATCGGCCAGCTCCGCCGGCTTGACGTCCGGCTGGAGATTGAGCGCCAATCTGGCGACTGCGACTTCGGCGGACAGATCGTTTGCCATGCATCTCTCGAGGATATGCCTCGCGGTCATCCTCTCTCGTTCCGCTGCGGTCATGGCGACGCGTTCCGGGTCCAGACTCTTTGCACCGTCCATCGATCTTCTGCCCCCCAGCCGTATTTGTAATTCTCGCGGCCTCGCAGAAAATCGAACTCCCGTGCCCCCTCTCGAGCGGCTTCGGCAATGGCTTTGCCGATCAGGATCGCGCCGGGGCTCTCCTGCGCATAAGCGGGATCGAAGCCGCCGAGATAGGCATATGCGCGACCACGATGATGGAACCCGTAATACGCGCCAACGATGGTATCGCCGATCTCGATCAACCAGCACCTGGCCAGTCCGTTCGCGGCGAGGCGAGGCAGCGCCCTCCTATGGAAATCCTGTGCGATGTCGGTGAGCACACCCTGTCCGGCCCAACGGGCGCTGTGCAGTCGAACCAGCTGATCCATGAATGTCTTCGGATCGGCCTCGCATCGCTCGACGGCTACCCGTCCTCGCCGTTGCGCAGCTCTTTCGGCGCGGCGCAGTTGGCGCCGGCGCCGGGAAGGTATCGAGCGTGCGAATGTCTCACCGCGGGCAAGCGAGAGCACCGGGCAAGCGGCATGGTTCGGAGATCGGCTCTCCGCGACGTTCGGCAGCCCGAGGTGGAGGGAGGCAGCCCCAGCCGGCAGATCCGGCAAGATCCATTGCGACCACTCCAGCGAGAGCGTGGCCTCGGCGATAGCCGCACTTACAGCTGCCTCCTGGTTGGGCGCGCACAGGATATCGAAATAATCGCTCAGCGAGATTCCGACCGGCAGCAGCAAAGAGCCGGAAACGCGCGTCTCGCGATAGAGAGGCGCCAGGCCGACGAGATCGTTTCCGCTCCATATGGCGATCGYGCAGAGATCACCGGGCGAGAATGTCCGCCACCACGGCAACAGCCAGGCGGGTGACTGGAAAGGCGTCGCGGAGGCGCTTCGGAACCATAGTACCCACCAATGCGGCTCAAGGTCATCGAACGCAGCCTGGTCCCGGATGATATCGGCACACAAGCCGCTCACCGGGCGGYCCCCGATACCGCGCGCGAAGCGCCAAGCTTGGCCAGCCCCCGATAGGCATCCATATAGGCCGAAACCATGCGATCGAGCGAAAACCGGTCACGCGCCTCCGCCCGGCATGTTTCGTTATCGAGGTCGCCCGCGGCGTCGATGGCGATCGCCATCTCATCGATGTCATTGACCAGAAAGCCGGTCTTGCCGTGCTCGACGACATGGGGCAGGGCGCCATTCGGGAAGGCCACAACGGGCGTGCCGCAGGCGAGGGCCTCCATGGCGACCAGCGAGCTCGTTTCCGCGGCAAGGCTCGGAACAACCAGGCAGCGGGCGCAGTTGAGGAGCCGCCGCTTGGCGCAAAACCCGAGCGGTCCCAGGAAGCGGCACCGCCTGTCAAGACGAGGCTCCACTTCGTCGGCGAAATACTGGACATGTGCCTGATAGGGATAGAGTTGCCCACCTATCGCAAGCGGCACGCCGGCGCGCTTCGCGGCGTCGATCGCCAGGTGGATGCCCTTTTCCGGGCATATCCGGCTCAGCACGAGCGCGAAATTGCGACGCGACCGGGCGTCGTTCAACGCATCGACGTCGATCCCGTTTGGAATGGGCGGGATCAGCCTCGATCCTGCCGGCGCTGTTTTTTGCTGCGCGTCCGACACCGCGTGCAGCCACAGGTCCTCGCGTGCCGGCCTCAGGACGTCTTGCGGATACCAGGCGAGCGGCAGATGCAGTGTCACGAGCGTCGGGCCGTCGCCGGGCAGATAAGCGTCGAAATCGATACCGTGCAGGTGGACCACATCAACTGGCCAGCGCGCCCGGGCGGCAGCGATCGCCGCGCGATGCGCGCGCTGGGCGCGGCGCTTTGCCGTCTCGTCGAGCGCGCCTGTTTCGGCGGGCGTCTCCACCAGCGTGCCGGCGGCACTGGAACCCTTGCAGGCGACGACGATGGAACGATGGCCTTGCCGCACCAGCGCGCGATCCAGCGCCGACAACACCTGCTCGGCGCCACCGACCGCATTGAGGCCGACTGGCGCAAGCGGGTAGGCGACGTTGAGCACGGTGAGCGTCATGGCCGATCGAACCGAAGCCCCTCAATTTCGCGAAAGTCGCCTGCCGGCGCCCGTCGACAGCGCCCGATCGAACCGGAGAACGGCGCGAACATCAGCTGTTGCGTCGTGTGGCCGGCCGGCATGGCTTGTTTTCGCCGAAAGGCGGGTTCGGTCAGCGCATGTGGCGAGTGCTCGGCGGTCGGCATGATGATCTCACGCGGCCGAGACCCGCCGCGCGGGCATGACGGCGTTGTGCACGGCCGGGGCATAGCGGCGGATCATGCTCGCACAGAATTCGGCGAATTCTTCGGGCACCTGGGGTGGGCTGGTGTGATGAGGCTGCAGGCCGCGATGTTCTGGCGTGAAACAAAAGGTGACGGTGACGTCGAAGTCGGCGAGCGCTTCCATCTGACGATCGAACCAGTCGAGCGCGTTCGGCCTGAAACTGTCGGCCCAGGAAAGCCCCGTGCGCAGATTGGTGACGCCCAGGCGCTTCATCCAGGCAACCGCGTCGTCCAGCCGGTGGTCCTCGAAATGGAACCACTGGACCAGCCCCATCTCCGGAGTGTGGAGCAGGAACTCCTCGAGTGCCGGCTTGGGCGTGCCATCCTCGCGCAGCAGACCCATGTAGAAATGACGATAGTAGGAAGAGCCTTCCACCTCGCGATGCCGCGTCGTCGCTCCCCATGCGTGAGGCAAGTCATAAAGACTGTACCATTGCACACGGGGCGCGTTGCCACGCAGCAACTCCGCTGTCTGGCGCAGGCCCCAGAGCTGGACCTCCTCGGCGCCGAAACTCGACACGCCGGCTTCGCTGACCCAGATCGGCAGATCGGTGACCGCGGCGATCTCGCCGAGCTTTTGCGGCCATTCATGGATCTGCCAAAGATTCCAGTCGAGCGGGAAGCCATGCACGCCAACGGCGTCGACGTGATCGAGTACTCCGAACCCCTTCATCAGCGACATGAARCCGGCATCGATCGGCGAAATGCCACCAAGGATCCGGGTGATCGCAGGGTTTTCGAGGCCGATGGCATCGCCCGCCAGGATCGCCATGCTGGCGAAGCGGCTCCAGTCCGGATCGAGCTCGGGATCCCAATGCGACTTGTTGTTGGGCTCGTTCCAGATCATGGCGGCTTCAATCATCGTTTCGTCCTTTCACTGGATAGACCGCGCCTTCGCCGGCCGGCTCACCGGCCGCGCGGCAGAAATAAACCTCATCCTCCGGGTGAATCAGTATCTCGAAACCGGCGCTGCGCAGCATCGCCTCGATGCAGCCGCGGTTCGGGATCCACCAATTGGTCGGGTCGTCCGCATAGCGATGCTCGATGAAATGCAGCTTCGGGAATTCGGGCCGATCGAAGAGGTCGTGCGTCCAGAAATCGTAATTCTGTTCGAGCGCGAGGACCTTGCTGCTCCCGCGTTGCATCGACTGGAAAATCATCAGGTCGCGCGCGACGTGCTCGCGGATCAGGTCCAGCGCCAGCAACGGATGGCGCAGGTGGTAGAGCACTCCCATGAAAAGCACGATGTCGAAGGTCTCGCCGAKGGCGCCGACGTCGTAGACCGAGAGCTCGCGGAACTCGATGTCGCAATCCGCAATTTCCGCGGCGAAGCGTGCCTGTGTCAGATAGGCCGGATCGAAATCGATGCCGAGCACGCGGTCGGCGCCCCGYCGCTTCATTTCGATCGAATAGAAACCGGCATTACAGCCGATATCGAGCACGGACTTGCCCGATAGATCGGCCGGGATCGCATCCGCGAACTTCTGCCATTTGATCAGCRGATAGTTCCCAAGAAAATGGTCGGGAGCCGTCTGCACGCCCGCCAGTTCCATGTTGTGGAACCAAGGGCCCAGCGCGTCGATGCGACGGCGTATTTCCGCGTCGGAATGCAGCATAATCAGGCTCCTTCGCCCGGCAAGAAAGGTGTTTGCGAGCGGCTTGACGTCACCAATATCGGCATGCCGCCGTCTTTCGGCGCGTCGTTGTTTTCAAGCAGCCGGAGCGCCGTGCGATAGCCGTTGAACGTCCCGACATCGACATAGGCCGAGCCCGCCTTAACGCCCCAGGCCTCACCTCCGGCGGCAAGGTAGGCATTGATCAGCGTTCCGAAATACTCGTCGTAGCCGTCCCGCTCGCGCCAGAGCGCAGCGAGCCGGTGAAAAATGCGCCCCGGCATCTTGAATGCTCCCCAGACCCAGTTGGTGACAGCATCCCGCTGCTTGACCTGGATCTGCTCGACACGGCCATCCCGATCCACGGCCACGGCGTCAAAAAGCTCCGGCCGGTCGACAGGGAACAGCAGGAAGGACAGCCGGTCGTCCGGAAGGTGGCAGAAGCCGTCCTCGGGAAACCAGATCGTGTCGGGCAGGCCGATCAGCACCGTCTCTTCGGGCGCAACGATCGGCGCGGCGCGGAAGATCGCGTCGCAGAGGCCGACTGGAGAAGGTTGCGCCACGAAGATGGCGGCGGCGCTGTCATAGCCGGCCGCATAATATTCGAGGATGTCCGACTTGCCCGAGCCGATGATGAAGCAGATCCTGTCGACGCCGTTTCGCACCATCCGGCGCACCAGATATTCGCTGACGGCGCAGGGGCGTTCGGTTTGCCCGTCCATTCGACTGCCTACCGGCAGCAGTTCCTTGGAAAAGCCAAGCGGTTGAATGCGGCTGCCCCGCCCGGCGGCCGGCACGATACCCAACATCAGACGGCTTCCTTCAAAGCTTCGCTTGCTCGCGCCCGAACGGTCTCGTTCAGGATACGGTCCAGTTCCGCGGCGCGGCGCGTCGATGTGTGTTCATCGAGGACGCGCTCGCGGGCCTTGCGGCGCAGCGCCTCGAGCTCCGCATCCGACAAACCGAGCGCGGCGACCACGTCGTCCGTGGAATGCGCAAGCACGATTTCACTGCCGGGGTTGAAGAAGCTGTCGATGCCCGGCCAGTCATCGGAAATCATAGCGGCGCCGCAGGCTGCCGCTTCGAACAGTCGGCCGGAGGGACACCAGCCCTTGCGCGCCATCGCTTCACGCGTGACGTTCAGGGTCAGGCGTGAGGAGCAGAAGAAGGCCGGATGGTCGGCAGGCGGCAGATGCCTGACAAAGAAGATGTTGTCGCACCACGGAAAATCCTGCGGGTATTGCGCGCCGCCGATAATGAAGCGGCAACCCGGCATCCGCGCAGCCGGCGCCACCAGCAATGCCTCGACTCCCGCCTGACGATCCTCGGCATAGGTTCCGAGATAGGACAGATCGCCAGCGAACTCCGGTCTGGGCTGCGCCGGCCGATGGCGATCGGGGTCGACATGTCCGTAGAGCGGCACGACGAGACGCGCACCCAGCGTCGTCTTGAGCGCATCGAGCGCCGGGCCGCCGGTGTAGCTCAGCACCAGGTCGAAATCGCGAAGGCCTTCGGAGCCGAAATAGGATGGCTGGTCGCCTTGCTCGATGCGTRCCAGCGTCACCGCTGTGTCGAGATCGTAGAACACCTTGAGCCMGCGGCAGCTCTCTTGCGCAAGGCGTGAGGCCTCAACGGCATCCGGGCAGTAGGAGGTAACGATCACAACGTCAGCTTCCCGGACCGCGGCAGCCGCGAGCTGTGCGATGTCGTTCCAACGCGGATAAAGCACGAGTTCGCCRCCATCGAGGTGATGGAGATCCCTTGCGCCGGYGTAATAGGGCACGTCGCGTTCGAAGAAAGTGATGGACCAGCCGAGGGGCGCCAAGGCGCGTATCAGCCCGCGCCAGAGCGTGGCATGCCCGTTTCCCCAGGAGGAGGTGACAGTGAGGCCGAAGATCACCATCCGCATCGGACAGCTCCCGTCAGGCAATTTCGTTCAGGCGAATGAGCTTTGAACCCCAGTCGCCATGGACAATGGTCGTAATCGAGGCGGGCTCAATGTCGAAACGGAAACAGTCGCCGAGCTGAAGGCCAAGGACCTTGCACACCGCGGCCTTGATGACGTCCGCATGGCTGATCAGCGCAAGGTGCCGGTTTGGGTGTTGCTGGCGCAGCGCATCCATCAGGCCGATAATCCGCTGCTGCGTGTCCTGCATGGTCTCGCCGTTTGGGGTGCGTGCGCTCTGTCGCTGGTCGTTCCACATCCGCCAGGCGGCGTCGCCATTCAGCTCTTCGAACGTCTTGYCCGACCACGCACCGAAATCGATCTCGTCCAACTCCTGACGTATCGAGATCCGTTCGATRCCGCAGGCGGCAGCAATGGGTTTCGCGGTTTCCAGGGTGCGCCTGCGTGGGCTGCTCAAGATCCCGGCAAGCGGCTCACTCGCCATGCGGTCCGCCAGTTGCCGCGCCTGCGATTGGCCGGCGCGGCCGAGATCGACATCATCCAGGCGTCCCGGCAGACAGCGGCCGACATCATCGTGCTTCGCATGCCGGACAAGAAAGAAGATCGTGGTCATTCGGCGGCGTCGAGCATCGGCTCGTCCCTGCCGTCGATGAAGGCGAGCGTGCGCAGGCGGGCTTCGGCGTCGGTGAACTGCTCCGGCGGCGACTTCATGAAGTAGCTGCAGGGCCCGGTGAGTGCCCCCGCAATGCCACGATCGAGGGCCAGCTTGGCGCATCGCACRGCGTCGATCACGACGCCGGCGGAGTTGGGCGAATCCCACACCTCCAGCTTCAGCTCGGCATTCAGCGGCACACCGCCGAAAGTTGTGCCTTCGACGCGGATATAGGCCCATTTGCGGTCGGTGAGCCAAGGTACATGGTCGCTGGGCCCGACATGGATATTGCCCGGTTCGAGCGGAACATCGATCTGGCTGGTGACCGATTGCGTCTTGGATATCTTTTTGGATTCCAGCCGCTCCCGCTCCAACATGTTGAGAAAGTCTGTGTTGCCGCCGAAATTGAGCTGGTAGGTGCGATCAATGCGCACTCCGCGGTCTCGGAAGAGATTGGCGAGCAGCCGGTGAACGATGGTCGCGCCGACTTGGCTCTTGATGTCGTCGCCGACAAGGGGGAGGCCACGCTCCTCGAAGCGCCGACGCCATTCCGGCCGCGAAGCAATGAAAACCGGTATGCAGTTGACGAAAGCGCAGCCGGCTGCCAACGCGCATTCGGCATAGAAGCGGGTGGCCGCTTCTGATCCGACGGGCAGATAGGATACCAGCACCTCGGCTCCGCTTTCCCGGAGGCTCGCGGTCACGTCGACGACCGGTTCGTCCRCTTCCTCGAGGAGATCGCGCAGATATTTGCCGATGCCGTCGAGGGTCGGCCCGCGTTCCACGCGCACGCCGGTCGGTGYCACATCGGCAAAGCGGAAGGTGTTGTTGGGCGCGCTGTAGATCGCCTCGGCCACATCGCGGCCTACCTTGTGCTTGGCAATGTCGAAGGCACAGACAACTTCGACGTCGTCGACATGATAGCCCCCGAGATCGGCATGCATCAGCCCGGGGATCGGCTCGTTGCTTTCTGCCTGGCGGTAGTAGGTGAGGCCTTGCACAAGGGAGGATGCGCAATTGCCGACACCGATGATGCCGATGCGAACCTTTTTCGATGTCACGAAACCGCTGCCTCTGTTGTTGGAGGTAAGTTCCTCGCCGCCGAACCAGGATCGGCCAGGAATGTTCCTTGCTCTCGGAAAAATTGCTGGGCCGATCGCGGGTCAACGCTTCCGAGAGCGCGTTGCTATCGCATAGTGAAGCCTTGGCGTACGAGAATGGAACCTCGCCCATCCTGCCAAGTTAAAGCGCCGGAGCGATGTCATGTCCGCAAACGTCGGCCTGTTTCTTCTGGTTGGCTGCGCATTTTGTTTTTTTGCCAAGAGCATCGGCTGGGCCGCAGCCGACGAACTCGGCGAGCCCCGGGCGACGGCCCTCGGACTTACGATCGCGCCGACAACTATGACTGCGCCGCAACCCGACAACTCAGCGGCACTTCGAGACCCGGGCGGTGGGCTTTCGCTGTTCCTGCGCAATGGTTGCGGCGCATGCCACACCATAAGAGGCACCAATGCCCATGGAACGATAGGCCCAGACCTTTCCCACCTCGGGTCGCGAACAGCGATCGGTGCCGGCGTTTTGCCGAACACGGAGGAGGCTATCGCGCGGTTCATCGCCAGGCCAGATCTGCTCAAGCCGGGCGTGAGGATGCCCGCGTTCGATATGCTTCCGCAAACCGATATCCAGGCGATCGCRCGATATTTGAAAGCCCTGCAGTGATGTCCGGTTCTCGAAAGCGCCCTTTRCCACAGAGGTCCAGGATTCCTCCTGACGCGGGAACTGCTCTCGAGCAGGTCGAAGACCAGCCGATAATGATCCGCCTGAAGCATGTCGTCCTCGGCGCTGTCGGTTTGCCGATCGTCATATTGCTTGGAGCGTGGGTCGGCTTCTTCAACGTCGGTGCCAGCAGTGGTCATTGGAAGGTGACCGCCTGGTTCCTCCAGCTCGCCATGCGCTCGGCCGTGCGCACTTATGCGTTGGCCGTGGATGCCCCGAAAACGCTCGACAGCCGGGGCCTTCCGGCGGCAGCCGGACATTTTGCCCGGGGCTGCGCGATCTGCCACGGCGAACCGGGTGAGCCCCGCTCACCGGCGGTGATGCGGATGCTTCCGCAGCCGCCGGATCTTGCCTTGACGGTCGGAGACTGGACCGACGCTCAGCTGTTTCGCATCGTCAAGCATGGAATACGCTTCACGGGAATGCCYGCCTGGCCGGCCCGCGACCGGGATGATGAGGTCTGGGCCATGGTTGCCTTCCTGCGGGAGCTGCCGAAGCTCGATGCAAACGGATTTCGGGACCTTGCCCTAGGTGGATCGCAACCTACCGCTCCGGCGGCGCTCGCCGACTGCACGCGCTGTCACGGAGGGCACGGCGGGGGCAGGGGTGACCTCGTACCCGCTCTCGCCGGGCAGAAGGAAGCCTATCTGTTCGCGAGTCTCCAAGCCTATGCCAGAGGCGATCGCACGAGCGGTTTCATGGCTCTGCCGGTGACCGGCGTCGACCCCGCCGACCTGGCTGCGCTTGCCCGGCATTTTGCGGCGCAGCCGTCAGTATCAGCGGACAGCGATCAAGTTCCGGCAGAGGTGATCGGCAGGGGACAGCAAATCGCCGAGGACGGAATTCCGGAGCGGAACGTGCCTGCCTGTTCCGGCTGCCACATCGGCTCCGACAAAAATCCGCTCTACCCGCGCCTTGACGGCCAGCATGCCGCTTACCTCGAACGGCAACTGAAGCTGTTCCGATCCGAGARCCGAGGCGGCACGCGATTCTGGCATATCATGGCGACCGCGGCGCAACGCCTCACGGACGACGACATACGGGCGGTATCGGCCTTTTTCTCCAAGCGCTCTGCAGGTCCTCAATGACCAGGATGCGCGGCTTGCGGAATCGAAAGCGGGGAGGGCTGCTGGGCGGGCAGGTCGAGATCGGCTCCAAGGAACTTTATCCCTTGCTGCCAGTTCCGAATGCGCACAGCGGGCCGCGTAAGGCGGACAGCCGGCTGAGGCGTCCTTCTCCGGGTGAACCACGCTGAATGGATTTCTGGCAGGCTCACGAGATGCAGAATTTCGGGGCGGGCGGTCACCCCCGGCATCCGCTGACCTTATGGCGCATAGATGCCGCAAAACAGAAGAACGCCACCAATCAGGCAGAAGGCGAGGAATGTCGCAAGGTAAAATCCGGGCTCACGGAAAATCCTCATATCGCGTCTGAGACTCACGGCTCGGCTTCCTCGGCCTCGGATCAACCCAACAACACGGAACGGAACTGGAGAGTTCCGAATGCCCTGTTTGCTCGGTTTCTGAAGGTCTTCGAAAKGGGAGCGGCGGCGTTGCCAGGTCTCCTAGGCGCTCACAGCTGCATGCTCGTCTCGGGCTGTACCGGCACGCAGTCGGTCCTCGATCCGCATGGCAGACAGGCCGACGCTCTGGCTGTTCTGTTCTGGACCTTCGCGTCAGTGCTCGGCTTTATCTGGCTCGTCACCATGGCGGGGCTGCTGCTCGCGCTTGTGCACAGGCGCGGCAGTCCCGGCGAGCCTRCTGAAACCCGTCCGGCCGTCAGGCCACCGATGCAGATCGCCTTTGCCGCTATGTTGGCGTCGAGCACCATCATTCTCTCAGGCCTGACCGTGCTCAGCTTCGGCGGACAAAAGGCGGTGTTCAGGAGCGGGGCAGGCGCGGCGCTGACGATCTCCGTCATRGGGCACCAGTGGTGGTGGCAGGTCCGGTACGAAGGAGATAACGGCTTCGAGACGGCGAACGAGATTCGCATTCCGGTCGGCAGCCCGGTCGACATCAAGCTCGCCACCGCGGATGTCATCCACTCTTTCTGGGTACCAAGCCTCGCCGGCAAACTCGATCTCATTCCCGGCAAAAGCAACGAGCTCCGTATTGAAGCCGACAAGCCAGGCACATATCGCGGCCAGTGCGCCGAATTCTGCGGTCTGCAGCATGCGCATATGGCGATCTTCGTGGTGRCAATGGAGCCGGAAGAGTTCGAGCGCTGGCGCGCCAATCAGGCCGCACCGGCAAGGCCGATGGCGCATCTTGCAAGGCAAAGCGTTGCTTCCGCGGGGTCGCCTCCATCCGCCGCTCCGTCGGAGAGTTCGCAATGAGCCCGGCGGCCGAAGAACGTCACGAGACCCGCGATACCGATCTGGGTGAAGAGGAACTGCGCGCGAGGCTAAGCAAGACCTGGGGGACGGGGCGTGGTCTGATCGGARCCCTCTCGACGGTCGATCACAAGATCATTGGCATCCGATATGCCGTGACGGCCTTCGCCTTCCTGTTGGCCGGAGGCATCATGGCGATCATCATGCGGCTGCAACTCGCGCGGCCGGACAGCCATCTCGTCGACGCCGAGCTCTACAATCARCTTTTCACCATGCATGGCACAACGATGATGTTTCTGTTCGGCGTGCCGGTTGGCGAGGCGTTCGCCGTCTATCTGGTGCCGCTCATGGTCGGCACCCGCAACATCGCATTCCCGCGCCTCAACGCCTTTTCCTATTACGTCTACCTGTTCGGCGGCCTGATGTTGTGGGGCGGCTTCGCGTTGAGCATTCGCCCGGACGTCGGCTGGTTCTCCTACGTCCCGCTCGCAAGCCTGGATTTCACTCCAGGCAAGGGGCCCGACTATTGGGCGCAGAWGATCACCTTTACCGAAGTCGCCGCGCTCGCGGTCTCGGTGGAGATCGTCGTCACGGTGCTGAAGCAGCGCGCGCCGGGCATGACGCTTGACCGCATTCCGCTCTTCGTATGGACGATGCTTGTCCATTCCTTCATCATCATTTTCGCTATGCCGGCGGTCATGCTCGCCTCGTCGATGTTGATCATGGATCGGCTGGTCGGCACGCAGTTTTTCAATGCCGATGCGGGCGGTGATCCGCTGCTTTGGCAGCACCTTTTCTGGTTCTTTGGCCACCCCGAAGTCTACATCATCTTCCTGCCTGGAACCGCTTTCGTGTCGGCGATCGTGGCGACATTCTCCAGGCGGCCGGTCTTCGGCTATCTGCCGATGGTGCTGTCGCTGATCGCAATCGGCTTTCTGTCCTTCGGCTTGTGGGTTCACCACATGTTCGTGACCGGCCTGCCCGAGGTGGGCGCCGCCTTCTTCACCGCCTCCAGCATGGCTATCGCAATTCCGAACGGCGTCCAGATATTCTGCTGGATCGCGACGCTCTGGGACGGCAAGCCGGTGCTCAAGACGCCGCTGATCTTCGTGCTCGGTTTCTTCTTCATCTTTGTCGCCGGCGGCCTCTCGGGCGTGATGCTGGCGTCGGTCCCGATCGACAYGCAAGTGCACGACACCTATTTCGTCGTCGCTCATTTCCACTACGTGCTGATTGGCGGCACTCTCTTTCCGCTTGTCGCGGCGGTGTACTACTGGTTCCCGAAGGTGACGGGCCGGCTGATGGATGAGCGGGTCGGCAAGTGGCAGTTCGCGCTTGCCTTCATCGGCTTCAACACCGCCTTCTTTCCGATGCATCTGCTTGGCCTGCACGGCATGCCGCGCAGGGTCTACACCTATCCCGCCGAGATGGGCTGGGGCGGGCTCAACCTGCTCGCCAGCGCCGGTGCGCTGCTGTTCTTCGCAAGCTTTCTGCTCATGCTTTGGAACATGGTCGTCAGCGCTCGCTCGGGGGCCTTTGCCGGCGACAATCCCTGGGATGCCGAAACGCTGGAATGGGCGRCCAGCTCGCCGCCCCAGCCCCAGAATTTCGATCGCATCCCCTACATCACATCCCGCTCGCCGCTATGGGATCAGGGCGACGACAAGGCGGTGGTCGGCGGCCTCAAGGTCGATGAGCGCGAATTGGTGGTGACGAGCATCACCGAGGCTCGGCCGGACATTCGCGAGGAATCTCCGGCGCCGTCGATCTGGCCCTTTCTGGCGGCGTTCGCCACCGCCGTCGCCTTCATCGGTTCGATCTACACACCGTGGGCGATTACCTGGGGCTCGCCTGTCGTCGCCATTGTCCTGGTCGCCTGGTTCTGGCCGAAGACCATCGAGGAGAACGTTTAGATGGTCCGCAGCGTCATCGATGTCTCCGGTTTGCCGACCTATGCCTTCGGCTCGCGTGTCACTCCCTGGTGGGGGACCCTCTCATTTTGTCTGCTGGAAGGAACTGGCTTTGCCCTTGGCATTGGCGGCTATCTCTACCTGGCCGTCACCAACACGCATTGGACGAAGGACGCGGTTCCCTTGAATTTGGCCTGGTCCGCGCTCTTCACGATCGTCCTTGTCGTCAGCGCGCTGCCGAACTTCTTGATCAGGCGAGCGGCCATGCGGGAGAGCCTGCGCTCGGTCCGTGTGCTGCTGCTGGTCATGAGCGCGGTCGGTTTGGTGCTTGTCGGACTGCGTGTCATGGAATTCTCGGCCTTGCCGGTGCGCTGGAGCGACAACGCGTACGGCTCTTTTGTCTGGCTTCTGCTCGGCCTGCATGGCGTGCACGTGCTGACGGACGTCGCCGACACGCTCGTCCTGACCGTGCTGATGTTCACCAAGCATGGGACGGGCAAACGCTTCAGCGATGCCGAGGACAATGCTTTCTACTGGTATTTTGTCGTGTTGTCGTGGCTGCCGCTTTACGCGGTGCTCTATTGGCTGCCGAGGCTCTGATGCGGGGCGTCCTACGCATCGGCCAGGCGCAATTRCTCGGAGCGCTTGCTTCGGCAGCATGCATGGCGCTGACGCCGGCCATCGCCTTTGCTCATGGCGCGGATCAAGCGCCTGGTGGCGGCTGGCCGGTCTCCGGYGTGACCGTCATTCCGCTTGGCCTTGCATTGTTGCTCTACATCGGTGGCGTGGTGYGGCTTTGGCGGCAGGCAGGAGTGGGGCGCGGCGTCGCATGGTGGCAACTGGCCTGCTTTGCGGCAGGTTGGGCAGCGCTTGCTGCGGCCCTTGTGTCTCCGCTACACGAATTGGGCGAGCGGTTGTTTACGGCGCACATGATTGAGCACGAGGTGTTGATGATCGCCGCGGCGCCTCCGCTTGTGTTGTCGCGACCGCTCGGCGCCATGTTGTGGGCGTTCCCTCGCGCCATACGGCGGCACCTTGCGCGCGGGGCACGATGGCGCCTTGTGCGAATGACGTGGCGCGGCCTGACCGACCCAGCGTCCGCGACGATCTTGCATGGCCTCGCGATCTGGTCATGGCACATACCAGCTCTGTTCGACRCCGCCCTCGCGAGCGAGCCGGTGCATTGGCTGCAGCATTTCAGCTTCCTGGCAAGCGCGCTGCTCTTCTGGTGGGCTTTGCTCAATGGCCGAGCGCGCCGAAGAGGCTACGGCGCGTCGGTGTTTTATCTGTTCTTCACCTCCACGCATTGCKGGCTGCTTGGCGCGATTCTGGCTCTGTCAAAAAATGACGTGTTCGTTCCGAAGAACTCGGCAGCGTCGCAATGGAACCTCACGGCCCTCGAAGACCAGCAGCTTGGCGGCTTGATCATGTGGGTGGGCGCCTCCGCGCTCTACCTCGCGGCCGCATTGGTCCTGACGGCCTTTTGGATCGGAAGCGGATCGTCCGCCGTGAAGGCCGGCAGTGCGAGTTCCATGCGAAATTAGAGCAATTTCAGGCTTGGCCGGGCTATCCAATCCTCAAATCCTGCCCATGAGAGCCAGGATCACCAAGATGACAAGTATGACGCCGACGAGGCCTGAAGGGCCGTAGCCCCAGCCTGACGAATACGGCCAAGCCGGGATCGCGCCGATCAGCACCAAGATAAGAATGATGATGAGGACTGTACTGAGACCCATATCGGTTCTCCTTTCCTGGTTTGCGCAATGCCGGCCCGGTAGTCGCGAAAAATGGAACAGTGCCCAGGTCTCAGTCCAGCTTGCGCAGCATGTCAGCTTCCTGCTCGAGGATGCTGGCGACTTCTTCGCGTTGGAGATGCGTCATCATCAGACTGACGCAGCATTCGAGATACGTGATGGAGGCTCGTCGCAGGAAGGCGGCGGTTTCCGCGGCCACCATCTGGTCGATGTCCTTGGCTGATCGCTTCGACTGCACGGCTATGTTCTCCTAACTGGTTGTCAGGCCCAACCAGAACCTTGGTCGGATGTTCCGCTCGGGTGAAAAGAACGCTCGCCGGATCCGCATCGTTGGAGCTGAAAGATCCAGATCTGCCCACCCCCGACTTGGCATTCGGTGYGGCCGACCGCACAGACGCAGTGTCGTCCAGATCGGCGAAGTAGACGACTGTCTGCAGCAGGCCCTGCCTGAGCGGCACCTTGGGTGACCAACCGAGAAGCGCTTTCGCGCGAGCTATGTCGGGCCGTCGCCGGCGAGGATCGTCTTGTGGCAAAGGCARGAATTTCACGGGCGACCTGGTGCCGGTCAGTTCCCTCACCAGGCCGGCCAAGTCGAGGATGGTGAATTCTCCGGGATTGCCAAGATTGACCGGCAGGCGCGGATTGGGCTCGACGTTCATGAGCCGCAACAGGCCATCGACCAGGTCGGTGACGTAGCAGAAGGATCGCGTTTGCCGACCGTCGCCGAATATAGTCAGCGGTCGTCTTTCCAGTGCCTGCATGACCAGATTCGAGACGATGCGGCCGTCGGCAGGGTCCATTCGCGGGCCGTAAGTGTTGAAGATGCGAGCGACACGCACATCGACCATATCGGCCCGCAAATAATCGAAGCAGAGCGTCTCTGCCGCGCGCTTGCCTTCGTCGTAGCAGGCGCGCGGGCCAGTGCAGTTCACATGGCCGAAATAATCCTCGTGCTGCGGATGCTGTTCGGGATCGCCATAGATCTCGCTCGTTGAGGCTTGCAGGAATCGCGCGCCGTCGCGCACGGCAAGCTCAAGCAGGTTGAGCGTTCCGATCACGCAGGTGCGGGTCGTGTGAACCGGGTCGGCTTGGTAACGGGGAGGAGACGCCGCGCATGCCAGGTTAAAAATATGATCGACCGGCTCACCGAGCTCGAGCGGAGTGCAGATATCCTGCTCGATCAGCCGAAACTGCGATTGGCCGACAAGGGGGGTTATGTTTTCCACACGCCCGGTGAGAAAGTTGTCGACACAGATCACTCGATGGCCCTCGGCAAACAGGGCCTCGCATAGGTGCGAACCAAGGAAACCCGCACCGCCGGCGACAAGCACCGTCCGTGTCTGTCGAACCATTCTTGAACGCCGCATCTCTACGTTCTCCTGTATGCCTGTTATGCTGCACTTTCGACGTCCACCGCGAGCAGCGGRCGTACCCGTGGCTGCGCGAGCACTGACGTGAACTCACGTGCCCGAGCATCCCCGGTGTGTCCGCCGAGGACCAGCGAACAAGCCTGTCTGGCCATGTYCAGCCTGGCGCGGTCCGACTGTCCCAGAAGGATTTCCGTCACATCTTCCGCGCTCGCGGCCGTCCRGATTGCCGAGGCTGGAAAGAAGTTTTCCAGGCCCGGCCAGCGGTCGCTGATGATCGGCGTTCTGCACGCTGCGGCTTCGAAAAGCCGCACGCTGGGAGACCATCCGGCTGCGATCATCGAAGTGCGTGTCAGGTTCAGCGTGTAACGTTGCTTGCTATAGAAGGCGGCATGATCGGCGGGTGGCAGGTGCTCGATCCGCTCGACGTTGGAAGGCCAGGCGATCTCGGAGGGGTACTGCGAACCGGCAACCACGAACTTTCGCTGCGGCAGCCTGCGCGCCGGTTCGACCAGCAGCGCTTCCAACATCGGCTRCCGGTCAGTGCTATAGGTGCCGAGATAGCCCAGATCCCATTCGATCTTGCTTCCGATCCGATGGTGCCGCTCKGGGTCAACCGAACAATAGAGCGGCTCTGCCCGGCGCGCTCCGAATTCGAGCTTCAGGCGTTCAAGGGTCGGCCCTCCCGTGAAGGAGAAATAGACGTCGAAATAGGGGATCTGCCGACGCGCGAGGTAGTCGCAGCTGTCTTCCGCGACCCTTGCCAGCGTCACCGGAGTGTCGATGTCGTAGAAGCAGAATTGCCCGGTGCACAAGGACGCGAGATCGTCGATGATCGCTTTGCCTTCAGGTACGAACGAACCAATGACCACGACATCGGCAAGCCGAAGGTCTCGCTCATGGTTGCGGCGGAGTTCGCCGACCGTCTCGTAATAGCGCAAGTCGCAGAAATCGGGGTCGCGCAGATCGCGGTGACRCGCATACCAGGGCACGTCGCGCTCGAGGAATGTGACGCGATGCCCGAGCTTGTTGAGCGCTCTCAACAGCCCCCGAAAGGTCGTCGCGTGGCCGTTGCCCCAGGAGGAGGACAACGACAGACCGAGGAAAACGATGTCGAGCGGCTTCGTCATTCCGCGGCCTCCACGGTCCGGCGCTCGAAATGCGCCTTGAAGATGGCGTCAACCAGTTCAGCCCTCAATGTGTAGGTATGTTCGGCAAGAACGCGTCGAAGCGCCGCCTTGCCGATTCTCTTCGCGCGCCCAGGCGTAAGCGTGCGCATGATCTCGACAACGTCGGCGCCGTCCCGAGCCACCAGGATTTCCTCGCCAGGCGTCAGGAACAGCTCGATGCCGGCCCAGGCATCCGTGATAATGCATGCGCCGGCGCCGGCTGCTTCAAMCACCCGCGTTGCCGGCGAAAACCCGTTGCTGGCCATGCTGTCGCGGCTGATGTTCAGCACCGCTTTCGGCGTGACATTGAACGCGTTGTGGTCCCGCGTGCCGACATGGCCGAGCCAGGAGACATTCGCCGGCATTGGCTTGTCGCCCCAGCCTGACCCGCCGAGCAGGAACTTCTGGTCCTCCAGGGCACTGGCGGGCTTGAGGAAGAAGGCCTCCACGCGCGCCTCGCGGTCCGGCAGGCGGTTGCCGAGAAAAGCGAGATCGCAGGYGAAGCGGGGATCGCGGGCGACGGGGAAATGCGTCTCGGGGTCGAGCGCGTTGTAGATCGGCACGCATTCGGCCGCGCCAAGCGCCCGGTAATCCCATACGACGGGATCGCCGCCGCCATAGGTCARCACCAGGGCGATCCTCTTGAGCTCCTCGTGGAGAGGATGGTCGGGATGGTTGCGCAACTCGCTGAGCGTCGCCGGGGCGTCGACGTCCCAGAACACCGTCAGCGCGTCGCTGCGGGAGTGGTCTAGCACGGCGCGCAACAGGGCCTCGTCTTCGAAGCCGACACCGCTCGCCTTGACGACGATATCGGCCTCAGCGGCGCGGGACGCGACCTGCATCAGCGCATCCGGCGTCGCCTCATAGACGACGACGTCGCACCAGTCGGGAATGTCGATGTCGCGATGGTTCTGGCGGTCGAAGGCATCCGGCTCATAAAAGACGATGTCGTAGCCATGCCGGGAAAGCGCTTTCAGCAGCCCCCGATAATAGGTGGCGGCGCCGTTCCAGTAGGATGACAACAGGCTGGATCCGTAAAAGGCGATCTTCATGCGGCAGCCTCCTTTGCTGTCGTGCTGTCGACCGCAGCGCGATTGCCGCACGCGGCGAGTATGTCGAACAGTTCGTCCACGCGGTGCCGGCACGTGTGCCGCGCGAGAATGGTTTCCAGYCCGGCCGCCGCCAACGCCTGCGCAAATCCGGCATCGTGCAGCACATCGCACAGATGTTGCCGCATCTCGGCGCCGTCGCGGGCAAAGAGGAAATCCTGGCCGGGACGGAACAGCCCTTCGACGTCCGGCCAGGGTGCCGAGATCAAAGGAATGCCGCAGGCCAACGCCTCGAACATGCGGATCGTCGGAATGCCGGGCAGGTGTTCGCGGTAAGGCCGGCGCGGAATGTGCACCGTCACACGATGCTGCGCGAAGGTTTTCGGGACATCGGCATTGGCGAGCCAACCCTGGTATTTGAGGCCAGCGTCGGCCAGTGCCGCCCGCGCTCGTGCCGGATAGCGTACGCCGTGGACGGTTCCCGAAAGGCCAAGCTCACGTGCCGGCTCGACGAGGAACTCCTGGATTTCGGCGCTACGCTCGTCATCGCCCCAGTTGCCGACCCACACCAGATCCAGGAAGGGATCGACGTCGGGGAACGGCTTGAACAGCCGATCGTCGGCTGCCTCATGCCAGGTGAAGGCCCGTTTGCCCCATCCGGCGCGCAGATAGCTCTCTCGCAATGCCTGGCCGAACAGCAAGACGCCGTCATAATGCTCAAGGTTCAATGCCGAAATCCACTGCGTGGCCGATACGGCGCGATGATGCGTGTCGTGGAACAGCAGCGTGAAATTGCCGCCGTTGAGTTTGGCCCGGCCGATACGGGCGACAAGATCCGGATCGGTCCACTCATGGACGACCACCACATCCGCGTCCGCGATCCAGGCCTCATGATCGAAGGATGCGTCGTAGGTCACCGGTATCAGCTCGGGAAAATCCTTCCGGAAACGTTCGACTGCGAAAGGACCTWTCTCGACCAGCAGGTTCGATCGGCTCCATCCGTCCGCGGGCTCGAGCGCGAATGCGTGGTGTCCTCTCGCGATGAGTTCGCGCATGATGCCGCGCTGGAAATGCGCGTTGCCATGGTTCCAGTCGGAAACGACGGAATGGGTGTAGAACACGAACCGCATGGTCAGCGCTCCGCGACGGCCATCGCCGCCCGATCGTAGATTTCGCGCATCKCCGCTGCCTGCGCCTGCAGCGAAAGTTTACGCGCGCGCCGGGCGGCGCGCCGGCCGAATTGGCGGCGCAGGTCGGCGTCGCCGGCGAGGCGGGAGATGCATTGGGCAAGGGCGCGAGGATCGTGCATGTCGAAGAACATGGCCGCGCCGTCCCAGATCTCGCGATAGGTCGCGATGTCGGCGAGCACCAAGGGCGCACCCGAGAGCGCAGCCTCCAAAGCGGCAAGTCCGAAAGGCTCGTAGATGGAGGGCGAAACGAAAATGCTGGCCCGCGCCATCAGCCGCCGCGCCTCGGCGTGGCCGACCGGGCCAAGCGTGACGCAATGATCGAGGCAAGTCCGCTGTCCATCACCACTGTCGAGCGGGCCGGCGGCGTAAATCGGCCATTCGGTGATCGCGGCGGCGGCATCGAGCACCTTGGCGTTCTTGCCCTCGTCCCACCAACGGGCGGCGGCGAAAGCGAACGATTCGCGGCGCGACTCCGGTGGGCCAGGCAGGGCGCCGTTGTGGATGACGCTCAGTCGCGAGATCGCTCCATAGCAGGACTCAAGCATGGCGGCGTGRCTGCGGCTGGGTGCGACGACTACCCCGGCGCGGTCGAATCCAGCCCGGTTGCGATCCTTCTGCCACGCCCAGTCGCCCGCCACGACCTGGCCGCGTACAGCATGCAGCCACGTCACGACGCAGGAATGCGAGACCACCACGAGAGGGCAGGGCAGATCGATCCTTGCCGCCTGAGCCGGTGCGTTGAGATGAACAAGATCCGCGGCGAAGGCTGTTGCGATGGCCTGCATTTCTTCGGGAAACCGATCGAGAGCGCTCTCGTCGCGCGTCATCCAGTCCGGCGGGGTTTCAAGCCACGCGAGCGATGCGAAGGATTGCGCTTCCCGGACCTGTTCCGCCGAAGGCCGGGGTCCCAGGCCGGCCAGCATGACGGTGTCGCCGCCGGCAACGAGCTCGCGCGCCAGATCGAGCGAATAGCGCCAAACCCCGCCGACGGCGTCGGTGGTCATCAGGATACGCCTTGGGCGATGGATCAGCGATTGCAGCATGAGGACTCCAACTCGGCCAATGCGCGCGGACGCTGGTCCTGGATGTCGCTGAATGTTCGAAACGAGGCGAGGTAATGCTCATGCGCGCGCTCCCACGCGAAATCGTYGGGCTCGCCCCATAGCTCGCGGTAACTGGGCGAGCTTGGATAGGGGTAGAGCGGCACCGGTTCGTTGGCCCAGACGCCGTTGTCGATAAGATGCTTGCGCCAATAATCCACCAGCGCCGGGTCGTCCTCGACCACGCCGATCAGATTGGCTTGGACGAAGGGAACGTGACGCCGGGCATCGACCAGCAGCGCGGCCAGTTCCTCCGTGTCCAGCCGGCAGCGCTTGGCCAGCATCTCGCGGCCTTCGACGGTCAGGCTTTCGAGGCCTGCTTCGATCGAGACACAGCCGGCCTCGCCCAGCAACTCGAGCAGCTCCGGTTTCCAAAGATCGATGCGGGTCTGGACACCGAATTGGACGTCGCGGCTGATCAACGCCTCGAGCAGCGCCTTCTGCGGCAGGAAAATCTCGTCGATGAAATAAACGTAGCCAACGCCMTGCGCGATCAAGCAGTCAATCTCGGCAATGACGGCGTCATGGTTCCTGCGCCGGTATGCATCGCGAAAATCGATCTTGGCGCAGAAGCTGCAATTATATGGACAGCCCCTGGATGCCTCCACTTCCGCGCCGAAGCCCTTCTGGTTTGTATCGAACCGATGATGATGATGCGCATGGGCAGCAATCCAATCGGACGGCCAATGGAGGGCCGGGTGGTCTACAAAGCGGCTGACCGCGACGCCACCGTTGCTGACCGGCGCGTCGCCGTCCAACCACGCCGTGTTGGGGACGGCGGTCCAGTCGTCGCACCCAGCGAGTTCGGCCACCACTTCCTCGCATTCGCCTCGCACGACGATGTCGGCGCCAAGCTTGCGCAGGGTGGGGGCAGGGGTTGCCGAGCCGTGCGGCCCGACGGCGACGGTGCGGCCGCCGCGTCCGGCGAGATGCTGCAGGAACTCTGCCGGCACCCGCAACTCCGGAGGCGCGCAGCGCCAGAACAGGTAAGTCGGCGCCGTGGTCACGACAGTCATGTTCGCCCCGAACGCGGCCACTCGCTCCGCGAGTGTGGCGTTGTCGAGGTCCTGCAGCTGTCCATCCAGCATCAGCACCTCGTGGCGGTTGGCTTCCAGCAGCGCTTTGCAGTAGCCAAGCTCCAGCGGCAGATGCGGCTGCCGGCATCCGAAATAGATGCTGTGCTCGTATGTCCAGTGCGGGTTGACCAGTGCGACCTTCATGCGACATACCTCGCGGTTTCGGGGCGGGGCTGTAGACGGTGCCGCAGCAGCCATTCAGCGAGATCGCAGACGCCCTCGCGCCACGGGACGCGCGCCCGCCAGCCCAACGCGGCCTCTATCTTGCGGGTGTCTGCGACGAAGAAGGGTTGGTCACCGGTCCGCTGCAGATSGTGGCGGAGCGTGATGTTGCGGCCTGTCATGGCGGCGATCTCCGACAGCAGCGCGCGCAGGCTGACGGCGTTGTGCGGTCCGCCGCCGAGGTTGAAGGCTTGGCCCTTGAGGTCTTCGATCCTGCCAAGCAAGCCGCGATAGGCGGCAACCGCGTCGGACACATGYAGGATGTCGCGCACCTGCTTGCCGTCGCCRTAGATCGTGATCGGTCGGCCGTCGAGCGCGCTGAGYAGGAAATGCGCGACCCAGCCCTGATCCTCGGTACCGAACTGGCGCGGGCCGTAGATGCAGCTCATGCGCAGCACCGCCGTCGGCAGGCCGTAGGACTTGGTGTAGTCGAGGACATATTGGTCCGCAGCGCCCTTCGAACAGCCATAGGGCGTGCAGAAATCGAGGCCGATCGTCTCGGCCACGCCATTGGCGCGGATGGCTTCGTCATCCGGCTCGTATCGATCGTCGGCTTCTCGCACCGCGATCTGGGGCAAGCTGCCATAGACCTTATTGGTGCTGGCGAAGATTACCGGGACGCCCGTGCGGCGCGCCGCTTCGAGCACGTTGAACGTGCCTTTGAGATTGATGTCGAGGTCTTGCGCGGGATCGACCAGGCTCGTGGTCACGGCGGTCTGGGCGGCCAGATGGAAGATCGCCTTGGCCGGCGCCAGGGCCGAGGCCAGGCTGCTCCCGTCGCGTATGTCAACGGTTTCCACGCTGAGCCGGCTGCCGTGCTTTTGCGCCAGCCACTCGAGGTTCTGCTCGACGCCGGAACGGCTGAAATTGTCGATGACCAGCACCGGCTCGCCGTCCGACAGCAGACTGTCGGCCAGATTGGAGCCTATGAAGCCACTGCCGCCGATGACAACCACCGGCGCCTTGCGAGGATTGCGATCCCGTTGGCTCATGACACCAACCCTCGCTCTTCAAGCTCGCGCTTCATGTCGGCGCCGCGGTCGATGGCGACGCTGTTGCGAACCCAGGCCGCGAATTCGCCAAGCGAATCCTCCAGCCGGCGGCTCGGCTCGAAGCCGAGCAGCTCGCGCGCCTTGCCGATATCGGCGAAGCAGTTGCGGATATCGCCGGAGCGCGCCTTGCCGAGAATTTCGGGTGGCCGCTTCGGAACGCCCATTGCCTCGGCGAGCAGGCGGGCGACCTCGCTGATCGTGTAGGACCGTCCGCTGCCGATGTTGATGGCGTGGCCAGCTGCCTGGCGTTGCTCCAATGCCAGTCGGAAGGCCCGGGCGACGTCCTGCACATGGACGAAGTCGCGCTTTTGCTTGCCGTCCTCAAAGACCATCGGCCGCTTGCCGTTGGCAAGACGCGAGGCGAAGTTGGCGAGCACGCCCGTGTAGGGGTTGGCGAGCGCCTGTCCGGCGCCGAAGACGTTGAACAGGCGCAAGGCCACCGCATCCGCATCATAGGCCTGGCCGAAGATCAGCACCGCCCTCTCCTGCGCATATTTGGTCAGCGCATAGATCGAGGCGAGGTCAGGCCGCTTCTCCTCGTCGGTTGGAATCGGCGACAGGCTTTCGCCCGCAGCAGACAACGGGTCCCACTGGCCGTTCCTGATATCGCTCGGCTTGCGGCGGGCGTCGTCAATGCGCCGCCCGTCCGGTGTCTCATAGAGGCCCTCGCCGTAGATGCTCATCGAGGACGCGACGACAATCCGTTCGACCGGTTGCTTGATCAATGCCTGGAGCAGGGTCGCGGTRCCGAGATCATTGGTGCCGACGTAGCGGGCGATCTCGTACATGGATTGGCCGACGCCGACCTCGGCAGYGAGATGGATGACGGCGTCGATACCCGAAACGGCTTCTGCCACTGCTCCCGGGTCGCGCACATCGCCCTTTGTCAGCTCGGCGCCACCCGGGATGCTGATGGCCTCGCTGCCATGGACCTGATCCAGAAGCACGTCCAGGATACGCACTTCATAGCCATGTTCTATGAGCTCCTGGGCGACATGCCGGCCGATGAAACCGCAGCCCCCCGTAACCAGTACACGTTTCACGAGAACTCCTTGCGGATTTGGCGTTGGGTTCCCGAACTGCGGGACAAAAGGTTTGTTCCCTGCTTCAACAAAGCTCCTCCCGCAATGCGCGTGACAATCCGTGGTCGGACTGCCGATCGGTTGGAACATTGCCCTTTGCGCGCTGTTAGGACCGCGTCGGTCCCGCTGCGAGAAAGGAAAAGCCATGTCCGAGGCGAAGACGACCACCAATCACGACGAAATCCGTAAATGGGTGGAGGAAAGGGATGGCCATCCCGCCGTGGTCCGCACCAAAGGCAAGGGTGGCATCCTGCGCATCGATTTCGGCGAGCCGGAAGAAGCGCTCGAGCCGATCGAGTGGGATGAGTTCTTCAGGATCTTCGACGAGAACGATCTGGCTTTCCTTCACCAGGACAAGGCCGGCAGCGGAGGAGAAAGCCGTTTCAACAAATTCGTCGAGCGCGGCCGCAAGACTTGAGCTCTTGCCGGCATCGATGTCCGTTGCATTAAGAGCGATCGAGGTTGCGCGACCTCACAGGCCTGTGGGTTGCCCCAAACTGCGCGCTGATATTTCCTTGCGAAACTTTGAGGCRCTGGCCAGAGCGGCCGCTATGGCGCGGAACCATTTTCAGGATCCGGCCGTTCCGACGTCAGGTTCGGAGCGATAGCATGGGCACTTTTTCGGATCTGGATAAAAAGCTCACTGAAAACATCTACGATCACGGAAGCCGTTTGACCGATCCAAGCGCGGATCTGCCACGGCGGGTCGTGGAGACAGTCGGCCTCCTTATGCCGTTCATTCAGCCGGAGGCGCGTGAGGCGGTGAGGCTGCAAATCCTGGGCATCATCCACGAACACATATTTGATGAGATCGAGACCGGGCCTGGAGATCCAGCGGCCGGGGACTGAGAGTTTCCGTTTCGTAACTCTCGATCATTTCAGTCCGCCGTGCGCATGCCTGGTCCGGCGTAATGYCAAGCGCCCGCCTGAAGCTCGWCGTTCTCTGTTGCGCAGGGAACATCTGAGTCCTTCCCCGGGTTCAGTACGCAGGCAATGACTTCAATGCAGAACGGACGCTCCGAGTTCGAACGATCATCGCCGGCTCCTGTGGAAACGGCCGAGCCCATCTTGCAAACCGTTGAGAGCCGGCAAGCAGCACGATTGCGCGCGGTGACATTCTTCACAGGCGGTCTTTTCGTCCTGGCAATCCTTGCCGCCTTCTTCGYCGCGGGCGCCATCGTGCTTCCGCTCGTTCWCGCCGTCTTTCTCAAGTTGCTCCTGCAGCCCGCAGTCAGCCTGCTGGAACGCCTCTTTGTGCCCAGGGGCTTGGCAGYGATCTTGCCGATCGTACTGGTGGTCGGAATCTTGGTCCGCCTGGTGGCAGCCTTGCCAGGGTGCAGCAGCACCGAGCGGAGCCAGGCGTTAGCTGATATCCGTCATTTTCCGTTTCTTCATTGGCGGTGGCTTGGGTCCGGTCGCGCGAGGAGGCGGTTCGGCAGGAGAGGGCGTCTTTGTCGCCGGCGTCGCGGCCAGACGCTGCTCGCGCAGCCGAGCGGTCTTCGCCTGGCGCGTCAGTCGCTCCGCTTCCATCAACGCGCGCGCCGCGGCCGATGTCCGTTCGTGCCTGTCCTTGTCGATCTTTCGCGCGGTCACCATGCGTTGTTTCAGAAACGGTTGGAGGGACATCCAGCTTGTCCGCCGTTGTTCCGAACGGCAGGACGCGAAACGATCGATATTTCTACTCTTTGCCGCCGTGCAGCTTCTGGTCCTTTGCTTCGCGCAGCAGCCGCACGATCGCATCGACCGGAGAGGGATCCGCCGTCGGTTGGATTTTCCGCCGCCACAGACGGCGAAGGAGCTTTTTCAATGTTGGCATCAAAAATCACCCTCTGAGCTGTTGAATGCAAGACGGATATTTCAGCCGTGGCGCCACGTCGTTTGAGGAGACGACGGCAAAGGAGTTACCCGAGCAGCGCGGCAAGCAGGATCGCGGCGGCCGCGAGGACTACGGCCGCCGCGATCACCAAAACCGGCCCCTTTCTGCCGGGATGAAGACCGGACGCATTCTCCGGGCGCCGCATTGCATTGGCGAAACTCGCCTGGTTGGTGAATTTCGCTTCATGTCGCGTCGCAGGCCGCGCCGGATTGGCGGCGTCGCCAGCCTCGGCATCCGTTTCCAGGGGCGCGGCCGCCGGATCGAACCCGGGCGTCTTGTCTTCAGTCCTGCCGGCCTGGATTTGACCGCGATCCTCGGCAGGTGTCCGCTTGCTCGGCGAGATCATTCGATAGCTCCTTCGCAACCAAACTTCTGTTCGGCCCTGCTGTTCCAATAAGGCTGCCGGAGGTGGAGAAGAATGCCGCCATGACATGGCGCGGATTTTGGGCAGGGCGCCCACATCGCGGAAGACGAGCCTGATTGGACCCGGAACCTTTCCGATTGGGCCAGCTTTAATCTTCACCGATGCGAAGACGACGAGGCGGCAATGCAGGTTCTCGAAACTGAAATACATGCCGGACCGGAAGGTACGGTGGTCGAGTTTCTTGGCGACGGCGGCGAAAAGATTGCCGTCACAATGGCGACATCGGATCCGCGACTGACGCTTGATAAGGCCGCTCTCGTCGGCTGCGCCAAAGAGATGATGGCCCAGTGTGCGGCCTTCGGCAACACGGAGCGGGTATCCGGGCAGAGCGGCTATCGCGACCTCGGTGGGCCGTCGATCAAGTCGCAGGGTCTGTTCACATTCGAGTATCGCGACAACAACAGTGTGCGCCAACTCCAGGGGGTGGAACTGGCGAGCCTCGAGGCCGCGCATGGCGAGGCGCTGCGGTCGGCCATCGATCTGTTGGACGACACGCCCGAAGGCGGGCAGGAGGGCTGGGCCGTGCGGGTCCGCGACGGAAGCGGCAAGATCGTGTCGTCGGTCGACTTCGATGAGGCAAGGCGTGAAAAGGCGGCGGCGGAATGAGGACCGAGCTGCATAGCCGAAGAAAGGATAAACGATGCTTCCCTTCCTCTCGCTAGACGCGATGGCAGCTGCCAGAGGCGATGGGCTGCATCCAAAGCTTGCCCGTCTGCTCAGGACACGGCTCGCATCGGCTGGATCTGGAGTGGTTGTGCTCCGCCAAACCCGGAATGGCGCCCCGATCCAGGCCGGTCCTAATCCGATTGGCAACATCGACGGAGAGCTGCAAGCGGGTGTGCTCCGGTTTCCCACCCGGCAAAGTCTCAAAGCTCGACGCCGGAAGAATTAGACAAGCGTCAGCGGTCCTCAGCTCCGCCGAGGTCAGCCCTTTGCCTTCCGTCTCTGTGGAACTAGGGATCAGTCTTTTGTTTAGGCCGCAAGAAGCAATGAACGTTAAGGAAGCCGATATGAGGGCGCCCTTGGCGCTGGTCGTGGAGGACGAGTATCTGATCGCTTCGGACATGGCGAATGGATTGATGGACAGCGGGTTCGACGTCGCCTGCGTGGCCTCCGAACGAGCAGCCGAAACATGGCTGGCCGACCACAGGCCGGATTTGGCCATCATCGATATACAGCTGCTGGACGGCCAGCGCGGCATTGCCGCCGGCCGCCTTAAAGCGCTGAATGTGCCTTTTATCGTCCATTCGGGCTATGACCCTGAATTTCAGGCGCCCGCCTTTCACGACGCGCCGTATCTGCCGAAGCCGGCCGCGATCCAGGATCTGATCAAGCTTGCAAATCGAATGATCGAGAGTCGAGCTCGAGCCTGAGATTCAGTCGAATCTTCGAGCACGTCCTTGGTCCGACACGCCGCCGCTTCTCGCGACGGCGCCGCTCAATGCGCGGAATTCGGTCTTCCTACGGAACATTCGGGACGGCGGTCAGTTCAGTGCAGTGCAGGCTCCGCTGCTGGATGTCTGCCGAAGATCGGTGGGCAACACTGATCGGCCCGCGCTTTGGTCCCTCGGGCGCGGGCCCGCCGACCTMTCGCTATGACGAACCGGTCACGGAGGGATGGACGGGAGCTTGTCATGAAACACCAAACGCTCGACCAATTGCACGCAGTCGCTGATATCAATCCGTTGGTGCCGCTCGCCACGCGGACTGAAAAGATTGAGAGGTGGGCAGAACTGCTCGACAGCAATCCGTTGCGCTGTCTCGCTGCTCTCACCGGCACCGAATATCTTTATCCAGGGATGCGCGAAGAAGCACGGGCGGCAGGCTCCCCGCTCACGGTTGCCTTTGAGGACCCGCTGCTCAGGGCATCGGGCTTGCGATCCGATACATACGGAGAGGCCAGACGTTTCTTTGAGCTGTCCGATTGGCAGTTGCATGAAGTCGTCTGCAGCTGCCATGCCGGCGCAACCATGCAGGCAGGTTGGGCGGCGCAGCGCGTTCGCAGGATCATCACCGGCAATCGTCTACTTGGCTGGCTGAGAAGTCGCTTCACGCACTGACTGAGCGCGAGCCGTCGGCGGCACCTGGGCTCATTCGGCACCCATTGCGGGGCAAAGTTCGGCCCCGGCGGTGTTTTGYGCGAATGTGAGTTGGCATGAGGGATTTCATGGAGGACGTAGCAGCACGGACAGATCAGAGCTGGGGCACGGCTCGATGCTGAGCGATCCAATGGTGCTGATACTGATGTACTTCGTGTTGCCCGTCTGGTTGATCGCCGGCTTCGYCGATTGGCTCTGTCACCGCGCCACGCACATCGAAGCGACGACCGGCGCGAAGGAATCGCTGATCCATCTCCTGATGTTCGTCGAGGTAGGCATTCCTTTGCTCGCGGCGATGTTCTTGGAGATTAATGCCCTGATCATCGCCGTGATGATGATCGTCTTCGTCCTCCACGAGGCCACCGCCATATGGGACGTGCGTTACGCAACGACCGCGCGCACCGTAACTCCCATCGAACAGCACGTTCACAGCTTTCTGGAGATGATCCCGCTGATGGGCCTTGTCAGCGTGGTTTCATTGCACTGGGGCCAGTTCCTGGCACTGTTCGGGTTTGGGCCAGAGAAGGCTCGGTTTGACCTTGCCTGGAAGGAGCAGCAGCTGCCCGTGGGGTACATCGCAACGGTGATGACCGTGATTCTGCTGTTCGAACTCTTGCCTTATGTGGAAGAGTTTTTCAGAGGCCTGCGAGCCAATTCCGGCCGACTGGTCCCTCCCAAGGCCAGGCGAAACAAGGCAGGTGACACGGCAACGCGCTGAGGATGCCGCCGGTCCATTCGCGGAACGTTGCCAGCGTTCGCGGCAGCATCATCCCTCGGCCTCCATCATCGTCTTGGCCGGCTCCCGCGCGACGTTCTCCTCGATCCGCTCGCGCCCGGGGGTATCCGGCAGCGCCTTGCGGAAGTTCTTGGCATAATCGGGCGGCATCTTCGGCGGCATCATCGGCTCGTAGGCATCGACGAGCGCCTGGATGACGACCGGCCCATCGGCAGCGAAGGCTTGGTCGAGAACGCGCTCGACCTCGTCGGCCCGCTCGATGCTGAAACCTTTGCCGCCCATCGCCTCGGCCGCTTTGGCAAAATCGATCGGCTGCAATTCGCAGCCGAATTGCGGATTGCCGAGAAACATCATTTGCTCCCAGGCGATCTGGTTCAGCATGTTGTTCTTGATGACCAACAGCTTCAGCGGAATGCCGTAGCGCACGGCTGTCGAGAACTCACCGAGTTGCATGGCAAATCCGCCATCCCCCACAATTGCAGCGATCGGCCGGYCGGGAAACGCAATGCCGGCGGCTATCGCATAGCTCAGACCGCAGGCCATGGACGCAAGCGCGCCGGAGACACCGAACTCCTGCCCCTCGCGCAGGTCGACATGGCGTGCGGYAAGTTCCGTATTCTGCCCGGAGTCGGTAGCCAATATCGTGTTGTCGGCAAGCCGTTCGCCGAATGCGCGGGCGATCAGTTGTGGCTTGAGAGGATGCCCTTCGCCATCCTCTGACTGGCGCATCATCTCTCGCCACTCCTGCATGGCGGTTCGAGCCGCGGCGAGGAAGGCGCCGTCGGCCTTCGGCTTCAGCCTGYGGTTAAGTGCATGAAGCGTTTCCGCTGCATCGCCAACCAGCCCGRCTTCGACGGGGAACCGCAAACCGATACGCTGCGCGTCGCAATCTATCTGAACGCCGCGCGCCTGCCCCGGCTTCGGATAATATTCGATGTAGGGAAATGTCGAGCCGACAATGAGAACGGCGTCGCAGGTTTCCATTGCTTCCTGCGACGGCAAGGTCCCCAGGATGCCTATGCCGCCGGTAGTATAGGGATGGTCGTCTGGGAGTACCGCTTTACCTAGTAGCGCCTTGATGACCGGTGCCTGCAGCAGTCCTGCGGTTTCCTCCAGCTCGGCCGCGGCACCCATAGCGCCGCGGCCCGCCAGAATGGCCACGCGCTTGGCGCCGTTCAGGATGGCTGCCGCCTTGTCCAGTTCCTCGTCCTCGGCGACGCAATGGGGAACGAACATGTCTTGTGGCGTATGCGCCGGACGGTTGCGCTTTGAACGCTTGGCCGCGTCGGAAGGCTGCTCCTGGATGTCGCTGGCGATCGAAAGATGGGCGACGCCCTTGCGAGCGAGCGCGGTACGGCAGGCAAGGCTTGCGACGTTCTCCATATGCGCCGCGTCCGACACCTGCACGTTGTAGACGGCGACGTCGTTGAAGACACGGGTCAGGTCGACATCCTGCTGCGTGAATGTCTCGATGAGATCGTGGAACTGCATCCCGGTAATTGCGAGCACGGGAGCCTGATCGAGCTTGGCGTCGTAGAGCCCGGTCAGAAGGTGGGCACCGCCGGGGCCGGACGTGGCAAGGCATACGCCAAGCTTTCCGGTCCATTTGGCGTAGGCGCAGGCCATGAATGCAGCGGATTCCTCATGGCGCACTTGGACGAATGAAATTCTGTCCTGCTTTTTCCGCAGCGCCTCCATGATGCCGTTGATGCCGTCGCCGGGCAGGCCGAATATGACCTCGACGTTCCAGTCAATCAGAGTATCGACGAGAATTTCCGCTGCATTTGGCATGGGAAGGCTCCGCTGAATGCCCCCGAACCAGCAGATCAGCAGTTGGTTCCGTTAATGGTGCAATGCTGCGATCGGCGCTCTCGAGCCGCGACAGGCTCGCTTGAGCCTTGTCGTGGCCCGTTGGTGCCTGCAGCAAACGCCTTTGGCGGGACGCGGGAACGAGTGAGCCGGATATGGATTGAGTTTTATCCGCTGACGAGAGCGGCAGGAACAGAGATTCAGAGCCGAAAGGGGTTCATCATGAGCGAGCCGCTGAAAACCATAAACCACGAGGTGATCCGGGCGTGGATAGAAGCCCGCCAAGGCAGACCTGCGGTCGCGCGGACCGCGGCGAAGGGCGCGATGCTGCGTGTGGACTTCGGTGACCAGGAAGACGATCTGGAACCCATCGAATGGCAAGAGTTCTTCACCATATTGGACGACAACGGACTTGCCTTCGTGCATCAGGACATAACCGCGGAAGGCGTACCCAGCCGTTTCAACAAATTCGTCGAACGCGGTTGAGCGCGCCACCAGACGATCAAGCGAACGCACTCGATCGCCTGACACTCATTGGTTGCCTGGCATTTTGTTGCTGTCTTGCGGGCTCTTCTTTATGCCGGCCGCCGGGGACGTATCCTGCGGTGCGTTGCCACCCTGGTTCTGCTCGGGCGTTCGCTTGAGCGGGGCCGTGGRCCAACCTCGCTCGACGTAGATGAACGCCCCGTAGCACGCCAGCAGGACCACAACTGTCAGGATCAGGGGCCACAGCACTCGTTTCACGCCAACCCCTATTTGCTCTGCTGACGGTAATCTCTGGCCGCCTGGTCAAATCCCGTCCAGCCGTCAGCTTCGTATTCGCTCCGCCGTTCGGCGACATCCACGGACCTGGAGTCGTGAAGGATCGCTTGCGCCTGCGGGGCGAGCTCATCGTCGACGCGAGCGGTGACCAGCGTGCCGCCGCGGCGGAGGCCTTCAGCATAGACCTGGGCATCACGCTCCGAGACATCGGCGCCATCCGTCAGGCTGCCGATGATGCCGCCGGCCGCTCCACCGACGACCGCGCCGGCGACCGCGCCCGCGGCAGTCGCCGCGAGCCAGCCAGCCGCCACGACCGGACCGACGCCGGGTATTGCCATGGCGCCGAGACCAGTTGCCAAGCCACCGGCGCCGCCCACGACAGCGCCGATGCCAGCTCCACTGGCTGCATCTTCGGCCGCGGGGGAATGCCGGCCATCGGCGTTGCTTGCGACGATGCTGAGATCGGATGTCGGCACACCCATGGACTCGAGTTCGCCAACGGCATCGGCGGCATCGTCATAGTCGTCGAACAGCGCGGTGATCGTTTGCATTTTTTGCTCCTGTGATGATTACTGCTGACCGGCAAAGACGTTGCCCTGATAGTCGAGCGCGACGGAGATGCTCTCGCCATCCTTCTTCGCCTGACCGCGCCAGATCCCCTGGCCGTCCTTGGCGAGCGACGAGATGTCGCTATAACCGGCGTCTTGGATGCGGTTTTTTGCCTGAGACTCGGTGAAGCTGTTGGCGCCCGGAACCGGTGCGGGCGGTTTGGGTGTCGATGCCGACTTGACCGCCGGCATGCCTGCGTTCGCCGCCGCGATCTTGTCGATCATGTCCTGATGCATCTTCAGTGTCGGCAGGGTCTCAGCGGCGAACGCCTTTAGGCTGGGATTGTCGCCCTCCTTGGCATAGGACTGGAACAGATTGACTGCATCGGCATGCGCGCTGCGCTGCATCTCGACGTAAGGCTGGTCAAATCCTGTCGTGGTGTTCTGCAGCTTTTCAATGTCGCTTTTTTGCGTGGCATCGAGTTGAGCCGGCACTTGCAACTTCTGCTCGGCGGCGAGCTTTTTCAGCTTTTCATTCGCCGCGCTGTGATCGGCAATCATCTTTCCCGCAAAATCCTTGACCTGCTGCTCCTTCGCTCTTTCCTGCGCAAGCTTGCTCGAATCCACCTCGAACATCCCGCCGGCAGCGGCCTTGTTGACAAAGGTTTGCGCGTTCTCGGCGGCAGCTGCCGGAAGAGCCAGCGACACGATCGCCCAAGCCAGCGGTGCAAGAAGTGTCCGCGCTTTCATGATTCAAGCTCCTCTCTCGATGGACTGGAGCCGAACAACCGTTTCACGGCTTTGTTCCAATGGCAGCCGCTCGATTTCGGGCATCGGCTGTAGGGAGGAAGCGACGGCGCCGGCGTCGGCCGAGCCGCCGCATGGAACAAAGATGGCGGCGCACTATTCGACCTCAAATGTTCGAGACATTTGGATGGCTAGCGAGCAAGGCGAGCCTGATCTCCGCGTTTGCCAGCATAGGCATGCTCGTGATCTGGTCCGTCTATCTGCACGTTTTCTGGCGAAGTCACCGGCGACGAAGAACGCCCAAGCTCTTGATTAACTGGGGCGAGGGGCGGGAGCTATCGGCGCGATGCTTCGTAACCAACATGAGCGAAGGCGCAGTCTTTATTCAAAGCGTCATCGTCGATCTGGGAACGCCGCTCGGCCGCCATCGTATATTCATCTCAGACGCCGAAGATCTCAAGAATTCCAAGCGACCGTCTGGCTGGAAATACATGACGCGACAGGGCCCGCTTGGCGCCGGAAAAATCATCGATATGGGAAGCTTCTCCGGCATTCTGGGCTACGCGCTCCATGAAAGGACCGGCGACGTCAACCAGACCATCGGCGACGCGGACTTGAGCCGGAACATCCACCAGTTCGAAATTACGATCATTGGAATGTACGGTTCGGAGGATACTTTGATTGGAGCGTCACGCCGGTTTGAGATCGTCCAGCACCGCGGCCGGGCATGCTTGCGATCCGCGACCGTGGAGACACATCAAATAGTCTCATCCCGAGAGCGAAGACAGCTGGCCAGGGAACTTGCAGAGCACCTGTGAGTGGCAGGGCGGTAGCGAACCGGTTCGAACGACGATTCCGGCCGACGGAACGGGGTGCATGGCTGGACGTTACATCAGCACGATCCGGGAACCGAAGTGTCGAGCCGACCGCGCTTTGCAGCTCTTCCGACCCACGCACGACGCACTGATGCCTGTCTATCACCAGCCCTTCGCGCAACAGGTCGAGACCGTCGAGATGGAGACGGTTCTCTCTGCCTGGACCTGAACGTTACGCGACGATCCTCACCGGCACCGACTTCGCCGCCGGCACGTGTGCTTTGTGAGCCCGATGCCAGAGAGGTATTAAAGGGTTGAGTTCGGGATAATAGCCGGCGCAATTGCCGCTTGGGATGGAGTAGGGTGTAACCCGCAGACCTTCAACCCGCCGTTCGACGCCGTCATCGGCATGCGCCTCGAGAGCGACTTCCTGCCCCGCGCTAAGACCCATGCGGCGGATGTCCTCGTCGTTCATCAGCAGCACCATTCGCGTTCCCAGGATGCCGCGCAGCCTGTCGCGATAACCATAGACCGTCGTGTTGAACTGGTCGTTGGACCRCACGGTGATCAGGGTCAGCACATCCCTGCCGGAAACATCGATGTCCGGATCGGTTTCCAGCGTGGTGGGCAACTTGAAATTCRCCTTCTTGTTCGGCGTCTGCCAGACGCGCTTCGATGCCTTGATGTCGCGATGGAACCCGCCGGGCGTGAGAAAGCGCTTGTTGAAGTCCTTGAAATGCGCCGGGAAGCAGCGCTCGATCTCATCGCGGATGCGGGAATAGTCCGCGACCCAGTCGTCCCAAGGGATCGAGCTCTTGCCGGCGACAGTCGCCTTGGCGAGTTCGGCGACAATGCTCGGCTCCGACATGAGGTGCTCGCTCGGTTTTGGCCGGGACCCGAAGGAGCCATGGATGCAGGCGGTCGAATCTTCCATCGAGACCCATTGYGGTCCGCTGGCCTGAACGTCCTTCTCCAGCCGCGACAGGCATGGCAGCAGATATGTGACTTTCCCGGCGATCAGATGGCTGTGGTTGAGCTTGGTCGCGATCTCGACGTGCAGGTCCAGGTTCCGCCAGGCCTTCTCGACCAGTCCGGTTTCTGGCACGGCCCGCACGAAATTACCGCCGAGTCCGACGAAACCGTGAACCCGCCCGTCGATCACGCCTTCGCACGTCTCGACGGTATCGAGCCCTTTGTCCCGCGGCGGCTCGAAGCCGTAGAAGTCGCGGAATTTATCGAGCGGAACGAGCTCCGGCTTTTCGGAAATGCCGACCGTGCGCTGTCCCTGGACGTTGGAGTGTCCGCGCAAYGGCGATATGCCGGCTCCGGGCTTGCCGATATTGCCGCGCATGAGCAGCAGATTGCATAGCATCTGCACGTTCTCTGTGCCGTGGCGATGCTGGGTGAGACCCATGCCGTAATTGCCGACAACCRCATTGGCCGAACTGTATATTTCAGCGACATGTTCGAGATCGGCTCGCGAGATGCCGGAACGTCGAACGATGTCTTCCCAATCGGTCGCGCGCAGATAGGCTTCGAACTCGGCAAAGCCGGATGTGTGCTCCTCGATGAAAGCGGTATCGAGGATACGTTTTGCGCCACGTTCCCGGGCCGCGTCGTYGAGCGCCAYCACCGCCTTGGCTATTCCGGTCATGGCCGCAATATCCCCGCCAGCCCGGATCTGGAAGAAGTCGCTCGACATCTTCGTCCCCGGACCGGGCGACAGCATCTCGACTGGGTTCTGCGGGTTCTTGAACCTCACCAGGCCGCGCTCCCGCAGTGGATTGAAGGTGATCACCGGAACACCGCGCTGGCGAGCGTCCTCAATGGGATGCAACAGGCGTGGCGCGGTGACACCGGTATTGTGGCCAAAGAAGAACATCATGTCGGATTTGGCGAAGTCCTCCAATTGCACCGTGCCGACGGGAGAGCCGATCGATTCCGGCAGGCCAACAGACGTCGACTCGTGACACATGTTCGAGGAATCGRGCAGGTTCGAAGAGCCGTAGATGCGAGCGAAGAGCTGATACATGAACGAGGCCTCGAGCGAGGCGCGTCCGGACGTGTAGAAAACCACGGACTTCGGGTCGAGGTGCCTGAGCTGAGCGCCTATGTCGCCGAACGCGTCCGGCCAGGCTACAGGCTCGTATTTGTCGGTGGCGCGGTTATAGCGCATCGGCTCCGTCAGGCGTCCTTGTTTCTCAAGATCGTGATCCGGCCAGTCCAGGAGTTCGGTTAGCGTATGGGCGGCAAAGAAGGACGGCTCGCAGCGTCTGCTGGTCTGCTCCCACATGGTTGCCTTTGCGCCGTTCTCGCAGAACTCGAAAGGCCGCGGCTCGGCCGGCTTCGCCCATGAGCAGGAGACGCACATATAGCCGTCCGCCTTGTTCTGCTTGAGCAACGTGCTCCATATGTCGGATAGCAGCAGACCTTGATCCCGAGCTTTGCGGATCAGCGATTTAAGCGAGCCCCATCCGCCGGTCGGATGATTGTATTTCTTGATCTCGACGTGATCGGTAACGGCAGGTTGCATGGCGGTCGTCCAAAAGAGGAAGCAGAGGGAAAACTGCAGYGAGACGCAGTTGTTCCGCCTTGCCGTCAAACGTCCCCAAGCCTTGCGCTAAAGCGACGCCATGCCTGATAGCTCCGCCGTCGCGGCCTCGATCCTCGTCGCCTTGGGCTCGCGCTTGAACGCTTGAACGGATTTTTCCGGAGCGGCACCTTCACGYCGATGACACCTGGAAATCATGTTGCTGACTCCTGCCGGCGCCAGATATCGAGCACCGCGGCAACGATTGCTTCGGGTGCATCTTCCTGAACGAGGTGCTTCGCATTGGGGATGACCGTGAATGACGCGCTTGGAATGCGCCTTGCGAGTTCCTGCCCGTCCTTCAACGGGATGAACTCGTCTTCAGCACCCCACAGGATCGTCACAGGGCAGCGGATCTCGCTATAGCGCCATTCGACCTCTTCGCTATATTTGTCATCCATTTGAGTGATCTGGCGCCAGAATGCCTTTTGCCCCCCATCGCCGAGCCAGGGATCGAGATAGAGCCGCATTTCCCCCTCATCCAACCTGCGCTTGACAGCCGCACCGACATACGCGCGCAGTATGGCTTCGTGCACATAGGCAGGCAGTCGGGTGAACACATCTCGATGCGCCCTCGCCGCCTGCACCAGGGCTGAACCTTGCGGGCTGATCGCGACTGGGTCGATCAATACGAGGCTGCGGTAATTGATGCCGTCAAGCAGGTGAGCGCGCAGCGCCACCGAGCCACCGAAGTCATGCGCCACGATGTCCGACCGCTCGGCGCCCCAATGCTTCACAAGGGTCGCGAACAATCGGTTCTGGGCGCCATGTAGAACATCGGCCTCGGGCTTAGCCGAGCGCCCATAGCCGAGCATGTCGTAGTAGAAGACCCGCCGATGACGCGCGAGCCATGGTGCGATCCGCCGCCACTCGATCGAAGAGAAGGGCGAGCCATGYATGACCACCGCAGGCGGACCTTCGCCAATGACGCCCCACGCGATCGCGTTGCCTTCGAAGTCGAACTGCTCAGGCATCTGCCAATCCATGGCTTTTCTCCTAGTCGGTTTTTTCACCGGGATCGAAATGGTCGCCCTTTCCGGGTCGACCCGGCCTGCGAYCACGAAAGGTAACGAGTGCAGGCAGCGCAGTTTCAAAAGAATGTCTCGACCGCTCCGACGACGTTGTAGTTTTCGTCAACCTCGTAGATCAGGCGCCATTTGTCGAAGGTCGTGCACGGATGTGATGGGCTCAGCGCAACCATGTCGCCGACTTTCAACCCGTGGCCGACCGGCACCTTAACGGTCGTATGCTGATCGTTGATCATCGCAATCTAGTAGGCGCCTRCATCGAGAAGCCGGGAGCAAACTCCTTCTTGTGCGGTCTTCAGGATCACCGGCGGTCCGGCGTCATGGCCGAAGTCCCGCTGACCCGCACCCAAGACAATTCGATCCAGTTCGGGAGTTGAAAGGACGTGACACCAAATCTCCAATGCCGGTTCGAAGGAGAGGTCGCTCATTCGTGCCATGTCGCTGCGTTGCTTCAGATCCTCGAACAGCCGTGCATACAGTCCTGAATCATGTGTTAGATAGCACCCGCTCCGGACCACGACCTGTAGTCGCTTGCTGAGTTCCAGATGGCGCGGCACGTCGGCAACCAGATCGTAAAAAGAACTGCCGCCCGCGCTGAGCATGATCTGATCGCAGGCGTTGAAGAGGCCTTCCGAGTCACAGGCCTGGATCATTTCGACGAGGGCATCAAGGAAGGAGGGTACGGCCGTTTGCCGTTCGTCCTTGGGTTTCGTTTGCAGCACACCCTCGTATCCCTCCAGCCCGACGAGCCATAGGTGAGGAGAACTCGCAYGCGCCGCACGCGCGACATCCAAGGCTGCCTCCACTGTTCGAACGCCGCAGCGGCCGCCGGGAAATCCCCCTTCCACAAGGACCTGCAGCGGTCGGYGGGGTGAGATTTCCTCCGCGCTCCTGCGCAGCCGCTCGACGCCGTCGATCGAGTCGACGAGACAATAGAAATCGAAAGCAGGATCCCGGCCGAGCTCTTGGAGAACAAAGGCGATCTCCTGAGGCCCGACGAGTTCGTTCGCGTAAAAGATGCGCTCGAAGCCACGGCGCCGTGCGGCGCGGACCTGATGAAAGGTCGCAAGACTGATACCCCAGCAGCCGTCGGCAAGCTGCCGCTGGAACAATTGGGGGCTCATCGTTGTCTTGCCGTGAGGGCAAAGAACGATGTTGGGGGCAAAGGCTTGGAGAAAGCGAAGCATCCGCTTGCTGTTATGCTCAAGTGCTTTCTGGCCGAGAGTGCATACGGGAAGCGGAAGGTCGCCGCGCAGCAGATTCCAATTGGCTCGTGCAACGGATGAAAGGTCAGGCCCGTCGTAACCAGGGCCAGGCAACCCCTTCTCCAGGCCCGTCAGCCGCCCCGTCTGCTGCAAGCCGAATGCGGTTACCTCAGCCTCACCCGACATCGCTTGCCGCCGTGCCCGTCAACAATTGTCGAATGGCAGCCAAGACCTCATCGGKTGCCTCCCGCGGAATGAAATGCCCGACGCCCGGCAGGACGCRCCTCTCATACGAGCTAAGAAAGAATCGCTCTTTTCCCTCGGAGGTCTCCGGAAAATTGTCGGCGTCGTCGGCGCCTTGCAACATAACGGTGGGAACTCGGATGGGTGGATTTTCGAGCAGTCGCTTTTCGAGTTCCTCATGCTCTGGCGCGCCTGCGGCCTCACCCCAGCGCTGCAGATAGGCGTGAATGCTGATCGGCGCCCAGTCGCCATTCTCCCAGGATGAGGCCGTGGCCTCAAACTCCGCGTCGTCAAATGTCCAGCCGGGCGACCATGTCTGCCAGAGATAGCGGCAGAGGCGCCGCCTATCCTTGTCTATCGCCTCGCGACCCTGCTTAGTCGCCACCAGCCATTCGTACCAATAGGCCTTCGCCAGATCGTAGGACATGTCGCGGACGGGCTTTGAAGTGGCGTAGCCAGCGGACATCGCGAGGAGCGCCCGCACGCGCTCGGAAAACAGCGCGCCGACGACGTAGCCGGCTCGCGCACCCCAATCATAGCCCACCACGAAAACGTCGCGCAGATCGAGAGCATCGATGAAATCCGCCAAGTCCTGGCCCAGCGCTGCTATAGCGCCGCTTCTCAGAGTCTGCTCCGATCGGAAGGTCGTTGGGGTGGAGCCGCGCGAGTAAGGGGCGAGAATTCGACAATTGAGCTTGRCAAGCTCGGGCACGACCTTATCCCAGCAGCGCACATCGTCCGGCCAGCCATGGACCAAAACGATCGGGTCCCCCTGAGGATTACCCGCCTCTTCATAAGTGAGATTGAGATGCGGCGTTTTGATGTGTTTCGTCATGAGCGTGAAAACAATTCGTCCAGCACGAGTTTCAGAGCTTACTCGGTGGAGTGGCRGAGCACTGCGGCTACTTTGCCAGGCGGCCGTACGTCATCTTGGCCACGCGATTGACTTCGGAGTTCCTCAAATAACGGCCAGGGAAGGTGCCGGTTCCCGGGTAGCCTCAGGACAAGATCCGGCCCCCATCGCGAGTCGGCGGCAATCTTCGGCGCGTGCCTGGCAACAATCGAAGATTTAGCGCACCCGGCGAGATTCGAGCTCACGACCTCTGCCTTCGGAGAATGGATAATGGCTTCCGCCGAAACTATCCATTTCTATCCGACTTCGCGCTATATCGCTGAAATCACAAAACAAATTTGAATTCGATAAGCGTCGACGCTACGACAGGGCGGCCGAAACCTTGCCCTGCCGTGCTTACGCGCGGAATCTTTCAAGGGGGCGTTCGAGCATGGCGAAGCTGACCAAACGAACCGTTGATACCACTGAAATTCGTTCCRCGGACTACGTCATTTGGGACGAGGAGTTGCCCGGTTTCGGGTTGCGCGTCTTCGCTTCGGGGAAGAAAAGCTACGTCGTGCAATACCGTGCCGCAGGCCGGTCGCATCGCTACACGATCGGGCTGCACGGCGTCTGGACTCCTGAGGCGCGAGGCTAAGGTTCTGCTTGGCCAGGTCGCACGAGGCGGCAACCCTGCCCAGGAACGCAAGTTCGATCGCGAAGCGATCACCGTCAAAGGAACTCTGCACCCGCTATCTCGAAGATCTGAGGAACGGTTAGCTTGCAGCAGCACAACTCCCGGTCCCGCATCAGCTCACATCGATAACCATCATCAGCCCGCCGCCGCCCTTCTCCTCGGCATTGTTGTTCGTGGTGTGATGCGGGATGTGACAGTGGATCAGCCATTTGCCGGGACGCCTCGCCGTCCAGACGACATCATATCGCTGGCCCGGCCCGACATTGATCGTATCGGCCTGGAAGCGTGCGGCGGCGGGAATCGTCTCGCCGTCGCGCGCGACCACTTCGAACGGGCCGCCATGGATGTGCATCGGGTGTATGAAGCCGTTGTTGGTGCCGATGAAGCGGACTTTTAGCGTTTCGCCGACCTTCATACGGATCGTGTCGGTCGACGGATAGGCCCTGCCGTTGATGGTGAAGAAGTTCGGCATGCCGCCGTCCATCGGCATCGATGGATAGGTCAGGCCTTCGCGCGCCAGCCATTCCTGCAACTCGATGACATAGTCGTGGTCGGCGGCGACCTCGTCGGCCGGGTTGGCCGGATCGATGATCAGCGCGCCATAGAGGCCGAGTGCCTGGGTGCGGTCGGGCTTGGCGTGCGGATGATAGAAGTAAGTACCGTGCTGGGTGGCGGTGAACTCGTAGGAATAGGTCTGTCCCGGCTCGATCGGCGCCTGGGTTATCTCGGCCGGACCGTCCATCTGGTTGGGTAGGATCAGGCCATGCCAATGCACCGTCGTTGCCTCCGGCAGTCCATTGGTGACGTTGATGCGCACCCGGTCGCCCTGACGGATATGGATGCGCGGGCCCGGAATCTGGCCGTTATAGGCATAGRCATCGACCGCTACGTCCGGCAGGATCTGCCAGCGAACCACCGACGGCCTCAGCTCGAACACCTTCACGCCGTTCTCCATCCGGAACGGCAGGTCTTGGTCCCCCCTGGCCGAAAGGCCATAGGATGCGGTTACGAGGCGCGGATCGGCCGCCGCCATGTCGCGCATGGCGTCGGCCGGCGTGTCACGGTCCATGATCATGCCTTGCGGCATGATCACGCCGCCGACATCGCGGGCCGAGAGGCTGAGGTTCAGCCAGTTCGCAGGCGCCACCATGCCGAGCGCCAAGGCCAGCGCCGACACCGCGCCGAGCGCCACGATTTGCGCTGAGGTCGCGTCCGAGCGCATGTGATGGCCGGCAGCGCGCTGTTCGCCCGGCGGTCCATGGCCCTGCCGGCGATGGCCGTGCTCGCTCGCTCCTGCCGGCTGCAGGCGCTCGGTCATCAGCCCATGCTTGAGGCCGCGCGCGACCAGCCAGACATTGGCGGGATAGGCTAGCACGAAGCCGGCGATGACGCCGAGCGACATCACGCCCCAGAACAGAAGCTCGCTGGGCTCCATGGCGCGCATGTCGCGGCCCATCATCAGGAAGCTCATGACCGGCGCCATGCCGGCCATCATGAAGTTCATGGAGATGAACTCGGGCAGGAAGCTCTTCTTCACATTCTCCCAATAGCTGCCGCCCATCATCGATTTCATGAACAGCGATTGGAAGATGAACAGGCCGAAGGCAAAGCCGGCGAGGTATTCAACGATGAGGTCGAGCCACATCGRCAGGCCGAGCGTGGCGGTGACGACCGCGGCAAGGATGATCCCGGTCGCATCGCCCGCGACGCAGTGGATGGTCGAGCCGACGCCCTGCTTCCAGAGCGGGCTGGTGAAGGCCTCGTGYTGGCCAGGGCGCGGTTCCTTGTCGCCGAGTACATAAAGCAGCAGGCCGAGCGGCCCCATATAGAGCGTCACCAGGATGAAGCCCCATTTCATCACCACCGGCTCGGGATTGTTGCGGTACTGGTCGAAGCCGACATAGAGCGTCGAACCCGCCGCCAGCACAAACCAGGCAACGAGGAAATAGTCGATCGGTTGGATGAGCATCCGGCTTTCTCGCGCTGGTCGATGAAACGGGTGGTTGTACCAGCCCTGCGGATGAACGCGCCGGCGGTCATTACGATCCGCAAGCCGGAAATTCCGGTCCGGCTAGCGGACAAATCCGGACGACCGCTGGCCAAGCCTCCACTACAAAGAGGCCATCTTCGGCCCTCCCTCCGCCAAGAGACGACCAAGAGGCCAAGGACTAGGGGAACGCTTTAGCCCGCCACACCGTTAGGATGATGGCGCTTGTGGACGACATTCAAACGGTGTGGCAACGCGTCCGACTGGGCGAGCGGCACATTGCCGAGCGACGACGGCGCATCATTGAGTTGCAGCTTCTTCACATTTCGACCGAGCTAGTGTGCGATTTTCTGGACCTGCTCGAACGCACCCAGGAGTTGCACCACAAGCATTTTGGAGCGACTGCTGGAAAAGGCATCGCAAACGAAAGCTGCCTAAGCGCGCGCCATCTTGGCAGTGCAGGATGATGAGTAGCCGGCCCGCTTATCATGGTGACACAGGATTTGAGGGCCGGACTACCCAGCAAGGCCAGGTTTATCCCGACCCACCCTTTCAAGCTCTATCGATATCTGATCAGGGTCGATCATGCCGCGCCTGAAAAGGTTCATCACCTTGACAGCTATCTGTTCGCGCTCGTCCGAGCGCGCGATCTTATGCTTTGTGCAGTAATCGCTCACAGCCTTGGAAAGGATTGCGACCTCTGCGGGTTCCGCTACACCGTGCCCTAACATTCCAGCCTCTGYTCGGAACGGGACGACCTTAAGACGATACACCCAAAAAAAGTCAGCTTCGAGTCAATTTGCTCGGATCGAGGGCCAAGGCAGGGGGACGGAGCCGGACGACTGCTGCCCGGTAGGACAAGCGCCACGCTGTGGTGAACCGCACCCCCACACAGCCGTCCAGCGCCACCCAACCCCAGCACAAGGTTGCAGTTTAGATGGCCGCCTTGCGATCCCAGCCAACGGTACCATCGACCTTGAACAAGGAACTGTTGGCCCTGCTGCGCGGAGCTCCCGGAGCTGATGCGTTTTCGGACAAAGGAACGTCGGCCGGCGATCTCGCGGCCGCCGCCCGCGTGCTGCTCGACGAGATCGCCGCGGCCGTCTCTTCCGGAAAGCGCTGGCATCGCCACACGATGTTTCCGACGTGCCAGCTGAACCGATCCGCCGACAAATGGCGGATCTTCGTCGAGATCGAAGGCGAAGGCTCGATGTATGGCCGCGCTACAGTGGTTGGTCCAGACCTCGCCCGCGCCCCACAGTCTTGGTCAGCAGCGCCGCCGCCTGGGTTCCGGCCAAGCCAATGTCTCGGATGCTGCTCATGTGATTGGCCGCAACAAGGTTGGTTTGGGAAGCGCTTAGTCCTTGCTGTTTTAGACTATCTGTGAAGGTCGCGGCCCCGTGATGGAATGGCAGAGTTTCGTCGGCCCCGACCGCGACCTCGACCAGCACAGAGGGATCGAAGCGATGATTGATTGGTGAGTATCGCCTAACCTCTTCGTCGGTAATCGCGATCTCATTGGCGAGAAACGAAGTCTGTAACGGCTTCAAATCGTAAATACCGCCCAACAGGAGCGCGCCTTTGATGCCCGATGGCCGGCTGTCGTCGTCGAAGAGCATCGTCGCGAGATGCGCGCCGGCCGAATGGCCGCTAACGGTCAACTTGCCGGGGTCGCCGCCGTGGCTCGCGATGTGTTCATCAACCCATCGCCTGGYGCGGCGAACTTGGTCGACGATAGTTGCCATCCTCACCGCCGGCATCAGCGCGTAGCCCAGCAGGACCGCAATCGCCCCTGCGTTGGTTACAGTCTCGGCGACATAGGAATAGTCGCTTTTCGAGAACATGCGCCAGTAACCGCCGTGAATGAAGATATGCACCGGCAGCCGATCGCGTCCGCCTTCCGGGAAAAACAAGTCAAGGGTTTCGCTGCGGTCGGCTCCATAAGCCACATCGGCGACCATCGGGATTTTCGCCCTCGTCTCCGCGCTTCTGCGGCGGATCTCGTCCACTATGTCGTCGAACTCGGGGACGTGGTCGCGGGTGCGGAATGGATCTTTTGCCAACTCACTCATCAGATCGTCACGGCGATGTATTTCGCTTCCATGAACTCGGCTATGCCGTGCTTCTGGCCGCCCTCGCGCCCGAGCCCGCTCTGCTTGACCCCGCCGAACGGCGCGGCAGGGTCGGACATCAGACCGCGGTTGAGCGCAATCATGCCGGACTCGATCTTCGATGCCATGCGCATGCCCTTCGCGAGGTCGCGGGTGTAGATATAGGCGGCAAGGCCATACTCGGTATCGTTCGCCTTTGCGATGACCTCGGCCTCTTCTTCGAAGCGGCTCACCGGTGCCACGGGGCCGAATATCTCCTCGTGAGCCATGGCAGCGTCGGCCGGCACGTCGCTCAACACCGTTGGCGGGTAGAAAAATCCCCTGCCTTCAGCGATCGTGCCGCCGCACAGGATCTTCGCGCCACGGGCAACCGCGTCCTGAACCAGCCGGTCGATCTTGTCCACAGCCTTTCTGGTAATCATCGGCCCGCATTCGGTCTCCGTGTCAGTGCCCGGGCCGACGGTCAGCGCCGCCATGCGCTTGCGCAGGCCTTCGACGAACGCATCATGAATGCCTGCCTGCGCGTAGAGCCTGTTCGCCGCCGTGCAGGCTTCGCCGGYGTTGCGCATCTTGGCGATCATCGCGCCGTCGAGCGCCGCCTCAAGATGGGCATCGTCGAGCACGATGAACGGCGCGTTGCCGCCAAGTTCCATCGAGCAGGAAATGACGTGTTTCGCCGCCTCGGCGAGAAGCGTGCGACCAACGCCGGTCGAGCCGGTGAAGGACAACTTCCGCACTCGCGGATCGGCCAGCATGGCTGCTGTTACCGGCCCCGGGTTCGAGGTGGTGATGACGTTGACGACGCCGGGCGGCACGCCGGCTTCCTCATAGAGGGCGGCAAGCGCATAGGCTGTCAGCGGCGTTTCGCTGGCCGGCTTCAGAATGACGGTGCACCCCGCGGCAAGCGCCGGCGCGATCTTGCGCGTGGCCATCGCCGCCGGGAAATTCCACGGCGTTATCAGAACGCAAATGCCGATGGGCTGGTAGTCGACCACGATCCGGTTCGTGCCCGACGGGGCAAGGCCGAACTCGCCGCTGATGCGAACCGCTTCCTCCGCGTTCCAACGGAAGAACTCGGCCGCGTAGGYGACTTCGCCGCGCGCGTCGCGCAGGGCCTTGCCGTTCTCCAGCGAAATCAACGCGGCCAAGGTCTCGGCACGTTCGCTCATCAGCTCGAAGCAGCGCCTCAGGATCTCCGATCGCTTGCGTGGCGGTGTTTCACGCCAGCCCGATGCTGCCGCTGCGGCCGCCTCCACCGCCGCCGCGGCGTCTGCGAGCGTCGCGTCCGGAACCGCGGCGATCACAGCCTCCGTCGATGGGTCGACCACTTCGATGACGCGGCCGTCGGAGGAGGGTCGCCACTTCCCGCCGATGTAAAGGCCTTGCGAGAACGGGATGTATTCGGACATGTCGGAATCCTGATCGACTGTTAGGTGGGAAACGTTCACTGGAATCGGGCTCCTTCCTCACATCGTCGCGACCGACATGTCGCCGCTATGAGCAGCCCTGACCAGGCGCTGCATCGCGGGCAGGTCGAAGGAGCGGGGATTGTTCTTGATCAGCCGGTCGATGCCGAGCGCCTGTTCAGCGGTCCAGTCGATCTTGTCTTCGGGAAGACCGAGGTCAGCCAGCGTTCGCGTGATGCCGATGGCGTTGAACAGTCGCGCGACTTCCGCGATCGTGGCATCGGCCAGCTGATCGGCATCGCGGTCATGGCGCGGCAGGCCAAGCGCAATGCCGATTTCCGCGATCTCGGAGGTTGCCGCGGGCAGATTGTAGCGCATCACATAGGGAAGCATCGTCGCGACGCCCAGACCATGCGGCGTGTGGGTGAGCGCGCCGACCGGATACTGCACGGCATGCGCGGCCGCCGTTCCCGCTGTGCCGAAGGCGCAGCCGGCGGCCAACGCTCCCATCATGACATCCGCGCGTGCGTCCTCGTTCGACCCGTCGCGATATGCTGCTTCGAGGCTGCGGCCCAGGAGCCTGATCGCCAGAAGGGCGAAATGATCGGTCAGCGCGCTCTTGCCGACGAAAACATGGCGTTGCGGCAGATCGGCATCCGCACCGCGTTTTGCGGCGGTGAAAGCTTCGATCGCATGGGTCAGCGCGTCGGCGCCGGCGATGGCGGTCAGTGATGGGGGACAACTCGCTGTCAGGTCCGGGTCGCAGAGCGCAACCGCGGCGATGAGATGCGGGCTGGAGATGCCGACCTTGAGCGTCCGCTCCGGATCCGAGATCACCGCTACGGGAGTGACTTCGGAGCCGGTGCCGGCCGTGGTCGGCACCGCGATAAGGGGAAGGGTAGGGCCCGGCACCCTGAACTCGCCATAGTAATCCTGGAGCTTGCCGCCATGGCTGATGAGCAGCCCGGCGCATTTGGCCATATCGAGGCAACTGCCGCCGCCAACGCCGATCACCATGTCCGGCCTGAATCCCTTCGTCTCGGCGATGCACGCGCCGACGCTGTCGCGCGGCAYGTCCGGCAAGGTGCGATCATAGACGAGCGTGTCGATCCCGGCAGCCTTCAGCCCATCGAGCATCTCGATGAACTCAGGCGTGCCGGCGAGCCGTTCGTCGGTGCAGATGGACGCGCRCCGGCCATATCGGCCGGCAATGGCGGGCAGCGCATGGCGCTGACCTTTGCCGAAGAGAATTTCGCGCGGCAGGCGCGCGGCTGCAAAAAGGGTCATGGACTGAGATCTTTCGAAAGAGACTGATGGAAAAGTGTCGTGTTCATCGGTGGGCCGTCTTCAGTTCGGAGGCCGGTGCTTTGTCGGCTTTGGTGCCCGCGTCGTTGAATGCGGGCGACAGGGTTTCTAGCCCATCCGTTCGTATCCTCTATAAAATCGTATAGGATATCCTATTGAATTGGCCGGAGCATCATGTTAGGGCTTGCTCCTGTCAAGAGGTAACCGATGGAAAATCCCGACCTGACGGTTGAAACCGAAGCCCGCTCGAGCGGCCGCATCCAGCGCGCCAACAGCTTGGCGGGCGATGTCTACGAAGCAATCTTCGCGCAATTGATGTCGCTGAAGATTCCGCCGGGATCACGCATTACCGTCGATAATCTTGTCAGGGAATTCGACGTCTCGCACACGCCTATCCGCGAAGCGCTCGGGCGGCTGGAAGGCGAGGGCTTGGTCGTGAAGACCCATTTRATCGGCTATCGCGCGGCCCCGCAAATCACGCGACGCCGGTTCGATGAGCTTTATGAGCTTCGCCTTCTGTTGGAGCCCGCTGCCGCCGCCAAGGCTACGGCGGCACTGGATGAAGAGCGCCTCGCGGTCTTGCAGGAAGCGGCGGGCGTCATGGCCCGGCGGGTGGGGAAGGACGAGCGCCTGCGCTATTCCAACTTCGCGCGGCAGGACGCGATCTTTCACGACAAGATCATGGAGCTCGCGCAGAACGAGCTCATTCGCGAGACGCTGAACCATCAGCATACCCACTTCCATATCTTCCGCCTGATGTACCACTCGCGGGTCACTGAAGAAGCCTTGGATGAGCACGAGGCGATCCTCGCCGCATTCGCCRCCGGCGACGCGAGCGGCGCAGCGGACGCGATGCGCGTTCACATCGAGAATTCGCGGGACCGGCTCCTGCCTGCCTTCGAGTGACGCGTCCCATGTCCATCGCCGCCCGCATCGACACAGATCGCTTTGCCGCGCCAAGCGACGCGYTGCCGGTCGCACCTGTTCTGCGCGCCGAAGGCGTGTCCAAGCAGTACGGCACCGTCACCGTGTTGTCGGACGTCACGCTCGATATCCTGCCCGGCGAGATCCATGCGGTCATCGGCGAGAACGGGGCCGGYAAGTCGACGTTCATGCGGCTGCTTTCMGGCTACATCGAGCCGACGCAAGGCGCGTTGTCCATGGCCGGACAGCGGGTGCGCTTCACCAGGCCGGACCAGGCTCAAGCTGCCGGCATTGCGCTGGTTCATCAGGAGATCCTGCTGGCGGAAGCGCTGACCGTCACCGACAACCTTTTTCTCGGCCGTGAGCTCACCAAGGGCGGCATGGTCGACGATGCCCGAATGCGCCGGCTCGCTGCGGCAAAGCTCGCCGAGCTGGGCTGCGAGGTCCCGGCGACGGCTCTCGTGCGCGACATTTCGCTGGCCGATCGCCAGATGGTGCAGATAGCCCGCGCGCTGCTCGACGAGCATCGTGTGGTCATCTTCGACGAGCCGACAGCCGTGCTGACGGGCGGCGAGGTCGAGCGCCTGCTCGCCATCATCTTCGAGCTCAAGGCGCGGGGCATCGCCGTCCTTTACATCAGCCACCGGCTCGACGAGGTGCAGCGGCTCGCCGACAAGGTGACCGTGCTGCGCGATGGCAAGATGGTCGGCACCTATCCGGGCCACACGCTGAGCCAGATCGACATGGCGCGGCTCATGGTGGGGCGCGAGCTTGCCGCCCTTTACCCTCAAAAGCAGGCGACGCGGACAAATCAGCCAATGCTGAGCGTRCTGAATGCGATGGTTCCGGGATTTGTCCGGGATGTGTCCTTCAGCGCGCACAAAGGGGAGATTCTGGGCTTCGCCGGGATGATCGGCGCCGGACGGACGGAGCTGTTCGAAGGGATCCTGGGACTTCGACCSGGAACCGCCACGGTGGAGCTCAACGGCGCTCCGATACGAATACGCTCCCAGCGCGAAGCGTTGGACGCCGGCATCGCCTATCTGACCGAGGATCGCAAGGGCAAGGGACTGCTGCTGCAGGAGCGGCTTGGCCCGAACCTCACCCTGTCGGCACTCGCCAGCTTCCATCCCGGCCTCGTCGTGAAACGGGCCCGCGAGGCCGAGGCCCTGGGGCAGGCGGTCTCCACCTACGACATCCGGCTGAAGAGCCTCGGCGCGCGCGCCGGACAACTCTCCGGTGGCAACCAGCAGAAGCTTCTGCTCGCCAAGGTTCTTCTGACCGACCCGTCCGTCGTCATCATCGACGAGCCGACCCGTGGCATCGACATCGCCAACAAGGCGCAGATCTACGGCTTCATCCAGGACCTCGTCAGACAGGGCAAAGCCTGCATCGTAATATCCTCGGAAATGCAGGAACTGGTGGGTATCTGCGACCGCATCATCGTCATGCGAGAGGGCAGGATCAGCGGCGAAGTCTCGGGCGAAACGATGACCGAGAGCCAGATAGCGCTGCTCGCGACCAGCGAGCGAGCGCACGTCCCCCAGGGAGGAATAAAGTGACAGCGCTTACCCAGTCCGTGCCRGCGCGACACGAGCGGCGGTACCAGTTCTCTTGGGCTGATGCAGGGCCGTTCCTTGCTCTTGCGGCGCTGCTTGCGCTGGGCTTCCTGGTCAATCCCGACTTCCTCTCCGCGACAAACCTCAGCAACGTGATCACGCGCAGCGCCTATGTCGCCATTATCGCGGTCGGGGCCACGTTCGTGATCTCGTCGGGCGGCCTGGACTTGTCCGTGGGCTCGATGGTTGCCTTCATTGCCGGCATCACCATCATGTTCATGAACATGATGGCGCCAAGCCTCGGCCTCTGGGCCATTCCGGCGGGTATGGCGATCGCGGTCGTGACGGGGCTGCTTTGCGGCCTGGCAAATGGCGTCATCGTCACCGTGGGCAAGATAGAGCCGTTCATCGCCACGCTCGGCACGATGGRCATCTTCCGGGCGCTGATCACCTACATGACCAATGGCGGCACCATCCCGATCGACAGGTCGCTGCGCGAGGCATACCGGCCAGTTTATTTCGGAACTCTGGGCGGGATTCCAATCCCCATCCTGATTTCCGCAATCGTCGCGGTGCTCGGCGCCTTCGTTCTCTACAAGACCAAATACGGCCGCAAGTGCGCCGCCGTGGGCGCAAACGAGGACGTGGCTCGCTACTCCGGCATTTCGGTGATCAAGACGCGCACCGTCGCCTATGTCATCCAAGGGGTATGCGTCGCCGTTGCGGCCATCTGCTACGTGCCGCGGCTTGGCGCCGCCACGCCCACGACGGGGCAGCTTTGGGAGCTGCAGGTCATCACTGCGGTCGTCATCGGCGGAACCGCGCTTCGCGGCGGCAAGGGGCGGATCTGGGGGACGATTGCCGGTGCGGTGATCCTCGAGCTGATCGCCAACCTGATGGTGCTGTCAGACTTCGTCTCCGAATACCTCGTCGCCGCGGTTCAGGGCGTCATCATCATCATCGCCATGCTCGTGCAGCGCTTCTCCAAATAACCCGTCTCGGGACCGGGCGGGTGCCTGTGTTCGATTGGTCCACATCTCTGGGAGGTTGTTATGTTTAGTAGAAAATGGGTTGCGGCAGCCGCTGTCGGCGCCCTGATGGTCGCCGGCCAGGCGCTGGCGGCCGACAAGAAGGTGGTCGCCGTGTCAATCCCGGCGGCGGACCATGGCTGGACGGCGGGTGTCGTCTATCATGCGCAGGCGGCCGCGAAAGAGATCAACGCCGCCTTCCCGGACGTCGAGGTGGTGGTGAAAACCTCGCCCTCCGCTGCCGATCAGGTCAGCGCGCTGGAGGACCTTTCCGCAAGCCGCAAGCTCGATGCCCTGGTCATCCTGCCCTACACCTCCGAAGAGCTGACCCAGCCGGTCAAGGCCATCAAGGACATGGGCACCTTCATCACGGTTGTCGATCGCGGCCTGACCGACGCCTCTATCCAGGACCTCTACCTTGCCGGCGACAACATCGCGGTCGGCGCCAACACGGCCAAGTTCATGATCGACAAGCTCGGCGGCAAAKGGGACATCGTCGTGCTGCGCGGAATCCCGACGGTCATCGATGACGAGCGCATCAAGGGCTTCCAGGACACGATCAAGGGCACCGGCATCAAGGTGCTCGACATCCAATACGCCCATTGGAACAGCGACGAGGCGTTCAAGCTGATGCAGGACTATCTCGCCAAATATCCGCATATCGATGCGGTCTGGGCCAATGACGWCGACATGCTTCTCGGCGTGCTGGAGGCGGTCAAGCAGTCGGGCCGCACCGATATCAAGCTGGCGCTCGGCGGCAACGGCATGAAGGACATCGTCAAGAAGGTGATCGACGGCGATTCCGTCACCCCGGTCGAAACGCCTTATCCGCCTTCGATGATCAAGACGGCCATCTACATGACTGTGGCCAATTTGATCGGCCAGGCTCCGGTTCGCGGCCACGTCAARCTCGACGCGCCGCTGATCACCCAGGCCAACGCCAAGGAATATTACTTCCCGGATTCTCCGTTCTGAGAGCCGCCATCCACAATCATGGGCGAGGCGTGTTCGCGCCTCGCCGCCCCCAATCAAAGAGGACAAATCATGCCAGCCAAGAAAATCCTGATGCTGACCGGTGAGTTCACCGAGGAATATGAAATCTTCGTCTATCAACAGGCCATGGAGGCCGTCGGCCACACGGTTCATGTGGTYTGCCCCGACAAGAAGGCCGGCGATGTGATCAAGACGTCATTGCACGACTTCGAGGGCGACCAGACCTATACCGAGAAGCTCGGCCATTATGCGTTGATCAACAAGACCTTTTCCGATGCGGAGAAGCAGCTCGACCAGTACGACGCGGTCTATTGCGCCGGCGGCCGCGGGCCGGAATATATCCGCACCGACAAGCGCGTTCAGGCGATGGTGCGGCACTTCCATGAAACGAAGAAGCCGATCTTCACCATCTGCCACGGCGTGCAGATCCTGGTCGCGGTCGACGGCGTCGTGCGCGGCAAGAAGGTCGGGGCGTTGGGGGCCTGCGAGCCGGAGGTGACRCTCGCCGGCGGCACCTATATCGACCTGTCGCCGACCGAGGCCTATGTCGACGGCACGATGGTTTCGGCCAAGGGCTGGACCGCGCTTGCGGCCTTCATCCGGGAATGCCTGAAAGTGCTCGGCACGGAAATCCGGCACGGCTAGGTTTGGTGCGCAGGAGGTACTTGGAGCGGGTGAGTTCGTGCCGCTCCAAGTACACAAATCGCGACTTTCGTCAGGCGGTTAACGCCTTGCGTTGCGCCACGCCTCATACTCGCCACGAGCATCGTCGTGCAGCGGATAATAGCGCTGCAGGGGTGCGCCCTGCATGAGCTTCTCCCGGGAAAACTCTTCCCAGTCATGATGCTTCCGGGCCTCCTCGATCACCATGGCCGCCATCGAGACGGGAACCACCACCGCGCCGTCGTCGTCGGCGACGATGATGTCGCCGGGGATCACGGTGACGCCGCCGCAGGCGATCGGGACGTTGACCGCATTGGGATAGATGCTGGTCTGCACATGATAGTTGGGCGTCCAGCCGCGCAGCCATAGCGGCAGGTCGAGCTTTTCGACATTGGGCCGGTCGCGCATGCATCCGTCGATGACGATGCCCGCGCCGCCTCTGCCCTTGAAATAGGTGGACATCATATCGCCGAAGACGCCGGAACTCATGTCGCCGCGCGCGTCGACCACCACCACGTCGCCCTCCTGCGCGTGATAGAGCACGTGCCGGTGCAGTTGCGTTTCCGGATCGGTATATTCTCCCTCGTCGAACAGGTCCGGCCGCTGCGGCAGGAATTGCAGCGTCAGCGCCGGCCCGACGATCGACTTGCCGTGGTTCTGCGCCACCGGGCCGACCATGTGCGGCTTGCGGAAGCCCATGTGGCCGAGCGTGCCGGCGACCGTCGCGGCGCCGATCTCCTTCAGGGCGTCGATCAGATCCTTGGGCGGCCGCGTGATGTCAGGAGTATGCGTCATTGTCGGACTCCGGTTGGAATTGAACTACCAGTTGGTGACGGAACCGTCGCGGCGCGTGAGGTGAGGCGCCTCCCAGAAACGGAAACTCTGCGCCTTGATCGCCGCCTCGTTGACCTCGACGCCCAGTCCCGGCAGATCGCTGACCGGATAATGGGTGCCGTCCAGCCGCGGTTGCACGGGAAAGAACTCGGAATTGTCGAAGCCCAGCTTCCTTTCCGGCACCCTGGTTTCGAGCCAGGCGAAGTTGGGCACCGCGGCGCCGAGATGCACGGTCGCGGCGGTGCACACCGGGCCAAGCGGATTGTGCGGCATCAGGTCGACATAATGCGCCTCGCTCCAGCCGGCGACCTTCATCGCCTCGGTGAGCCCGCCGACATTGCAGACATCGAGCCGGTTGAACTGGTGGATGCCGCGCTCGATATAGGGCAGGAACTGCCACTTGCTGGCGAATTCCTCGCCGATGGCGAAGGGGATGTCGGTCATCCTGCGCAGGGATTCGTAGGCCTCCGGCGTCTCGTCGCGGATCGGTTCCTCGAGGAAATCGAGCACGCCGCGGCCAAGCTTGTTGCAGAAGCTCGCCGCCTCGGCCACCGACAGCCGATGATGGTAGTCGATGCCGAGCACCACGTCGTCGCCCAGCGCTTCGCGCGCCTTGTTCAGCATGGCAGCGGTGGCGCCGATCGACTCGCGCGGCTCGAAAATGTCCTTGCTGCTTTGCCCGGCGGGGAAGAAGCGGATCGCCTGCCAACCTTGCGCGCGCAGTTCGCGGGCGCGTTCGATGGCGACGTCGCCTTCGGCCTCGTCTCCGGTCGAGGCGAAGGTCGGGATGCGGTCGCGCTGCTTGCCGCCCAGAAGCTCATAGACCGGCACGCCCAGCGCCTTGCCCTTGATGTCGTGAAGGGCAATGTCGATGGCGGAGATCGCCGCCTGCAGAACGCGCCCGCCTTCGAAATACTGGCTGCGATAAAGTTCCTGCCAGATCCGTCCGATCTGCATGGCTTCGCGGCCGACGAGAAACTCGCGATAATGCTCGATCGCGCCGGCCACGGCCTTCTCGCGACCGCTCAAGCCGCTCTCGCCCCAGCCGGAGATGCCCTGGTCGGTCTCGACCTTGACCAGCATCTGGTTGCGCGTTCCCACCCACGCCGGATAGGGCTTGACCGCGGTGATCCTCATCTCATCCAAGCCCACRTTCCACGCCTGTTGCCCGCGTCAGTTGGCCCTGAGGGCCATTTCCGTTTCGCCGTCGAACAGGTGCATGCGCTCCTGGTCGAACTCGAGCCAGATCTGTTCGTCAGGCGCCACGGCGATGTTGGGCGACACGCTGATGTTGACGATGGCGCCGGAGAGGAAGGCCTGCACGAAGGTGACGTCTCCGGTCGGCTCCACCGTATAGGCCTTGGCCGGAACGGCGCCGGCGACCGCGCTCTTGTGCAGCTTGATCGTCGAATGGCGTGCGCCGAGCACGATCTTCCTGGTGGTCGCTCCCTGGATCTTGCGCGCGTTGGCTTGCGACAGCGCGAGGGACCAGCCCTCCGCGCTGATCAGAACGGCATCGCCGTTTGCGGTGGATGCCTCCAGCGGAATGAGGCTCATCGCCGGGCTGCCCACGAAGCTTGYGACGAACATGTTCACGGGATGGGCGAAGACCTGCGCGGGCGAATCGTATTGCCGCAGGTAGCCGCCATTCATCACCGCCATCCTGTCCGCCATGGTGACGGCCTCCAGCTGGTCGTGCGTCACATAGATGATGGTCRCCTTCAGGTCCTGATGGAACCGCTTGATCTCGGACCGCATCTGCRCGCGCAGCTTGGCGTCCAGATTGGAGAGCGGTTCGTCCATCAGGAACACCGCCGGATCGCGAACGAGAGCGCGACCGAGCGCCACGCGCTGCTGTTGTCCGCCCGAAAGCTCGCGCGGCTTGCGCTCGAGCAGTTGCGTCATGTCGAGCACGCGCGCCGCTTCCCTGACCTTCTTGTCGATCTCGTCCCGGGGCAGCTTGCGCATCTGCAGCGGGAAGGCGAGGTTCATATAGACCGACTTCTGCGGATAGAGCGCGTAGTTCTGGAACACCATGGCGATGTCCCGGTCCTTGGGGTCGAGGTCGTTGACCACCCGGTCGCCGATGACGATGTCGCCGGAGGTGACCGATGTCAGGCCCGCGACGAGATTGAGCGTGGTCGTCTTGCCGCAGCCCGAAGGACCGACGAGTGCGACGAACTCGCCGTCATTGACCGTCAGCGAAACCTCGTTGACGGCTTTGAAGCCGCCATAGGTCTTGACGAGATCTTTGAGGACCACGTGGGCCATGCGGGCAGCTCCTTAGTGCTTGACCGCGCCCTCGGTCAGGGCGCGCACGAAGTATCGTTGCAGGAGGAGGAACAGCACCACGACCGGCACGCTCATCATGAAGCTGGCCGCCATCAGGCCAGGAAAGTCCGTCGTGTTCTCCGAGAAGAAGCGCTGGATGCCCACAGGCAGCGTCAGCTGCTCGTTCTTGGAGAGGAAGGTGTAGGCGTAGATGTACTCGTTCCAGGCGCCGATGAAGGAATAGATCGCGGTGGYGATGATGCCCGGCGTCGAGAGCGGCATCACGATCAGCATGAACGCCTGGAACCGCGTTGCGCCGTCGATGCGCGCCGCCTGTTCGAGCTGCACCGGGATGTTGTCGTAGAAGCCTTTCAAGAGCCAGATGGCCAGCGGCAGGCCGAAGGTGAGGTAGGTCAGCACAAGCGAGCCATGCGTGTTCACCAGTCCGATCGCCCGCATCAGGATGAAGAGCGGCACCAGGAAGATCACCGCCGGGAACATGTTGCGCAGCAGCACGGCGAAGAACAGGAAGTTTCGACCCGGGAAGGTGAAGCGTGAGAACGCGTAGGCCGCGGGAACCGCCACGATCACCGAAAGGATGGTCGTGGCGGTCGAGACGATGAGACTGTTCCAGAAGAAGCGGAGGAAATCCTGGCCGACGCTGTTCTGCGGATCGAGCAGCTTCTGGTAGCTGRCAAGGGTAGGCTGGTCGGGCCATAATTGCGGCGGGAATTGCATCGCCGCGAATCCGGACTTGATCGAGGTGCTCAGCATCCAGACCATGGGCAGGGCCGTGTAGAGCAGCATGAACACGAGGAAGAGGCGCCCCGCCCATCGCCACCCATCGACACGCTGGCGGCGACGGATCTGGTCTCGAGAGGCCGTCTCGGCAATGGTGCTCATGCGTTCCCCTCCTTCCGCTCATTGCTGCTCAACGCGCGGACATAGAAATAGCCAAGCGTCATCAGGATCAGGAACAGGAGCACGGAGTAGGCCGCCGCCACCCCCCAGCGCTGCCGGCCGAAGGCGAGCTCATAGATGTGGGTGATCCAGATATGCGAAGCGTTGGACGGACCGCCGCCGGTCATGATCCAGGGGATGATGAAGGAGTTGAAGTTGGCGACTGCGAGCAGCAGGATCGTCACCGTCGAGACATTGCGCAAATGCGGGAAGGTGACGTGCCAGAAGCGCTGCCAGGCATTCGCCCCATCGACTTTCGCCGCGCGTAGCAACTGTTCGGGAACCGTCTGCAGACCGGCCGTCATCATGATCATGGCGAAAGGGAACTCGCGCCAGATGTTGACGACGATAAGCGAGGGCAGCACCGTTGAGACGCTGTCGATGAAATTGGGTGGCCGCTCGGCCCATCCGAGCTCGACCAGCACCGCGCCGATGATGCCGAAATCCGAATGGTAGATCCACTTCCAGATATAGGAGGCGGCGACGGCGCTGATGACCCAGGGAATGATGAGGATGGCGCGCAGGACGCCGCGACCGATGAAGTCGCGGTGCAACGCCAGCGCGGCGGCAAACCCCAGGACGAAGGAAAAGAAAGTGGATGCGRCTGTCCAGATCAGGGTGTTGAAGGTGACTTGCCAGAACACCCCGCTGGTCAGGATGGCCGTGTAATTGTTGAAACCGACGAAGATCTTGTCACGCAGTTGCAGGCCGGGCGGCGTGTTGAAGAACGACAATTCGATCGTGTAGTAGATCGGATAGGCTATGACGACGAGCATCACGGCAATCGCCGGAAGCACATAGGCATAGTCGGCGCGATGCTCCCACATCTTGCGGAGCACATCGGACCTGCCGGATTGCAATGGTCTGCGAGCCTCGGCCTTGCCGCTCACGATCGTCACTTTGGCGTGCCCTTGTTCATCGGAACGAACCGGCTGCGTTGTCGGCGCAGCCGGTGAGATCGCAGGTCAGGCTTCTAAGTCAAAGAAGCAGAGCATGATGCCGTCGGAAAACCGCTTCACGCTTTTCGGCATCATGCTCTAGAGTCCGCCVCCCATCAGGTCCTTCACCTTCTTGGCCGCGTCGTCCGCCGCCTGGTCGACGGTCATCGCTCCGGTCAGGGCATTCTGCAGCATATCCGGGACGATGATGTTCATGATCTCAGGCGACTGCGGCAGCGCCGGGAAGGGGATGCCGTAGGGCAGCATCGACGTCGTGACATCGAGGAACTTGATGTTGTCCAGACGCTCCTTCATCCATTTGGTCTTGAAGCCGTTGAGGTTGCCCGGGTTCGAGCCGGCATAGGCCATCTTCAACGACCATTCAGGGCTGGTCCACATGCAGATGATGGCCTTGCCGCCGGCTCATCCACCTTGCCGCCCTCGACATATTCCGGCTTCAGGATGTGGATGTTCGAACCGCCGAACACCACGGCGCGCTTGCCGTCGGGACCGGTCGGAATGAGGCCGTAACGCATATTATCGATGACGGTCTGGGCCTTCTCCTTGTCGGTGCCCGTCGCCTTCTTCTGCAGGTCGAGCATGACGTTGTAGTCGGACGGATGCGAGATCATCATGCCGAGCTGGCCGGCGAGGAACAGCGGCTGGTTGTCGGCCTGCTGGTTGGTGAGCGCCGAAACCGGCACCGATTTGTCGCGGACATACATGTCGTAGGAAGCCTGCAGCGCCGCCTTGCTCTGCGGGCTGTTGAGCTCGATGTCCTTGTAGGTCGGGTTCGCTGCCGCTTCGTCGAAGACGCCGCCGCCATAGGCCCATAGCTGCGGCATGAAGCGGTAAGGCGTGTTGCCGGCATTCTTGCGCGCAACGAGGCCGTAGCCGGCAATGCCGAGCTTGTCGTGGATCTGCTTCGAATATTTGACGACGTCGTCCCAGGTTGCCGGAGGCTTGTTCGGATCGAGACCCGCGCGCTTGAAGATGTCGGCATTCCAGATGAAAGCCATCGTCTCGTTGTTGGTTGGAATGCCGTAGGTCACGCCGTCCCAGGTCACCGCCTTCATGGCGCCGGGCCAGAAATCCTCGGTCGAATAGCCAACGTCCTCGGGCTTGAGCGGCTGCAGATAGCCCTTCGACGCGAATTCGGTACCACCCAGGATCTGCAGGCGGACCGCCATCGGCGCGGCATTGCCAAGGAGCGCGGTGCGGAACTTGTCGAGCAGGTCGTTGTAGGTGAGAGCCTGTTCCTCGAGCTGGATGTTCGGGTAGGTCTTGCGGAAGGTTGCGAAGAAATCCTTGTAGTATTGGCGCAGCAGGTCGGGGTCGCCCTCGAACACGCCCTGATACCAGAATGTCAGTCGCCCCTTGTAGTCGAGCGGCGTGACCTTGGCGCAATCGCCGGCCGTGTCGAAATCCTGCGTGCCGGCAATCGAGCGCACATATTCGGGCGACCACTTGCTCAGGTCGACCGGCGGCGCCGCCAGTGCCGAAGCGGACATCAGCGATATCGTCAAAGCAGTGGAAAAAGCAGTGGAAACAGCGCCGCGCAGAACGGCACCGCCGCGTGTGATCCTCCTCATAGGTCTCCTCCAGGTTCTCCCATGCCGCTCTGCGTCAAGGCAAGCGGTCCTTGGTCGTTCGATCTCGGGGATATTTCTCCGCCCTAATGTATCCCTTCGATCACTTCATACGTTTTCAGATCGCAGAATAGCTGTCAACGCAACAAATCGTACATTGTTTGTCGAAGATGTGCATGATATCGATCGGATCGTGTATTGGACTAAGGGGGACTGGCCTTGGCGGAAACGAGCGATTTCAAAGCAGAACCACCCGACGGGATTGACGCTCTCGGGGCATCAAGCGAGGGCGCCTCGCTTTACGAGCAGATACGGGAAGACATCATCGAGGGACGRCTGGCTGCCAACGAGCGGCTCGTGGTCACCGATCTCGCTCGCCGCCACGGCACCTCGACCAATCCCGTGCGCGAGGCGCTGCAGCTGTTGCGCGGCGAGGGCTTCGTCACCTTCATTCCCAACCGGGGCGCGCGCGTCCGGCCTATAGATCAGGATTTTGTCCGCGATATCTACGAGATCGGCGTTCTCATCGAGCCCGCCCTGACGCGCTGGTTTGTCGGAATGGCGACCGAGGAGGACATCGCCGAACTCGAACGGCTCCAGGGCCTGATCGAAGAGAACAACTTCGCCGACACGTTCAGGCACAGCGAACTGGATACCGCCTTCCACACCGTGATGTACCAGCGGCACTACAACCGCCACGCAGCCGAGCTCTGGTGGAAGCACCGCGAAGTGCTGCGGGCCGTGAGCCGCCGTTTCAATTTCACGCTTGCCCGTCGCGCCGCGATCATCCGCGAGCATCGCGAGCTCATCGCGTTGGTAAAATCGGGAGAAGCCGACAAGGCGGCCGAACTCATTGCCCGCCATGTCGAGGGCTCCGGCCGGCATGTTCTCGAACACATGCGCGCGCGCAGCGCTGCCCGGGCAGGGTAGCCGATCCGCAACATCGCCAGCCTGGCCATTTCAGAGAGGATAGTTCAGATGAAAATCACGAGCATTCGGCCATGGCTGATCAAGTCCGACGCTTCCTACTGGGGAGAGTACCTGTTCGTCGAAGTGACGACCGACGAGGGGGTGAGTGGCTGGGGCGARATCACCACCACGACRAAGCTCGCCAACCGCGCGCTCTGCACGATCCTGCGGCAGATCGGCGCCGCCGTGACAGGCGAGGATCCGGCGCGCATCGAGCATCTCTGGCACAAGATCTTCCGCAGCTTCACCTATATGGGCAGCCGCGGCGCCGCGGTCGAATGCGTGAGCGCCATCGACATAGCGCTTTGGGATATCCGCGGCAAAGTGCTGGGCAAGCCGATCTACGAGCTGCTGGGCGGGCCGGTGCGCGACGAAATCGCGCTCTACACCCATCCCAACCAGACCAAATTCACCAGCAAGGAAGCGGTGGTCCGCGAGATTCGCGACATCGTGGAGTCCGGCCACACCGGGCTCAAGTTCGATCCGTTCCCCCACCAGGGTCCCAGCGTCGATGGCGTGGCCCGCGAAAGGCGGGACGGTTACCTCGATGGTAGCATGACCCGCAAGGACGAGCGCGAAGCCGCCGAGCTCACCRCTCTCATCCGGGAGACGGCGGGGCCCGATGTCGACATCCTCATCGACGCGCATGGGCGCTTCGATGTTCCGACCGCCATTCGTCTCTGCCRCAGCCTCGAGGAGGCCGGCCAGATCGACTGGTTCGAGGAGCCGTGCCCGCCCGAGAGCCTCAACGCCCTCAAGCAGGTGCGCGAGAAGGTCAGCGCCGCCATCTCCTGGGGCGAGCGCGGCCATACGAAATGGGATTTCGTGCCGGTGCTCGAGGGTAAGCTCGCCGACTACATCATGCCCGACGTCACCTGGACCGGCGGCATCACCGAGCTCAAGAAGATTTCCGCCCTGTGCGAAGCCTACTACGTCCCCGTCTCGCCGCATGACGCCGCCGGACCGATCAACGTGGTCGCGGGAGCGCAGGTGATGATGACGGTTCCCAACTTCTACAAGCTCGAGACCTCGGAGTGGAACCTCTCCAAGTACGACCACCTCATCGACAAGCCGCTCGACGTTTCGAACGGCCACCTCAGGCTGACGACGAAGCCGGGTCTCGGTGTCGAGATGAACCGCGACTACCTGCAGGCCCACGAGATCGAGCTGGCCTAGCAACCCCGGCCCAGCATGCGGGTGACAAACCCCGCCAAGCAGAACGAGGATAAGCCATGCCAAAAACGGATGGAGCCGACGCGGCCCTCAACAAGGTCAACACGAATTCCAAGCCGTCCGACCTGCGCATCACCGACATGCGGGTGGCCGAAATCGTCGGCGCGCCATTCACCTCAGCGCTGCTCAAGATCTACACCAACCAGGGGATCGTCGGGCTTGGCGAGGTGCGCGACGGCGCCAGCRCCACCTATGCGCTGATGCTGAAGAGCCGGCTGCTCGGCGAAAACCCCTGCGATGTCGACCGCCTGTTCCGACGCATCAAGCAGTTCGGCGGCCATGGGCGGCAGGGCGGCGGCGTATCGGCGGTCGAGATCGCGCTCTGGGACCTCGCCGGCAAGGCCTATGGCGTGCCGATCTACCAGATGCTCGGCGGCAAGTTTCGCGACCAGGTGCGCGTCTATTGCGATACGGACGCCGAGAAGCCGAGCGGTACTGAGACCGGCAAGCGCCTGAAGGCGCGCATGGAGCGCGGCTTCACCTTCCTCAAGATGGACCTGGGCTTGATGCAGATCGCCCACATTCCGGGCGCTGTGACAGCGCCCGCCGGCGCGCTCGAAGGGTTTCACGCCAATCCGCGCGGCCGCGGCGGCACGCTCGAGGAACGCAAGGCCCGCAATCTCGCCTATGACGCGCAGAACGTGCAACACCCATTCACGGGCCTGCATTTTACGGAAAAGGGCATCGACCTGCTCGAGCAATATATTCACGAGGTTCGCGAGGTCATCGGCTACGAGATCCCCTTGGCCATCGACCATGTCGGCCACATCTCGCTGCAGGACGGCATACGCCTGTCGCGCCGCATCGAGAAATATGTCCCCGCATGGCTCGAGGACGTCATTCCCTGGCAATACACCGAGCAATACCGGCAGCTGCAGCAGGCGACCTCGGTGCCGATCTGCACCGGCGAGGACATCTACCTGAAGGAAGGCTTCGAGCCTTTGCTTGCGAGCGGCGGCGTCTCCATTATCCATCCGGACCTGCTCACCAGCGGCGGCATCCTCGAAACCAAGAAGATCGGCGACATGGCGCAGGACCACGGTGTCGCCATGGCCATCCACATGGCCGAAAGCCCGATCGCCRCAATGGCCGCGGCCCATGTCGCGACCGCGACCGAGAACTTCATGGCGCTCGAATACCATTCCGCCGATGTCGACTGGTGGGACGACATCGTCACCGGCCTCCCCAAGCCGCTTGTGGAGGACGGCTTCATCACCGTTCCGGWCAAGCCGGGCCTGGGCATCGACGATGTGGTCGACGAGGTGATCAGCCAGCATCTGCAGCCCGGTGTCACGGGGATATGGCAATCCACCGGGCATTGGGACAATGAATATAGCTGGGACCGAACCTGGAGTTAGCCCAGCCCCCTTGCCCTCATTCCCCCAGGCTCACAGGGCCACCGACCGACCATTCGTGTCGACCTCTCCCAAGGGAGAGGCGAAGAAAGAAACGGACGAAACCATGATCTACGAACTGCGTATCTATGACTGCCTGCCGGGCAGGCTGCCGGCTTTGCTCAAGCGCTTTTCCGAGCAAACGCTGGCCATCTGGGAGAAGCACGGCATCCGCCAAGCCGGGTTTTTCACCACGGTGATCGGCGAAAACAACAACCGCCTCACCTATTTCCTCGCCTGGGAATCGCTGGCCGAGCGTGACGCGAAATGGACGGCTTTCGTCACCGATCCGGTATGGCATAGGGCCAGGGACGAATCTGAGCGCGACGGGCAGATCGTCGCCAATATCAGCAGCCAGTTGCTCACGCCGACAGCCTTCTCGTCTGTGAAATAGGACTGAGCCATGAAGATCACCGACCTGCGCTGCGCCATCATCGGCAAGCACCCGATCGTCCGCATCGCCACCGACGAGGGACTCTATGGGCTGGGCGAAGTCGAATACACGAAGACCTATCTGAAACCCTTCGTGCTGCACTTCCGCGAGGCGCTGATCGGCGAGGACCCGACCGACGTCGAGCGGGTGATGCTGAAGATCCGCCAGCGCGGCTCGTTCAAGCCCTATGGCGCGGCGGTGAGCGCCATCGAGCATGCGTTGTGGGACATTGCCGGCAAGGCCGCGGGCGTGCCGGTCTACAAGCTGCTCGGCGGCAAGGTGYGCGACAAGGTGCGCGTCTATAACGGCTCGATCCGCCGCAAGCGTACGGGTGACCGGCCGGAGGACTACGCGGCCGACGTCAARTGGATGATGGAGCAGCCGCAGAACTTCTTCATKGTCAAGCAGGGCATCTCGTTCCACTCCAACATGAAGGACAGCGTCGAGGGTTTCCACTACGGCGTGACGCAGAAGAAGGCTGGCTATCACGGCGCGATGGATCAGGGCGTGATCAGCGAGCGCGGTTTCAATCACATGCTCGACTGCGTGATCGCGATGAAGGAAGTGCTGGGCGACAAGGTGAGCCTGGCGCTCGACTGCGGGCCGGGCTGGATGCTGCCCGATGCGATCAGGTTCGCCCGGGCGGTCGAGAAGTACAATCTGATGTGGCTCGAGGACATGCTGACCGGCGACTATGTGCCGTGGGTCAATCCGCAGGCCTATCGGGAGCTGACCACCTCAACCTCGACGCCGATCCATACCGGCGAGCAGATCTACCTGCGGCACAATTTCAAGGAACTGATCGAGACCCAGGCCGTGCGCGTCATCGGCCCCGATCCGGCCGACATAGGCGGCATTGCCGAGCTCAAATGGGTCGCCGAGCACGCCTATATGCACTCGATCCTGATGGCGCCRCACGGTACCGCCAACGGCCTGCTCGGCCTCGGCGCGCTGATCAATGTCTGCGCCACCTTGCCCGCGAACTATATCGCCTTCGAATATCCCAGTGCCTCCGACCCTTGGTGGGAGGATCTCGTAATCGGTCTGCCGCAGCAGATCGTGAAGGACAGCATGGTGGATCTGCTGGAAGCGCCGGGGCTGGGCCTCGATATCGACGCCGAAGCAGCACGGAAATATCTCAAGGAAGAGGATGCGGGCTTCTTCGACTGAGCTTCCTGRCAACCCGGCCTTTGGGTGCCGGGGACTGCGGCGACTGTGAGGTCGCCGATCAGTTCACTGTGTCCGCCAGTCATGCTCTTGCCGGAACCCGAGGACGTCGCGCAACTTCCGGTTCGAGATCGGTCCTTCGAATACRTCCATGGCGCGGGTGACCGGTATGTTGGGCGCATGCTTCTTGAGAAACTCCGCCGTCGGCAATTCAGACACGATGTTGTCGTTGACGGCGTTGAATATCTGGAACCCCAGGCTGTCCTTCTCGATGCACAGGTGGACGACCTGGCCGAGATCGCGCGCGTCCATATAGGTCCAGGCGTCGCGCCGCCGCTTCGAGGGATCGGTCAGGAATTCCGGAAAGCGGGCATAGTCATGCGGTTCGACGACGCCGCCGATCCGCAGCGCGTAGATGTCGGCTCCCGTGCGGGAGGCGAAAGACCGCGCGATCCTCTCGCCCAGCAGTTTGGAAAGGCCGTAACTGTCGGTCGGATCGGCGTCGTAATCCTCATCCACCGGGAACGACGTGAAATCGCGTTCACCTTCGGCAAAACAGACGCCGTAGACCGTTTCGCTGGAAGCCGTGACGATCTTGCGGATGCCGAGCTTGGTGGCGGCCTCGATCACGTTGTAGGTCGACTGCACATTAGCCGCGAACATGGCGTTGTCCGGCCGCAGGAATATGCGCGGCAGCGCCGCGAAATGGACGACGGCGTCGACCGGGCGGCGGCCCTTGCCGCCGAAATACTMGCTGAACCCGAAATGCAGCGTCAGCGCATTGTAGGCTTCGCCGGCGTCCGCAAGGTCGGTGATGACGGTGTCGACACCCGGCACATCGAGCGGCGTCAGGTCGAGGTTGAGAACCTGGTGCCCGCGCTTCAGCAGATAGGGTATGACGTGGCGGCCGATCTTGCCGCTGCCGCCGGTGAAAACGATCCGCTTGCCCATAGCATCCTCACAACGGGTTCATCCGATCGAACAATGGCATCCGGCCTGCAATTCCCGTGATCGCTATTCAAAAATGCCGAAGCCGGGCACGGCGTGTTTATGGACGCCATCCATGTTGAGCTCGACGCCGATGCCGGGTACGTCGGACACGGCGATATGCCCGTCCTCGACGATGGACCTCGCGCCGTTCGGCAAGCGGACATAGCTGTCCCATGCTTCCCGCTCCTCGAGCGCGTGCCATTCCAGAACCAGGAAGTTCGGCACGCTGGCGCAGACATGGCATGTCGCCATCGTGCCCAGCGGCGTCGAGACCAGATGCGGCGCGAAGGGCACGTAGTACATCTCGGCGAGGTTCGCGATCTTGYGGCTTTCCGCCAGGCCGCCGCATTTCGGCACGTCGGGCATGACGACGTCGGCGCCGTAATTCTGGAACAGCTCGCGGAAGCCCCAGCGCAGGTAGAGGTTTTCGCCGACGCAGATCGGCGTTTTCGTACGCATTCTGATCTGCTTCAGGGCCTCGACATTTTCCGCCGGGATCGGCTCTTCAAGCCACAGAAGATTGAAGCGCTCCATCTCGGCGGCGATGCGGCTGGCGCTGAGCACGTCATAGCGCRCATGCAGGTCGATGCAGAGATCGATGTCGGGGCCGACCGCTTCGCGCACCGCCGCCACACGCTCCACCATGAAGCGGAGTTCCGCGCCGTTGATGGTGTGGTTCATCCGGTCGAATTTTGTTGGATGGTGCAGATTGTCGATGTCGAACTTCAGAGCGGTGAAGCCCTCCTCAACCATGCGGCGGGCGCGGGCCGTACATCCTTGCGGCGATCCCGATTCGTCATCGCCGTCGCCGCAATCGGCGTAGAGCCTTATCCGGTCGCGGAACTTGCCGCCGAACATGCGGTAGAGCGGCTGGCCGGCGGCTTTCGCCGCCACGTCCCATAGCGCCATTTCGAGCCCGGTGAGGGCGATGAGAAAGACGCCGGCCTGCGCGCCGGAAAACACGTGATCGCGGCGGATCTTGTCCCAGCAATATTCGACATTGCGCGGGTCCTCGCCGATCAGCTCCGACTTCAGCTCCGAGATCAGCCCGACGATTGCGGCCGCGCCCGCATCGGGATTGGCTTCGCCATAGCCGGAGATGCCGGCGTCCGTATCGATCCGGATCAGGGTTGCCCTGCCGTGATAGGCGACGACCGCCGTCTTGATGTCCACGATCTTCATCGGATCCTCTCCCCGTCATGGCGCCGCGCTTGCAGGGCGCAAAATTTCGCCTAGAAGCTAACTTGTCTAATAAGCATACAAGATTGAATATTGAGACGTAAACCCCCTTTGAAAGGTTTTGCGCGGCGGACCTTTGATGGCGCTCACTAGCATTGAATTATTTGATGAATTCATGACCCTCGATCAGGAATCGCGATTCTCCAGAAAGGCACTTGTTAGACGAGTATATAAGCGTATAAATTCGATGAAAGCAGGGCTTGACCCATTCACGCCGCCAACCGGGAGGAAAAGAATGCAACAGCGACAGCTGGGATCGTCGCCGGTGAAGGTATCGGAGATCGGCCTGGGGACCTGGGGTATGTCCGGCGCSTTTTGGGGCGCGGCCGACGACAAGGAATCGATCCGGGTGATCAGACGCGCCCTGGAGCTTGGCATCACGCTGATCGATACGGCCGAGGCCTACGGACACGGCCATGCCGAGGAGGTCGTCGGCGAGGCGCTGGCCGGCCGCCGCGACAAGGCTGTCATCGCGACCAAGGTCGCGCCCAATCATCTCGAACCCGCCGCGATCGAGGCGGCGCTCGACGGTTCGCTGAAGCGCATGCGGACGGACTATGTCGACGTCTATTTCGTCCACTGGCCGAACTCGGATTTTCCGATCGGCCCGACCATGGAGATGATGGAGCGGCTGCGCGCGTCAGGGCGCATCRAGGCAGTCGGCGTCTCGAATTTCAGCGTCGCCGACATGGACAGCGCCCGTCAGCATGGCGTCATCGACGTGCTCCAGCCGCCCTACAACATGCTATGGCGCGAGGTCGAGGCCGAGACGTTGCCCTATTGCCGCAAGCACAATATCGGCGTGATGCCCTATAGTGGCCTGGCCCAAGGACTGCTTACCGGCACGCTGTCGCCCGACACGAAGTTCGTCGAGGGTGATGAGCGGCGCACGACCGTTCTGTTCCAGCCGGGCACCTATGAGCGGGCGGTGAATGCCGTCGACCTCCTCAAGCCGATCGCGGCACGCTACGGCAAGACGGTTCCGCAGCTTGCGATACAGTGGCTCACCAGCAGGCCAGGCGTCAGTTCGCCGCTGGTGGGCGCCCGCACCGTCAAGGAGCTGGAGGAGAACGTCGAGAGCGCCGGCTGGACGATTTCCGACGCGGACATCGGCGCCATCGACAGGATCACCGCGCCGGTCTGGGCGGAAATCAAGGACAAGGGCGACATGTTCGGTTTCCGCGCACGCCAGCGCCAGGAACAACAAGCGAAGAGGGCCTAGCTCACTTCAGCGGGATTGCTCACGTGTCCTCCCGGCACGCTGCGGCGCGGCCAGCGCAAATGCTGGCTGCGCCGCTTCTTCAGCGAGGCAGGCCGACCGCGGTGGTCTTCTTGAGGTGCCGGCGCATCGCTTCCTCGGCCCGCTTTTCATCGCGCGCCACGAGCGCCTCGTAGATTGCCCTGTGCATTTCAGTTGCGGAGGGAAGCGCATGGGGCATCTGATTGCTGATGCGCCTGCTCGCCATCTGCCACCACCGGGACGAATACATGAAACGGTCGAGAATCCTGTTCTGCGCCGCCCGGCAAATCTCCATGTGGAAATCGAGGTCGAGCTTCAGATAGGCGTCCGGATTGTCCTCGCTTGCCGACATCGCCGCCAGCAAGGTGCCAAGACGCTCGAGCTTTTCCTTGGTCATATGCTTGGCCGCGATGGCGGCGATGGCTGGTTCGATGATTATCCGCGTCGCATGCGCTTCGGCCAGGATCTCGCRCATCTGCTCGGGCGGCAGCCAGTCGATGAGCAATGGGCTGAGATAGTCCCATTCCTCGGCTGGGCGCAGCACCACGCGCCGCCCTTGAGCGATCTCGATCATATCGAGCGACGCCAGGATCTTCAGCGCCTCTCGCGCGACCGCACGCGAGACCCCGAATTCCTGGAGGATCTGYTGTTCCGACGGTCCCTGTCCGCCCGCGACACCGCCGCTGGCGATGCGACGCGCAAGCACGCCCGCCACTTGCTTGGGCAAAGTTTGAAGCTTGACCTCGACGGTATCCATCACTAACATCCACTTGTCTGATAAGCTTATAGGCTGATAGCTAGATATGCAGTCAACTTATCTCATAAAAACGCTCACTAGCCTATAACACGGCCTGCGGAAAGGGATCGAGGCGGTGTCGAGCCGCCATTCTCTGTCGCCGCCGTCCGAGATCACGATCGATACGCCTGCGCAACCGAGCGAGGCGTGTTGGAGCGCAAGTGCCGATCGCCCGGACGTTGCAAGCGTCGTTCGGGACCAATCCACGCAGCCTAGCGGCGGGAGGAGCACGCCGCTGGCTGCCGAGGCTGAAAGTCGTCGGCCGTCCCTGGATGGACCGACCAGTCAAACCAAGGAGGAGATTGTGATGTCCGGAAACTTATCGAGACGCAAATTCCTGGCCGCGAGCGCGGCAGTGACGGCCGGCTCGCTTGCCGCGCCGTGGGTTGCCAGGGCAGACGCCAAAGAGATCACCGCATTGCTGATCACGGGCGGCCCGCTCTATCCCAAATACTGGGAGAAGATCGTTCAGGACTTCACCGCCAAGACCGGCATCAAGGTTCGCTACGACCTTCTGGAATTCACGCCCCTGACGGCGAAGGTGGTCACGTTGAGCGCGGCGCGCTCGAGCCAGTACGACGTCTACAGCACCCACACGGCGCAGATCGATTCCTATTTCAACCATTTCGCGCCGCTGAACAGCTATTTCAGCGACGCCGAACTGGCGGATTTCTATCCGGTCGCGGTCAAATATTTGCGCGATCCCAAGACGGGAAATCTGGCGGCGATTCCGCGCAACATGGATGCGCGCGTTCAGTATTACCGCAGCGACATCTACCAGGAGAAAGGCTTGAAGCCGGCCGAGACCTGGGAAGAACTCGTCGATGTCGGCCTGAAACTCRCCGGCAACGGTCACTATGGCCTTGTCGTGCCGGGGCAGGGCGATCCCGCCCAGCGCACTTTCAGCGACCTGCTTTGGCAGGCTGGCGGCGACTGGGTCGACCAGGCGAACAAGCCGGCATTCAATTCCGAAGCCGGCATCAAGGCGCTCACCTTCTACCGCGATCTGATCCAGAAGCACAAAATCGTGCCGTCCGATGCCGTTGGTTATCAATGGAACGAGAACTCGACCGAATTCTCGTCCGGCACGGTCTATGCCACTTTCGATTGGCCGGGCGCCTTCGCCACCCTGTCCAATCCGGAGACCTCGCGCATCGTCGGCAAATGGTCGACAGCTCCCTACGTGCGGGACAAGGCAGCGATTTCATGCGCCATCTCCCATGCCATGGCGCTGAATGGCCAATCCGGACGCAAGGACCCCGCCGTCGAGTTCATCAAATACACGGTCGGTGCGGATGCCCAGCGGCTGCAGTTCGAACAGTTTACCAACTTCCCGAGYAGCCAGGCGATTGCCAAGGAGGTGATCGCCGCGGCGAAAGGCCCGCAGGCCACATGGCTGCAGCAGCTCGAGACGACGATCGCGAACGGCAAGGAATGGCCCAAGCTTGCCGGGTTCTCAAAGGTCTGCACCTTGATGTTCTCGGCCATCGAGCAGGCGCTGTCCGATCAGGTTTCGCCCGCCGACTCGCTCAATCAGGCGGCGACGGAAGCGGAAGAGATCATGCGCCGGGCCGGAGCTTACGACTGAGAATGTCGGCCGTCGCACAGCACCAGGCGCCAGGGCGCCGGCGACGTTCGCCGCTGCCCTACACCTGGCAGAGAGGCTACCTACTGRCCAGCCCGGCGCTCCTCGTCATGCTGGCCATCCTCATCTATCCGCTCGGATACTCCTTCATCATGAGCTTCTTCCGCTGGGATTTGAGCGGCTCGGCGCCATTCATCGGGACCGGAAACTACACCGACGAGCTTTTCGGCCGACAGTTCAACCAGGCRCTGCGAAACCAGACCATTTTCAGCGTCGTTTCCATCACGATCGAAGTGGTGGCCGGCATGGCGATCGCCGTGCTCGTCAACGGCAAATTGCGCGGCATGCGCCTTGCGCGCACGTTGCTTTTGGTCCCGCCGATGATCGCGCCCGCCGTCGTCGGCCTGAACTTCCGCTGGCTGTTCAACACCCAATACGGCTTGGTCGACGCGTTGCTGCGCATGTTYAACCTGCCCGACATCCCGTGGCTCAACCATCCGGCCTGGGCACTCGTCTCGGTGATCGTCGCCGATGTCTGGCAGAACACGCCGCTGATGGTGCTTTTGTTCCTTGCCGGCCTGCAATCCCTGCCGCAGGAGCCGCTCGAGGCGGCCACCGTGGACGGYGCCACGCCATGGCAGCGCTTCTGGCACATCGTGCTGCCGCTGATGCGTCCGGTCATCATGATCGCGCTGATGCTGCGCATCATCGACACGTTCCGCACCTTCGATGTTGTCTGGCTGATGACCCAGGGCGGACCGGGCGGCGCCACCAACCTGCTCACGGTCTATTCCTATCTGCTGGCGTTTCAGGCGGTGGATTTCGGACACGCGGCCGCAGTCTCCTACATCGCGCTGGGCATGTCGCTGTTCGTGCTCGCCCTGCTCTACGGAGTGCCGTGGCTTATTGCGAAACGGAGGGCGATATGACCGAAGCCGTTATCGTCGGCGCGCGTGCCAAGCCAAAGCGGCGGCGCCGCCGGTTCACGGCGGGGATCGCCGGTCAGTATTTGGCGCTGGTCCTGACCGTCGCCCTCACCGTCTTTCCGTTGGTGTGGCTGTTCCTGACCTCGATCCGCAGCTCGRCCGACATATTCTCGGTTCCGGTGCACATCATTCCCGAGACCGCGACGCTGACGCAGTATGTCTCCGTTTTCGCCCAGTACGACACGATGGGCTATGTCTGGAACACCGTCATCGTCTCGGTCGCGACGGTCGTCCTCGTCCATCTGCTGGCCATTCCCTGCGCCTATGCGCTGTYGCGCTTCAGGATGYCGGGCGCCATGCTGATCTTCGGCTTGCTTTTGATCATGCGCATGATCCCGGTCATCGCGCTTGYCATCCCGCTCTTTGCCGTGTTTGCCGCCATGGGTCTGCTCGACACGGTCTGGGCGCTGATTCTCAGCCATACGGCGGCCAAACTGCCCGTCGCCATCTGGCTGCTTCTGGGCTTCATTCAGGACGTGCCGAAAGAGATCGAAGAGGCCGCCCAGTCGGACGGCGCCGGCACCGTGCGCACGCTGGTCCAGATCGTGGCGCCGCTGATTGCGCCCGGCATCGGCGCCAGCGCCGTCATCACCTTCCTCTTCACCTGGAACGACCTCTTGCTCGCGCTAACGCTGACCTCGAGCAAGGCCGCGCAGACGCTGCCGGTCGGGCTCACCAATTTCGTCTCGCAGTTCGGCATCGACTGGGGCGCCATGTCGGCCGCCGGCGTGCTCATGGTCATCCCGACCTTGGTGTTCGTCTGGTTTGCCCAGGGGCTGCTGGTCAAAGGCCTGACCACCGGCGCGGTTCGCGGCTGAGTAGCGGACATAGACCACAGGGCGCTCGACGGCTTCGCCGAGGGCGACTGAGTGACGATCGATGAGGTTGGCGCCTCACCGCACATTGGAGGAAACGGAATGGAAGCTGACCAGATACCTGCGATACAGGACATTTCCCGGCCGCCGCGAGAGCTGGTCGACGCGCTGGCGGCGATCGGTTCGGCGACGCTGGCCAGCGAACTCTACCACAAGATGGRCATTCGCGATCCGCAGATCCGCGGCCCGCGTCCATTGCGTTCTGGCAGCACGGCGGCAGGCCCCGCCCTTACGCTCCAGTGCATGCCGAAGCGCGAGGATCTGTACAACGAGACGGAGTATGAGGAGCCGGAGCGGCAACTGCACCGACACGTGCTTTATCCCACCCAGCCTGGGGACATGGTGGTGGTCGACGCCCGCGGCGATCTGGRCAGCGGCATCTTCGGCGAGATGATGCTGACCTATTTCGCCGGGCGTGGCGGCGCCGGCGTTGTCGTCGACGGCTGCATTCGCGATTCCGCTCAGGCGGCGGCGCTCGACATCGGCATCTGGGTGAGGGGCGTCACGCCGAATTTCCACGCCCAGACCAACATCGTCCCCTTTGCCGTCAACGTTCCGATCGCCTGCTCGAACGTGCTGGTCATCCCCGGCGACATCATCGTCGCCGACGACGATGGCGTGGTCGTCGTGCCGGTTGGCCTTGCTGCCAGGCTGGTCGAGCTCGCGGGCGAGCATATCGAGTGGGAAGAGTTTTCGCGCTTGCGGCTCGCGCAAGGAGGAGACCTGCGGAAATACTACCCGCTGAGTCCCGAGGGCGAGGCTGAATACCACGCATGGCGGCAGGCTCAACGAAAATGAGCCGTGYCGGTACGGGAGAAGAATAGGTGTCAGCAATCGAGATAGAACAGCTCGGCAAGAGCTTCGGCGCGGTGGAAGTTCTGCGCGACGTCAACATCGAGATCGCCAGCGGCGAGTTCGTGGTCCTGGTTGGTCCGTCAGGCTGCGGCAAGTCAACGCTGCTGCGCATAATCGYGGGGCTCGAAGAGCATACGACTGGCGAAATCCGCATCRGCGGGCGCGTCGTCGACGAGATGCCGGCCAAGTCGCGCGACATAGCCATGGTGTTCCAAAGCTATGCCCTCTATCCGCATATGAGCGTGGCCGACAATATGAGCTTCGCGCTTCGGCTGGCCAAGGTTCCCCGGGAAGAGATCGTCTCCAGGGTGAAGATGGCGGCCGAAATCCTCGGTCTGCAGGACCTGCTCGGCCGCATGCCGCGTCAACTGTCCGGTGGCCAGCGCCAGCGTGTCGCCATGGGCCGCGCCATCGTCCRAGCCCCCTCGGCCTTCCTGTTCGACGAGCCGCTCAGCAATCTCGATGCCAAGCTGCGTGTGAAGATGCGTGCCGAGATCAAGAAGCTGCACCAACGGCTGGGACGAACCAGCATCTACGTCACGCATGACCAGACCGAGGCGATGACGCTCGCCGACCGCRTCGTGGTGCTCAACAAAGGCCGCATCGAACAGATCGGCACCCCCTCCGAACTCTACGAGAATCCGGCCAATCTGYTTGTCGCAGGCTTTATCGGCTCACCGGAAATGAATCTCATCAACGGTCGCATCCAGGGTGGCGCATTCATCGCGGAGCAGGGCCTGCGCCTGCCCTTGCCGCACGAGACAGGGGATAGGCAAGGTGTGGTTTACGGGATTCGGCCCCAGCACATCGCTGTCGGTGGAAGCCACGCAAGGGCGAGAGTCCAGGTGGTCGAGCCGACTGGTGAAGCGCAGGAAATCACCTTAACCGCCGATGGCGTCGACCTGATGGCGGAGATTCGGGACCGGCCACCCTTCAAGCCGGATCAGGAGGTGAATCTGGAGATCATGATGCATAAGGTGCATCTGTTCGACGCGCAGAGCTGCAGGAGGATAGACTAAGCCTGTCCTCTCCGGGCTGTCCCGGTTCGAGTGTGCTATGCCGGCGGCGTCCTGCCAGTGATGAGATCCGCTGCCTTTTCGGCGATCATGATCACCGCTGCGTTGGTATTTGACGACACGATGCGCGGCATGACCGAGCTGTCGCAGACGCGTAGGCCATGCAGGCCGCGCAGGCGCAACTCGGGATCGACGACGCTGTCGGCATCGCCGCCCATGCGGCAGGTGCCGACCGGATGATAGGCGCTGCGGCCATGCTCGCGGGCGAAGGCTTCGAGCGCCGCACGGCCCTTCGTTGCCGCGCCCGGCAGATGCTCGCGGCTGATGTATTTGGCGAAGGCCGGCTGTGACAGGATCTCCCGGCTCATCTCGATGCCGTCGATGGCGCGTTCGAGGTCGTAGCGTTCGGCGAAGGGATTGGGGTCGATGACCGGCGCGTCGCGCGGGTCCGCCGAGCGCAGAGTGACGCTGCCGCGCGAACGCGGCCGCACATGGTAGGAATTCAGCGTGCAGCCGTTGCCGCCGGGGACCGAGCCTATACCCTCCTCGACGCCGGCGCCGGGCAGGAAATGGAACTGGATGTCGGGCGTCTTCTCCGCGCGATCGCCCCACCAGAAACCGCCTGCTTCGACGATGTTGGAGGCAACCGGTCCCTTGCCGAAGAGCGCGTATTCGAGGCCGGCGACGGCCTGCCAGCGCTTCTTCTTGTAGCGGTCGATGCCGTGCGGCCCGTTAAGCTCGGCGACGACGTCGACATCCATGTGGTCATGCAGGTTCTGGCCGACATTTTTCAGATCGTGCACAATTTTGATGCCGTGCTGCCCTAGCTGCGCGGCCGGGCCGATGCCGGACAGCATCAGGAGTTTCGGGGAACCTATGGCGCCGGACGTGACGATCACCTCGCGTTCGGCGCGCATGAGCTCGGCGCGGCCGTTGACAATGATCTCGACGCCGACGGCGCGGCCGTTCTCGACGACGACGCGGCTGACCGTGGCGTCGGTGCGCAGCGTCAGGTTGTTGCGGCCGAGCGCCGGCTTCAGATAGGCGACCGCCGTGCTCGAGCGCTTCCCGTTGCGTGTCGTCGTCTGGTAGAAGCCGGCGCCTTCCTGCTCGCCGGCGTTGAAGTCGGCGCGGAAGGGCAGGCCGGCCTGCTGCGCCGCCTTGACGAAGATCCTGGTCAAAGGATGCGGCGCGCCGCTGGAAACGCCGAGCGGACCGTCGATGCCGTGCCGGGACCCGGCAAAAGTGTCGTTGCCCTCGGACCGGGTGAAATAGGGCAGCACATCGGTGTAGCTCCATCCGGCGCAGCCGAACGCGGCCGCCCAGTCGTCATAGTCCTGCGGGCAGCCACGCGTGAACACCTGGGCGTTGATCGAGGAGCCGCCGCCGAGCACGCGCGCCTGCGGATAGACCATGACGCGGCCGTCGATCTCCTTGCCGGGCGCCGCGTCATAACCCCAGATCAGCGGTCCCGACGTCATCTTGAAGAAGCCGACCGGCATGTGGATGTAGCGGTCGGTGTCGGGCGGGCCAGCCTCGAGCAGGACCACCGATAGATCGGGATCCTCGCTGAGYCTCGCAGCAAGAACGCAGCCCGCCGAGCCGCCRCCAACAATGATATAATCAGCCATTCCTGCTCCTTGCCGAGGCGAGATCCGACTTCGCTCCTTACGCGCGACGATCTCAAGTCGCTTGTGCCACGTCAAGAGAAAGGGTATGGTTGCCGTGTTGAAGGGTTATCGTACAAGTGGAGGAACTTGACGAGCCGTCAATTGGAGGCCCCGGCCGCGCTCCCTGCRCAAGCGCCGGGCGGGAACAGTTTCAATCGGGAGGTTCAAAAAATGAAGGATGGAAAAGCTCTTACGTTTTCCGGCTCGCTCAGCCGTCGGACGCTGATGATGGGCGCTGCCGCCGGCGCGGCGACGCTGGCGATGCCGAAAGTGTTGCGTGCGGCTGACAAGCCGACGCTGGTGACGTCGATCCGCTCGCTGTCCAATCYCTACCACGCGGTGTGGAAGACCGGCGCCGAGGCCTATGCCAAATGGGCCGGGCTGGAGCACGTCACGCTGGTCTCGGAAGGCAACTCGGAGAAGGGCATTGCCGACATCAAGGCAATGCTGGCCAAGACCGGCGGCAACATGGTGCTCAATTCCGATCCCAACGACACGCCAGATGCGCGCCCGATCGTCGAAGCCTGCGCCAAGGCCGGCGCCTATGTGGTGACGCAGTGGAACAAGCCGGCCGACCTGCACCCGAAGGATTTCAACCCGAACTATGTCTCGCATATCGAGTTCGACGGCATCGCCAGCGGCAAGACCATCGCCGAGATCCTGTTCAAGGCCATCGGCGGCAAGGGCGGCATCGTCGCGCTTGGCGGCCTGATCTCGACCACGGCCGCGATCGAACGCAAGAAGGGCCTCGATGCGGCCCTTGCCGCCAATCCCGACATCAAGCTGYTCGACTTCCAGGTCGCCAATTKGAAATCGACCGAGGCCTTCGACCTGATGGGCAATCTGCTGACCCGCTTCGGCGACGACATCAAGGGCATCTGGGCCGCCAATGACGACATGGGCTCCGGCGCGCTCGAGGCGCTGCGCGCCGAGAACCTCGCCRGCAAGGTGCCGATCGTCGGCGTCGACGGCATCAAGACGGCGGTCGACGCTGTGCGCACCGGCGAGTTCGCCTGCACCGTCACCTCGGATCCGTTCTGGCAGGGCGGCATGGGGCTTGCCATCGGCTACAACGCCAAGATCGGCAAGTTCGACCCGGCCAAGGAGCCGCCGGAGCACCGCGAATTCTACGGCAAGGCGGTGCTGATCTCGCATGACAATGTCGAGGAATATTACAAGACCAATGTCGAGTCGAAGCCCGAGATGGACTGGAACGATCTCTGGGGCCGGGTGACCGGAGCGATCCGCGCCTGACCGCCAGGCGGGCTGCTGCTCCCTGGCGGCCCGCCTCCTCTTGCAGCCGCCGCCTTGATGGTGCGGCGGCCGTCACCAGCAGACGGGAAGCGGTTCATTGACAATCGATACAGAACCCCTGAAGTCCGTTTCGGACATCGAGCGGACGACGCTTATGACATTCCTCCCCGGCCGCATCGCCGGCATGCTCGGCGGCAGGCGCTGGCGCAGCCTGGCGCCGCTGGCGGTGCTGGTCGTTCTGTGCGTTCTCATCACCATTGCCAATCCCAATTTCATCGAGCTGCGCAATCTGGTGCGGCTCGCCAACTCCGCCGCCGTGYCGCTGACGCTGGCGATGGGGCTGACCTTCATCATCCTGATGGGCAGTATCGATCTCTCGGTCGAAGGCACGTTGTCGGTGGCGGCGATGGTGGTGGTGCTTCTCGCCGCCAATGACAGCAACGGCAACGACTATGGCTGGTGGGCCGTGCTGGCGGCGGTCGCCTCGGGCACGATCATGGGGCTCGCCAGCGGTCTCGTCCAGACGATGCTGCGCATCCCATCCTTCATGGCGACGCTCGGCATGTGGTTCATCGGGCTTGGCCTGTCGGTCTACATGCTCGGCGGCTCGGCCATCCGCCTCAACGACGCGTCGATCCGCGACCTGGCGCTGCAGCGCTTCCTCGGGCTGCCGCTGGCGGTCTGGGTCGCGATCGGCGCCTTCGTGCTTGCCGCCGTCATCCAGTATCACACCCGGCTCGGCCGCCACATACTGGCGATCGGCGGCGACGAGGATGTGACCAAGCTCTCCGGCGTCAATGTCACGCGCGTGCGCGTCGCGGCATTCGCGCTGGCCGGCTTCTTCTTCGGCATTGCCGGCGTGCTTGCAGCGGCCCAGCTCGGCCAGTCGCACGCCGTCATCGGCGACGGCAGGCTGTTTGCCGCTGTCACCGCGGTGGTCGTCGGCGGCACGGCGCTGACCGGCGGCGAAGGCGGTGTGGTCAACACGGCTGTAGGCGTGCTGATCGTCACCGTTTTGGCCAACGGCATGATCCTGCTCGGCATCTCGCCCTATATCCAGCAGACGGTGCAGGGCCTGATGATCATCGCAGCGGTGGCGCTGTCGCTCGACCGCGCCCGCCTCAAGATAGTGAAGTGACCGCCATGCTGCAGGCAAACGGCATCGTCAAGAATTTCCCCGGCGTCCAGKCCTTGCGTGAGGTGTCCATAGAGGTGCGGCCGAACGAGGTGGTCGGGCTGATCGGCGAGAACGGCGCCGGCAAGTCGACGCTGATGCGGGTGCTGGCMGGCGGCTACCGGCTGGATGGCGGCAGCCTCACGCTGGACGGCGAGCAGCTCAAGCTGCGCAACGCCCGCGACGCCGCCAGGCATGGCATCGGCATGGTGTTCCAGGAGCAGTCGCTGGTGCTGAACCTCACGGTCGCCGAAAACATCTATCTCGGCGAGGAAGACCGCTTCACCCGCTTCGGCCTCGTCAACTGGCGCGCCATGAACGCGGCGGCGCGGCGGCAGCTCGCCAAGATCGGCGTCGACATCGACGTCACCGCGCGCACCTCCGAGCTGACCTTCGCCGCGCGCCAGATGGTCGAGCTCGCCAAGGCGCTGACGCTGGAGGAGATGGTCGAGCGCCCATTGCTCATCCTGCTCGACGAACCGACCTCGGTGCTCAACGCCGCCGATATCGACGTGCTGTTCGCGCGCGTGCGCTCGCTCAAATCCCGCGCCAGCTTCGTCTTCGTTTCGCATCGCCTCGACGAGGTGCTGGCGATATCCGACCGCGTCTACACGATGAAGGACGGCGCGGTCGTGGCCGAGCACCGTGCCGCTGAAGTCACCGCGCCGGAGCTGCACGAGATCATGGTCGGGCGCGGGCTGCAGGCCGAATATTACCGCGAGGTCCGCCAGCAGCCGCCGGGCGAAAAGGTCATGGTCGAGGCGAAGGGACTTGGCGCGAACGGCTTTTATCACGGCGTCGATCTTTCGATCCGGGCTGGCGAGATCGTCGGCATCGCCGGCGTCGTCGGCTCCGGCCGCGAGGAGGTCACGCGCACCGTCGGCGGCTTCCTGCCGCACGATGCCGGCGAGATGAAGATCGCCGGCGAGACGGTGCGCTTCGGGTCGCCGGAACCGGCAGTGCGCAAGGGCATCGGCTATGTGCCGCGTGAACGCAGGCTCGAGGGCCTGGTGATGTTCCTGTCGATCGCCGAGAACATTTCGCTGGCGGACCTCTCGAGCGTCATGCGCAACGGCGCCATCGACTACGCCAAGGAGCGGCGGCTTGCCGCCGACTGGATCAAGCGGCTCAGCATCAAGGCGCCCGGGCCGGACGCTGCCTGCCGCAAGCTCAGCGGCGGCAACCAGCAGAAGGTGGTGCTGGCGCGCTGGATGACGGCGGGCTCGCGCATCCTGGTGCTCGACCACCCGACGCGCGGCCTCGATGTCGGCGCCAAGGAAGAGGTCTACGAGCTGGTGCGCGATCTCTCCGAGCAAGGCGTGGCCATCCTTCTGATCTCCGACACGCTGGAAGAGACGATCGGCCTGTCGCATCAGGTGCTGGTGATGCGCGACGGTGAGATCACCGCGCGCTTCGATGCGAGCCCTGGCAACAAGCCGAAGCAGGTCGATCTGCTGCGAGCGATGGTATAGGCCGATGAAAGAGACGTTCTCCATAAAGCGGGTGTTCGAGGGCAAGTGGACACAAGGCGCCATCCCGCTGGTCCTGCTCGTCGCCTTGTTGCTGATCATCGAGATCGCCGCGCCAGGTTTCCTGACCGGCGAGACGCTGTCGCTGCTCTTCGCCAACACCGCTGTGCTGTTTATCCTCGCCACCGGCGTCACCTTCGCGATCCTGCTCGGCGGCATCGACCTGTCGATCCAGGCGGTCGCCTCGCTGGCGAGCGTGATGCTGGCGCAATTGCTGCCTTCGCTTGGCTTCGCCGCCTTTCCGGTGGCGATCCTGTCCGGCCTCGCCTTCGGGCTGCTGAGCGGCATCGTGCATGTCAAGCTGCGCGTGCCGTCCTTCGTGGCGACCTTGGCCACCGGCGGCGTGGTTACCGGCCTGGCGCTCTGGGTCTCCAACGGCCGCGCCATCACCATCGAGGAAGCCGGACGCGAAAAGACCGCATGGATCAACGCCACGATTTCCGGCCTGCCGGTGGTAGTGCTGATCTCGGCCCTGATCGGCGTCGTCAGTTTCCTCGCGCTGCGTTACACCCGCTTCGGCCGCCAGGCGATCGCGGTCGGCGCCGGCGAACCGGCGGCATGGGCTGCAGGCATCAATGTCGATCGCACCAAGATCATCGCCTTCGCCGCGTCGGGCATGCTGGCGGCCATTGCCGGCGTGGTGCTGGCGGCCAGGTTGTCGAGCGGCTCGCCGGTGCTTGCCAACCAACTGCTTTTGCCCGCCATCGCCGCCGTCATCGTCGGCGGCACGGCCATCACCGGTGGGCTGGGCGGCGTCGCGCGCACAGCGGTCGGCGCGCTGATCATCTCGATCGTGCGCATCGGCATGACCTTCGTCGGCGTCAACATCTTCCTGGAAAACATGGTGTTCGGCGCGGTGCTGATCGCCGCCGTAGCCATCACCATCGACCGCAGCAAGATCGCGGTCATCAAGTGAGGAACCTATCCGCACCGCCTCCCAAGCAAGCGCGGACGCAGAGGGACCRCATCGGCGGGGAGCCGGTGYGGTCCAGGCTGCAGTCATTGCATCGTGTCGAGGCCGATCAGCTCGATCTTGTAGCCGTCCGGGTCTTCGACGAAGGCGATGTGGGTGGTGCCGTGCTGCATCGGCCCCGGCTTGCGCGGGATCTTGGCACCGCGCTTCTCGAGCTCGGCGCAGACGGCGTGAATGTCGTTGAYGCCGAGCGCCAGATGGCCGAAGCCGGTGCCGATCTCATAGGGCTCCTCGCGGCCCCAATTCAGCGTCAGCTCGACGACCGCTTCTTTGTCCTCCGGTCCGTAGCCGACAARGGCGTTGGTGAACTTGCCGCCGGGGTAATCGTCGCGGCGCAGCAAGGTCATGCCGAGCACTTCGGTGTAGAAGGCGATCGACTTGTCGAGGTCGAGAACCCTGATCATGGTGTGCATATAGCGAAAGCCTGGAGCGTCGCTCATTGGGAAAGTCCTCCGAATTCAGTGATTTGCCGTTCTGACCATCCACATCAAACGGTTGGCGGGTACGATGACGCCGCTTGATGTTCTCAATCAGGGTTGTATGATAACACGACAAGATTGGTGGTTGTCCAGTCGTTTTCCGGAAGGATCCAGGTCCAGTTCATGAATGCCGTGCCGCCCAATTCCGCATCGCTGATCGCCGCGCTGGCGGGCATGCTGTCCGACGGCGGGCTGCTGACCGAGGCGGAGGACCTGGTCCGCTACAGCCGCGACTGGTCGGGCGACCATTTCGGCCGGCCACTGGCGGTGGCGCGGCCGGCTTCGGTCGAAGAGATGTCGGCGCTGATGCGRCACTGCCATGCCGAGCGCGTCCCTGTGGTGCCGCAAGGCGGGCTGACCGGCCTTGTCGGCGCGGCGGTGGCGGCCGACGGYAACGAGGTCGTCGTCTCGCTGGAGCGCATGAACAAGATCCGTTCGATCAGCCCGATCGACTTCGCCATGGTGGTCGAGGCCGGCTGCATCCTCGAGGACGCCAAGCGCGCCGCCGAGGCGAACGACTGCAWCCTGCCGATCACCTTCGGCGCGCAAGGCAGCTGCCGCATCGGCGGCAATGTGGCCACCAATGCCGGCGGCTTCAACGTGCTGCGCTACGGCATGACGCGCGACCTGGTGCTCGGCCTCGAAGTGGTGCTGGCCGACGGCCGCGTCTGGAACGGGCTGAAGGTGCTGCGCAAGGACAATMGCGGCTATGATCTGAAGCAGGTCTTCATCGGCTCGGAAGGCACGCTCGGCATCGTCACCGCAGCGGCGCTGAAACTCTTTCCCGGGCCGACGCAGATCGAAACGGCCCTCGTCGGCCTGCGTTCGGTCGAGGATGCCATGGCCCTCTATGCGCGGGCGCGGCGCGGCTGCAGCGATCTGCTCACCGCTTTCGAGCTGATCCTGCGCGGCGGCATCGAGATCACCATGCGCGAGGGGAAGGACTTTCCCGATCCGCTTGCCGAAGCCTATCCAGCCTATGTGTTGATCGAGGTTTCCGGCGGCGGGCTGATCAATCTCAAGGATATGCTTTTGAGTTTTCTCGCCTGCGCCGAGGATCTCGTCCAGGACGGCATCGTGGCATCGACGCGGGCGCAGGCCGAGCGCCTGTGGCTCTACCGCGAGATCATGGTCGAGCGGCAGGGCCGCGGCGGGCGCTATCTGCGCACCRATGTTTCGGTGCCGATTTCGAAGCTTGCCGATTTCGTCACCGACGCGCTCTTCGAACTGGGACGGGCGAGACCCGACGCGCTGCCCGTCACCTATGGCCATGTCGGGGACGGCAACATCCATCTGAACGTCGTACCGCCGGAAGGCATGGGCGCCGAGGCGATCGAGCATCTGTTCGAGCAGGCGGAAGCCGAGATCTTCGCCGTCGTCGACCGCTATGGCGGCTCGATCAGCGCCGAGCACGGCATCGGCCGGGTCAAGCAGCGGGCCTTCCTCGAGCGCATCGATCCGGTGACGCTCGATCTCGCGGCAGGCATCAAGGACGCCTTCGATCCGCGCCACATATTGAGCAACGGCCGCATTCTGGCGTCCGCATCCGCGCTCGACTATAGGTGAGCGATGACGCTGAAGCTCGACAAGGTCAATCGCGGTCCGCACCTCTCCACCCTGGTGGCGAGTTCGATCTCGCGCGAGATCGCGCAAGGGCGTCTGAAACCCGGCGATCAACTGCCGACCGAACAGGCGCTGGCGACCACGTTCGGGGTCAGCCGCAACGTGGTGCGCGAAGCGATCGCCAGGCTGCGCTCCGAAGGCCGCATCTGGTCGCAGCAGGGCAGGGGCGCTTTCGTCGCCGACGCAACCAATGCCACGGTGCTGACGATCGACTATGAGACCTTGCAGCGGGCGGATTCCTTCCGCAACCTGTTCGAGCTGCGCGGCATGCTGGAGGTGCAGATCGCAGCGCTGGCCGCGACCCGCCGTTCCGATGCCGATATCGAGGCGATGGAGCGGGCGCTCGATGGGATGCGCACGGCCCCCTATGGCAGCGTTGCCTGGCTGAAGAACGACCTCGGCTTCCACCGCGCCGTCGCCGAAGCGACCCGGAACCCCTATATGGGCCAGTTTCTCATCTTCGTCTCGGAGCGGGTGCGCGAAAGCATCCTGRCCGCYGGCAACCAGCAGAAGTCCGACGACATGGCGCGCACGACACTGGGCGAGCACGAGCGCATCTTGGCGGCGATCAAGGCCGGCGACGCGAAGGGCGCGAGCGCGGCGATGACGCGGCACCTTGCCGGCGCGGCCTCGCGCGTGGGACTCCCGGGAGGTGAGGCCGAGGCCGCGTCGCCGGCACGGCATTCGAGGCTGCGGAAGGCTATGCGCGGGCGGGCTGCGGGATAGAGTTCGCGCCATCCGCCTCCTCACTCGGCTGCGACCTCATTCAATGAAACGCCGTTGAGCCCGGCAACAATATCCGACAGCGCCGGCACGAACCTCTCGCCGTGTCCCGTAGCCACCGCCGTCGCAAAACCGTTGCGCACGACGGCGCCGACCGGGTTGGCGATGCCGGCGGCCTGGGCGAAGGAGGCGAGGTAGGTCATGTCCTTCAGCGCATTGGCGATGGCGAAGCGCTGGGCGTTCTCGTTGCGGTTGAGCACGAAGTCGAAGAAGGCCTGGTAGAAGCCRCAATCCATGCGGCTGCCGGAAATCACGCTGTTGAACACCTGCGGCGTCAGTCCGGCCTTGGCGCCCAGCGTCAGCGCCTCCGAATAGATCGCGGAATAACCCATCGAGATGAAATTGTTGAGCAGCTTCATGGTGTGGCCGCTGCCGGTCGGGCCGGTGTGGACGATTCGTGCGGCGAAGGCTTCGAGCACCGGCCGCGCGCGGGCGACCGCTTCCGCCGCGCCGCCGACCATGACGTCGAGCTTGCCTTCGGCGGCCTCCTTCGGCGTGCGCGCCAGCGGCGCGTCGATCAGCGTCACGCCCTTGGCGGCGAGCTCGGCGGCAAGCGCGATCGTCGAGGAGGGGTTCGAGGTCGAGCAGTCGACGATCAGCAGCGGCTTACCGGAGGCTGCAAGCCCTTGCGGTCCTTTCACGACCGCCTCCACCTGCGGCGAGCCGGTGACGCAAAGGAGAACGATGTCGCAGCCTTCCGCGAGCGCGCGCGGCGTCGCCGCCTGGCGGGCGCCGGCGCTGACCAGCTTCAGCGCCGCCTCCTGGTTGCGGTGCGCCCAGACCGTCAGCGGCCAGCCCTTGGCCACGATGTTTGCTGCCATGCCCGAGCCCATGGCGCCCAGGCCGACAAAGCCGATTTGCTGCTTCATGTTGGTCTTCCAGTGCTGTTTAAGTCGCTGTCTTGATGGATGTCGTTGTCCTGGAACCGCTGCATCGGTCTGGGGCGGTATGCGTCGGGCCCAAAGAAACGAATGATTGCCGTTGCAACCAACCAGTGCGATCCTTGGCGTAAGAATCGATTTAAGGGGCCGGCTTTCCGATGGCGGATCGCGAGGGAGCAATGTTCGGTGCCATCCGCCAGTCCCCCAATCTCAGGGGCGAACTGGTGGACAAGTTTGCCGCGCAGATCGAAGCCGGCGATCTCGCGCCTGGCCAGCGGCTGCCCACCGAGCAGGAGATCGTCAACGCGACCGGCGTCAGCCGGACCGTGGTGCGCGAGGCGCTGGCGTCGCTGCGCGCGCGAGGGCTGATCACGACGCGCCAGGGCCTCGGCGCTTTCGTGGCGCAGGAGCCGCCGCCCAAGACCTTCTCGATCGTGCCGACGGATGTCGCATCGATCGACGATATCCTGGCCGTGCTCGAGCTGCGCATGGGCGTCGAGGCGGAAGCGGCGGCGCTGGCGGCTACGCGCCGGACCGCGAGGGACCTCGCCCTCATGGCCAGGCAGCTCGATGCCATCGACCGGGCGATTGCCGAGACGGGTCTTGCCGCGACCGAGGATGCGGCTTTCCATCGGGCGATTTCGCTCGCCTCGCACAACGCCTATTTCAGCCGGCTCTTCGACACGTTCGGCACCGCCATGATCCCGCGGCAATGGACGCAATTCGATCGCCTGGAGCCCGCCGAACGCGAACGGCATTTCGAGCGGACACGGCGCGAGCACCGGGCGATCCACGACGCCATCGAGGCGCGCGACGCCAAGGCGGCGCAGCGCGCGATGCGGCTGCACCTGACCCGTTCCTACAAGCGCTTCGAGCAGCTCCGCGACGGCGCCGGACATCTGAAATAGATCAGGCGAGGGCGCCCGAGCGGAGCCTGGCCTGYCGCGACAGGAGGCGGCTGCGGCCCGACGTTCTAAGTCCGCCCGGCCTCGATCGGCATCTTGCGCGAATGCCAGGAGCATCCCGTCGTCCTCCAGCCTTCCGATAGATCCAAACCCGGYGCTATCTGTAGTCATCTTTTGCATGCTTACAGGGTTGTCATACAACTATCCGATCTGATATTCCTGCCGGCACGACCCGTCAAGACGACGCGGGCTTTGAGGAGTGAGTTTCCATRCATCAAAGGCGATTTGGCCGCACCGGCTGGCAAGTGTCGGAAATCGGCTTCGGCAGTTGKGCGATCGGCGCCGACTGGGGCGACGTCGAGGAGAAGGACGCCATTGCGGCGCTGAATGCCGCGCTCGATTCAGGCGTGAGCATGATCGACACCGCCGATGTCTATGGGGACGGCCGGGCGGAGAAGCTGATCGCCAAGACGCTCAAGGGACGGGGCGGCGCAAGACCGATCGTCGCCACCAAGGCCGGCAAGCGGCTGAACCCGCATGTCGCCTCCGGCTACAACCGCAAGAACCTGACCAGCTTCGTCGAGCGCAGCCTGCGCTATCTCGAGGTCGACGTCCTCGATCTGGTGCAGCTCCACTGTCCGATGACGGAAGTCTTCTACCAGCCCGAGACATTCGAGGCGCTGGAGAGGCTGGTCGAGGAAGGCAAGATCCGCCACTACGGCGTCAGCGTCGAAAAGGTCGAGGAAGGCATCAAGGCGCTGCAATATCCCGGCGTCGCCAGCGTCCAGATCATCTACAACATGTTCCGGCAGCGTCCGGCGGAGCTGTTCTTCGACATGGCGCTCCAGAAGGACGTCGCCATCATCGTCAGGGTGCCGCTGGCCAGCGGCCTCTTGTCCGGCAAGTTCCGCAGCGATTCCAATTTCAGCGCCAAGGACCACCGCAACTACAACCGGCAAGGCGAGGCCTTCGACGTCGGCGAGACATTCTCCGGCGTCAATTATGAGGAAGGATTGCAGGCGGTCGAGGAATTGCGGCCGTTGCTGCCGCCAGGCGCCACCATGGCGCAATGGGCGCTGCGCTGGATCCTGATGAACCMGGCGGTGACGGTGACCATTCCGGGCGCCAAGTCCGTCCGGCAGGCGCAGGAGAACGCCGCCGCGTCCGACCTGCCGGCGCTGTCGCCGCAACTGATGGAGCGCATCGCCGACATCTATGAGCGGCRCATCAAGCCCGCCGTGCACCAGCGCTGGTGAGCGCCATGGGCAGCGACAGGCCTCTGGTTGCTGGTGAGCAACTTGTTGCTGGTAAGCAACTTGTTGCTGGTGAGCAACTTGTTGCTGGTAAGCAACTTGTTATCGACGGGCATCAGCATTTCTGGGACCCGGCGGACGGATCCGGCGGCTGGATGACGGAGGATTACGCCGCCATCCGCCGGGTGTTCTCGCCCGACGATCTCAAGCCGGCGCTCGCCGCAGTTGAAGCAGTCGCCGGTCATGCAGGAACTCTATCTCGGCAAAAGGGCACAGCAGAACCATGACCCCTCACGGGCGTGACCGTGAGGGGCAAGCCTTGACAATCCGCGCTTCCCTTCGGCCGAGCCACGAGYGCAGCCGCCGAGATCGCCGTATCGGTGCCAAGCTCGTCGCGCGCAAGGAATGGCATGCTGTGATAGCCGGTGCACCGCGCGGCGCCTGCGGCTGCTTCGCGCCCCATACGGCCATTCAGGCAAACACGGCATCCACCCGAAAATAGGCATCCAGATCATGACGCCGAGGCTATGATCGTGAAGCCACGGGCGGCTCATCATGCCGGCTTGTCGTCAGGATGCCCAAGCTCGCAGAACCAGCCGCCGAGATATTTCACCGACGGCTTGTTCGGGTCGGGTACCGGCGTCTTTGCCTCGACGGCGGCGCGGAACGGTTCGGCACTGTCCTGCGGGATGAACCCCAGGTGGTTCGCGCCGCTGTTGTCGACCATCTTCAGCTTGTTGTCGGAAATGCCGAAGGAGATCGTGTGGCCGACGCGCGGCGCGGTGAGCGAGGCCTCGACCAGGCGCACACAGTCGGCGAAGGAGAGATAGGACCACAGCATGCGGCGGTCGGCGGGTTCGGGGAAGGACGAGAAGATGCGCAGGCACACCGTCTCGATGCCGAACTTGTCCCAATAGAGCCGGCTGAGGCTCTCGACGAAATTCTTCGACACCCCATAGRGGCTGTCGGGACGCACCGGCGCGTCGACGCCGATATGCGCCTCGATCTCGTGATAGCCGATGGCATGCACCGAGGAGGCGTAGATGACGCGCTTCACCCCATGTTTCCGGGCGCCTTCGTAGATGTGGTAGGAGCCGCGGATGCTGGAATCGAGGATGGTCTGCCACTCGCATTCGAGCGGCGCGCCGCCGAAATGCACGATCGCGTCGCAGTCCTTGGTCGCGGCGATCGTCGCCTCCATGTCGGCGAGATCGAAGACGGCTTCCTCCTCGTGCGGCGCGAGATCGCCGAAGGGTTCGCGGCCCGCGAGGCGGATCGTCTTGGCCAGCGGCACCAGTCCTTTGCGCAGCTGCGAGCCGAGCCGGCCGGCGGCGCCCGTGATCAGGATACGTTCGTAATGCGGCATCATTTACTCCACTTGCGCGACGGCGGYGTTGATGCGCGCGATCGCTTCGGTCAGCACCTCTTCGCTGGTCGCGGTCGAGATGCGGAAATAGGGTGACAGTCCATAGGCGACGCCGGGCACCGACGCTACCCGGCCTTCGTTCRGAAGATAGTTGGCTACGGCCGTATCGTCCTCCAGCACGACGCCCTTGGGCGTCTTGCGGCCGATCAGGCTGGCGCAGCCGATATAGGCGTAGAAGGCGCCSTCCGGCGGCGACAGCGTCAGCCCGTTGATCTTCCTGATTCCGTCGACGACCAGGTCGCGACGCCGCTCGAAGGCCTTGCGGAAACGCGCGACCTCGTCCTGCGGGCCGTTGAGCGCGGCGACGGTGGCGGCCTGCGCGATCGAGCACACCGATGTGCAGGACTGGCTCTGGATCGTCGACATCGCCTTGAGAAGCGGCGCCGGCCCGGCCGCATAGCCGACGCGCCAGCCGGTCATCGCATAGGATTTAGAGACGCCGTTGACGATCAGCGTGCGGTCCCTGAGCTCCGGGCACGCCTTGCCGAAGGAGACGAACTCGCGCCCGTCGAACAGGATGTGCTCGTAGATCTCGTCGGAGAGGACAAGCACCTGCGGATGTTTTGCCAGCACCGCGCCCAGCGCTTGGAGATCGGACCCGGAATAGACCGCGCCGGAGGGGTTGCCCGGCATGTTGAGGAAGAGCCACTTCGTCCGCGGCGTGATTGCCTTTTCCAAGAGCGCCGGCGTCAGCCGGAAGCCGGTGGTCTCAGGGCATTCGACGACGACCGGCGTGCCGCCGAGCAGCTTCACCATTTCGGGATAGGAGACGAAGTAGGGCGCCGGCAGGATCGCCTCGTCGCCTGTTTCCAACGTCGCCATAAGCGCGTTGAAGATGATCTGCTTGGCGCCGTTCGCCACCACGATATCGTCGGCCGTGTAGTCCAGCCCGTTCTCGCGCCGGAATTTTCCCGCGATGGCCTCACGCACTTCGGCTGTACCGGCGGCAGCGGTGTAGAGCGTTTGCCCGGCCTTCGCCGCGAAATGGGCGCCATCGATGATGTGCAGCGGCGTTGGGAAATCGGGCTCGCCCAGGCCGAGATCAATCACGTCGACGCCCTTGGCGCGCAACGCCTTGGCGGCCTGCGAGGCGGCCATCGATGCGGAGGGCTTCACCACCGAGAGGCGGGAGGCAACATAGCTCATCAGTCGTTCTCCGTGATGTAACCCTTGGATCGGTCGTTGGCCCGCGCGGCCGCCTCGCGTTTGGCCGGATCGCCATAGCCGCCGCCGCCCGGCAGTTCGAGGATCAGCCGGCGTCCCGCCGGCACATGCTGCCAGCCCTTGGGGCGCATCTTGGTGCCGTCGTCGAGCTTGACCACGCCGGCGACGCCTGACTTGCCGCCATTGCGCCCACGGGCCGGATGATTGACGCGGTCGAACATGGCGGAAAAGTCGAACTCGTGGCCGTCGGTCGCGGCGATCTCGATGACCTGTCCGAGCCCGCCGCGGAATTCACCATCGCCGCCGGAATTGGGCCGCAGCTCCTTGCGCCAGATGACGATCGGGCCGGTATGCTCCGTGGCTTCGATCGGCATTGTGTGCACGCCCGAAGGGAAAGCCGTCGCCGACAGGCCGTCGAGCCCGGGGCGGGCGCCCATGCCGCCGGAATTGAACATCAGCACCTCGGCGCGGCGGCCGGATGCGCCGGCGGCCGGGCGTGCCGAGATGTGGATGTTCCACAAGGCGCCGGCGCCCTCGGCGAGGATCTTGCCGGGCAGCGCCTTGGCGAAGGCGCCCAGCACCAGATCGGGAACCATGTGGCCGAAGATGTGCCTGAGCGCCACCGGCGCCGGCCGCACGGCGTTCAGGATATTGACCGGCGACGAAACGGTGAAGAAGGCGAGCGAGGCGGCATTGTTGGGGATGTCGGGAGCCACCATGCATTTCAGCGCATAGCAGGCATAGGCCTTGCTGTAGATGATCGGGCAGTTGATGCCCCAGCGGCTCATCGGGTCGGTGCCGGTGAAGTCGACCTCGACATGGTCGTCGCGGACCGAGACGGTGGCTGCGAGCTTCACCGGCTCGTCATAGCCGTCGGTCACCAGCTCGTTCGACCAGCTTCCCTTGGGCAGCGCCTCGATGCGCTCGAGCATGGCGTCGCGGGTACGCGAGAAGATGAAGTCGCCGAGCCCGTCCAGCGAGGTCAGCCCGATCTCCTTCATCATGTCGACGAGGCGACGGTGACCGACCTCGTTGCAAGCGGCAAGCGAATAGAAATCGCCGACGACCTGGTTCGGCTCGCGGACATTGGCGCGCAGGATGCGGACGAGGTCGAGATTGACCTTGCCCTTCTCCGCGAACTTCATGATCGGGATCTGGATGCCTTCCTCATAGACCGACTTGCCGTCGGCGCCGAAGCCGCGGCCGCCGACATCGACGACATGCGCCGTGCAGGCGAAGAAGGCGACGAGCTCGCCGTTGAGGAAGGACGGCGACACCATGGTGATGTCGTGCAGGTGGCCTGTGCCGAGCCAGGGGTCGTTGGTGACATAGGTGTCGCCTTCGAACATCTCCTCGCGCGGGATCGCGTTCATGAAATGCAGCACGGCCTCGGCCATGGTGTTGACGTGGCCCGGCGTGCCGGTCACCGCCTGCGCCAGCATCTGGCCGCGCGGATCGAACACGCCGGCCGACAGGTCGCCGGATTCGCGCACCGAGGTCGAGAAGGCGGTGCGCAGCAAAGTCAGCGCCTGCTCCTCGACCACCGAGATCAACCGGTTCCACATGACCTGCATGCGGATTTCGCCAATATCGCTCATGCGCGGCTGCCTTTGCGGATCAGGAGGATCGCGCCGTCGCTCTGGATGACGGCGTCGAAGCTGGTGGTGACGACGGTGGATGTCTCGCGCTCGACGATGACGGCAGGTCCCGCAATGCGATCGCCGGCGCAGAGCGTGTCGCGCTCGACGATGCCATAGCTGCGCGGCCGGCCACTGACCGGGTCGAACACCTCGCGCGTCGTTGTCGGTTTACCGGTCTTCTCGCCCATGGTGAGCTCATGCCGCGCAACCGCGGGCCGAACATCCGTCGCCTTCACCGACCAGGTGACGATCTCGATCTCCAGCCCGTCGAGCCCTTCGATGGCGCGGCCGAAGAAGCGCTGGTAGTTCTCCTCGAACAGGTCCTTGAGCTTCACCACCGCGTCGTCGCCGAACGGCTCGTCCGCCAGCGGCACGGGGATTTCCCAACCCTGGCCTGCATAGCGCATGAAGGCGGTGATCTCGCAGACGATTTTTCCGCTGGCACCGCTGCGCACAAACCCTTCGGCGGAGGCTTTGAGGTCGGCGAGGAGCGCGTTCACCTCGGCCGCCTTGAAGCGGGACAGGCGCGTCAGCTTCGACGCCAAAGCTTCGTAGCCGAAGGGCGCCTTGAGGAAGCCGATCGCCGACCCGACGCCGGCGCCGCGCGGCACGATGCACTGGTCGATGCCGAGCTTTTCGCACAGCCTTGCCGCATGCAGCGGCGCGGCGCCGCCAAAAGCGATCATCAGATTGTCGGAAATGTTCTTGCCGTTCTCGACGGCGTGGACGCGCGCGGCGTTGGCCATGTTCTCGTCCACCACCTCGCAGATGCCGAAGGCGGTCGCCATGRCATTCAGCGACAGGCGCTCGCCGACATCGCGCAGGATCGCCTGCTCGGAGGCGGCGGTGTCGAGCCTGATCGCGCCGCCGGCGAAATTGTCGGGATCGAGCTTGCCGAGCACCAGGTCGGCGTCGGTGATCGCCGGACGCTTGCCGCCGCGGCCGTAGCAGGCCGGGCCGGGTTCCGAGCCGGCGCTTTCCGGTCCGGTCTGGATGCGACCCATGGCGTCGACCCAGGCGATCGAGCCGCCGCCGGCGCCGATCTCGATCATCTCGATCACCGGAATGGAGATCGGCATGCCCGAGCCCTTTGAGAAGCGGTAGGTGCGTGCCACTTCGAAGGTTCGTGCTGTGCGCGGCGCATAGTCCTCGATCAGGCAGATCTTGGCGGTGGTGCCGCCCATGTCATAGGAGACGACCTTTTCGAGCCCGAAGCGACGGGCGATGTCGGBGGCGAAGATGGCGCCTCCGGCCGGGCCGGATTCGACCAGCCGGACCGGGAATTCCGAAGCGGTTTCCACCGAGATCAGGCCGCCGCCGGAATGGATCATGAAAACCGGGCAGTCGGCGCCCATGTCCTTCAGGCGCGTCTGCAGGCGGGCGAGGTAGTCGGCCATCTGCGGYCGCACATAGGCGTTGGCGCAGACGGTGTTGAAGCGCTCGAACTCGCGCATCTGCGGCGAGACTTCGGCGCTGATCGAAATCGGGATGCTGAGCTTGCGGGCGAGGATGTCGCGCGCCCGGCGCTCGTGGCTGGGGTTGGCGTAAGCGTGGATGAAGCCGATCGCCACCGAGCCGAAATTGCCGGCGGCGATCCGATCGGCTATCTCCTCGAGCGCGGCTTCGTCGAGCGGCTGCAATTCCTGGCCCTCGGCGCCGATGCGGCCCTTGACCGTGAAGCGGTCCTCGCGCGGGATCAGCGGCGTCGGCAGCTGCAGGTTGAGGTCATATTGCTCGAAGCGGTTTTCCGTCCGCATCTCGATCACGTCGCGGAACCCTTCGGTCGTGATGAGCGCGGTCCTGGCGCCGCGCCGTTCGATCAGCGCATTGGTGGCGAGCGTCGTGCCGTGGATGATGATGCCGATCTCGGCTGCCGAAATTCCGGCATCGCGGATGACCACGTCGATGCCGTCGAGGATCGCCTGCTCGGGCGCCGCATAATTGGTCAGCACCTTGGTCGAGAACATCGTTCCCCTGACATCGAGCGCGATGTCGGTGAAGGTGCCGCCGATGTCCGCGCCGAGACGGATGTCGTCTGATCTGGAGGTCATGCCTTGGCCTTCTGCGAAGCGAGYGCGGCGTCGCGCATCTGGGAAAGGGTTTGCCGGGGCGTGAGCGCTTCGGGCGAGATGGCGATGTCGAGGACCGCGCCGGTCACGGAGTTGAGCGCCCGCTCGAATGCCGCCGCGAAATCCTGTGTTGCCTCGACGCGCTCGGCGTGAAAGCCGTAGGCCTTCGCAAGCGCCACGAAGTCGGGGTTCTCGAGCGAGGTGCCGGAAACGCGGGCCGGATAGTTGCGCTCCTGATGCGCGCGGATCGTGCCGTAGATGCCGTTGTTGATGATGAGCACGATGGGCTGYGCGCCGGCCTGCATGGCGGTGCCGAGCTCCTGGCAGTTCATCTGGAAATCGCCGTCGCCGGCGAAGCAGACCACCGTGCGCTGCGGATACGCGACCTTCGCGGCAATTGCCGCCGGCAGGCCGTAGCCCATGGCGCCGGATTGCGGCGCGAGCAGCCGCGCCTTAGGTCCGAACTTGAAGAACTTGTTCGGCCATACCGTGAAATTGCCGGCGCCGTTGGTGAGGATGACGTCGGCCGGCAAGGTCTCGCGCAGCCAGGCGCTGACCGCGACCATGTCGACCGGGCCGGGCTGCACCGGCGCGGCGAACGTGCCCTCATAGGCCTTGCGCGCCGCAGCGCGCCACCCGGCCCAGCCACCCTTCACCGGCATCAGCGCCTTGGCGAAAGCATTCGGGCCGGCATGGATGCCGATGGCCGGCACATAGATCTTGCCGATCTCCCGGTCGGAGCCGTGCGCATGGATCAGCTTCTGGCGCGGCACCGGAACGTCGAGCAGCGTGTAGCCGTCCGTCGTCATCTCGCCGAAGCGGACATTGACGGCCAGGATCACATCCGCATCGCGGATCAATGTCTTGACATGCGCCACCATGCCGACGCCGGCCTCGCCGACGAAGACCGGGGAATGGTTGTCGAACTGATCCTGGTAGCGGAAAGCGGCGATGACGGGGATGTCGGAAGCCTCGGCAAAGGCCTGGAGCGCGGCGCGTCCATCCGCTTTCCAGTTGGCGCCGCCCATGAGCAGCACCGGCCTCTCGGCTGCAGCCAGCATCTCGAGCGCCGCCGTGATGGCATCCTGTGAGGGAGCGGCTTCGAAGATCGAAGCAGGGCCGTTGAGCGGCGCGGCTTCGGTCGCGGTGGTCAGCATGTCTTCCGGCAGTGCGACCACGACGGGGCCGGGCCTTCCGGTCAGGGCCGTAGTCCAGGCCCGCGCCACGATCTCGGGAAGTCGTTCGACGTYGTCGATTTCGACCACCCATTTTGCGACGGTCCCGTAGACCGCCCGGTAGTCGATCTCCTGGAAGGCTTCGCGGCCCTTCATGTCGGTGCCGACCTGGYCGACGAACAGGATCATCGGCGAGGAGTCCTGCATGGCGGTGTGGACGCCGATGCTGGCATTGGTCACACCCGGGCCTCGGGTCACGAAGCAGATGCCCGGCGATCCAGTCAGCTTGCCATAGGCGGAAGCCATGAAGGCCGCGCCGCCTTCGTTGCGGCAAAGCACATAATCCAGTTTGCCCTTGGTATCGTGCAGCGCGTCGAGAACGGCGAGATAGCTTTCGCCGGGAACGCCGAAGCTCYTTGTCGCGCCCAAGGCGGTCAGGCACTCGACAAGAAGGCGACCGCCATTGCGGACCATGCTTCGACATCCTCTTAATCCGGCGGCAAGCGGACCGAGCCTGCCTTTCGGATTTATACCTGCACTGCGGCCGGCCGGCGCGAAATCAAGAAATGCGATCGATACGAAAGTTTTTCTTTGCTATGAAATCCGCACCAAAACACCGGGGTTCATCGTGCCCGACGGATCGAACGCATCCTTCAGCCGTGCCATGAGCTCCCGCTCCACCGGACTTCTGTTCCGGTCAGCCATGGCGATCTTGGCGCGGCCGAGCCCATGCTCGGCGGCAAAGCTGCCGCCCATGTCGGTGGCTAAAGCGGCCAGCGCCTCGGCGAACGCTGCGGCCTTGCCGTCGAAATCGGCGCGGCCTTCCGGCGGCGACAGATTGTAGTGGATGTTGCCGTCRCCGAGATGGCCGAACGGGTTGATCCGCACGCCCGGAAGAATGTCGTGGCATCGTTTCGCGCCCGCTTCGATGAAGCGCGCGATCGCGCCCGGCGGCACGGAGATGTCGTGCTTGAGCTGCTCGCCTTCCAGCCGCTGGCCCTCCGGCTGTTCCTCGCGCAACCGCCAGAACTGCGCCCGCTGCGCGCCCGAATTGGCCAGCGCGCCATCGACGACCAGCCCTTGCTCCATGCCCCATTCCAGCGCCGAGGACAGGATCTCGTCGAGGGGAACGCGTGTCGAGCCCGACGCCATCTCGACGAGCAGATAGACGTCGCCCCTTGTCTCCAGCTGATAGGCAAGGTCAGGCAGATGCTTGAGCGCCAGCGTCAGGCCGACATCCGAAAAGAATTCGAGGCCGGCGAGGAATTCGCCGGCCTCGCCGCGCAGGAAGGCGCCGAACGAAACGGCCGCCGCGAAGTCGGACATCACCAGGAGCGCGCTCGCCTGCTGCTTTGGCGTGGGATAGAGCCTGAGCACCGCGCGCGTCACGATGCCGAGCGTGCCTTCCGACCCGCAGAACAGCTTGCGCAGCTGATAGCCGGCATTGTCCTTCTGCACCGCGCGAAGACCGTCCCACACCGTGCCGTCCGGCATCACGACTTCGAGGCCAAGGACAAGATCCTGCATCATGCCGAACCGGAACGCGTGACTGCCGCCGGCATTGGTGCCGATCAGGCCACCGATCCTGGCGCTGCCTTCGGCGCCGAGATGCATCGGGAACATCAGCCCATGCGGTTCCAGCGCCTCATGCAGCCCGGCGAGAACCACGCCCGCATCGACCAGGATAGACCCGCTCTCCAGGTCCGGTTCGCCGATTGCCGTCATGCGCGACAGCGAGACGATCACCGCGTTGGCCTGATCGGCGACGGCGCCGCCGCACAGGCCGGTGTTGCCGCCTTGTRGCACGACTGCCAATTGGGCCTGCCTGCAAGCCTTGACCACCGCGGCCACCTCCGCGGTATTCGCGGGGCGGGCGACGCCCAGGGGCCGGATGCCATAACGGTTGAGCCAATCGCGCTGGTAGGGTTGGGCATCATCGCCCGAAAGCCAGCCTTTCGGTCCGAGTATCTCGCGCAAGGCGATTGTAGGATCGGTCATTGAAATTCCTGCTGATGTGCTGCGCGCGGAACGTCGCATCTCTCGGCATGCCGTTCAATGACCCAGCACCTGCGACAAAAACTGACGGGTGCGCTCGTTTCGGGAGGACGTGAAGAATTCMTCCGGCGGCGCTTCCTCGACGATCTCGCCGCCGTCCATGAAGATCACCCGGTCGGCGACGCGGCGGGCGAAGCCCATTTCATGGGTCACGCAGATCATGGTCATGCCCTCGGCGGCGAGCGTCACCATGACGTCCAGCACCTCGGCGATCATCTCCGGGTCGAGCGCCGAGGTCGGCTCGTCGAACAGCATGATCTGCGGCTGCATGCAAAGCGCCCGCGCGATCGCCACGCGTTGCTGCTGGCCGCCGGAGAGCTGGCCGGGAAACTTCATCGCCTGCTCGGGGATGCGGACCTTCTCCAGAAAGCGCCTGGCCGTCCTCTCRGCCTCCGCGCGCGGCCGCTTGCGCACGATCATCGGCGCGATCATGCAGTTTTCAAGCACGGTCATGTGCGGGAACAGGTTGAAGTGCTGGAACACCATGCCGACCTCGCGCCTGATCCCGTCGATGTYGCCGATATCGTCGTTGAGCTCGGTGCCGAGCACGGTGATGCGGCCGCCTTCGTGCTCTTCGAGCCGGTTGATGCAGCGGATCAGCGTGGATTTGCCGGAGCCTGACGGACCGCAGATGACGATCCTTTCTCCGCGCTCGACGGAGAGGTTCACCTTCCGCAGCGCATGGAACGACCCGTAATGCTTGTCGAGGCCTTCGATACGGACGGCCGGGCCGGATGGGAGCGTCGAATCCAAGTGCGCCTCCCTAGCGTTCGCCGACCGCCATGCGCCGCTCGAGGTAAGCGCCGTAGCGGGACAGGCTGAAGACGAAGACAAAATAGATGAAGGCGATGAAGRCATAGACCTCGACATAGGCGAAGCGCCATTCGCCGGTGCCGTAGGCGGCGTTGCCGGAGGCCAGGATCTCGAAGAAGCCGACAATGACCACCAGCGAGGTTTCCTTGAACGAGATGACGAACTGGTTGATCGTCGCCGGCAATGCGTTGCGCATCGCCTGTGGCAGCACGATGCGGCCGATGCGCTGCCAGTAGCTCATGCCGAGCGCCATGGCGGCTTCTTCCTGTCCCGCCGGAACGCCCTGYATGCCGCCGCGCACGATCTCGGCCTGATAGGCGGAGAAGAACAGGGCGGAACCCAGGATCACCCGGTAGAGCTTGTCGCCCTGCAGCCATTGCGGCAGGGCGAAAGGCAGAACGACGGCAAATGTGAAGAGGATCGAGATCAGCGGCAGCGAGCGGACGCCATCGATGATCAGGCCGGTGGTGCGCGATATCCAGGGCAGGTCCGAGCGGCGCAGCAGCGCCAGGCAGATCGCCAGCGGGAAGCCGATCAGGCAGGTGGTGACGAAGATGAAGAGGGTAAGCGCCAGCCCGCCCCAGGCCTCCTCGCCGACATAGGGCAGGCCGGGCACGCCGCCCTTCATCAGCACGTAGTAGAGGCCTGTTCCTGTGCCCCAGATGAGAGCGATGCGGCGGCCGGTCCAGAAGGCCGGGATGCAGCTCAGCACCGTCATGACCACCACGCTGACGCAGGCGAGCGCGGAGCGCCATTGCTCCTCGAAGGGATAGAGACCGAACAGGATGATGCGCCACCGGGCGGCRATGACCGACCAGCAGGCGCCGGCCGCCGCCTGGCAGGCCTCAGGCCCGCCGGTCGTGGTGAACACGGCCGAGAAGACGGCCCAGTCGAGCAGCTTCCAGACGATGAAAGCCATGATCGTCAGGGATATCAGCGACAGCAGCGCCTGAAGCGGCGTTGCGAAGAAGCGGCGCTTCAGGTCTTCGAGCCTGCCCGGGGCAGGGGGAGCGACAACGACCATCTCCATTTCTGTCATCCCCTCAGCTGATTGCCCTTGAGGGCGATGGCCTTGTTGATGCGGTTGAATACCGCGGCAAGGCTGAGATTGATGGCGAGGAAGCCGGCCATCAGAATGCCGATCACCTCGAGCGTCTGGCCGGAGTGGTTGATCGTCAGCGCCACGATCATGAAGAAGTCGGTGAAGCCCACCGCAATGCCCATCGTGGTTGCCTTCATCAGCCAGACATACTGGTTGGCGAGGATCGGCAGCATTGCGCGCAGCGCCAGCGGCAGCCTGACCAGCGTGAAGACACGCCAGGGGCTCAAGCCCAACGAGAGCGCCGCCTCCATCTGGCCCTTGCTGACGGCCTTGAAGCCGCCGCGCACGATCTCGGCGATGTAGGAGCCGCCATAGATGGCGATGGCCACGGCCAAAGCGGAAAATTCAGGCGGGATGCGCAATCCACCCTTCAGGTTGAGGCCTTGTAGGGCAGGAAAGTCGAGCAGTGGTGCATCCGGCAGGCGACCGATCATCAGGATGACAACCGCGCAGGCGAGCGCCACTGCCGCACCGGCGAACTGGACGGCAGAACGTTCGCCGACCGGTTGGCTGATCTGCGATGTGCGGCCGAGCCAGACCGGCAGCGCGATCGCAGCGATCACGGCCAAAACGGCCAGCGCCAGCGCCGTTCCGCCGACATTGGGAATAGGCACATAGAGACCACGGCTGGTCAGCAGCATGCCGAATGCCTCATGCGCGGCGCGCGGTGTCGGCAGATGCGTGATCAAAGCGTACCAGAAGAAGACCTGCAGGATCAGTGGGATGTTGCGGAAGATGTCGACATAGGTGCGGCCGAGCAGCCGTGCCAACTCGTTCGATGACGTGCGCGCCAGACCGACGATCGTGCCGACGATCGTCGCCAGGATAAGGCCGGTGGTTCCGAGGAACAGCGTGTTGACGATGCCGATCAGGAAGAACCACCAGTAGGGATCGTTGGCGGTGGCCGGCAGCAGCGAGAAATTCACGTCCCAGCCGGTCGACTTGAACAGGAAGTCGAAGCCGGAGGTGATGCCTTGCTCGGCAAGGTTGCGCCGGGCGATCATCACGCAGGCAAGGACCATCGCGGCGAGTGAGCCGACGTAAAGGGCCTGCAACAGCGCGTTGCGGACCTTCTGATTTCTCAGCAGGCYGACCATCAGGATCTTCCCGAATTGGCGCCGRCTCCGCCGGGCAGGCAGCCGGGCGGAGCTCAAAGCGGATGYGTTAGGAATGGATCAATCGATCACCAAGGGGATCAGTCGATCACCAGCGGGAACAGGACGCCGCCATTGTTCCACAGATTGGTGAGCTCGCGATCCATCTTGTAGGGCGAGTCCTTGCCGAGATCGCGCTCGAAGATCTCTGAGTAATTGCCGACCTTCTTGATCACGTTGTAGGCCCAGTCGTCGGAAAGCCCGAGGCCCTTGCCCATGCCGGGGGTGACGCCGAGGAATTTCGCCACCTGCGGCGAGGTCGGCTTGGCCTTGATCTCGTCGACATTCTTGGAGGTGATGCCTTCCTGCTCGGCGAAGATCAGGGTGCTCAGCGTCCAGTTGGCGATGTCGACCCAGTTGTCGTCGCCCTGGCGCATGATCATCACTTCAGGCTCGACCGCGAGCACGTCGGGCAGGATCACGTGGTCCTCGACCTTGCTCTTGGCGATGCGGGCGATGGCGAGYGTCGGGCCCCATTGCGCATAGAGATCGCAGCGACCGGAGAAATAGGCCTGCTCGAGCTCCTCGGTCTTCTCGATCAGCACCGGCTCGAGCTTGATGCCGAGCTTCTGGGCGTAGGCGGCGACCTGCTGCTCCTGCGAGGTGCCGGCGGGAATGCAGATCGTGCCGCCATCGGCATCCTTGAGCGATTTCAGGTTGAGCTCCTTATGCGCCATCACCTTGGTCGTGCCGAGATAATAGGAATTGGAGAATTGCAGGCCGAGCTCGGTGTCGCGGCTGAGCGTGCCGCCCGAGKCCTTGATGATGATGTCGACGTCGCCCGACTGGAGCGACGGCCAGCGCTGCGCCCAGCTGATCGGAACGATCTTCAGCTTCGCCGGATCGCCGAACACGGCGGTGGCCACCGCCTTGCAGAGGTCGATGTCCATGCCTTTCCAGTTGCCCTTGTCGTCCACCTCGGCAAARCCGAGATAGGAGCCGTCATGGCCGGTGCAGTTGAGCACGCCGCGCGCCTTGACGGTTTCGAGCGTCTTGCCGCCGGCGGCTTCGGCCGGTGCTGCCAGATGAATAAGGCCCAGGGCCATGGCGGCGGCCCCCCATTTGATCATTTTCATGTTTGATAGTCTCCACTGTTGAGGTTGTTCCGTTTCTTGTTGTTGGAGCCCCGCAAGACGTCTTACGGAACTCGGTCTCGAAGCCGCTTCTCAGTCGGAAAGCGGTGTCGGTTTCGGCAAGGAGAGCTTGAGGTCGCTGCGCCAGTCCTCCTGGGCGAGCCATCGATGCAGCGCGGCCACCGCCTTCACGCGCAGATGCCCGCGCGGGACGACGAGATAGAAGCCGGGGACTTCCTCCGGCTTCATGTCGGCAATGGCGTCGCGGCCGATCGGTGCGACCAGGGCGCCGGAGCGGAAGTCCTCCTCGGCGTCGATGACGGAAACCAGGCCGACACCGATGCCTTGCAGAGTCGCCCGGCGCATCGTCGCAGCGTCGTCGAAGCTGATGCTGCGGTTGYCGTCCGACAGCTCGACGCCGAGGTGCCGCAAAATATCCGGCCACAGGCGCTTCGACTTGACCGTGTCGAGCAGCGTGAATTTCGTCAGGTCTCGCGCCGAGCTGATCTTCTCGCCGATCGCCGGCGTGCAGCAGATGATCTTCGGATCCGGCACCAGCAGCGTGACTTCGTAGTCGGGCCAGTTGCCGTAGCCCCACTGCACAGTCATATCGATATCGTCGCGGCCGAAGTCGGGCAGGTCGACCATTGTGGTCAGGCGCAGGTCGGCGCCCGGCAGCATCTCGCGGAAGAGCGAGAGTCGGGGCAGCAGATAATGCGTGGCGAAGTAGGGACTGGCATTGAGGTTGATGCGGTCGCGGTAGTTCGACTTGGTGACGCGGCGCACGCCTTCGGAGAATTCGTCGAAGCCTGCCTTGACGTAGTGCGAGAGCAGGATCGCCGACTCGGTCAGTTCGATCGATCGGCCCTTGCGTTCGAACAGYGTCACCTGAAGCGTGTCTTCCAGGAGCTTGATCTGCTGCCCGACCGCCTGCGGCRTCACCAGCAACTCGTCGGCGGYCTGGYGGAAGCTCTTGTGCTGCACGACCGCGTGGAAGACGYGCAGCGCGTTGAGCGAAGGGAGGCGAAGCTTGCCGGTCATGGTGAATTCCGCCTCCTTTCGTTCGAGACTCCGTCGGTCAGGCACTGCCGGATGTCAGCCGCGCCCGGCTGGCGACGTTTGTCAGGCGTAGATGTAACCGCCTGAAACGATGACATTTTCGCCGGTCATGTAGGTGTTCTTGGGCCCACCGGTCATGAGCACCCATTCGGCGATTTCGGTCGGCTCGGCGCCGCGGCCGAGMGGGCTCGCCTTGGCCAGTTCCTCGAGGAAGCCGAGAGCTTTGGCCTTCTCGGTGGCCATGCCGGCCGGCGCGACGGAATTCACCAGGATCCCGTCCTTGGCGACGTGATGGGCGAAGGAGCGCGTCAGGCTGACGACGGCGGCCTTGGTGGCCGCGTAGTGCGCGTTCTGCGGATGCGCCTTGAAGGCGTCGACGGATGTCAGGTTGACGATGCGGCCGCGCACCTGGGCTTTCGGCTCTTGGCGTTGCATATGGCGAACGGCCGCCACCATCATGTGGTAGGTGCCTTTGATGTTGATGCCGTTGGAGGCGTCCCACTCGGCGTCGGTGATTTCGAGCAGCGGCCGACGCGGATAGATCGCGGCGCAGTTGATCAGCGTGTCGACGCGCCCAAGCTTCGCGACGATGGCGTCGAAGGCGGCGTGGCACTGCGGGCCGACCTGGATGTCGCAGGTCGCCGCTGCCGTCGGCAGGCCCTTGGCTTTCGCCGGTTCGAGCGCGCCCTCGGCGGCTTCCTTGTTGATGTCGATGATGCCGATCTTCGCCGCGCCGGCGTCGACAGCCATCTTGGCCAGAAGGGCGCCGAGACCGGCGCCGCCGCCAACGATCAGAACGGATAGGTCTTTCATCCTGTTTTCCTTACTTGGTGCCGCTCGGCGAAGTCGGCCAGGTCGGCATGATGTCGAAACGGGTGACGTCGGCCCACGCCGGCAGCGCGAGCACGCCGACGACCATCCTGGCCACGTCGTCCGGCTGCACCACTTTGCTGGCGTACATGGCTTCGCGCGCCTTGGCGTCGAGGATGTCGTTGTAGAGTTGCGTCTCGACGCGACCRGCGACGATCTCGGTGACGCGGATACCGGATGGAGAGAGGTCGGCGCGCAGCGCGCCGGCAAAACCGGAGATGGCGGCCTTGGTGGCCGCATAGACGGCGATGTTGGAGAATGCCGCGTGGCCGGCGACGGAGCCAGTGAACAAAATGTGGCCCGACTGCCGCTCGCGCATCTGCGGCACGACGAGCCGGGTGAGCAGGATCGCCGCGCTGAGGTTCACTTCGAGGGTGGTGTCGATGTCGGCGATCTTCATCTCGGCGAAATTGCCGAGCGGCGGCATGATGCCGGCATTGTTGATCAAGACGTCGATGGTGAGATCGGCCAGCACCGATTCCAGCGCTTCGCGATCGGTGACGTCGACGGCGATCGGCACGATGCCTGGGCGTTCGGCCTGCAGTTCCTTAAGCGCCGCCTTGCTGCGCCCGACCGCATAGACCTCGTAGCCGGCATCGCTCAAGGCGACCGCCATGGCGCGCCCTATGCCGCTCGTCGCACCTGTGATGAAGGCTGTCGTCACGTAGGGCTTCCCCGGTTGCTTGATGCTCAGTTTGCGGCTTGGGCCGATGTCGCGAAACCAAGAAAAGCAGCAAAAAGGAAAGATAAACTTTCGAAAATGGTTTCGGCGCTCGAAACGTTCCGCGCTGCACGCGTGATCGGCGAGGCCGCAAACCAAAGAAAAACAACGCCTTCAACGGCGAGAGAACGGGATCCGGCCGCCAGCCGAAGCAAAACATGGCTTTCGCAACCGCGTGACGGTTTGCGTGTTCAGGCTCGAGGCCTATGCCCCTGTTGGCAGCGGTCTTTTCATCCTCGTGAAGAGCGAAGCCGCGGCGGCCTTTTGCTCGGCATCCGTCGCCTCGATCCCCGACGCCTTCGCCAGCGCGCGCACACGACCCAGGCTGTTTTGCAGATGCTTGCGCATGGCTTGCCGGGCCTTGCCGCCGTCCTGCCTTTCGATGGCGTCGACGATGGCTTTATGCTCGYTGTGGATGCGCGCGTAGTAGCTGTCCTTGAGCGCCGRCTCGACCACATAGCCGAGCTGGAAACGCGGCACGATCATCGGCCCGAGATAGGCGAGAAAGCCGTGGATGAATTCGTTGCGCGCCGCCTTGGCGATCGCGAGGTGGAAGTCATAGTCGTAGTGGATCTGGACGGCGGCGGGGTCGGCGTGCCGGGCGTCGATGTCATCCATCATGACGCGGATATCGCGGGCTTCCTTTTCGGTCCGCCGTTCCGCGCAGAGCCCGGCGGACTCCACTTCGACGCTCAGCCGCAATTCGAGCAAGGCGATGGTTTCCGGCAAGGTCCGCAGCGCCTCGTCCGGGATCGAGAAGTTGCGTGGAGCGGGTGTTTCGCTGACGAACATGCCGCGTCCCTGCTGCGGCACCACCATACCCTCCGAGCGCAGCCGCGCGACCGCCTCGCGCACCACGGTGCGGCTGACATCATATTCGGCGCAAAGCTCCGCCTCGGTCGGCAGTTGCGCGCCAGGTTGCAACTCACCGGAGCGGATTTTTTCGGCCAGGCTTTCCGCCACGACGGTGGAAAGCGGCTTGCGCTTCGTCATTCAGGTTCTTCCGTTCAAGTTCAGATTCGGGATGATGCCCGAACCGGCAGGACCATTCAAACCGCCGCTGTGACGATGAGTTCGACCAGCATGCCGGGCTTCGCCATCCGGCCTTCGCCGGAGGAACGCGCCGGCGCATGCTCCTTCGGCATCCAGGCGTCCCAAACCGTGTTGACCTCGTCGAAATCGCGCACGTCGTCCAGCCACATCTGGACATGCAGGATGCGGGTCTTGTCGGTGCCAGCCTTGGCGAGCAGCGCGTCGATCTTGGCGAGAACCTCGCGCATCTGGTCGGCCGCGGGCTGGCCCGGCCTCGCCACCTGGCCGGTGAGGTAGAGCGTGCCGTTGTGGATGACGCCGTGATGGATTCGGGTGTCGAAGTCGAAGCGCTGGATATCGCTCACGGTATGCCTCTCAGATTGCCGGCGTCTGCCGGATGGGGTTGCCCTGCAGGTACTGCGCGTAGGGCGCCTGGACGAGCCAGCCGGCATCGACCGGAAGCGTGACGCCGGTGATCGAGGCGGYGCGGTCCGAGCAGAGGAACAAGGCTGCCTCGGCGACATCGCGCGGCTCGACGAAGCGGCGCAGCGCGGTCGTGGCCTGGATCGCTTCGGGCTTGCGTTCGCCCTTGGCGATCTTCGCCTTCAGTCCGTCCGACAGCGTGTAGCCGGGCGCGACCGCATTGACRCGAACCCCGTGCGGGCCGAGCTCGGCGGCCAGCATCTGGGTGAGCGCCAGCACCGCATGCTTTCCGGGCGTGTAGGCCGGCAACGACAGCGGCGCGAAGGAGGCGAGCGAGCCGACATTGAGGATCGCGCCGCGCCCGGCGGYCGACAGCAGCCGCCCGAACACCTGGCAGCCAAGCAGCGTGCCGCGATAGTTGATGCGCCACATCTTTTCGTCTTCGTCGAGATCCTGGTCGAGCACATGCTTGCCGCTTTGCAGGATACCGGCGCAGTTGACGACGACATGTGGCGTGCCGAACGTGTTCACGACGCCCGCCGCCAGGGCCTCGACCGAGACGGGATCGGCGACGTCGGTCTGGACGAAGAGGGCGCGCGGCGCGCCGCCGCGCTCGCAGGCATCGGCGGCTTCCTTGCCCCGGGCAGCATCGCGGCCGGCGACGACCACCTGATAGCCATCCTCGGCGAAGCGCTCGGCCATCGCGCGGCCGATGCCGGACGTGCCACCGATGACAACGGCGGTCGATACGTCAGCCATTGCGGCGATCCTTCCGCTCGATGTCGAAGAATTCGGCCATGGCCTCGACCTGGAAATCCATCATCGGGCGTCCCGGCTGGATGCGGCAGCCGATCTCCTTCGCCGCCTTGAGCAGCGGCGTCTCGGCCGGCTCCATGATGATGTCGACCACGGTCATGTTCGGCGTCAGCTTGCTCACGTCCATCGGCAGCGGATCGCCGGCCTTCAGCCCTGACGGCGTGGCGTTGATCGCCATGTCCATCCCGGACGGATCGGGCTGGCCGACCTCGATGCGGCAGTTGGGAAAAGTCTTGTTGACCAGCGAAGCGAGCTTTTGCGCGCGTTCCTTGTCGATATCGGTCAAACGGATTTCCGCCGCGCCTTCTTCGGCAAGGCAGTAAGTCAGCGATGCGCCCGCGCCGCCGGCGCCGACCTGGAGGATGCGCCTGCCGGCGATCTGGTGCCCGCCCGCCTTCAGCCCCTCGATGAAGCCGACGCCGTCGAAATTGTCGRCATACCAGCTGCCGTCCGCCTGCCGGCGCACGGAGTTGGCGCTTTGCACACGCGAAGCGCGGTCATGAGCCGCCGCGCATTTGTGGTAGACCAGAACCTTGTAGGGCACCGAAATGATCACGCCGCGGATGTTTTCCGCCGCGGTGATGCCGGCCCAGAAAGTGTCGAAATCCTCCGGACGGCAGCTCAACGGCACCATCAGGCTGTCGAGCCCCTTTTGCTCGAAGATCTCGTTGAAGATCCCAGGGCTCTTCGCATGGCCCACGGGATGGGCCAGCATGACGAAGACATCGGCCTTGCCGGTTCCACGCATCGGTTATTCCTTTCCATTTGAGAGTTCGTGATCGCCCAGGATTTCGAGGGCCCGCACGAGCGACGAGTGATCCGCCTCCGCGCCGCCGRCTCGGGCCGAACAGGCATTCATCAACTGCTGCGTTGTTGCCGTGCCCGGCAGGGCGACGCCCAGCGCTCGCGCGCTTTCCAGCGCAAGGTTGAGATCCTTCTGGTGCAGCCGGACGCGGAAGCCCGGCGCGAAGGTCCGTGCGATCATCCGCTCGCCATGCACGTCGAGCACGCGCGAGGAGGCGAAGCCGCCCATCAGCGCGCTGCGCACCTTGGCGGGATCRCAGCCGGCCTTGCTGGCGAAGACCAGCGCTTCGGCGACGGCCTCGATGTTGAGCGCGACGATGATCTGGTTGGCGATCTTGCAGGTCTGGCCGGCGCCGTTGTTTTCGCCGATCAATGTGATGTTCTTGCCGAGCCTCTCGAAGATCGGCCGTGCGCGCTCGAACTCGGCGGCCGGCCCGCCGACCATGATGGTGAGGCTGGCCGCCTTGGCGCCGACCTCGCCGCCGGAGACCGGCGCATCGAGATAGCCGGCGCCTGCTCCCCTGATCCTTGCCGCGAACTCGGCCGTGGCGATCGGGCTGATCGAGCTCATGTCGATGACCAGCTTGCCGGCTGAAATTCCCTCCAGCACGCCGTTCTGCCCGAACAGCACGCGCTCGACGTCGGGCGTGTCGGGCAGCATGGTGATGACGATCTCGCACGCCCGCGCCACCTCGGCGGGAGAGGCGGTGACCGTTGCTTTCAGGTCGTTTGGAAGTGGGGAGCGATTGAGGACCGTGACGATCTCATGTCCGGCATCGGCGAGATGCCGCGCCATCGGAGCGCCCATGACGCCAAGTCCGATGAAGCCGATTTTCATACGCAACCTCCCGTACTTCGTCAGACCATCTTGCAGCTCGTCGAAGGCATATGATATAGGACATCATACAAATTTCAATCCATCTCTTCACGGCTGGAGACCGATCGCAAAATGCAGGAGCGCGTCAATTCGCTGAAGGCGGCCGTTCAGGCCGGCCGGGCTCATATCGGCATCTGGTGCTCGCTGGCCTCGGCGCTCACCACCGAGATCGTCGCGGGCTCCGGGGCGGGCTGGCTGCTGATCGAYGGCGAGCACAGCCCGAACGACCTGCGCAGCATCATGGCGCAGCTGCAGGTCGCGGCGGCGTTTCCCTGCGAGGCGGTCGTGCGCTTGCCATCCGACGATCCCAATCTGATGAAACAGGCGCTGGATGTCGGCGCCCGCAGCCTGATGATACCGAACGTGCGCACCGCCGAGCAGGCGCGCGCCATCGTCGCCGCGATGACCTATGCGCCGGGCGGCTTCCGCGGCTTCTCGGTCGGCCACCGCGCCAACGCTTTCGGCCGCATCGCCGGCTATCACGCCAAGGCGCGYGAGCAGCAGTTGCTGGCGGTGCAGATCGAGGACGAAACCGGTGTGGCCAATGCCGCCGAAATCGCCGCGGTGGACGGTGTCGACGTTCTCTTCGTCGGACCCGGCGACCTCTCCACCAATATGGGTTCGATGGGCAATCCAGGCGCCGACCATGTGCAGGAAGCGATATCGTCGGTGCGCAGGGCCGCCGCCTCGGCAGGCAAGGCCAGCGGCATCCTGGCTCCCGTGAAGGCCGACGCCGACCGTTATCTCGCCGACGGCTTCACGATGGTGGCTGTCGGCTCCGACCTCGGCCTGCTGGCGCGGGGCTCGGACGCCTTGATCGCATCGTTCAACCAGTAGAGCGGAGTACAGAAGTGGCGATCCCCCCTTACAAGGCCCCGGCGCGCAACGCCTATGACATCGTCATCGTCGGCGGCGCGGTCGTCGGTTCCTCGACGGCCTACTGGCTGAGCCAGGCGCTGGGCAGCGGCGCCTCGATCCTCGTGGTCGAGCGCGACTCGAGCTACACCTTTTCCTCCACCGCGCTCTCAACCAGCGCCATCCGCCAGCAATATTCCAATCCGATCAATGTGAAGATCAGCCAGTTCGGCATCGAGATCATCCGTGGTTTTGCCGAGCGGATGGCGCCTTTCTACCCGAATGAGCCGGCGCCCGATCTCGGCTTCAAGGAGCACGGATATCTCTATTGCTGCTCGCCCGAGGGGGTGGAAGCGGCGCGCGAACGGGTCGAGCTGCAGCGCAGCCTCGGCGCCCATACCGTCTTCCTCGAACCAGGCGCGTTGAAGGAACGTTTTCCGTGGCTCAATGTCGAGGATCTCGGCGGCGGCTCCTGGGGTTCCCGCGAAGAGGGCTGGTTCGATTCCATGGGCCTGCTGAACGGCTTCCGTCGCGCCGCGCGCGGCAGCGGCGTCGAATATGTCGACAATGCCGTGACGGGATTGGACCTCGCCGATGGGCGGGTCGTCTCCGTTCGCCTTGCGACCGGCGAGACGGTTGCTTGCGGAACGCTCGTCAACGCGGCGGGTCCGCGCGCACAGCAGGTCGCCGCCATGGCCGGCCTTTCCATCCCCGTCGCGCCTTACAAGCGCTACAGCTTCGTTTTTGCCAGCGCCAATCCGATTCCGGGCCGGATGCCCAATGTCATCGATCTCTCCGGCACATTCGTGCGCCCGGAAGGCGAGCTCTTCCTCACCGGCAACACGCCGCAGGGCGACGGGCCGGCAGACTATGACGACTTCGAGATGCATTTCGAGGAATTTGACGACTATATCTGGCCGGCTCTCTGGCACCGCATCCCGGCCTTCGACGCGCTGAAGGTGCAGACGAGTTGGACCGGCCATTACGAATACAACATGCTCGACCACAACGGCATCGTCGGCTTCCACCCGGAGATCAAGAATTTCATGTTCGCCAACGGCTTCTCAGGCCACGGCCTGCAGCAGTCGCCGGCGGTCGGCCGTGCGGTGTCGGAGCTGATCGTCCATGGYGCCTTCCAGACGCTCGACCTGTCGCCCTTCCGCTATGAAAGGATCCCGCGCAACGAGCCGTTCCTGGAGGAAGCAGTGATCTGAAGCGCGTCGCGATCTTTCAGGTCCGCTCCATGCGCTTTAGGTTTTCGATTTCACGCATGTCCTCATCCCGAAACCGGTTCCCACTTTCGGGAGACATGCTTTAGTGGGCTTGAGTGTTGGCCACCAACCATCTTGCTATCCCGGAACGACGCGAAGGCCGATCAGCGACTTGCTTTCAGCAACTTGACGGTCCAGCCAATCCTTGGCGCCGCAATGGTTTGYCGGGCATGCGATCGCAAGTAGGCCGATGCACCATAGTGTCGTGGTGTTGATCACCCCGTGCGTCTCTTCACGATCGCGGGCATGGCACTGAGCTGATTGACCATATGGCGAGGAATCCAGGTGACGCGATCACCGGAAAGTTCAACCTCGATATCTTTTTCAAGAAAGACATCCAGAAGAACCCGTATCAACATCACTCCCAGATGCCTTCCCGGGCAAATGTGGATGYCCTTGCCGAAGGTGGTCAGTCCGGCGTGGATCCGGTTGATATCGAAGCGTTCCGGGTCCGGAAACACCGACGGATCGTAATGGTGCGCRCGATGCGTGCCATTGATCTGGTCGTTGGCGCGCAGCATCGACACCGCGCCGACAGCCGCCGCCTCCTGACCTATGCTGGAATGCGCTGGACCATGGATCAGGCCGGCTTTCTCCAGATCGAGAATTTTCTCCTCGAAGCGCCTGATCAGCTTCATTTGAGCATAAAGGCGAACCAACTCCCGAGCGGGAAGGGCGCTCCAGTCGGATTCGTCCGCCTCGATCCGGTACCAGGGTGCCGATGGTTTCAGTTCATGCTTTTGGGCCAACTCGTCTCCTCCCGCTCGGCCTATTGCAAAGAAAGGCCTAGCTCCGCGCGTCRCCGCAGCCATAGGCTTGCCCTGTAGCGAGGGTCGCGGGTGCGGTCATAAATCGTGTCCAGGATGCGCAGAACGCGTTTGGGGCCGATCTTGTCGCCCCATTCCAGCGGCCCCAGCGGGTAGCCCAGGCCAAGCCTGACCGCCGCGTCGAGATCGGGTGCCGAAGCGATTTTCTGCTCGACGATTTCGCTGCCGATATTGACGATCATGGCGATGATGCGCTGGCAGACGGCCCCGCAGCTATCCTCCACCATGGTCGCCTTGCGGCCGGCGCGGCGGACCAGGCTCAAGGCCGCTTCCCTGGTCCGGTCRGACGTTGCGGCGGAGRCCACGAGCGTCACGTGGYGGTCGATGCCGAAAAACGGATCGAAGCCGACGCAAAGCGAAGCCGRCAGACCGAGYCRCACCGCGGCGCCGGCCACGTCCTCGCCCTCCAGGCCGATGAGAATGAGGTGGTCGCCGTCGATTGTCCGGTCGGTGGCGCACGAGTCGACGAGTTCCTGCATGCCCGAGGCCTCGTTGTCGGCGATCACGGTGACACGACCCGGCAAAGCCCCTTCGGCGCCGACCGCTTCCACCGGTCCCGCGGGAGGGATCGGTCGGCCATCGCCATGGTCGTAGAACCCGCGWTTGGTCTTGCGGCCGAGAAGACCGGCCTCCACGCGCCGGGCGGCGAGGACCGACGGGCGATAGCGCGGATCCTGGTAGAATTGGTTGTAGATGCTTTCCATGACCGGATGCGAGACATCGAGCCCGGTCAGGTCCATCAGCTCGAACGGACCCATCCTGAATCCGGCGGCGTCCCGCAGGATCGCATCGATGTCGTCGACCGGCGCGACGCCTTCGCGCAGCATCGCCAGGGCTTCCGTGCCGAAGGCGCGGCCAGCGTGATTGACGATGAAGCCGGGCGTGTCGGCGGCGATGACGGGGCGATGGCCAAAGCGGGCCGCGAGCGCGACCAGCGCGCGCTCGACCTCAGGCGCCGTATGGGCGCCGGAGATGACCTCCACCAGCTTCATCACCGGGACGGGGTTGAAGAAATGATAGCCTGCGATCCGCTGCGGGCGGCTGGCCGCGGAGGCGATCGCCGTCACCGACAGGGACGATGTGTTGGTCGCTATGATTGCGTCCGGCCCGACGATCTTTTCCAGCGTCTCGATGAGCTGACGCTTGGGCTCGAGACGTTCGACGATGGCTTCCACGACCAGGTCGGCGCCGGCCAGGCGGCCCAGCGTCTCGACGGGTTCGATACGGGCAAGCAGTTTTTCGACCGTTTCCGCGCTGACCTTGCCCGCGGCGGCCCTGGCGCGTTGACGCGACGCGATCTGCTCGAGGGCGGCTGCGGCTTTTCCCGGCGCTTCGTCGACGATCATCACGTCGACGCCCGCCGCCGCCAGAACCTCCGCTATGCCGGAGCCCATCACCCCGGCGCCCACGACACCGGCTTTTTCGACCCGACTTCTCGACACCCCTCCCGCGTCCGCCAAGTCAGCGCCCCGTAAATGACGCTTTGCGCTTTTCCAGGAAGGCGGCGATGCCTTCCCGTTTGTCGGCCGTATCGAAAAGCAGTTGAAATGCCTTGCGCTCGAGGCGCAACGCCGTTTCCAGGGGAGCGTCCTCGCCATTGACGACGGCTTCCTTGATCTGCTCGACGGCCAACGGCGGGAGACGGCTGATCTTCTGGGCGATCTGCAGCGCCTGCCGCAGGGCATCGCCCTCATCCGTGAGCATGCTGACGAGGCCGGCGCGCTCGGCGTCTTCCGCCGGGAACATATCGCCGGTCAGGACGAGCATCAGCGTCTTGTACTTGCCGATTGCTCTCAGCAGCCTCTGGGTGCCGCCGGCGCCCGGCATGAGGCCGAGTTTGACCTCTGGCTGCCCGAAAGTGGCTGTGCGCGCCGCCACGATGATGTCGGCATGCATTGCAAGCTCGCAGCCACCGCCCAGCGCAAAGCCCTCGACCGCGRCAATAACCGGTTTCGGACATTTCGCGATCACATCCCAGTAGCGATGGGTGCGTTGAAGAAGCAGGTCGGCGGAGCCGAGCTTTTCAAACGCTCTGACGTCGGCGCCGGCGGCAAAGTTGGCGCCGCGCCCGGCAATGACGATGGAACGGATCTCCGCGTCGTCTGAGAAGCTTGCCACCRCAGCAGCCAGCTTCTCCCGCACTTCGAGATTGATTGCGTTGCGGACTTCGGGGCGGTTGATCTCGACCAACCCCACATTGTCGAACGGGCGGCTCTCCACCACAACAAGAGACTGATCGCTCGCGGGACRCATTCGTACCTAGTACATGGAATTTAATTTCATATCCGTGACTGTAGTCAGCGTCAGCGACGCCTACAAGGCTAACATGGACGTCCTGACGACTATTCTCCACACCGCTCCGGAAACGATGTCCCGTGGGCGTTCGAAGCGCGTCTGGGCGGTTCGTAGGAGCGGCTGCGGTGCGGCGTCGCTGCATGAGTTCGGCAGGGCATCCGGCGTRCCGAAGCGCGCCATGGTCCAGCCTATGCGGCTCGCTTCGGCGTGAGCTTCAAGGTCAGCACCGCCGCGGCGTCGACGGCCTTGTCGGTGTAGAGCAGCGGCACGTAGTCGCCCGCGGCCCAGAGCGGCGCCATGTCGCCGTAATGGTCCGACCGCGGATCGCCGGATTGGCCCGGCGTGTTGATGCAGACACTGTTGTCCCAACCGCCGACATCGACGACAATCCGGAAGGAGGCGCCGATGGTGAGCCGGAAGTCGGTGGGGCGGTACGAGCCGTTCATCGGCGTGCTGCCGCTGCCGCCGAAGGGGAAGGGGCCGACATTCCATCGGCCCCCGGCATTGGCGACCGCTCCTGCCGGGTGCTCGAAAAGCGCCTCGTGCAGGCGGCCCCATGCCCATTCATCGGTGTCGGGGCCGAGCGCCTGCCGGCATGCGTCGTAGGCTTTCGCCAGGCTGCCCAGCGCCAGCGCGGCAAACGCCACCGGGGTCCCGGCCGCGATGGCTTCAAGCCGATCGAGGATGCCGGCGGTGTCGCCGGGCGCGAACAATGGCCTCAACTCCGGCTTGCCGACGGCATCGGCAATGATGGCCACGTGCAAGTGGTTCRCCCACCAGACTTCGTAGAGCGCGGCGCCGGGGCTGTCGGCCGCCAGCCGGAAATCCCAGCTGGCGAGTAACTCCAGGGCCGCCGTCTCCGCTTCGTTGCGTCCGGACAGCGTCGACAGCAAGCCGACGACCCGCTTCGCCGGCACGCAGAACACATCGGTCTGAAGACGGCGGGACGCGTCAACGGTATGGCGCTGGTCGGCGGCCAGCACGCCGTCGATGCGCTGGGCGCGCGAGGGCTCCAGCCATTCATAGCCGATCGGCTGGTCCATCGGCCAATCGGCCGGCAGGTTGAACTCGTTGGCGGTGGCGAAATAGCCCTTCGCCGGATTGCGGCTGAAGGGCAGCGCATGACCCGGCAGGAAGCCCTGCCATTCATGCTGCCCGTCGCCGGGCACCGGCAGAAGCCCGTCCCAGTTGGGGCGTATGGGAGAGAACCCGCCGACGGCCCAGCCGATATCGCCCTTGGCGTCGGCATAGACCTGGTTGACCGCCGGCACGCCCCAGCCGCCCATATGGTCGCGGAACGCCTCGAAGCTGGTCGCCCGCATGGCGGCGATGCTCTTGAAGTAGGGGGCCGTGCCGGGATCGGTCCAGACAGTGCGGATCGCCACCGCCAGATGCCGGTCCGGATATTCGGCGATCACCGGCCCGTGGCGGGTGAAACGCAGGGCGAGCGCGGCCTCTCCGCAACCCTTGACCGAGGCGGTCTCGCCGATGTCGCGAAAAGCCTCCCAGCCGTCTCCGTAACGGTAGAGGCCGGGGTCCTCCGGATGCGTCTCGTAGACATAGACATCTTCCTGGTCATGGCCGAGGAAGAGCGTGAGGCCAAAGGCCGAATGGCCGTTGTGGCCGATCGAGATGCCCGGCAGCGCCGGCTCGCCGGCCCCGATGCCGTTGAATTCGGGCGAGGCGATGTGGACGATGTAGCGCAGCGACGGCACCGCATGGGTGCGGTGCGGGTCGTTGGCCAGGATGGGCCGGCCGCTGGCGGTCCTGGCGCCCGACACCACCCAGTTGTTGGAGCCCTGCAGGCTGGTGTCGCGCACGACGTCGCCGAGCGGCGTCATCTTGCGCCAGGCGCGGGCATCGCCGATGCAGGCCGTCAGCCTTTCTCTGCCGAAGGTGACGGGGGCGATGGCGAGCTTGAACGTGTCGAGGCAGTCGAGCGGCAGCGGGGCAGGGCGGTCGCGGCCGGCAAGCGGGTCATGCGGCGGTTCCAGCTTCTGCCGGAGCGCGTCGAGTTCGGCGTCGAGCTCCGCAAGGATGTTGGAGCGGATCACCTCCGAGACGGCGTTGCGCATCAGCGAATGGCTGCGGATGCGCACGACGTCTTCCGGCTGCCATGTGGCTGGGCGGGTGCCAAGGGCGGCGAATTCCGGCGGCAGCCTGTGCGGCTGGTGTTCGCAGAGCTCGACATAGGCATTGATGCCGGCGACGAAATGGCGGCAGATCGACTCGGCGTCGGGGGCATAGGCGTCCCATTCCGCCCGCATGTCGCCGCGATAGAGGAAAAGCCGGGCGGCGCGGTCCTGCTCGAGGTAACCCGGGCCGAAATCCGCCGCCAGCACGCCAAGGCCCCGCTTGCGCCACAGATCGATCTGCCAGAGCCGGTCGCGCGCCGCGTTGAAGCCCTGGACGAAGAACATATCGAGGAAACTTTCGGCTCGGACATGGGCGATGCCCCAGCGGTCGACGACGATGCTGGCCGTCGAGCTCAGGCCTTCGACGGCGAATTCCTCTTGGCTCATGATTATCGATGCTCCCGGATCAGGCTGGGCTCCTCGTCGGCGTCGCCTGCTTTTGCCCCGTCGGCGCCAGCCTTTCGAGGATCTGGATCAGGCCGCCCGGCGCAAGCCTCAGCACCAGGATCATGGCGACCGCGATGACGATGTAGCGCGCGTCCTCGAAGCCGCCAATCCCCGCCATGGCTTCGCTGGCGAAAGTGAGCGCCAGCGCCGCGATCACCGGGCCGAGAACGCTGTTGATGCCGCCGATCAGCACCATCGAGAGCACCAGCGACATCGTCCCGAAGCCGAAGACCTCGGGCGAGGCGACGCGCAGATAGACGGTGTAGAAGCCGCCGGCGATGCCGGTGAAGATGGCGCTCAGCACCAGCACTGAAATTCGCGTGCGCGCCACCGAGATGCCGCGCGCGGTCGCATAGTCCTCGGCGTCGCGCACTGCCTTGAGCGATTTGCCGAAGGGCGAACCGGCGACAAGGATCAGGAAAGCCGTGGACAGGCCGAGCAGGATCAGCGCCAGGTAGTAATAGCCGAGCTTGTAGTCGCGGATGAAGCTGTAGTCGCCGATGGTGAGGAACGGCAGGCGCACCAGGCCCTTTGCGCCGCCCGTCAGGTCGGCCTGGCTGAGCACCAGCTGCACCATCAGCTGATTGACCGCGAAGGTGACGAGCACGACATAGATGCCTTTGAGCCGGGCGACCGGCGCCGCCATGATCACGGCCGAGATCGCCGCCGTGACCGCGCAGGCGGGAATTGCGAGCCAGGGATTGACGCCGGCGGTCTTGGTCAGGATCGCCGCCGTGTAGACGCCGATGCCGAAGAAGGTCATGTGGCCGAAATTGAAGATGCCGCAATGACCGAGGCTGAGGTTCCAGTTCGACGCGATGATCGCGTAGATGAAGGCGATGATGAAGAGGTGCCTGACATAGCCGTCGGTGAAGACCTGCGGCACGAAAGCCAGGACCACGAAGAGCGCAAGCAGCAGGAGGTTGTTTCTGGTCATCATCTCTTTCCGAATATTCCGTTCGGCCTGAGCAGGAGGACGAGGATCATCAGCAGGAAGAGCGCGAAGGGCGTCCAGTAGAGGCCGACCCAGAGCACCAGGAAGGCCTCGATGAAGCCGATCAGATAGGCGGCGCCTGCCGTCGAGCCGAGGCTGCCGAGACCGCCGAAGATGACGACGATCATCGCCTTGGTCAGCGGCTCGCTGCCCATGGCGGGCGTGATGAAGCGGATCGAGCCGAGAAGCGCGCCGGTGAGGCCCGCGAGTGCTGCCGAGATCGCGAAGGCGAGCGCGAAGGCGGTCGGCACGTCGACGCCGWTCAGCGCCGCCGAATCCTGGTTCTGGCCGACGGCGCGCAGGCTGCGTCCGATCTTGCTCGAGACCGTGAAGCGCCACAGCGCGATGAGGATGACGGGCGCCGCCACCAGCAGCAAGGCTTCATGCGCGGAGATCGCGTTGCCGAACAGCCTGATCTCGCCGTCGACGAGCGGCGGAAGCTGCTTCAGGCGCGGTCCCCAGATCATCTGCGCGCCGCGTTCGAGGATGATGGTGACGGCGAGCGTCGTCATGGCCGTGACGAGCAGCATGTTGCGGCTGGCATAGAACGGCCGGATGACGAGCCGCTCGATGACGATGCCGATCAGGCCGGCGCCGAGCGTGCCTGCGACGAYGCCTGCAACAGGGCCGGCGCCGACCGCTTCGCTGACCGTCCAGGCGATGAAAGCGCCGACCATCATCAGCGCCCCATGCGCGAAGTTGAAGACGCCGAGCGTCGTCCAGACCAGGCTGAGTCCGCTCGCCATCAGGGCATAGAGCGAGCCGAGCACCAGGCCGGAGACCAGCGTGGCGAGGAGCGTATCCATCAATGCGTGCCTCCTTCGCCGAAATAGAGCCGCATGACCTCTTCATGATCGGGCGCGCTCGCTCGGTCGATCTCGCGCACGACGACGCCGTGCTCCACCAGGTAGAGCCGGTCGGTGAGGGAGAGGAGGAACTCGATGTCCGCTCGACCACGATCAGCGGCACGCCGCTTTTGGAAATCTCGCCGATTGCCGCGCCGAGYTCCTCCTTGAGGCGGGGAGAGAGGCCGAGCGTCGGCTCGTCCAGCATCAGAAGGCGCGGCGCGCACATCAGCGCGCAGCCGATCGACAGCATCTGCCGCTCGCCGCCCGACAAGGTCTTGGCGAGCTGCGTCTTGCGCTCGGCCAGGCGCGGGAAGAGGGCGTAGACGTCATCGAGCCGCCTCTGGGCGCCGGTGCTTGCCCGCTTGCTGAAGGCGGCCAGTTCGAGCGTCTCGGCGATGCGCATGTTGCCGAACAGCGTGTTGCCCTGCGGCGCATGGATCAGGCCGGCCTCGACGATGGCCGGCGGCTTGCGGCCGGTGATGTCGGTGCCGTCGAAGGTGATCGAGCCTGCCGTGGGCCGCACAAGGCTGGAGATGGTCTTGAGCAAGGTCGTCTTGCCATGGCCGTTGGGGCCGAAGAGCCCGATCGATTCCTGCGGTCCGATGTGCAGCGAAAGACCGTGCAGCACGCGCATGTCGCCATAACCGGCCTGCACGTCCTTGACGTCGAGGAGGGGCATCATTGCTTGCGCCCTCCGAGATAGGCGGTGATCACCGCCTCGTTGCGGACGACCTCGGCCGGGTTGCCTTCGGCCAGGACCGAACCCTGGTTGAGGACGATGAGCCGCTGGGAGATCGAAAGCAGCAGGCTGAGAACATGTTCGATCAAGAGCACGGTCACGCCGGAGGCGTTGACCGCGACGAGCAGCCTGTCCAGGCTCTCGATCTCGGGCTTGGTGAGGCCGGACGCCGGCTCGTCGAGCATCAGCACGGCCGGGCGCGACATCAGCCCCGAGGCGATCATCAGCTGCTTCTTTTCATAGACCGACAGGTTGCGTGAGGGGATGCCGCGCCGCGTGTCGGCAAACCCCACGAGACCGAGCACCTCGTCGGAACGCGTCCGCGCCGCGACGCGGCCGAGCTGGCCGTTATAGGTGCCGCAGACCAGCAATGTCTCGTCGGCCGTCAGGTCCGGAAATTCCGCATCCTTCTGGAACGTTCGGGCAAGCCCGGCGCGGGCGATGCGGTGGGCGGGCCAGCGGTCTATCCGCTGGYCCTGGAAGCGTATCTCGCCGGAGGTCGGGCCGAAGGGCACGCCGGTGATGAGATTGAAGAGCGTGCTCTTGCCCGAGCCGTTCGGGCCGGCAATGCCCAGGATCTCGCCGCGCGTTACGCCGAAGCTCACGCCGTTGACGGCCTTCAACCCGGCGAAGTGCTTGCTGGCGTCGACGACCTCAAGGATCGTGTCGTTCATCGGACCGTGTCACTTCATCCAGGCCGGCTGGACGAAGTCGCCGGTCGCATATTTGCCTGGATAGAAGAGGACGCGCTTGCCGTCCTGGATCTGGTAGAACTGCAGCGGAACGCCGTCGGTGTTCTGCACCGACAGATGCGTCGCCGGGTCGAAGGTGATGCGCCCGATCGAGGTCTGCTTGTCGGTCTTGCCGATCTGTTCGCCGACTTCCTTGCGCTTGGTCGGGTCGCCGACCTTGGCCAGCGCGTCGGCGTAGATCATGACCTCTTCGTAGGTCAGCGCGCCCGCGCCGCCGGATTCGATGTTGTACTTCGCCTTGTACTTGTCGAGCACTTCCTGCGCGCGCGGATTTTTCGGCGACAAAAGCAGGCCGCCCAGCATGTTGTAGACCACGCCGGACGACTTCTCCTTGGTCAGCTTCAGGAATTCGGGAACCGACGGCGCGTACTGGATGAACACGAGGCTGTCGGTCGGATTCTCCATGAACTGGGTCATGAAGGTCGCGGCATTGGCCGACAGATAGTCGGTGTTGATCAGCAGCGCCGGCGGGTCCTTGCGCACCTTGCCCAGGAAGGCGCGCCAGTCGCTGACTTCGCCGAACGGCACGAGATCGTTCTGCGTGATCTCCCAGCCGTCGGCGCCGAAGGCCTTGGCCATGCCTTCCGCGATGCCCTTGGAATAAGGGTTGTCGGACGAGATGATCGCGACCTTCTTGTTGGGCAGCTTGATCTTGCCCGTCTCCGACAGCTCCTTGATCACCGGGACGATCTCGGTGTTGTAGCCGTCATAGGACGGGGTCAGCGACCATACGGTGGGGAAGTTCTCGGGGTTCGGCGCGATGATGTCGTGGGTCTGCTGCGAGTTGGCGGCGATCATGTAGACCATGTCCTGCTCGGCCATCATCTCGATCTCGAAATTGGTGCTCGAGGCATAATTGGTGAACACRCCGCCCATATCGTGATCGCCGAGCAGCCGCTCGACCGCCGTCGCGACCTTGTCGGGATTGCCGTCGCCGACATCGGCCACGACCACTTCGAAGGTGTGGCCGGCTATACCGCCGGCGGCATTCAGCTCGTYGACGGCAAGCTTGGCGCCGTTGACGATTTCCTGCCCGTCGGCCGCGGCCGGGCCGGTGAGCGGCGCGAGCACGCCGAGCTTGACGGTGTCGGCATAGGCGAATGCGGACGTGGAAAAGAGYGCCGCGGCCGATACTGCTCCCATAAGAACGCGTCTGGTGATCATTTCGTTACCCCTTGATATTCTTGCTTTGTTGGTTTGTTGGCCGGTTCGTTCAGGCGGTGCCGCACGTGTCGATGATGGCCGCGGCGATGACCTTCGTGGTCTCGATCAGACTTTCGATCTCCACGCATTCATTGTCGCCGTGAAAGCCGTCGCCGGCCGGTCCGTAGATAACCGGCACCACGCCGGCGCCGGCGTAATGCGCGGCGTCGGTGACAGCTTCGAACCCCTTGATCACGGGCGCCTTGGCCTGCGCCTGCGTGGCGCGCCTGTTGAGCGATTGCACGATCGGTGCGTCGACCGGCGTGTTCATCGGCGGAAAGTTGAGGTCGAAGAGATCCCACTCGATCGCTGGCGGATGATCCCGCATCCAGGCGTCGGAGGCGGCGAAGTGGTGGACGAAGTTTTCGAACTCCGCCTTCACGTCCTCGAATTTCTCCTGCGGCATGAATTTGTAGTCGAGATCGATGGTGACGATGTCGGGGATGATGGCCGCGTTGGTCATGATCGCCGGCGTGCCGTCGGGGCCCATGCCCGCGCCACCGCGAATGACGCCTGGATTGATCGTGGCAAGGCCTGCAGGCACCAGCGGATGCCAGTTGTCCCGGCAGCGCGAGGTTTCGAAGTCGCGCAGCGCCATCAGGAAGCGCGTGGCGAGCTCGATCGCATTGACGCCGGGCGTGAGACGGCCCTCGACATGCGGCTGCGGCCAGATCGAGTTGAAGCGCCAGCCGGCATGCGCCTGCTTGCCGAAAATCGTCACGCGCACCCAGGTCAGTCCGCCTTCGGCCGGCACGATGTTGCCCCAGGTCGGCTCGGCGATGATAGCGCTCTTCGCCAGGCGCGAGCGCTTGACGAGGTCCATCGCCCCGAAGCCGCCGGCCTCCTCGTCGACCACGGTGTGGATGGCGAGCCGGCCATCGAGCTTGATGCCTGCGTTGCGGACCGCGCGCGCCGCCGCCACGCAGGCGGCGACGCCTGCCTTCATGTCGATCGCGCCGCGGCCCCAGATGCGGCCGTCCTTGATGTCGCCGCCGAACGGATCGCAGTTCCATTTCGACTGATCGCCCACCGGCACGACGTCGACATGGCCACAGAGGATAAGGCTCTTCTCGTCGCTGCCCGCCCACTCGCCGGTCAGGTTCGGCCGGTCCGGAAACACGTCCCAACGATCGACGCCGAAGCCGAGCGCTTCCAGTTCGCCGGCGAGACGGGTCTGTACGTCGGCCTCGCGGTTGATGGCGGGATCGGCCTGAAACTTCGGATTGACGGATGGTATCCGCACGATGTCCCGGGTCAGCCCGACGACATAGTCACGGTCCTCTTCGACGGCCTTCCAGACGGCGGAAATCGTGTCGCTCATTTCGCGAGCCCCTTCAATTCATCGAGAAGCTGATCGGTGGTCACCTGGCGGCAATAGCCCTTGATGGTGCGCAGCGAATTGTCGTGGCGCTCCTGCGAATAGGTCGCGCAGGCGTCGGTCACCTGGGTGACGAGATATCCAAGGTCGCAGGCGTCGCGGACCGCGCTTTCCACGCACTGGTCGGTCAGGAGCCCGGATATCACGAGCTGGCGCACGCCGAGATTGCGCAGGATGTAGTCGATATGCGTGGAGACGAAGACCGAGGACGAGGTTTTGGGAAGGCAGATCTCGTCGTCCGCGGGCGCCAGTTCGTCGATGACCTTGCCGTCCCAGGATCCCTTCGGCACATGGAAGCCGGTGATCTTGTAATCTAGGCTGCGGTCGCGGCCGTCCTTGGTCAGGCTTTCGATCGTCGTGTGCATCACCTCGATCCCGCCGGCGCGGAAGGCATCCAGCAGACGCTTCATGTTCGGGATGGTCTCGCTCTGGATGCGCTTGAAGAACCAGCCGTACTTTTCCTCGAACTCGGCCTTGCCGAGGTCCTTGAACTCGCCGCCGTCGCGATGCGCCGAGAAATTCTGCACATCGATGAACAGGATGCAGGATTGTTCCGGCACCAGCGGAACGTTGCGTGTCAGTTCCATTCCTTAGTCGCCCTTCTTCATGAAATCGCCGATCGCGCCCGCGAGAAGGCCGGCGAAACGCGCCACGCCTTCAGGGTGCGAAATGTGGTCGTTGCGTACCTCGATCAGGCTGTGGGCGATGCCGTTGCGCTCGCCATGCACCGGTACGAACCAATCGGATTGATCGCTGATCGCGTAAGGCTCCTGCATGCCGATCGAAAGGTCCGGCGCGGCCGCGAGCAGATATCGTTGGAGCGCCGGGGACGTCCGCCCGTCCTTCCTGTAGAGGAAGYCGATATCCCACGGCCTCGACACGCCCCGCAGCACCGGATTGAAGCTGTGGATCGCGAAAATGGCCTTCGGCCTGCGATCCCGGATCGCTCCCGCCAGCGCGCGGTCGAACGGCTCGAAAATCTCCGTCGCCCGCTGCGCCCGTTCCCTTGCATCCAGGTTCCTGTTGGCTGGTATTTCGGTCCCGTCGCTGACCGGCGGGATGGAGTCGTCGGCTTCCGTCGRCCTGTTGCAATCGATGACCAGCCGGCTGTATCGCTGCGCGACGRGGGGCGCGTCGAGGCGCTCGGAGAGCATCAAGGCAAGATCGCGCGCGCCGATGTCGTAGGCGATATGCCTGTCCATCTCGCTCGYCGCGATGCCGAGGTCTCCCAGGGAGGATGGGATCTCCCGGCCGGCATGTTCGCAGACGAGGAGCACGTCGCCGCTGCCGGCGGGATTGACGATCTCCACGGGCGCGGGATCGGATGCGCCGAGAAGGGTCGGTTGTGGTTGATTGGAAATATTCATGATGCCTTCTTTGTTGGAGTCAGGATGATGAAAGTTTTTCATCAATGTCAAATCCAAAATGATAATTGACTAAATTTTTTCTGCGTGGGAGGAAGGCGGGAATGGAACTCAGGGCACAGATCGAAGAGCTTGAGAGCGCGCTGACGCCGGCTGAACGCAAGCTGGCCTCGACGCTGTTGGCGGACTATCCGTTTGCCGGGCTGCAGACGATCCAGACGCTCGCCGACAAGACGGGCGTGTCGGCGCCCTCGATCACGCGCTTCGTTGCCAAGCTGGGCTGCCAGGGCTACCAGGATTTCCAGCACAAGCTGATCGGCGAGCTCAAGGAGTGGCATCGCTCGCCGGTCGAGCTGCACAGCAAAAGCTCGCACGGCGCGAACTTCCTCGAGGCCTATGTCGAACGCGCGAGCCAGATTGTGCGCGCGCTTCCCGCAACGCTGACGCAAGTGCAGTTCGAGCGCATCTGCGGCATGGTGGCGGATGAAAGGCGGGCCATCTATCTGATCGGCGGCCGCATCAGCGACCCCATGGCCCAGCATTTCTCGCGCCATCTGCGCCAGATCCGGCGCGACGTCTTTCATATCCCGCCCGATCCGGAAGTCTGGCCCGAATACATCTTGCGGATGAAGGCGCGCGACGTCTTCGTTGTGTTCGATTTTCGCCGCTACCAGCCGCGCCTCGAGCAGCTCGTGCGCACGGCCAAGYGGGCGAGCGGCATCGAAGTGCTGCTCTTCACCGACAAATGGTYGTCGCCGGTCTCCAGCGAGGCAACCRAGGTCATCGCGCTCGCGATCGACAATGGAACGGCATGGGACACCTACATCGCCGCCATGGTCACGGTGGACGCCATGATCACCCACATTTCCGAACGCGATTGGAATTCCACAAGCAGCCGCATCCGCGCCTGGGACGCCTTGCGGCTGGACAAGGAAAGGAAGYCGACAAAATGATAAGGGAACCCCTGCTCTTCGTCGCCACATGCGACGTTTCGGGGCGCGTTYGGGGCAAGGCATTTCCTCTCGATCTGATCGAGAGGCGGGCAGGGCGCGGCGTGGGCTGGACGCCCACCAACGTGCAGATCACCTGCTTCGATGCCATTGCCGAAAGCCCGTATGGTTCGCTCGGCGATCTCCTGCTGGTGCCCGACCGGGACAGCCGCGTGACGGTTGATTTCGAGGATGGCAGCCCTGCCGAGGACTTCATGCTCGGCGACATCCTGACCCTCGACGGCGTTCCGTGGGAGTGCTGCACGCGCTCCATCCTGAAATCGGCGCTGAAGAAGCTGGAGGATGTCGCGGGTGTCCGGCTGGTCGGCGCCTTCGAACACGAGTTCCACCTCAAGGCCGGCGAAGGCGGCGGCGCCTATTCCATGGAGGGCTACCGCAACCGGGCGGCATTCGCGGCGACGCTGATGGCTGCGATCAAGACGGCCGGCCTGAAGCCGGACACGGTGATGAAGGAATACGGCGTCGGCCAATACGAGGTGACGATCAGCCCGGAGCGCGGCTTGCGCGTGGCCGATGCCGGCCTTGTCCTGCGCGAGATGGTCCGCGCCACCGCGCGGCGCTTCGATGACGAGGCGAGCTTCACCCCGATCCGCCACCCCGACGGCGTCGGCAATGGCGTCCATATCCATCTCAGCTTCGAGGATTCCAGCGGCCGGCCCGCGACCTATGACGAGAATGGTCCGCACGGCATGTCCGCGATCACGCAAGCGTTCGTCGCGGGCGTGCTGAAATATCTCGACAGCATCGTCGCCTTCACGGCGCCGTCGTCGGTTTCCTATCTCAGGCTGACGCCRCATCGCTGGAGTGCCGCCTTCAACAATCTCGGTGTCCGCGATCGGGAAGCGTCGGTGCGGATATGCCCGACCACCGCACGTGACCCGGAGGGCGTGGCCAGGCAGTACAACATCGAATTCCGCGCGGCCGACGCCGCCGCGTCGCCGCATCTGGCGCTCGCGGCGATCGTTCATGCCGGCGTGCAGGGCATCGTGGAGAAGCTCGAGGCGCCGCGGGCGACGCAGGAAGATCTCTCGCTGCTCGATCCCGCGGCGCTCGCCGCCCGCGGCTTCACGCGGCTGCCGCAATCGCTCAGTGAGGCGATCGAGCGGATGATGGCCAACGAGACGGTGCGCGGCTGGTTCCCCGCCGGCTTCTGCGAGGTCTACCGTGACCACAAGCTCGGCGAACTGAAATTCCTCGGCGACCGCAGCGTGCTCGAGCAATGCAAGGCCTATGAGGCCGTTTACTAGACCGGCTCGATCCGTGGCTACGGCACCAGAACGAGCGCCCCGCTGGTCCTGCGGGCTTCCAGGTCCCGGTGGGCGTCCGCGGCATTGGCCAGACCATAGGCCGCGGGCTGCCCGACCCTGACGGCGCGCTGGCGAAAGGCCGTAAAGAAGCGGTCGACATGCGGCGCGAGCTTCTCGGGCGTGTCTGTGTAATGCGCATAATTGGGCCGCGAAACGGTGATCGACTTCGAGGCCAGGCGGTCGATGTCCCAACTGCCGACCGGACCCGACGCCTGGCCGAAGCTGACGAGATGACCGCGCACGGAAAGGGCAGTGAGGGAACCGGCGAATGTGTCGGCGCCGACGGCGTCGTAGATGACGTTGGCGCCTGCGCCGGCGGTCAGCCGCATGACCGCTTCCGCGAAATCCTCCCGGGAGTAGACGATGACATGGTGCGCGCCGAGCCGCTCGACGATGCGCGCCTTGTCGTCGCTCGACACGGTTGCGATCACGGTGGCGCCGAGATGGCGCGCCCATTGCACCAGCAACTGGCCGATGCCGCCGGCGGCGGCGTGGATGAGCACGACCTCGTCCGGCCGAACGGCATGGACGTCATGCAGCAGGAAGCTGGCCGACACGCCCTTGAGCAGGCTCGCGGCGGCGGCTTCGTCCGGTATGTCGTCCGACAGGCGCACCAACAGGTCGGCCGTCATGTTGCGGCGTTCGGCATAGGCGCCGACAGGCGGGCAGGCATAGGTCACCCGATCGCCGACCGACAGGCCGGAGATCGCCGCGCCGACAGCCTCGATGACACCTGCCGCTTCCATGCCGGGCACGCCGGGCAGCCGCATAAGGTCGAAGAAGCCGGTGCGGCAATAGACGTCGATGAAGTTGACGCCGATCGCCGTGTGGCGGATCCGCACCTCGCCGGGCGCCGGCGGCGGCAAGGCGATCTCCTTCAGCTGCAGCACGTCCGGCCCGCCATAGCGCTCGACGAGGATCGCGCGCGTCGTTTCTGCCGTGTTCCRGGACGGTGCGAGGATCGCCGGTGAGGGGACCGGGCGGGCCGCAACGCCTGTTGGCCTCGACGGCATGATCGCCGGCGAAGGCCTCGCCTCGGCCGGCGTGGCGGCGTCCGGGCGCCCCAGCAGATTGCGGATCGCGGCAAAGCCGGCGCGATAGATGTCTTCGGCGACCAGCTTCACCAGTTCGTCGCGGCGATGCGCCGGCGGGTGGAATTCGGAGCGCCATTCCCAGAAGGTGGCGTTGCCGTCGGTTACCGGCTTCAGCCGTATCGATGCGACATAGCCCATCAACGGCAGCGGCGCTTCGAGCAGGCAGTAGCTCAGCCGGCGGTCCTTGTCGGACAGCGCCAGAAGCTGTTCGCGCAGTTCGCCGCCGTCGGCCAGGCGGAAATGGCGCACGGCGCCGACCGCGTCGGCCGGCTCGCCGCCGTCGATCTCGCTCGCCGCGATGGCCGGGTGCCAGCGGTCGTGGCCGTTGAAATCGCGCAGGATCGCCCAGACCTCCTCAATCGGGGCATCGATGATCGTGCTCTGGCGGACCTGGACCATGCGCGGCGGTCAGCGCCCGAAGCGCTGCTTCAACGCGGTGAACGCGGCCTGGAACACGCCGCCGCCGATCTGCTGCGTCAGCGCCGCCTCGCGCTCAGGCGTGCAATCGAATTCCGCCTGCCATTCGGCCAGCGTCATATTGCCGTCGGTTATCGGCGTCAGCGACAGGGTGGCGACATAGTTCTCCACCGGCATCGGGCTCTCCAGGATCGCATAGCTGCAGGAGAGGTCGTAGTCCGACAGCGCCAGCAGTTTCTCGCGGATCCGTCCGCCGTCCTTGAGCGTGAAATTGCGGATGCAGCCGATCCGGTCGGCATGCGCGTTCTGCTCGATGYGGCTCTCGGCCACGAAAGGCGCCCAGCCCGGCAAGCCGTTGAAGTCGCGCACGACGTTCCAGACGTCCGCGGCCGGAGCCGGGATGACCGAAGAGACATAGACCTTGGTCATGCCGGGCGACCGCCGAGATAACTACGGAGTCGTCCGCCCTCGGGAAACGACCTTGCGGACATCTGGTCAATGGTCGCGGTCGTCATCATCATCCTTGGCGGTCTTGCCTTTGCCTTTCTTGTCGCGGGCGAGGTTGGAAATGTCCTTGGCGTCGCGCAGCACATCGGTCATCCGTCCGAGCGAGCCGCCCTCGATGCCGATCTCCTTCATCAGATTGTCGATCATCGGCGCCTGCACGCGGTAACGCAGCGCCGAATCGATCACCTCGTCGGTGACGTTGCGGTTGCCGCCCGCCCCGCCATTGATGCCGTCGACGTGCAGGATCTTGATGCCGTCGATCTTTTCCATCGGCTTGACGCTCTCGCGGATGATGCCTTCCATGTGATCGAGCAGTTTGCCGCGCAGGCGTCCGGCGCGCGCTTCGCTGGAAAGAAGGTTCTCCGCTTCGTTGATCTGCCGATGGCCGGCCGCGTCGACTTCGTAGCGCTGGGCGGCGGCAAGGGCGTGGATCTTTTCCGCCTCCGCGGCGGCGACGGCCGCGATCTTCTGCGCCTCCGCCAGGCTCTTGGCGGCCTTCATCTCGGCCTCGGCGGCGGCCGTCACGCGAAGCGCCTCGCGCTCCGCCTCGCGTTGAGCGGCGATCAGGTCGGTCAGCTTGCGGCGCTCGGCGATCTCGCGTTCGCGGGCGGTCAGGGCCTGTTCCTCGGCCTGGACGGCCTTGGCGCGGACGGCTTCCGAAGCGGCGATAGCCGAGGAGCGTTCCTGCGTCTTCTTGGCGATGTCGATGGCCTTCTGGATTTCGGCGATCTCCACCTTCTGGTCGCGGTCGACGGCGAGCTGGCGCAGCTCGCGCTCCTTGACGAGCTTGGCTTCCTCGATGCCGCGCTCGGTGGTGATGCGCGCCCGCTCCACTTCCTCGGCCGCCGCGATCTCGGCTTCCTCGAAGGCCTGGCGCTTGGCGATCTGAAGCGCTTCGAGGTGGCGCTCCCTGTCGATCCGCACCTCGTCGACGGCACGTTCCTGCTCGATGYGCGCCGTCTCGGTCGCCTGGTTCTCGACGATTTCGGCGCGGCGCTTCTCGGCTTCCGCCCTGGTCACTTCGAGCGCCTTTTCGGCCAGCGCGATCTGGCGTTCGAGCTCGGCGATCTCCAGCGACTTCTTGCGCTCGATCTCGAGCCCGCTCTGCGCGCCCTCACGCTCGATGCGCGCCTTCTCCAGCGCCAGTCCAAGGGCGATCTGCTCGCGCTCAGTCAGTTCGCGCATCTTCATCTCGGCCTCGTCGAGCGCGCGGCGGCGCGCGATCTCGCGGCGCTGCGTGTCTTCCTCGCTGCGGATGCGTTCCTCGGTGATGCTGCGCTCCTGGGCGAGGCGCGATTTCTCCACCGCCTCGCGCGCCGAAAGCTGCGCCTGTTCGGCTTCCTGGTCGCGCACGGCGCGCTCCCTGGCGAGCTCGGAGCGCTGCGCCGCGCGCCGTATTTCCACTTCGCGCTCCTGTTCGAGGCGGGCGTATTCGGTGTCGCGCTCGATCTCCAGCACCTTGCGCTGCGTATCGAGGTTCTGGTTGCGAATGTCGACCAAAGTGCGCTGCTCGATCTCGTTGCGCATGCGGCGCCTGGTCTCGATGGATTCCGTCAGCTGCGTCAGGCCTTCGGCATCGAAGGCGTTGGACGGGTCGAAATATTCGAGGCTGGTCTGGTCGAGGTCGACGATGGCGACGCTCTCCAGCTCGAGCCCGTTGGCGGCCAGCGAATCCGAGGCGAGCGCCCGGACCTTTTCGGCATAGTCGCCGCRCAACTCATGCATCTCTTCCAGCGTCATCTGGGCGGCGATGGTGCGCATGGCGCCGGCGAACTTGCCCTCCAGCAATTCGCGCAGATTGTCGGRCTGCAGCGTGCGGCGGCCGAGCGTCTGCGCCGCGGCGGCGACGAACTCGCGGCTCGCGCCGACGCGGACGAAGAACTCGGCGATGAGGTCGACGCGCATGCGGTTCCTGGTGATCAGCGCCAGCGCGTCCTCGCGGCGCACCTCGATGCGCAGCACGTTCATGTTGACCGGGGTGATCTCGTGCAGCACGGGGATGACGAAGGCGCCGCCGTTGACCACCACCTTCTCGCCCAGGAAGCCGGTGCGCACGAATGCCGTCTCCTTGGTCGAGCGGCGATAGAGCCACYGCAGGATGTAGACGGCGATCACCACGACGACCGCGGCGACGATCAGCCACAACAGGAAAGCGCCAAAGCTCTGYGCGTCCATGATTTATTCTCCCCTACACAATCCGGTCGGCGCCAGGCGCCAATTCAAAGATCCGTCCGCCGTCAGGTAAAGCCCAATTCGTCATGCCCGCCTCTGCAGCCTTGGGCCGATCGCGTTGAACGCGCCGATCACCRCATCGACGAAAGGCGTGTCGTTGATGTTGGCGCGCACCCGCTCGACATGGCGCAACGGCGTCGGGCGAACGGTCTTTTCGATCGCCTCGAACAGCGCGTTGTCGGCTTCCGGATCGTGAAAGGGCTGRCCGGGCGCGTCGAGCATCGAGACGCCGCCTTCGGGCAGCAGGAAGMGCACCGGGCCGTTCATGGCGTTGAGCCGCGCGCCGATCCATTCGCCGAAAGCGCGGTYCTCGTCGCGCGTCGTGCGCATCAGCGTGACATTGGGATTGTGGATGACGAATTTGCGGCCGCGGAACTTCTCCGRCACGCTGCCGCGCGGACCGAAATTGACCATGTCCAGCGCTCCCGTCGATCCGACATAGGGCAGTCCGCTGCGGATGGCGGCGCCAAAGCGATCCTCTGTCGCGGGGAACACGCCGCCGACGATCATGTCGGCCACTTCCGTCGTGGTGAGATCGAGGAAAGCCGACAGCAGGCGCGAGTCGCCGAGATTCTCCATGGCGCGCCCGCCGATGCCGGTGGCGTGGAAGACGAGGCAGTCATAGTCGGCTTCGAGGCGCCTGGTCACTGCTTGCACGGCCGGCGTGGTGACGCCGAACATGGTGATGCCGACGGCCGGCCGCGCCAGCTTGCGCTTTGCTTCCCACGCTTCCGCATTGGGCAACTGCGCGATCATGCCGGCCATGGCATGCGCGGCGTTGGACAGCACCTGCTCGGTGATGGAGTTCAGCCCCTGAACGTCGGCGACCGAATGGAACATCATGATGTCGGCGCCGCCGACATATTTGKCGACATCGCCCGCAGCCACCGTCGAGACCATCAGCTTGGGGATGCCGACCGGCAGGACCCGCATGCCAGCCGTCGCCAGCGTCGTGCCGCCCGAGCCACCGGCAGAAATGACGCCGCCGATGCGCGGCTCCCGCTCGATCCAGCGGGCGAAGGCCTCCGCCATGGCGCTGACCGAGCCGCCCCGATCGTCGGTGAAGACCGCCGAGGACCCGTGGATATGCATGCCGGCCACTTGCATGGCGGGCACGTCCGCGCTCGACGGCTTTCCCGATGTCGACAGGTCGACGGTGCGGACGGGCAGTCCGAGCGACTTCAGCCGGTCGGCGACGAAGCGCAATTCCTTGCCCTTGGTATCGAAGGTGCCGACGACCARCACGGTTTTGCCGATGCGCTCGGCAAAGGGGATGGCGAAGACCTTCCTCGGGTCGTCCTGGGGCGCGGCCTTGTCGACAGCCGCCTGCCTCAGTTCGGTGACCGGCACGTTCCAGCGGTTGGGCAATTGGGTGACAGGGCGGTAGACGCCGTCATGCACCGCCGGCTCGGCCGATCCGACCGCCGCGCGGTCGACGCGATAGACCGCCGCTAATTGCTCCTTTGCCTGCGCCGCTTCCGCCGGCGTGACTGGCGCTTCCTCGGCATGGCGTCCGACGCCCAGCAGCCGCTGCTGCAAATCGCGGTCGGCGGCCAGTGCTGCCGCCTCCATCAGCCGATTGATGCGGCCGTTGACCATGATCGCGACCTGGCTGGAGACGGCGGTCGCGACGCCGATATTCTGCTCGATGACGAGCACCGCCATCTCACCTTCCGCGGCCAGCTCGACCAGCATCTTTTCGACCTGGTCGACGATGATCGGCGCCAGGCCCTCGGTCGGCTCATCCATCACCAGCAGTTTCGGGTCGCTGAGCAGCGCGCGCGAGATGGCGAGCATCTGCTGCTCGCCCCCCGAGAGCTGCGATCCGCCATTGTGCCGCCGCTCCGCCAGGCGTGGAAAAGTCTGGTAGACGCGCTCGACCGTCCAGGCGGCGTCGCGCCGGTTGCCGGCGGCAAGCCGCAGATGTTCGTCGACCGTCAGGCTCGGCCAGACGCGACGCCCTTGCGGGACATAGCCGACGCCGAGGCGATGGATCTCGTGCGGCTCGAGCGCGGTGATCTCGCGGCCGTCGAAGCGGATCGAGCCGGAGCGCGCACGCTTCAGTCCGACGATGGTGTTGCACAGCGTCGACTTGCCCATGCCGTTGCGGCCGACGACGGAAAGCACGCCGCTTTCCAGCGTCAGCGAAATCCCCTGCAGGGCATGGCTCTCGCCATAGAAGACCTGCAGGTCTTCTATCTTCAGCACCGCCCTGGCGCCYTTGCCGGCGGAGCGTTCAGCCATGCTTGCCTCCGAGATAGATCTGCTGGACCTCCGGATCGGCCTCGATTTCCTGCGGCGTGCCTTCCTTGAACAGGTGCCCATTGTGCATCATCGACACGTAGTCCGCCACGCGCAGCGCGACGTCGAGATCGTGCTCGATGATGATGAAGCCGATGTGCTTCGGCAGTGCGTTGAGGATGGCGACGAGGTCGCGCCGCTCGGTCGGCGAAAGACCCGCCGCCGGTTCGTCGAACAGGATGAAGCGCGGCGCGCCGGCAAGCGCCAGCGCGATTTCCAGTTGGCGCTGCTGGCCGTGGCTCAGCGTCGCCACCAAGGCGTCGCGATGGGCCTCGAGATGGACAGCCTCGAGGATCGATCGCGCCTGCACCATGTTGACGTCGGCAGCGGCGGGCCTCAGCAGCGAGAACCGCCGGCGCGAGACACCGCGGCAGGCGAGAAAGATGGAATCAAGGACCGACAAGCCCTTGAACAGCTGCGAGATCTGATAGGTGCGGCGCAGGCCGCGGCGGATGCGCTCATGCGGCGGCAGGTCGGTGATGTCTTCGCCAAAGAAGCGGATGCGTCCGGCGGTCGGCAGGAAGTCGCCGGTCACGGCGTTGAAGAGCGTGGTCTTGCCGGCGCCGTTGGAGCCGAGGACCGCGCGCCGCTCGCCGGCCGCGATCCTCATGTCGATGCCCGAAAGCGCCACCAGCGCTCCGAAATGCCGCGCAACGCCATCGAGCTCCAGCGCGTAGGCACCGGAGCTCTGCAGACGGTTCGCGGCCAGGTTTTCGGTCACTGACGATGCTCTCGCAGGTACCGTTACGGGCAGCTCGGATTGTCGCGGTTGACCGCGCCGAGCTTCATGAACTCGTCCTCGGGAATGCCGAGCGTCTGGTTGACCTGCGGCACGACCTTGACCAGCTTGTTCAGGAGATTGCCGTCCGACCCTTCGGTGACCTCGGTCAGGAAGATGTCGGCGACGGCATTGYGGTTCTTGTCGAGCGACACCTTGCCGGTCGGCGTGTCGAAGGACAGCTTAGACAAGGCCTCGCGCAGCTTCTTGCCGCCGTCGGAGACGTCGCCGCCGACCTGGTCGAGCGCCAAAAGCGTCGCCTTCATGTTCACGTAATAACCATGGGCAAAGAGCGACGGCGAGGGGAAGGCGCCCGGCTGCTTGGCATAGGCCGTGACGAACGACTTCCAGGCCGGCGCGTCATTGGTGTCGGCGGTCGGTCCGGCCGAGGGCGTGCCCTTGAGCACGTCGMGCAGCTTGYCTTTCGAGGTCARCACGGTCTGGTCGACGGTGATCGAGCCGCCGATCAGCGGAGCCGTGCCCCCGGCCTGCTGGTATTGGGTCAGGAAGTTGACGGCGTCGGCGCCGCCGAGCGCCACATAGATGGCATCGACATCCTCGGGGATCGCCGCGATGACCGAAGAAAAATCCTTGTTGCCGATCGGCACCCAGGATTTCGACGGCACGTGCCCGCCGGCCTTGCAGAACTCGGCCATGAAGCCGAAGACCTGCGTGTAGGGGAAGGAGTAATCCTCCGCGACCGTCGCGACCTTCTTGTAGCCCTTGTCGTTGAAGGCATAGGTGCCGAGGCCGGCCATCCACTGCGCCCCGTCGGTGGAGAAGCGGAAGAAGTTCTCGGCCGGATTGCGCAGCGTCGTGTCCTGCGCGRCCGAGGTGCCGTTGATGAACGTCACGTCCGGTTTGGTCTTGGCGTAGTCCTTGACGGCGAGGCCTTCATCGCCCGAAAGCGGACCGACCAGCACCTTCACGCCGTCCTGCTCGACCAGCTTGCGCGCCGCGCGCACCGCGCTGTCGGGCGAGGCGTCGGACGAGCCCTTGACGATCTCGATCTTCTTGCCGGCGACGGTGYCGTTGGTCTCGGCGATCGCCGTCATGGCGCCGCGTTCGCCGTCCTCGCCGAGCACCGTGAACGGCCCCTCGAAAGTGGCGAGCAGGCCGATCTTGATCGTGTCGTCGGCGGCGAGCGCCATCGAAGGCGCGGTCAGCCCGGTGAACAGCGCCAGGGCCAGCAGTGTACGTCTATGCATCCTCAGTTCCTCCCATTGAATTGCATTGATCTGCGGTGCTTCATCCGCGTCGGCCGCTAGGGGCCGGCGCGCAAGGACTCCTGGGCAAGATGTGGCTTGATCCTCCCCCACAACCCAAGAATTCCATCCGGCGAGACGAAGACGATCACCAGGAACACCAGGCCGATCAGCGTGTTGAAACGCTCAGCGCCGACAATGTCGATGGCGAAGGTCTGCATCAGTATGACGACGATCGCGCCCACGAACGGACCGATCGGATGGCGCAGGCCGCCGATGACGGCGATGATCAGGATGTCGATCGCCACGTCGACGCCGATCGTGCCGGGCGAAACGCGYCCGTTGAACCAGACCAGAAGCGCGCCGGCCAGCCCCGCGAGGATGYCGGCCAGGAACCAGGCGAAGACCTTGTGCGCGGTGACGTGGTAGCCCAGCGCCCGCATCCTGCGCGGGTTGTCGCGGATCGCCTGCAAGGTCATGCCGAAGGTGGAGCGGGAGCCATAGAGCACCGCCGCGTAGGACAGCATCGCAAGGCCAAGACAGAGGTAGTAGAAGGGTTTCGGGTCCCTCCAGTTGATACCCCAGAAGACCGGCGCGTGGATGCCGGCATAGCCGGAATGGCCGTTGAAGATCGCGTAGTTCTGTTGGGCGAAGTAGAAGGTCGCCGTCGCGATCGCCAGGGTGATCATCAGCGTGTAGATGCCTTCCGTGCGCACCGAGATCCAGCCGATCAGCGCCGAGGACACCGCCGCCGCGGCAAYGGCGAAGGGAACGACGATCCACCAGGGCCAGCCGAAGCCCAACACGCTGGAATTGTTGCTGCCGAGGATGGCGACGGCGTAGGCGGCGATGCCAGCGACCGTGATCTGCGCCAGGCTCAGCATTCCGCCATAGCCGGCCAGCAGCATCAGCGACAGCGAAAGCACGCCGAAGATCATAGAATAGCCGGCGATCTGCGTCAGGAAGAAATCCGACGCCACCAGCGGGTAGAGCAGGAGCGCCGTGCCGAGGATGACGTGACCTGCGCCGATCTTGTCCAGCCAGTTCTGCTGCGGCGCCGCGCCGTCGGCGGCTGTGGCCAGGCTCATCGCGCCTTCCCCATGATGCCTTGCGGCCTAACCGCCAGCGTCACCACCATGATGACGAAGGTAAGCACCACGCCGTAGGTCGGGAAATAGACGAGGCCGATCTGTTCGGCCAGCCCGATGAGCAGCGCCCCGATCGCCGCGCCGGTGATGGAGCCCATGCCGCCGACGATGACCACGACCAGCGAGGCAAGCAGGTAGCGCACGTCTTCGCCCGGCGCGACCGAGAGCGCCGATCCGCCGACGACGCCGGCGAAACCCGCCAGTCCGGCGCCGACCGCGAAGACGATGGCGAACACCGCATGCACATTGACACCGGATGCCGACAGCATGGCGCGGTCGTCGACGCCGGCGCGGATCATCATGCCGACGCGCGTCTTGTTGAGCATCAGCCAGAGCCCGACCCCGATGACGATCGCCGCCGCCAGCACGACCACGCGGTAAAGCGGATAGGTGAGGAACACCGAAGCGCCGTTCGAGCGCACAGCGGTGATGATGGGCAAGGTCAAGGCCCCGTCGAGCCATTCCGGCGTGGCGATCTGGTAGGTGCCGCCGGCCCAGACCGCCAGCATCAGGTCGGCGGCGACGATCGAGATGCCGATAGTGACCAGGGTCTGCCTGAGGTCGTCGCCCTCCAGGCGGCGGAAGACGAAGACCTGCATGACCACACCGATGATGGCGAGCACCGCGAAGCCGGCGGCGACGCCGAGCAGCCAATAGCCGGTGCGGCTGGTGACCTCGTAGCCGATATAGGCGCCGAGCAGGTAAAGCGAGCCGTGCGCCAGATTGATGTTGCGCATCAGTCCGAAGATCAGGGTAAACCCGCTGGCGACCAGGAAATAGAGGCCGGCGAGCGTCAGGCCGTTGAGGATGGCRCTGACGAAGGCCTTCTTGGAGATCAGGATCGCATTCAGCCATTGGGGCCAGACGGCGAAGACCAGCCAGGCGACCGCTGCGACGGCCAGCAGGCCGACCAGGCCCCAGGCCTGGCGGCGCGTCATGCCGCCGCCCGACAGCGACGAGGACGATGGCTGGTCGAGTATGCTCATGCGGTCAGCCGCCGGCGCTGCTCGTTCATGCGCGGCGCCTTATGGAACTTGCCGTCCTTCATAATGGCGAGGATGCGGTTCTTGTCCTGCAGGATGCGCACGTCGGATATCGGGTCGCCGTCGATCAGCAGCATGTCGGCGAGATAGCCTTCCTTGATCAGGCCGAGCTCGTCGCCCATGCCCATGATCTGGCCGCCATATTTGGTCGCGGCCTGGATCGCCTCCATCGGCGAGAAGCCGAGCATCTCGACGAAGGTCTGGATGTCCTTGGCGTTGGTGCCCTGCGGCGTCCAGGCGAAGCCGTAGTCGCCGCCGATCAGGACGCGGATGCCGCGCCGATGCATCTTCTTCATCGTGTCGATGCACATTTCCAGCTCGCGCTCATATTCGAGCGACAGCGGCGAGCCGGGCTTGATGCCCCACTGCTCGGCATGGCGCGYGGTGTTGATCAGCCAGGCGATGCCGGGCGCGACGAAGTGCTTGTCCTTGACCGCCTCAAGCATRTCGAGCGCTTCCTCGTCGGCGAAGGAAGCGTGGTAGATGTTCTGTATCCCGTGGCGGACGCATTGCTTGACCGAGCCGGAAGAGCGCGCGTGCGCCGACAGCACCTTGTTGCGGCAGCGCGCTTCGGAAGCGGCCATGGCGACCTCTTCCTCGGACATCGGGGTTTCCTCCGCCCCCATGCCGGTGATGCTCTCGCCGGAGAGGTTGAGCTTGATGGAATCGACGCCGTATTTGATCAGCTGGCGCACCGTGCGGCGGATCTCCTCCGGACCCGAGACGACGATGCCGAGATTGAGGCCCTCATGCGGGATATGCGAGGGCGCGGAATCGCCGAGGCCGCCGACCGTGGTGATCTCCGGACCGGCCGCGAGGTAACGCGGGCCGGGAAATCGGCCTTGGTTGATGAATTTCTTGGCGACGACRTCGAGCCGCGGCTTGGYGGYGGCCGCGCCCCGTCCAGCGGTGAATCCGGCATCTAGCACCAGCTTGGCCATCTCCATGGTGACCAGCATGTGCTCCTCGATCTCCATCATCTGGATGGGATCGATGCCGGGCGCGTTGTTCCAGGACAGATGCAGATGCGCGTCGATCATGCCGGGCATCAGCGTCGCGCCCATGCCGTCGATCACGGTAGCGCCGCCATTGTAGGAAGACGAYGAGGAGGCGCCGAAGCGGGACGAACCCTTGGTGATCTGCTTGATGCGGTTGCCCTGCACCAGCACCTCGCCGGTGTAGGGATATTCACCAGTCGCGTCGAGCACGCGCACATTGGTGAAGAGCGTGCTTCCCGACCCGTTTCCGGCCCAGCTTTCGTCTGCCATAACAAGCCTCCCAACTTGCCGAGCGCGTAAGTCTACGCCCGATGCGAAATCCTCACCTATCAACCCGTCTCAAAAAATCGGCGAGCCTCAAACTGCTCTCGCGCGGACTTTCCACCGTGGCCCAGTGTCCGCACCGATCGAGCGAGGAGAATACGGCTCCCTTGATCTTGTCGGCAAGCGCCTGGGCGACGCCCGGCGGATTGACCGTGTCGGCATCGCCGGTGACGAGCAGCGTCGGCGCCGAAATCCGCCGCGCATCGACCGCGGTGGCCTTCGCCAGGGCCTCGCAGGTGCGGGCATAGGATTCGGGGTCCTGGCGGGTGATCGATTCCCGCACGAAGGCCGCCGCCGCGGGCGACGTCTCCCTCGTGTGCGCCGAGATCGCGTTGGCGACGATCTGATCGGCGATGTCGGCAATGCCGCCGGAGCGCGCCAGGCGCGCACGGTTRCCGAGCCCCTGCCGGGTTGCCTCGCCCGRCTCGGCCAGGGCGCCGAACAGCGTCAGCGATGTTACCAGCGCGGGCTGCGTCGCCGCGATCTGCTGGCACACGATGGTGCCCATCGAATGGCCGACGAAATGCGCCGACGTCACACCCATACCGGCCATGGCGCGGATCACGGCTTCGCTCATTCCTTCGATGGTGAGCGGCTCGATCGGGCGCGGCGAGCGGCCCGAACCGGGCAGGTCGAGCCGGATGACGCGGTRGCCGGAGAGCGCGCCCGTCTGCGGCTGGAACATGTTCGAGGTTCCGCCGAGACCGTGGATCATCACCACGGCCGCGCCTTCGCCGGTCACTTCCGCGACGACCTGGCCGACAGTCACGGTCGTCATTGCGGCCTCTCCACGAAACGGTTCTCCAGCGTGCCGATGCCGTCGATCTCGATGCGCACGACGTCGCCAGGCTTGAGGTATTTCGGCGGATCGAAACCGATGCCGACCCCGACAGGCGTGCCGGTGGCGATGATGTCGCCGGGCTTCAGCGTGATGCCTTGCGAGAGCGTGGCGATGATAGTCGGGATATCGAAGATGAGCAGCGATATCCGGGAGTCCTGGCGCAGGTCCTCATTGACGAAACAGCGGATGYCGGCGTTGGCGAGATCGAACTCATCCCTGGTGACGGCCCAAGGCCCCATCGGACAGAACGTGTCCTGCGATTTGCCGATCAGCCACTGGCTGTATTTGCCTTGCAGGTCGCGTGCCGTGACGTCGTTGATGATCGTGTAGCCCCAGACGTGGTCGAGGGCGTCCTCCTTCGAGATRCCGCGCCCGCCCTTGCCGATGATGACGGCAAGCTCCGCCTCATAGTCGATCGCCGCCGAGACAGTGGAATCGATCAGCACGCTGGCATGGTTGGGGACGACCGATTCCGGCACCTTTGAGAAGATGATCGGATGCTTCGGCACCGCGCCGGCGCCGGCGCTGGAATCGAAGCCTGAGCGGGCGAACTCGTGCGCGTGCTCGTGGTAATTCTTGCCGACGCAGAAGATATTGCGGCGCGGCTGTGGGATCGGAGCTTCGATCTCCACCCCCGCCAGCGGGATCGGGGAGAGGGTGCGCGGCAGCCCGGCTCCGTTGCGTTCGATCAGCGCGAGCAACCCGGCCTCGGCGCGCTCGACGGGAAGATCGAAGGGGGCGACGGTCTGGGYGGCAAGATCGACCAAGCCGACCCGCCTTTCGCCGGCGAGCGAGAAAGTCGCGACCCGCATGAAGTTCCTCCCGTGAACCAATTTTGAGCCAATTTTCCGCTCTTTTGAAACACGCTAACGTCAATTGGCTTAGGCCGCAAGCCGGATTCTGATTGGTTTCATGAAATAATCCAACGCCTGCGACGCGCAAACGCTGAGATGCTTTCGGCTTGCACGATGGACGGGGGCAAGAAAAGCTGCTATAAATGGTTCACTATTGGATCAGATAGCTGCTGCCAAACATGCCCAAACTGGTTGCCAACGATATCGCCATTGCCCTGAAGAAGCGCATTTCTCTGGGCGAGTGRCTGGAGAACGGCCGCATGCCGCCGGAGCGCGATCTCGCCAGCGAGTTCGGCGTGGCGCGCAACACGGTGCGGCGCGCCGTCGGCATGCTGGAGGATGACGGCACGGTCGTACGGCATGTGGGCCGCGGGACCTTTTTGACGGCGGGCAACCCCGATTCCATGGCCGCGACCGTCGCGCGCATGGAAGGAACCAGCCCTGCGGACATGATGGAGATCAGGCAGTTGCTGGAGCCGGCGGCGGCGTCCTTTGCCGCGACCAACGCAAGCGCCGGCGAATTGAACGCCGTGCGCGAGGCGCACAAGATCGCCTGCGCGTCCCAGGATATGCCGACGTTCGAGCACTGGGACGCGGAATTCCACCACCGCATCTTCGCATGCTCGCGCAACGACTTCCTCAAGGAGATCCACAATCTCATGCGCGTCCTGCGCAATCAGCGGCCGTGGTTCGAGATGAAGAAGCGTTCCTTCTCGGAGGAACGCCGCGCCACCTATTGCAGCGAGCACCAGCTCGTCCTGGATGCGTTGCTGGCGCGCGACTCCGAAGGCGCCAGCGCTGCCATGCTGACGCATCTGAGGACGGTCGAGCGCAATCTTCTGGGGAGGTAGCCGCCCGGATGGCGGAGCCCGAGTCGACATTGCATGAGGATACCACTATATAGCGCCTGCTCCGGCTGAGGCCGGGGCAGCATCGACCGGGAAACTGCGATACGGTTTGTGATACAAATGCGCTGTCAAAGTTAGAAAAAAGCAAGCAAAAACAACAATAGCGGCCTTTTATCGATCCCGGCCGACGATCCMATCATTCTCAATGATCTGAACGTGCACCTCGTCCCCCTCCATTCCTTCGGCTCCGCGTCCCACGGGCAAGATGTCTTGCCGGTCGAGGCCGACTCGGCTCGAATGGGGCATGCATTCTGTGTGGGGGTGCGGACGTTCATGGCTACCAACCGGCTTTGCYGCTAGGGAAGAAGCAATATGAGTGAACATGCGATCGAGTTCCTGCGTGGGTGGATTGGCGAGAAAGTCCAATGCCAGCATTCACCGATCAAGATCGAGCAGGCCGAGACCCTTGCCAAGGAATGCTGCGCCAAGGCCGCCGAGGCAGGCATTCTGCTCGAGGACATCCAGGAAGAGGTCGGCGACATCCAGGAGCTGATCGCGTCGCGCCTCGAGGAAGCCGCCGAAGAGGACACCGGCGAAACGAGTCCCGACAAGCCAGCGGAATAAAGACCGGCCTGGCACGAGCCGGCGGCGCTCTATCCGAATTTTTCGTTCAGCCATTCCTTCGGTAGCGCCGGCACGAAATTGCCGTCGCGTCCTGTCATATCCTCATTGGCGACCAGCGCGTTGAGGATCGCCTCCTCGACGCCTTGCACGACCGCGTCGAAGAACGGGTCGATATCGACGTCGGGAATGAACTCCGCCCGTCCGATGCGCCCCGAAGCGCCAAGCGCCGCCTCCGGATTGGCGGTCGAAAACGCCAGGAAGATATCGCCCGAGCTGTGATAGCCATAGCCGCCGGTCATGGCGATACCGAGCGGCACGCGCCGGGAGAGCCGCTTCATCTGATGCGGCAGGAACGGCGCATCGGTGGCGACGACGGCGATGATCGAGCCTTTTTCGGCGCGCGCCGTCGCCTCGCGGACCACCGGGTCGACAAGCTCCGACCCGATGCGCCGGCCACGAATGGTGAAATTGCGCCGTTGGCCGAAATTCGACTGCACGAAGACGCCCAGCGTATAACGCCTGTCCTGCCACTCAACGACACGCGAGGCGGTACCGGATCCGGCCTTGAAGCCGAAGGTGATCATGCCGGTGCCGCCACCGACGCTGCCTTCCTCGATGGCGCCGCCGATGGCGTTGTCGAGTGCCGCCACCACGTGGTCGGCGCCGACATGATGGCCGTTGATGTCGTTGAGGAAGYCGTCATAGGTCTCGGCCGCCACCGGCAGGCCCCAGCCTGTGTCGAGCGCGACCGGCAACACCTTGTGCATCCAGCGCAGCGTGGCGTCGCGGGTGACGCCGCAGGAATGCGTGTTGGTGATGGTGACGGGGAAGTTGAAGGCGCCGGTCTCCTCGATGATATGCGTGCCTGTCAGCTCGCCATTGCCGTTCTGGCTGAACACGCCGGCGAACACCGGCGTTGCGAGCTCTTGAACCGGCCTTGGCAGGATTGCGGTGACGCCGGTGCGCACCGGCCCGTTGCCGACTCGCAGCGGACCATCGCCGGAAACCAGCGTCGTGTAGCCCACCGACACGCCCGGCACATCTGTGATGGCGTTGAACCGGCCCGGCGTCCCGTCGAGCGCGATGCCGAACGCGCGCAGGCGCGGCTTGCCCGACGGGGTGCGAAGATGCGGGTCGTGGCTGCTCATGGAAACCCTCAGAACAACGAGCCCTGATTGCCCGGCTCCTTGGCCCTGGCGGGCGACTTCGCGGCCAGCTTCGGCCGCGCGCCGCCGGAGGTTGCGATGGCCTCGGCGGTGCCGTCCGCGAATTCCAGCTGCAGCGCTGCGCCCGGCGCCAGTTCCGCGACCCGTTTGACGACAGCGCCGTCGGCATCCTTGACCAGCGCGAAGCCGCGCGCCAGCACGGCCTTGTGCGACAGCGTGGAAAGCAGCCGGTCGGCTTGGGTCAGCGCAGCGCGCAGCCTGTCCAACTGCCGAGCCGCCGCCTGGTCCTGACGCCGTGTCAGTCCGGCCAAGGCGTCGTCCTGCTGCCTTTGCCTTCTCTCGATCGGCGCCGGCGATAGCCTGACTTGGGTGCGTTTGAAACGCGCGCGCCGCTCGCGCACGATGGCGAAGAAGGCCGCGCGGGCACGCGCGATGTCGCGGCCGGTCAGCGTGCGCGCTTCGTTCAGGCGCCGCGACAGGGTCGCCGGTGTCAGCCTTTGYCGCTCCAGCGTGGCCCGCTTGCGCTCGATATTCACCGTCAGCCCGCGGCCGAGGCGGCTGGTCGCATCGTCGAAACGGCGGCGCGGCAGCGCCAGCAACTGGTCGGGCGAGGGGAGCGCGCGTGCCGCGGCCCGGACCGCCTGGCGCTTGCGCTCCAGATGCCGCGAGGCGCAGGCGTTGAGCCGCGCGCCGAGGCTGGCCAAGGTTGCCTCCAGGTCCGCCCTCACCGGCACGGCGATCTCGGCCGCGCCCGTCGGCGTCGGCGCGCGAATATCGGCGACGAAGTCGATCAGGGTCGTGTCGGTCTCGTGCCCGACGGCCGAGATCACCGGGATGCCCGAGGCTGCAACCGCGCGTGCCAGCCCTTCGTCGTTGAAGCCCCAGAGGTCTTCGAGGCTGCCGCCGCCGCGCGCCACGATCAGAAGATCGGGCTGGCGAATGGGTCCGTCCCATGTCAACGCGTTGAAACCGTTGACGGCTGCAGTCACCTCTTTGGCGGTCGTCTCGCCCTGGACCCGCACCGGCCAGACCAGCACATGGAGCGGGAACCGGTCCTTGATGCGATGGATGATGTCGCGGATCACCGAGCCGGTCGGCGAGGTGACGACGCCGATGACTTTTGGCATGAACGGCAGCCGCCGCTTGCGGCCGGCGTCGAACAGGCCTTCGGCCTGCAGCCGGCGCTTGCGTTCTTCGAGCAGCGCCATCAGCGCGCCGGCGCCCGCCGGCTCCAGATTGTCGATGACGATCTGGTAGTTGGATTTGCCGGGGTAGGTCGTCAGCCTGCCGCTGGCGATCACCTCCATGCCTTCCTCGGGGCGGAATTTCAGCCGCGCCATGGTGGTTTTCCAGACCACGGCGTCGATCCGCGCGCGGTCGTCCTTCAACGCGAAGTAAGCGTGGCCGGACGAATGCGGGCCGCGATAGCCGGAAATCTCGCCACGCACCCGCACATTGCCGAAAGYGTCCTCGACAGTGCGCTTCAGCGCGCCGGAAATCTCGCTCACCGTGTATTCGGTGGCGTTGCTGCGTGATTCGGTTGCTGTTTCACTCATTTGGCGATTGGGGAGCGCTTATCGGCCCGCGTCAAGCGCGGAGAAACCTCGCTAATATTATAACGCGATTTTAAGCCAGATTTGCTTTGACTGGCGGCACAAGAGCCGGCCAGGGACGCGATGAGCGCACGCCACGACAGCAGCCCGTTGACGCGTCAGGTCACGCTGACCGTGCTGACGCTCGCGGCTTTCGCCTTGGCCATCGTCTTCGGCTTCGTCTTCTACGTTGCCGGCCAGGCCGATAACGCCTCGCTCGAACGRCAGAAGATGTTCATCGCCGATGGCCTGCAGGACCAGATCGCGGCCGTCGAGCGGGAGCAGGAAAGCGTTTCGGTCTGGGACGATTCCGTCGTCAACGCAAAGGCCGGCAACCAGGCCTGGATGGCCGACAATCTCAGCGTCTGGATGTACACCTATTACGGCCATAACCGGATCTACATTCTGGATGGCGCCAACCGTCCGATCCACGCCATGCGCGAGGGCAAGGTGGTCGATACATCCGCCTATGGCGAGGATCGGCCCGTCCTTCTCCCCACCATCGAAAAACTGCGCGGTATCCTCGCGCGACCGCCCGAAGCCGACACGTCCGGCCAGCCCGTGAAGGCGGTCGCCGAGGATCTGGTGTCGCTCGACGGCAAGCCGGCGATCTTGAGCGTCATGCCGCTGGTGCCGAGCTCGGACAGGATCGCTCAGGCGCCCGGCACCGAATATCTGCATGTCTCGGTCGAATTCATCAGCGACGCGGTCATCGGCAAGATCGCCGGAAAGTATCTGCTCGAGGGCGCGCGTCTGGTGCCGTTGTCCGAGCCGGTGGGCCCGGCTGCCGTGCCGCTGGTGGATGCGCGCGGCGTGATCCTCGGCTATATCGGCTGGGACCAACTCCGGCCCGGCCTTGCTTTGGTGCGTAAGATCGCTCCTGCCTTGGCGATCGCRCTGCTCCTGGCGGGCGGCGTGCTGGTGTTCCTGCTGCGTAGGTTGCGTCGCGCCTCGGCCGCGTTGCAGACAAGCCAGGACCAGGCGCAATATMTCGCCTTCCACGACACGCTCACCGGCCTGCCCAATCGCGCGCTGTTCGAGGACCGCTTGCGGCGCACGCTGCTCTTCGCCAGCCAGGACGGAACCCGCGTGGCGCTGCTTTACCTCGATCTCGATCGCTTCAAGCATATCAACGACACGCTCGGCCATCCGGCCGGTGACGAGCTCGTGCGCCAGACGGCGGCGCGGCTCAGRCACACGATCCGCGAAGTCGATACCGTCGCCCGGCTCGGCGGCGACGAGTTCRCCATCATCCTGCTCGACGTTCCCGACGCCGGAAGCGCCAAGGATATCGCCGAAAGGCTGCTGGCGAAGCTGCGTCAGCCGTTCCGGCTCATCTACGACCAGGTCTTCGTCAGCGCGAGCGTCGGCATCGCGCTGTCGTCCGGATCGGAGGCGGACGCGGACGACCTGCTGCGCAAGGCCGACATCGCGCTTTACGAGGCCAAGAAGAACGGTCGCGGCCGCTACGAGGTGTTCGCCGGCGACATGGACGATCTCCTGTTGCGCAAGCGCAAGGTCGAATCGGAACTCCGCAAGGCGCTGGAGGGCGAAGGCGGCATAAAGCTCGCCTATCAGCCGGTTTTCGCGGCCGACGGCTGCCGGATTCTCGGGGCCGAGGCGCTGATCCGCTGGGGGCATGAGGTGCATGGCGCCTTGCCCGCGGCGCAATTCATCGCCATTGCCGAAGAGCGCGGCCTGATCGGCGATTTGGGCAAATGGGCCCTGAGCGAAGCTTGCCGCTTCGCCGTCAGGACCGAACTGCCCTGGGTCGCGGTCAACATCTCACCGATGCAGTTGCGCGATATCGGCTTTGCCGAACAGGTCTCCGCGGTCCTGAGCGAAACCGGACTCGACCCCTCACGCCTGCAGCTCGAGACCACCGAAAGCGTTCTGCTCGAGCACAATGACACGATCGGCACGGTGATTGACGCGCTGCGCCAGTCCGGCGTGCGCATCGTGCTCGACGATTTCGGCACCGGCTATTCCTCGTTGAGCTATCTGCGCCGCCACGCGATCGACAAGCTGAAGATCGACCGCTCCTTCGTGCGTCTGCTCGACGAGGACGAAAGCGCCCGCGCAATCGTCAAGACGCTGATCGAGCTGGCGCTGGCGATCAAGGTCGAGGTGACCGCCGAAGGCGTCGAGACCGAGGCGCAAAAGGCCTTGCTGGTCGGCATGGGTTGTCGCCAGATGCAGGGCTATCTGCTGTCGCCGCCGCTGGAGCCCGGCCAGTTGCTTGCGCTGCCCGGTGTCTCGTCAGCCGACCGGGAGCGTTCCGTGGCTCGGGCCTGACGTTACCATCCAGGCATGATCTGGTTCGCCTTGACACGCTTCATCTTGGCGAAGRCGAGCGCGGCGAAGTCGAAGCTTCCCGCCTCTTCGCTGACCGGCACGGAAATGTTGTCGAGGCTCTCGGCGATGTGGCGGGCCAAGGCGTCGACGATCTCCGGCTGCGACGTCTGGCCGCGCATGATGCCGATGCGGCAATCCGGCAACTGGCCGAAGCCGTCGGCCTCGCCGAGCACGCGCATGCCGGGCCTGAGCGCGCATTCCGGCAGCACCGAGACCGCCAGGCCCGAAAGCACGGCCGCGGTGATGACGGTGGCCGAGAAGCTGGAGAACAGCACACGGTAGTCGCGGYTCTGCCGGTCGAGCACGTCGACCGCGGCGCGTCGCCAGATGCAGTTCGGCCGGCCGAACGCCATCGGCAGGGTTTCCTGTTCATGCGTGGCGTGATTGGCCGAGGTCACCCACAAAAGCGGCTCGCGCCGCACCACTTCCGACTGGYCGCGCGTGTCGTTATGCGTCACCAGCGCCAGGTCGAGATTGCCGCGCTTGATGTGCTCGACCAGCCCCGGCGTCGGCTCGCAGACGACCGTCAGCTCGACGCGTGGGTTGGAGCGCGAGAAGCGCGCCATGATCTCGGGCAGGAAGCGGTCGGCATAGTCGTCCGGCGTGCCGATGCGGATCGTGCCTTCGAGCCGCTGGTCGTCGAAGGCGGCAAGCGTCTCGCGGTTGAGATAGATCAGCCGCCGCGCATAGGAAAGCAGCCGGTCGCCCTCCTCGGTCAGCTTGTTGGTGCGGCCATCCTTTTCGAACAGCGGCTTGCCGATCCGCTCCTCCAGCCGGCGCATCTGCATCGACACGGCCGACTGCGTCCGGTGCACTTCCTCGGCCGCGCGGGTGAAGCTTCCTGTGTCGGCAATCGAGATGAAGGTTTGCAACTGATCGAGGTCGAGCGGCGCTTTCATCGGTCCAACCTATCATTGATGTTGATGCTAGAGATTAAAAACATTCGTTGGATTAATCAATCGCGCGATGGCAAATTGCGAATGTCCACATGACAGCATGTGTATCGAGACCGGAACGGCGCTTCTCCCAGGCGCCGATTGCATGGTTTCGTCCGCTCGACTCCTGGAAGGAGAGACTGACATGACCACGATTGAATTCGCTTCCGAGACCCCGCGCATCACCACGCGTCCGGCCGTTGCGACGCGCGTGCTCAATGCTCTCGCCAACGCCTATGTCGMCTGGAAAAACCGCCGTGCCTTCTATCGCCTGGGCGAGATGTCGGACGCCGAGCTTGCCGATATCGGCCTGACCCGCGCCGACCTCCATGTCGCGGTCGCGGTGCCCTTCGGCCGCGATCCGACGGTGAAGCTGCGCGCCATCGCCAGCGAGCGCGCCGATACGATCGAGGACCTCGCTCGTCAGGTGGCCTGAACGGCCGCGTTGCCTGGATTTCCGGTCGCGTTGAACCTTTTCACGGCTCGGCGCGACCAAGCTTCATGCAGGCTCCCACACTCCCTGCCGGTTCCCCGCCGGCCAGCCTGCACACTGCCCGGTTCCTCCTCCAGGACCGGGCATTTTTTTTTTGATGTGCCTTTGTCGGATGTTGCTTCGGGATATCAGGCGAAAGCCAATTTTCTCGACGGCCTTGGCACTGATCGGCCAAGTTCGTGCGCCGCTTCTATCCAAGCTGCGATAGCATCTTGAACATTCGAGATCGCCTCCTCGGGAGTTTCGCCGTCGCTCATGCAACCGGGAAGATCCGGGACATAGGCGGAGAACCCGCCACCGTCCTCAGTCGAGAGTGGTGCGATGACGACAGGATATTCAAGCTTGTCCGTCATGCCTTTTTGCCTCGTCGATAAATGCCACGAGTTTTCGAATATATACGGGCTTGATCGGGCGTTTGAAAGGCACCGTCAAAATGTCGGCCATTGCTGAGTGATAGATTTTGTAGTGCGATCCACCGGATCTCGGCGGCACACATTGAATGCCGGCCTCGTCACAGACCGCCTTAACATCTCGCATCGACCAGTCGCCGCGGGGATTGCGGCGCATTTGTTCAAGCTTCTTGCTCACAGAAGGCGCTCTGGAAGTGTTCGCTACCTACCGCCGGTCCATGTCGCGCTTGAACTGGTCGAAGATCGTCCCGACGTTCTTTTCATATTCGTCGCGCTGCTGCGCGCCGGTCTCGAACATCTTGCCGAAGATGTCGTCGAACGGGTTTCGCGGCCTGCCGCTCGGGTTGGTCTGCGGCTGTTGCGGCGCGCTCTGCTGCGGCTGGCGTTGTTGCGGCTGCGGCGCCGGCTGYCCGCCGGGCAGGCCGAAACCGCCGCCGCCCTGGCGCAGCATCTCTTCGAAAATCTTGCCGAGCGGGTTGTCGCCATAGGGGCTTTGCGTCTGTTGCGGCTGCGTCTGCTGCGGCCGGCCTTGCGGCTGCTGCGCCGCGCCGCCGCCGAACATATCCTGCAGCACCTTGCCGAGCGGGTTCTCGCCGTAGGGATTGGGCGATTGCTGCGGCTGGCTCTGCGGTTGGGACTGGGACGCGCCGCCACCGAACATGTCCTGCAGCACCTTGCCGAGCGGGTTCTCGCCATAGGGATTGGGCGCCGGCTGCGGCGCCTGGCGTTGCTGCGGCGCCGGYGCGACGCCGCCTTGCCGCATCATCTCCTCGATGATCTCGCCGAGCGGATTGTTGCCGCCGCCGAAACCGCCGGCGGCCTGCATCTGGTTGTTGGTCTGCTTGAACAGGCCGCCCATCATCATCGAGGCCAGGGCCGGCAGCATCTGTTGCAGCACCTGCTGGCTCAATCCCGTTGCCTGCGCGGCCTGGCTAGCCACGGCGCGGGACAGGTCCTTCGAGCCGAACAGATGGCCGAGAATGYCGTTGCCCTCATTGATGCCCTGCGGCGAAAAAGCCCTCGTGGCGTCCTCGAAATATTTGGCATGCTGGCCGCTCGCCATCGCGGTCATGAATGCGCCCATCCCGTAAGGATCGGCGGTGTTGCGCTGCAATCCTTGCGAGAACGCGGGCAGCAGCGCCTGCACCGCGGCCTGCGTCTGCTGCATCGAAAGCCCGTATTGCTGTGCCAGCGCCTGCATGCCGGCGCCGTTCTGGGCCTGGGCGAAAATGTCGAACAGGGAAGCCATTTGGGTTCTCCTCCGAGAATATCCTCATCGGAGAGCCTAGTTCGTTTCCATCACCGATTGAAGCGGCTTTTGCTGCCCAACCGCTCGGCGCATGGCGGAGGGTTAATAGGCATACTCCATGAACACCGGCTCGATCGAACCGCCCCAACGCGTGTGGTAGGCCGACAGCATCTCCTCGGCGCTGGTGGTGCCGCGCGCCACGACCTCGTCGAGCGTGTTGAGGAACGACGTCTCGTCATAGCCGTCGCGGTTCTTCTTGGCCCGGTTCTTCAGGCCCATGCGCGAGATGGCGAGCACATCGCGGGCGACGTCGCGCAAGGTGGCGTTGCGGAACGGCGCCGCAATGCCCAGTTCCGGCACGGCGTTGCRCATCGCCAGCGCTTCCTCGTAGGTCCAACTCGCGGTCAGCGCCTCGGCGGCGTCCAGCGCCTGCTCGTCATAGAGCAGCCCGACCCAGAAGGCGGGCAGGGCGCAGATCCGCCGCCATGGCCCGCCATCGGCGCCGCGCATCTCAAGGAAACGCTTCAGCCGCACGTCGGGGAACAAGGTGGAGAGATGGTTCGCCCAGTCGCCCATGGTCGGCAGGCCGTCGGGGACCTCGTTGCGGGCGGCGCCCGCCATGAACTGGCGGAACGTGTAGCGCGTCATGTCGTGATAGTGGCCGTCGCGGATCACGAAATACATCGGCACGTCGAGCGCCCATTCGACATAGTCAGCGAAGCCGAAATCGGGCGAGAAGCAGAATTCGAGCATGCCGGAGCGCTGGTTGTCGGTATCGCGCCAGATGTCGCCGCGCCAGCTCTGCAGGCCGTTCGGCCGGCTCTCGGTGAAGGGCGAGTTGGCGAACAGCGCCGTCGACAGCGGCTGCAGCTTCAGCGACACCTGCATCTTGCGGCGCATGTCGGTCTCGCTCTCGAAGTCGAGATTCACCTGGATCGTGCAGGTGCGGTACATCATGTCGAGGCCCTTGGTGCCGACCTTGGGCATGTAGCGCGTCATGATCTCGTAGCGCGACTTCGGCATTTTCGGCGTATCGGMCAGCGACCATTTCGGGCTGCCGCCGAGGCCGAGGAAGCGGATGCCGAGCGGCTCGGCGATCTCGCGCACCTGCGCCAGATGCGCGTTGCCCTCGCGGYAGGTCTGGTGGATGGACTCCAGCGGCGCCCCGGAAAGCTCGAACTGGCCGCCGGGCTCCAGCGAGATCGCGCCCTGGCCGGTCGGCTCGACAAGGCCGATGATGCGGCCGGCATCCATGATCGGATCCCAGCCGAGCTTTTCCTGCATGCCTTCCAGGATGGCGCGGATGCCGCGCTCGCCGCCATAGGGCACCGGCGCGTTGCCGTCGACATAGAAGGGGAATTTCTCGTGCTCGGTGCCRATGCGCCATTTTTCGCGCGGCTTGTTGCCGGCGGCCAGATAGCCGACGAGTTCGTCGATGCCTTCGATGGGCTGGGTATCGGTTGTGTCGCGCGCCATCTCGCCCCTCCGTGCGCATGATCCCCGAAAACCGGCACCGATTTCCGCTGGACGTCCTGCGCAAGTCTTTTAAGTGTTACAGCGGCCTTTGCTCCACGAAAAGGAGGCGCGGTGCTGCAGTGGCCGGACGGCCGCGGCGCTAGATGGACGAAATGTTAGCAGACGATCAAGCAAAAAATCCTGAGCCAGGCCTCAACAGGATTTGATCACCAGTCGCCGATCGTCGCCTGCATCACCGCCAATGCCGCCACCGCCGCCGTGTCGGCGCGCAGGATGCGGGGTCCGAGYGGAATGGCGGTGACGAAAGGCAAAGCCCTCAGCATCTTGCGCTCCTCCTCGGAAAATCCACCTTCCGGCCCGACCAGAAGGGCAAGTTTCTTCTCTTTGACCGCTTGCAAGGCCGGCAGCGGATTGTTGGTCGCGGCATCCTCGTCGCAGAAGATCAGCCGCCGTTCCTTGTCCCAATTGACGAGAAGCCGTTCCAGCTTTTCCGCCTCGCGCACGTCCGGCACCGCCAGTATGCCGCATTGCTCGGCTGCTTCCACCACATTGGCGCGCAGCCGGTCGATGCCGGGCTTCGCCACCTGCGTATGCTGGGTGATCACCGGCTGCAGCAAGCCTGCGCCCATCTCGACGGCCTTCTGCACCAGGTAATCGAGCCGGCCCTGCTTGAGCGGCGCGAAGCAATAGACGAGATCGGGCAGCGGCGGTTGCGGCCGCTGCGGCGCAAGCACCTTCAGCCGCACCGCCTTCTTGGACTTCGCGGCGATCGAAGCCGACCATTCGCCGTCGCGGCCGTTGAAAAGCAGGACCTCGGCGCCTTCGCCGAGCCGCAGCACATGGGCGAGATAGTGACTCTGCTGCTGTCCGGCATCGAATTCGAGGCCGGGCCCAAGGTCGTCCGGCACGAACAGCCGCTGCATTTTGTAATTGGCGCGCATGGTTGAGGAATGGGCGAGGCGTTGACTGTCGTCAAGTATCGCCGCTGGGATGCCAGACCGGCGTGAAACCATGCTTCAATACGGAAACACTGGTGGCCGGTGTCAGCATCCGCAGCTTCTGTCCTGCCAGGCGCTCGAAGGGCAGGGGAGCGGCATAGCCCGCGAACGACCATTCGAGTGCCTTGCCGGCGCGGATCGCATAGGCAGTATCGCCACTGGCAATCATCGAGCCGTCAGGCAAGCTGTTGAGGCCTTCCACGAGCACACTAGGCGGCTGCCCACCCGAAGCCAGCCGTTCCTTGTGCAGCCGCTTGTCGACCATCGGCGCGCGCGGCTCATCGATGCCGAACGCCTCGCCGAAGCGGCCGACGAAATCRATCGCCCGCTCGCGCCGGCAGAAGAAACAGGGCCGATGGCCGGCGGCCAGGGCGGTCACCTCGTCGAGGAAGAACAGCTCCGTCCAACCGGCCTTGCCGCCCGGCCTGTTGCGGCCCATCGGCTCACGCCGCACGTTGCGGAACGCGCAGACGCAGATGATCCAGGCCGGCAAGGCCCAGCGCTTCTTCAGCAGCGTCCGGGTCTCCGGATCATGGATGATGCCGCGATTGCCGGTGAACAGGCCGCGTTCCGGCACGGCATGGATGGCGCCGAAGGGGTCGACCCGGTTCTGCAGTGGCATAGCTTTCTCTCTCGATCCGCATCTTGGCTGAAATACGGGCCGCATGATATCGCTCGCCCCAGCGTTTTCATGTCAGCAGGATTCTCGATGCGTGTGCTGGTGGTCCAGAATTACGACAATACCGGCCTTGGTCAGGTCGGCGCCGCTCTGGCCGAAGCGGGCGCCGATCTCGACCTGCGGCGTCCCTATCAGGGCGATCCGTTGCCGCAGGATGCAAGCGGGCATGATGCGATGGTTTTGCTGGGCGGCGGGCAGAATGCGCTGGCCGACGAGGACTATCCCTATTTCCCGGCGCTTCTCGAACTGACGCGCGATTTCGCCGATAAGGACCGCTCGGTGCTCGGCATCTGCCTCGGCAGCCAACTTCTTGCCCGTGCGTTCGGYGGCGACAACCACATCGGCGGCGCCACCGAGTTCGGCTGGCACAAAGTCTCGCTGACACCGGCCGCCAAGTCGGACCCGGTGCTGGCGGCGCTGCCCGAAAAATTTCCGATCTTCGAATGGCATGACGACACCTTCGCGCTGCCCGAAAACGCCGTGYGGCTCGCCGGCAGCGCGGTCGCCGAAAACCAGGCTTTCCGCCTCGGCCGCGCCGTCTATGGTTTCCAGTTCCACTTCGAGGCCGATACGCCGATGGTGCGCGACTGGAGCACGTCCTTCGCGRCAACGATTGCCGAGCGCCATCCCGACTGGAACGAACGCTTCGACGACGAACTGGCCCGCAATGGCGCCGACGCCGACGCCGCCGGATTGGCGATAGCYCGCGCTTGGGTGGCCACGATCTGAACATCCAATCCCTGATCGGCGAAGCGTGGCATAATTGGCACGCCCGCGGGTTTCCGCTTGGGGACAACATTCTTCTTTCTTGGTTTGTGTCCGGCCGCTCGCCTAAGAGGGCGCGCTTTGTATCGTCGGTGCAACCGCCATGAACCTTTTGTGTGATCCAGCCGACACACCGGCGATACAGAATCTGCTTAGAAGCGCGAAATCGTCGAAACATTGAGACGCATTTTATCGTTTCAACGCATTGGTAACCGCCTCGTGCCCAGATGCAGAAAGCTTAACCAGAGATGACGTCCGTGAAAGCAGCTCTCCTGTCTTTTGTCATGCTGTCTGCCATCGTGCTCTGCGGCCTGGGCATCTATGCCGCCGATGCAGCGACCAATCACCGGGCCGTTGACGGCTATGGCGTCACCGCCTCGCTGAACTAAGCCCAATCAAAAATCGGAAGCTCGCCCGCGCCGGGAGCGCGCCTAAAGCGCGTCGCGATCTTTCAGATTCGCTCCATGCGCTTTAGGTTTTTGATTCTACGCATGTCTTTACCGGAAACCGGTTCCCACTTTCGGGAGACATGCTTTAAAGCGCTTTTCCCTGGACGGTGACGATGCGTTTGTCGCCGCCATTGACGGCCAGCGCGCTCAGCGTTCCCGATTTCCAGGCGAGTGTGTCGACATTGACGCGGTTGGCCTTCACCTCGGCTTCCGGGACGGGCGTGTGCCCATGCACGATCACCTTGGAAAAAAGCCCTGGGTGGTCGTGGAAGGCGTCGCGGATCCAGATCAGGTCCTGCTGGTCTTGGCGGTCGAGCGGCACGCCCGGTCTTATCCCGGCATGGCAGAAGAAGAAGTCGCCGAAGGTCGCCGAAAACGTCAGCGATTGCAGGAAGTCGACATGGCTGCGCGRCACCGCTTTCGTCAGCGCGGCGTGTCCGCGCGCGATCGCCTCCGCCTTGCCGTACCAGTGGGCGTCGCGCAGAAGATCCACGCCATAGGACTGCGCCATCTGCACGCCGCCGTAGTTCATGAACAGGCCGTCCGGCTCGCCATCGGCCAGGAATTCGAGCATGCCGATGTCGTGGTTGCCGGCGAGCATGATGTTGCGCGGATCGCGTTTCTGCGCCTCGATCAGGAAGTCGATGACGCTCTTTGAATCCGGTCCGCGATCGACATAGTCCCCAAGATGGATGATGCGCCAGTCGGAGGCGGGCGCATATTCCAGTTCGCTTTCGATGCGCCGGTGCATGGCGGCGAGCAGGTCGTGCCGGCCATGCACATCGCCGATGGCGTAGAGCCGCATGCCGTCCGGCCCGCGCGCGTCGAGATAATGGATGCCGGTCTCAGTCAAGGCGAGCGTYTTCCCGTTTCGTTGATCACGGGAAACTAGGGCGGATCGGTGAATAAGGCCTAGCGCCGCAACTGGTCCTTGCCCATGTCGGTTACCAGACGCTTACCGCAGAGCGCCAGCGTGATGTCCATCTCCTTGCGGATGATTTCGAGCGCCTTGGTGACGCCGTCCTTGCCCATCGCGCCGAGGCCGTAAAGGAACGGCCGGCCGATATAGGTGCCCTTGGCGCCGAGGCAGAGCGCCTTCAGCACATCCTGGCCGGAGCGGATGCCGCCGTCCATGTGGACTTCGATCCTGTCGCCGACCGCATCGGCGATTTCCTCCAGCACCGAGATCGAGGAGGCAGCGCCGTCGAGCTGGCGCCCGCCATGATTGGAGACCACGATCGCGTCCGCTCCGGTCTCGGCCGCCATCAGCGCGTCCTCCTTGTCAAGGATACCCTTCAGGATCAGCTTGCCGCCCCAGCGCTCCTTGATCCAGGCTACGTCCTTCCACGACAGGTGCGGATYGAACTGCTCCGTCGTCCAGGAGGACAGCGAGGAGACGTCTCCGACACCCTTGGCGTGGCCGACGATGTTGCGGAAGGTGCGGCGCGGCGTGCCGGCGATCCCCAGGCACCAGCGCGGCTTCAGCGCCAGGTCGAGGATATTGGCAAGCGTCATCTTGGGCGGCGCCGAGAGCCCGTTGCGCACGTCCTTGTGGCGCTGCCCCAGGATCTGCAGGTCGAGCGTCAGCACAAGCGCCGAGCATTTCGCCGCCTTGGCTCTGTCGATCAGGTTGAGCACGAAGTCCTTGTCGCGCAGCACATAGAGCTGGAACCAAAACGGTTTTTTGGTCGCCGAGGCGACATCCTCGATCGAGCAGATGCTCATGGTGGACAGCGTGAAAGGCACGCCGAATTCTTCCGCTGCCTGCGCCGCCAGCATCTCGYCATCGGCATGCTGCATGCCGGTCAGCCCGGTCGGGGCAAGYGCAACCGRCATCGCCACTTTCTCRCCGATCATGGTCGATTCCAGCGAGCGGTTGCTCATGTCGACCAGCACGCGCTGGCGGAATTTTATCTTGCCGAAATCCTCTTCATTGGCCCGGTAGGTGCTCTCCGTCCAGGCGCCGGAATCGGCATAGTCGAAGAACATCTTCGGCACCCTGCGGCGTGCCAGGTCCTTAAGGTCGGCGATGGTGAGGATTTCGCTCATGGTGGTCCCTGCTAAATTTGCTTAGGAGCGTTTTCGTGTGGGTTCGATGTCGCCGGCCTCCGAGCGTTGCCTGAGGCGCAACCTGGACACCCGCTGCCAGTCTCCGCTGCGCTCGGCTTCCGCCATCGAGCGCTCGACATAGGTGATGTGGTCCATCGCCGCCTTGCGCGCCGCYGTCGGATCGCCGGCCTTGATCGCGGCATGGATCGCCCGGTGCTGCTCGAGCAGCGCCTCGCGCGCGCCGGGCACGCTGAACACCAGAAGCCGGTTCTGGAACACACCCTCCGACAGCAGCCGGTAGCAGGAGCGCAGCGTGTGCAGCAGGATCATGTTGTGCGCGCATTCGCACACCGCGTGATGGAACTCGATGTCGATTTCCGCCTCGTCGTCGAAATCGCCGGTCCGGTGCGCCTCGTCCATGCGCGCCATGATGCGGTCGAGCAGCGCCAKATCTTCGGGCGTCGCCCGCCGCGCCGCAAACTCGGYCGCCACCGCCTCGATCTCGCGCCGGTATTCCAGATAGTCGGTCACCGCCTTGCGGTGCGTGGAGATCAGGTCCGTCACCGGCTTTGTGAAGAGCTGGCCGATGACGTCGGCGACATACGTGCCGCCGCCGGCCTTGGTCGTGAGCAGACCGCGCCCCTCCAGCGCCTTCAGCGCATCGCGCAGGATCGGCCGCGACACGTCGAACTGGCGCGCCAGCTCGCGCTCGCCCGGCAGCCGGTCGCCGGTGCGCAGCACGCCTTCGAGGATCAGGCTCTCGATCTGCTGGACCACCTCGTCGGCGGTGCGCGAATGCTCGATCCTGGAGAAAATGTCGCTCAAAGGGGCGCCTGGAGAACGGGATGAAGGTCGCGCAGATTAAAGCGTCCGCCGCCAACTGGTCAAATTATTTATCCAATTCGCCCACGCCGGTTGCATCGCCTGCCGCGCGTCACCGTCCCCGAATGCCAATATTTGCTGTTTACGCGTCCCGCCTATTGCCGCAAGACGACCGGATTGCACGATGGGTCGAAACCAGGGGGACCAGCCGTGTCGGACGAGACGTCCAAGCTTGAATTCCAGCCGCGCGCGCAAGGCAGCGTGATGGGCTTCCCGGCGCATGAGGGGCGACCTGGCGCGCTGGGCGAGGTCCATGCCCGCCCGCACCCGCTGATCGAAAAACCGCGCGTGCTGATCCAGCTTTCCTTCATGACCGAAGGCGGCGCCGCGGTCGACCATGCGGTGCTCTCGGAACTATCGCGGCGGCTGGGCATCGCCGCGCCCGAGCGCAATGCGCGCCATCATGCCATGAAATGGGGCAAGGGCACGCTGCGCTGGGAGCGGCATACCGAATTCTCGACCTATCTCTGGGAAGGGCCGCTGGCCGAGAATGGGCGGGGGCAGGAGGATTCACCCTTCGGCAACGGCTTCTCGCCCCCAGGCACCGTGATTTCCGGCATCCGCCTTGAAATCCGCAAATGGACGCAGGCGAGCGAAAAGCTGATCGCCGGCTTCGATCCGACCAGCCTGTGCTATTCGCTGGTCGAGCGGGGCGCCGCCGCCATCGTCACCGACTTCCGCCAGGACGGCGACGGCCTGACGCGCATGCTGGTGCTCGACCGCGGCCTGACGCCGGCCAGCACCGGCGCCTTGTCGCAGCGGCTGATCGACATCGAGACCTACCGGACGCTCGCCATGCTTGGCCTGCCGATGGCGTTGACGCTGTCCGGCCGCGCTCGTCGCATCGAGGACCGCCTGGCCCAGACCACGTTGGAGATGAAGGCGGTCGAGACCCGCGACAGCCAGACGCTGCYCGCCGATCTCACCGAGCTCGCCGCCGAGCTGGAGGCCGACGCCGCGTCGAGCCTCTACCGTTTCGGCGCCAGCCGCGCCTATGACGGCATCGTCACCGAACGGCTAGGGGCGCTGGAAGAGGAGCCGGTGCAAGGCTATGACACCTGGGCTGGTTTCCTGCAGCGCCGCATGGCGCCGGCCATGCRCACCTGCCGCTCGGTCGAGGAGCGCCAGGCCAACCTGTCGCGAAAACTCACCCGCGCCACCACTCTGCTGCGCACCTGGGTCGATGTCGATGTCGAGAAGCAGAACCGTGACCTGCTCGCCTCGATGAACAACCGCGCCCGGCTGCAACTGCGCCTGCAGCAGACCGTGGAAGGCCTGTCGGTGGCCGCCGTGTCCTATTATGTCGTCGGCCTCATCGGCTATGTCGCCAAGGGCGCCTCGATCTTCGGTCACGCTTTCGCGCCCGAAGTCGTCACCGCGGCCTCCGTGCCGGTCGCCATCCTGCTTGTGTGGTGGGGCGTGCGCCGGGTGCGCAAAACGCATTCCGAGCCGGCGAAGCATCCGGGCGAGTAAGWGTAAGTAATCTCCCCCCTTGAGGGGGAGATGTCGCCGAAGGCGACAGAGGGGGTCGCCGCGCGTGGAGCGCCGGCGCCTTCCTTGACGACAGAAGACGTCGGCGATCTACGTTAGACGACCCCCTCTGACCGCTTCGCGGCCATCTCCCCCTCAAGGGGGAGATCCGAGCGTAGCGGCAGATTGCCGCTGCGGAAGCTTGGCGTTACGCTCGCCGCCCGATGCGACCAAAGCAGTGTTTGCAACAAAACCGTCAGGCTGGTAAAAGATTTTGACCAGTCAAGCGAGATGACCGATGTCCGGCCTAGCCATGCCCAAGCCAGATGCCGAGACGATGCGCCGGCGCGCCGAGATCGTCGCCGACATGCGCATCATCGTGCCGGGCGAGGGGGTCGTCGACGCGGCCCATGAAATGCGCGCCTTCGAAAGCGACGGCCTGACCGCCTACCGGCAGCTGCCGCTGGTCGTGGTGCTGCCGGAAACGGTGGCGCAGGTCTCGCGCGTCCTGAAATACTGCAACGAGCGCAACATCCGCGTCGTGCCGCGCGGCTCCGGCACCTCGCTGTCGGGCGGCGCGCTGCCGCTCGAGGACGCGGTGCTGCTGGTGATGAGCCGCTTCAACCGCATCCTGGCGATCGATTACCCGAACCGCATCGTCGTCGCCCAGCCGGGCGTCACCAATCTTGGCATCACCACCGCCGTCGAGCAGGAGGGCTTTTACTACGCCCCCGATCCATCCTCCCAGATCGCCTGCTCGATCGGCGGCAACGTCGCGGAGAATTCCGGCGGCGTGCACTGCCTGAAATACGGGCTCACCGCCAACAATGTGCTGGGCATCGAGATGGTGCTGATGAATGGCGAGGTGGTGCGCCTCGGCGGCGGCCATCTCGACCAGGAAGGTTACGATTTGCTCGGCGTCATGACCGGCTCCGAAGGCCTGCTCGGCGTCGTCACCGAGGTCACGGTGCGCATATTGAAGAAGCCGGAGACGGCGCGCGCGCTCCTGATCGGCTTTCCGACCAGCGAGGAGGGCGGCCAGTGCGTCGCCGACATCATCGGAGCCGGCATCATCCCCGGCGGCATGGAGATGATGGACCGCCCGGCGATCCACGCGGCGGAGGATTTCGTCCATGCCGGCTATCCGCTCGATGTCGAGGCGCTGCTGATCGTCGAGCTCGACGGGCCGAGCGTCGAGGTCGACCATCTGATCGGCCTCGTCGAGGCGATCGCCTACCGCAACGGCTCGACCACCTGCCGCATCTCGCAATCCGAGCAGGAGCGGCTGAGCTTCTGGGCCGGCCGCAAGGCGGCTTTCCCGGCCGTCGGGCGCATCTCGCCGGACTATTACTGCATGGACGGCACCATCCCGCGCAAGGAACTGCCGCGGGTGCTTGCCGGCATGCGCGATCTCTCCGAGAAATACGGCCTCGGCGTCGCCAATGTCTTCCATGCCGGCGACGGCAATCTGCATCCGCTGATCCTCTACGACGCCAACGTGCCGGGCGAGCTCGACAAGGCCGAAAGCTTCGGCGCCGACATATTGCGGCTTTGCGTCGAGGTTGGCGGCGTCTTGACCGGGGAGCACGGCGTCGGCGTCGAGAAGCGCGACCTGATGCCGGAAATGTTCAACCAGATCGACCTCGACCAGCAAATGCGCGTCAAATGCGCCTTCGACCCCAACCACCTGCTCAACCCGGGCAAGGTTTTTCCMCAACTGCGCCGCTGCGCGGAGCTGGGAAGGATGCATGTGCATCGGGGACAGGTGGCGTTTCCGGATATTCCGAGGTTTTGAGTGGCTATGCTGGCGCTTGAACACCCCCCTCTGTCCTGCCGGACATCTCCCCCGCAAGGGGGGAGATTAGCAGCTTTGGCGCCCCGCCTTCCCGCCGACGTTGGCGATTGGCGAAAGCCCAGGCGACATCTGATCTCCCCCTTGCGGGGGAGATGTCCGGCAGGACAGAGGGGGGTGTGAAGGAACTCGGCCTTTCTGCATTCGAGCGCATGTCATTCCCATGACCACCTTCACCCCATCCACATCGGCCGAGGTCCTCTCCACCATCCAATGGGCGGCAGCGGAGGAATCGCCGCTGGAAACCCTCGGCCACGGCTCAAAGCGGGGCATCGGTCGTCCGCTGCAGACCGAACACACGCTCGACCTCTCGAAGCTCACCGGCGTCACTCTCTATGAGCCGGCAGAGCTGGTGCTCTCGGCCAAGGCCGGCACGCCGCTCGCCGAAATCGAGCAACTGCTTGCCGAAAACGGCCAGCAATTCGCCTTCGAGCCGATGGACTACGGCCCGCTGCTCGGCGGCGCGCCAGGCAGGGGCACGATTAGCGGCGTGCTGGCCTCGAACCTCTCCGGCCCGCGCCGTCTCAAGGCGGGTGCGGCACGCGACCATATCCTCGGCATATCGGCGGTGTCGGGCCGCGGCGAGGCGTTCAAGTCGGGCGGGCGCGTCGTCAAGAACGTCACCGGCTACGACCTCTCCAAGCTGATGGCCAACAGCTGGGGCACGCTGGCGGTGCTGACCGACGTCACCTTCAAGGTGCTGCCAGCCGCGGAAACCGAAGTGACCTTGGYCATTCGCGGCCTGCTCGACGATGCYGCGGTCGCCGCCATGGCGCTGGCGCTGGGCTCCAGCGCCGAAGTGTCGAGCGCCGCGCATCTGCCGGAGCGCATCGCCGCACGGGTCGCCGGCGGCAAGCACGGCAGCGATGCCGCCACGCTGCTGCGCGTCGAGGGGTTTGGCCCATCGGTGGTCTATCGCATCGAGGCGTTGCGCAAATTGCTCGGCAAGGCCGGGCCGCTGGAAGAGATCGCCGGCGAGGCGTCGAAGACGATTTGGCGCGACATCCGCGATTGCCGGCCTTTCGCCGATGGCGGCACGCGGCCGGTATGGCGCGTGTCGATGGCGCCGTCACAGGCGCATCACATGGTGATGGCGCTGCGCATGCAGGCGGCGGTCGACGCCTTCTACGACTGGCAGGGCGGCTTGGTGTGGCTGTCGATGCGCGAGGACGATCCCGAGGCTGATTTGCTGCGCGGCTTGATCCGCAAATATGGCGGCGGCCATGCGACCCTGGTGCGCGCGTCCGCACCGCATCGCGCGGCGCTACCGGTGTTCGAACCGCAGCCGCCGCATCTGGCCGCGCTGTCGGCGCGACTCAAGGCCGAGTTCGATCCMAAGCAGATTCTCAACCCCGGCCGCATGGCTTAGAGCAAACGCGATGCAAACCAACTTCTCAGCCGCGCAGCTTGCCGACCCGCATGTCGCGGAATCGGAAAAGWTCCTGCGCAAATGCGTGCATTGCGGCTTCTGCACCGCCACCTGCCCGACCTATGTGACGCTGGGCAACGAGCTGGATTCGCYGCGCGGCCGCATCTATCTCATCAAGGACATGCTGGAGAACGGCCGGCCGGCGGACAAGGAGATCGTCACCCATATCGACCGCTGCCTGTCCTGCCTCGCCTGCATGACGACCTGCCCCTCCGGCGTGAACTACATGCATCTGGTCGACCATGCCCGCGCCCATATCCAGGAGACCTACAAGCGGCCGCTGCTCGACCGGCTGACCCGCGCCATGCTGGCTGCCGTACTGCCTTACCCGAGCCGCTTCCGCGCCGTGCTCAAGCTCGCTGGGCTCGGCCGTCCGTTCATCGGCCTGTTCGACAAACTGCCGGCGCTGAAGCCAGTTGCGGCCATGCTGAAGCTCGCACCCGCGTCGATCCCGCCGGCATCGCCGCTGGCTTCGCCTGGCACGCATGCCGGRCAGGGGACCAAGAAACGCGGCCGCGTCGYCATCCTCACCGGCTGCGCGCAATCGGTGCTCGACCCGGCCATCAACGACACCACCATCTCGCTGCTGACACGGCTCGGCGTCGAGGTCGTGGTGCCCGCAGGCGAGGGCTGCTGCGGYGCGCTCGTCCATCACATGGGCCGCGAGGRTCAGGCGCTCGCTTCAGCAAGACAGAATGTCGACGCCTGGACGCGCGCGATAGAGAAGGGCGGCCTCGACGCCATCATCATCACCGCGTCCGGCTGCGGCACCACGATCAAGGATTACGGCTTCATGCTGCGTCTCGATCCGGCCTAYGCCGAAAAGGCGGTGCGGGTCTCGGCGCTGGCCAAGGACGTCACCGAATATCTGGCCTCGCTCGACCTGCCCGAGCCGGTGCGCAAGCCAGGCACGGTCGTCGCCTATCACTCGGCCTGCTCGATGCAGCACGGACAGAAGATAACGCGTCAGCCGAAGGAGTTGCTCGCCAAGGCGGGCTTCGTCGTGCGCGAGCCGCGCGAGGGGCATCTGTGCTGCGGCTCGGCCGGCACCTACAACATCCTGCAGCCCGAGATCTCGGCCAAGCTGCGCGACCGCAAGGTGAAAAACATCGAGGCGACCGGCGCTTCAATTGTCGCCACCGGCAATATCGGTTGTATCACCCAGATTGCGTCCGCCGCCAAACTGCCGGTGGTGCACACGATCAAGCTGCTGGACTGGGCCTATGGCGGCCCGAAGCCGGAAGGTGTTTCCGACACCGGTTTGATCGCTGCCGAATAACTACTCCGCCGCGATCTGATCCGGCACGCCATAGCTCGCGCGGTAAAGCGCGCGCTGGCGGTTGAGCGCCACCATGGTGTTGCGCAGCAGGATAGCAACGGTGAGCGGGCCAACGCCGCCCGGCACCGGCGTGATCCACGAGGCCACTTCCTTGACGCTGTCGGTGTCGACGTCGCCGACGATGCGGGTTTCGCCGTCGGGCCCGATCTCGGAGTTGATGCCGATGTCGATGACGGCGGCGCCCGGCTTCACCATGTCGGCCTTGATCAGCCTGGGCTTGCCGACCGCGACGAACAGCGCGTCCGCAYGGCGCGCATGCGCCGCGACCGAGCGCGTCATGTGGTGGCAGACCGTCACCGTCGCGCCCTCGCTCATCAACAGGAAGGCGATCGGTTTACCGACGATCTCGGAATGGCCGACGACGACCACTTCGAGTCCCTGGAGATCGAGGCCGGTTTCCTTGAGCAGCTCGACCGAGGCCRCCGCCGTGCAGGGCGCCAGGTCGAGCTGGTTGTAGACGATGTTGCCGATCGAGGCCGGGTGCATGCCTTCGACGTCCTTCAGCGGATGCACCGCCGCTTGCAACGTCTTGATCGGGATATGCGCAGGCACCGGCCGCTGGATGATGATGCCTGTGACGCGCGGGTCGGCGTTGAGGCCGTGGATGGCGGCCTCCAGCTCGCCGGCGGTGATGTCGGCGGCGAAGCGCCGCTCCTCGAAGCCGATGCCGGCAAGGGCTGCCTTGGCGCGYTGGTTGCGCACATAGACGTCGACGGCGTCGGTGTCGCCAACGGTGATCGAGACCAGCTTCGGCGGGAAACCTTCGGCCGTGGCGATCGCCGCATCCTCGCGCACCGAAGCGATGATGCGCTGGGCGACCGGGCCGCCTTTCAGGTAGCGGCTGTCGTCGGTTCGGGTCATGGCGTCACCTCTGCCTTCTGAAGCAATTTAAGAACGAAGCGCGTAAGCGGCGTTGCGTCCGGAATTGCGTGACGATCAGGATTTGTGCGCTGCAATAGCAGAGGCGCGCCGGGAAATCAGCCCCGAAAGCGAAACCGCCTGCTTTCGGGGCGACTTGCCGCGCCATGCGTCAAAGGAAAACTCAAAAACCAAAAGGCAGCGCGGTTGCCCGCGCTGCCCTTTGCGACCGGCCGTATCCCCACACGGCCCGTCCCCCGTAAACTCTGGCACCGGTTTAAGCACATCCCGCAGGATCGCACTATGACTTGGCGGCAACAGCAGCGGAAGAAAAGTGCTGCGCCGTCTAACCGGCTGATTCGCTGCGACTATATCACCTCGACCGTGGTTCCGACATTCACGCGCTCGTAAAGGTCGACGACATCCTCGTTGCGCATGCGGATGCAGCCGGAAGACACCGCGCCGCCGATCGTCCAGGGCTGGTTGGTGCCGTGGATGCGGTATTCGGTGGTGCCGAGATRGAGCGCGCGGGCGCCGAGCGGGTTCTCGATGCCGCCGGCGAGATAGGTCGGCAAATAGCGGCCCTTGGCGGCCTCGCGCTTGATCATCGCCGCCGGCGGCCGCCAGTCCGGCCACACCTTCTTGTCGGTGATCTTGTGCGTGCCCGACCATTCGAAACCGGGCTTGCCGGTGCCGACGCCATAGCGCCGCGCCTTGCCGTTCTTCTCGACCAGGTAGAGGAAGTTCTGGTGGGTATCGATGACGATGGTTCCGGGCTTCGCCGGGCCGTCATAGGCGACTTCCTGCGGCAGGTAGATCGGGTTGATCTGCGGCCGCGTCACAATGCGCTTGGCCGGCTGCTGCACGGCCGCYGTCTTCTGCCGGTCGGGCTGCGCCTGGAACAGGCGCTGCAGCGGCTGCCGCGTCGCCTGCCGGGTCGGGCGCACGATGCCCGGCGCGTGACCAAGCTGCAGCACCCAGGGCGCCGAAAGGTCGGGGCTCACCATGACCGGCGGCATGTCGGCATAGCGGTCATTGGCAAGCGAAGTCGTGGCGCCGGCGACAAGAATGGCCGCCGCGCCGAGCAGGGAACAAAACGCTGTCTTCAYCGGAACGCACCTTGATCGAACTCATCCGGGGCTAAGAGGGCGCCCTCGGTTTCGCGATCCTTGGCGCGGAGCGGCAAGCAAAACATGAATCGGAATGCGTAAAATGCTCACTTGTCAGTAAACCTTTTGGTGTGGTTACCGGGCGGTTCAGGAATCTGGTAAAGCCACGGTAAAAGCTGCGCTGAAGYGCGTTAACGGATGGATTTGCTGACGATGGCAACTGAAAATGCCGGCATTCTCGATGGCCCCGACGGCAAGGCGCGCTGCTTCTGGCACGGCAACCTGCCGGATTATCTCCATTACCACGACCATGAATGGGGCCGTCCGGTAACGGACGATCGCCGGCTGTTCGAGAAGATCTGCTTGGAAGGCTTCCAGTCGGGCCTGTCGTGGCTGACCATCCTGCGCAAGCGCGAGAATTTCCGCGAGGCCTTCGCTGGCTTCGACTTCGACAAGGTGGCGGGGTTCACCGACGCGGATGTCGAGCGCCTGCTTGGCAATGCCGGCATCATCCGCCATCGCGGCAAGATCGTCTCGACCATCAACAACGCCAAGCGCGCCCGCGAGATGGTGGACGAGTTCGGCTCGCTGGCGGCCTGGTTCTGGAAGTTCGAGCCGGGTCCGCAGGAGCGTCCCGAAATCGTCGACCTGGCGCATCTGCGCGCCAATCCGACGACGGCGGTGTCGGTCAGGATTTCGAAGGAACTGAAGAAGCGTGGCTGGAGCTTTGTCGGCCCCACCACGGTTTACGCCTTCATGCAGGCGATGGGCTTGGTCAACGACCATCTCGAAGGCTGCTACTGCAGGGCGGAGGTGGAGACGGAGCGCAAGAAACTCAAAAGGCCGAGGTAGCGTCACTCCTACCTCCCCCTTGTGGGGAGGTCGCGCCGAAGGCGCGGGTGGGGGTAGAAGAGTCTTCCTGACCCCCACCCCGACGCTGCGCGTCGACCCTCCCCACAAGGGGGAGGGTAAGCTCTCACTTCTCGAACCGGCCCTTATGGCCGCTGCCGTTGATGTCCCAGATCAGGCTGGAGCCGGACACCGTCAGCACCAGCCCGCTGAAGCCGCGATCGTCCGGTGTGTGATGCGTGGAGGCGGAGCTGCGGCCGGCCGGGATGACCTCGACCGTCGGGCCCTTCCTCACCCAACAGCCCTTGCCGTACTGGTCATTCGCGCCATAGGCGAGCGCGAATTCGAAGCTGCCGTCTTTCTTCAACAGCAGTTCGGAACCGACCTCCATGACGCCGTTCAGATAGTAGTGGCCGGCAAGACGGGCATCGCCCGGCTGGCAGGCGTTGGCCGCGCCGGTCGCGCCAATGACCAGCGCGCCGGCAAGCGCGCACGCAAATTGCAGCTGCATGATGATCCCCCGATCGTTGAGTGAAGTCAGAGGCTGCCGGCCCCGGTCAGGAACAGCCCGGCAATGATGGCCGCCACGGCCGCGAAGGCCGGGTAGATCACCAGCAGGCCGGTCACCAGCGCGTCGCGCGCCGTCGGCTTACGTGTCTGCGTCGGAACYTCGAACGGTCCCGCCGGCTGCTGCGCCGGCTTCAGCGTCGACACCCCGGCGGGCCGCAGCCCGGCCGATCTGCCGCTCTCGATGATGTCGTCAGCCGTCATCATGGCCCCGAACCCCTTGTTTCGGCGCGCTTTATGGCCGCCGATTGTGTCGGCAGCATGCCGCGCCGGTGGCGGAATTGTTTCAGTTTTTCCTTCTCCCCTTGTGGGAGAAGGTGTCGCCGAAGGCGACGGATGAGGGGTGCTCCAGGGAAAGCCGGCGCCTCACTCCGCTGGAACACCCCTCATCCGTCTCGGCGCTATCGCGCCGATCCACCTTCTCCCACAAGGGGAGAAGGAGAGGTCGCCACCCTTGCCGCTCCAAGCGGCATCGTTTAGGAAACGCGCGCTCGAAGTAAGTCACCACTGACTGGAAGTCCCATGGCCGACAAATCCGAAAAGACGAAAGCGCGGCTGCCGCGCGGTTTTGCCGACCGCAGCGCCGAAGACATCCGCGCCGTCGAGAAGATGATGGCGACCATCCGCTCGGTCTATGAGCTCTACGGCTTCGAGCCGGTCGACCAGCCGATGATCGAATACACCGACGCGCTGGGCAAGTTCCTGCCCGACCAGGACCGGCCGAACGAGGGCGTCTTTTCCTTCCAGGATGACGACGACCAATGGCTGTCGCTGCGCTACGACCTGACCGCRCCGACCGCCCGTTTCGTCGCTGAGAACTTCGACAAGCTGCCGAAACCCTATCGCAGTTATCGCTCCGGCTGGGTGTTCCGCAACGAGAAGCCCGGCCCCGGYCGCTTCCGCCAGTTCATGCAGTTCGATGCCGACACGATCGGCACGCCGGGCGTCGCCGCCGACGCCGAGATGGCGATGATGATGGCCGATGTGATGGAGGCATTGGGTATTCCGCGCGGCCAATACGTCATTCGCATCAACAACCGGAAGGTTTTGGACGGCGTGCTGGAGGCAATTGGTCTTGGAGGTGACGAGGATGCCGGGCGCAGGCTGCAGGTACTGCGCGCCATCGACAAGCTGGATAAACTCGGCGCGGAAGGAGTTCGCCTTCTCTTGGGCGAGGGTCGCAAGGATGAAAGCGGAGACTTCACAAAAGGTGCCGGACTCGATGAGGCGCAAATATCGAAGCTGCTTGATGTCTTTGGGCCCGAAAGGATTCATTCCATTCACGCGGCCCAGTACGACGGTGTTGTCCTAGATGATGACGACGCCTCGCYCAACATGGGAGAGGGCTTCAAAGTCCTCAACGCGTTAGCCATTGATGAATGGGAGGACGTTCTAGAGGAAACGGAGATTGGTAGGCAGGGGCTGCAGGAACTCCGAGACATCGCAGCGTTGTTGACCGCATCCGGATACGGTACGAAGCGGGTCAGGATCAGCCCCTCCGTCGTGCGCGGCCTCGAATACTACACCGGCCCGGTCTTCGAGGCCGAGCTGCTGGCGGAAATCCCCAACGATGAAGGCCAGATCGTGCGCTTCGGCTCGGTCGGCGGCGGCGRCCGTTATGACGGGCTGGTCTCGCGCTTCCGCGGCGAGCCGGTGCCGGCGACCGGTTTCTCGATCGGCGTCTCGCGGCTGATGACGGCGCTGAAGAACCTCGGCAAGCTCGATACCTCCGATGTCATCGCCCCGGTCGTCGTGCTGGTCATGGACAAGGACACCGAAAGCCTCGGCCGCTACCAGAAGATGGTCGCGGATCTGCGTGCCGCCGGCATCCGCTCCGAAATGTATCTCGGCGGCGCCGGCATGAAGGCGCAGCTGAAATATGCCGACCGCCGCGGCAGCCCGGTCGCCATCATCCAGGGCGGCGACGAGCGCGCCAGGGGCGAGGTGCAGATCAAGGACCTGATCGAAGGCGCGCGCATGTCGGCCGAGATCACCGACAATGCCGAGTGGCGGGCGGCACGCCCGGCGCAGGTGACAGTGGCGGAGAGCGAGCTGGTTGGCGAGGTGAAGAAGATACTCGCGGCGCAGGCCGAGGAGCGGGCACGTGGCCGATAGGGCGCCGACCTCCCCTTCTCCCCTTGTGGGAGAAGGTGGCCGAGCGAAGCTCGGTCGGATGAGGGGTGTTCCGGGGAACGCCAGCGTCTCATTCCTTCCAGCACCCCTCATCCGTCTCGGCGCTGCGCGCCGATCCACCTTCTCCCACAAGGGGAGAAGGGGARGTGGCGCTTTATGACCTCCCGTCCCGCCATCGCCACCGACATCACGAAACTCTTCGCCGCCCGCGACACGCACGCCGTCGAAGTCGCTGTGCTGCAACCTGCCGATCCGTTCCTCGACATGGCGGGGGAGGACCTGCGCCGCCGCATCTTCCTGACCGAAAGCGAGACCGGCAAGACGCTGTGCCTGCGGCCCGAATTCACCATTCCCGTCTGCCTCGACCACATCGCCAGCCAGGCCGGAACGCCGCGCCGCTACTCTTATCTCGGCGAAGTGTTCCGTCAGCGCCGCGACGGCGGCAACGAGTTCTTCCAGGCCGRCATCGAGGATCTCGGCGATCGCGACACGGCCGCCGCCGACGCTCGCTCGCTGGCCGACGCGCATGCGTTGCTCTCGCTTGTGTTGCCCGGACGGAAGCTCGCCATCACGCTCGGCGATCAGACCCTGTTCGAGGCGGTGCTGGCGGCGCTCGGCCTGCCGCGCGGCTGGCGTATGCGGCTCGCGCGCGCCTTCGGCTCGGCGCCTATGCTGGAAGCGGCCCTTGCCGATCTCGCCAACCCGCCGCGCAACAGCCAGCTCTCCGGTCCGGTCGCCCTGTTGGCGCTCGACGGCGATGCGGAAGGCCTTGCCGCGCATATTGCCGAAGGCATGGAGGAAGCCGGGTTGTCGGCATCGTCCGGCCGCGCCCCGGCCGACATCGCGCGCCGGCTGATCGAGAAGGCGCAGCTGCGCAGCGTGCGGCTGTCCGACGACGCCTTCTCGGCGCTCAAGGGTTTTCTCGGGATCGACGTCGCGCTCGACGGCGCGACCGCGGCGCTGGAAAAATTCGCCGCCGATGCCGGCCTGTCGCTGGGACCGGCGCTGGAGAATTTCGCCGCCCGCGCCAGGGCGATCGAGGCGCATGGCCTGTCCGCGGCGCAAATCCGCTACGACGCCGCCTTCGGCCGCCCGCTCGACTATTACACTGGCCTGGTCTTTGAGATTGCCGCGGGTGATGGCGACCGCCCGCTGGTCGGCGGCGGCCGCTACGACCGGCTGCTGACGCTGCTCGGCGCCAAGAAGCCAATTCCGGGCGTCGGCTTTTCGGTCTGGCTCGACCGTATCGAAGCCCAGCGGGAGAGCGCGAAATGATCACGCTGGCGATCCCCTCGAAAGGCCGTCTCAAGGAGCAGTCGCTGGAAGTGCTGGCCAAAGCCGGCCTGGCTGTCGCCTTGCCTGAGGACGACCGCAAATACCGCGCCCGCATCGATGGCCTCGACAATGTCGAGGTGGCCTTCCTGTCCGCGTCCGAGATCGCCGGCGAGATCGGCCAGGGCGCGGTCGATCTCGGCATCACCGGGGAGGACCTCTTGCGCGAGAACCTCGCCGACTGGGAAGCGCGCGCCGAGATCGTCGCGCGCCTCGGCTTCGGCCATGCCGATGTCGTGGTGGCGGTGCCCGACATCTGGCTCGATGTCGATACCATGACCGATCTCGACGACGTCGCTGCCGATTTCCGCCAGCGCCATGGTCGGCGGCTTAGGATCGCCACCAAATACTGGCGGCTGACGCAGCAGTTCTTTTCGCTCAAGCACGGCATCCAGGTCTACCGCATCGTCGAAAGCCTCGGCGCCACCGAAGGCGCGCCGGCCGCCGGCCTTGCCGACGTCATCGTCGACATCACCACCACCGGCTCGACGCTGCGCGCCAACCACCTCAAGGTGCTGGGCGACGGCACGATCCTGAAGTCGCAGGCCTGTCTGGTGGCGTCGAAGAAGTCCCGAGATGCAGCCGACGAGGCGCAGGTGCGCGACATTGCCGCGAAAATGTCAGCAATAGCGGGATAGCGTCGGCGCTGCCCCCTCATCCGGCCGCTTCGCGGCCACCTTCTCCCCGAGGGGAGAAGAGGTTGGCGCCGGCGCTGACTGCTTCCTCTCCCCTCGGGGAGAGGTCAGCCGAGCGAAGCGGAGGCTGGGTGAGGGGGAGCGCCTTATGCGATTGTCCTCCCTCAAGGAGGAGGGGGACCTTTGGCGGATTTCCTCCAGCCCAGCAGGCTGATAGGCTCAATCATCCCGGGAGGAGACGGCGATGGCGATCAAACTCGACGAGCTCATGAACGCCACCAATCTGCGCGGGCGCGGCGCCGGCGGCACCTTCATCGCTCCGCTGGGCRGCAAGGCGCATGTATCGGGCGACCGCTCGGCGCCGCTGCTCGACAAGACCATCCCTGAATTGTTCTCCGAAACGGTGAGYAGATACTCGACGCTCGACGCCRCCGTCTTCGTCGGCCAGGACAAGCGTTTCACCTGGAGCGAGCTGTCGGATGCTGTCGACGCCCTGGCCGCCGGCTTCCTGGCGCTCGGCCTGGAAAAGGGCGACCGCGTCGGCATCTGGTCGCCGAACCGCTGGGAATGGCTGGTGACGCAGTTCGCCACCGCGCGCATCGGCCTGATCCTGGTCAACATCAACCCGGCTTACCGGCTGACCGAGCTCGAATTTGCCCTCAACAAGGTCGGGTGCAAGGCACTCGTGACCGCCGCCCAATTCAAGACGTCCGACTATCTCGGCATGATCGAAACGCTGGCGCCGGAGATCGCCAAGGCGGAGCCCGGCAAGCTCAAGGCTAAGAAACTGCCGGCGCTGAAGATCGTCATCCGCATGGGCGACGACAATTCGCCCGGCATGTTCAATTTCGGCGACGTGCTGGCCACCGCCGCGCGCGACGACTACGACAAGCTCGACCGCATCACCGAGAGCCTGAAGCYCGGCGACGCCATCAACATCCAATTCACGTCCGGGACCACGGGAGCGCCAAAGGGCGCGACGCTCACGCATTCCAATATCGTCAACAATGGCAATTTCGTCACCTCGGCCATAAAACTCACCGTCGACGACCGGCTCTRCATCCCCGTGCCGCTCTATCACTGTTTCGGCATGTCGATGGGCACGATGGGCTGCGTGTCGAAGGGCGCGACCATGGTCTTCCCGGGCGAAGGTTTTGACGCCGGCGCGACGCTGAAGGCGGTCGCGCAGGAGGGTTGCACCGGCCTCTATGGCGTGCCGACCATGTTCGTCGCCATGCTCGACCATGCCGATTTTTCCAGCTTTGACCTCTCCAGCCTGCGCACCGGCATCATGGCCGGCTCGCCGTGCCCGATCGAGGTGATGAAGAAGGTGGTATCGCTGATGAACATGAGCCAGGTGACCATCGCCTATGGCATGACCGAGACCAGCCCCGTCTCCTTCCAGAGCAGCGTCGACGACCCGCTGGAAAAGCGCGTCTCCACCGTCGGCCGCATCCACCCGCACGTCGAGGTCAAGGCGATCGCGGCCGACGGCGCCACGGTGGCGGTTGGCGAGCCGGGCGAGCTCTGCACGCGCGGCTATTCGGTGATGAAGGGCTATTGGGACGACGCCGACAAGACCCGCGAGGCGATCGACGCCGACGGCTGGATGCACACCGGCGATCTCGCGACGATCGACGCCGAGGGCTATTGCAACATCGTCGGCCGGGTGAAGGACATGGTGATCCGCGGCGGCGAGAACGTCTACCCGCGCGAGGTCGAGGAATTCCTCTATCGTCATCCCAAGATCAAGGAAGTGCAGGTCTTCGGCATTCCGGACGCCAAATACGGCGAGGAGCTCTGCGCCTGGGTCGTGCTCAAGCCCGGCCAGATAGCGACGGAGCAGGAGATCAAGGCCTTCTGCGCCGGCCAGATCGCGCACTACAAGGTGCCGCGTTACATCCGCTTCCGCACGGAGCTGCCGATGACGGTGACCGGCAAGCCGCAGAAATTCCTGATGCGCGCGGCGATGGTGGAGGAATTGGGCCTGGTGGCGCAGAAGACGGCGTAAAACGGCATTTATGGACAACGAGTTTCCAAATTTCGCGGCGCTGAAAGCCGCCAAAATCGAAAACATAGATTATCGCATCGTCATCCGGCGYGGCGCGCGAACCGGCGGTGCGATCGTCATGGCCCCACACGGCGGCAAGATCGAGCCCCGCACCTCGCTGATCACCGAGACGATAGCGGGGAACGATCTCGATATGTATTGCTTTGAAGGGCTTATGCCGGAAAGCAACCGGGAGCTGCACATCACGTCCAGGAACTTCGACGAGGCAACCGCGCTGGACCTGTTGCGGACCAAGTCCACCGTCGTCGCCATCCACGGCCGTCAGGATCGCGACGATCCCTCGACAGTCTACCTGGGCGGCAAGGACGCCGCGTTGATTTCGGAGATAGCCTGGCGCTTGCAGGAAGCCGGCTTTCAGACGCAAAAGGACAACCATCCCTTTCCAGGCATCCAGGATTCGAACATCGTCAACCGCGGACTAACGGGGAAGGGAGCACAGTTGGAAGTGCCATTCTCGTTGCGCCGCCGACTGGGGAACGAGCCGGAACTTCTGGAAAGATTCTGCGGGGCGGTTCGCGCGGCGATCGAGGCATTCGACGCCAGAAATGGTGGCCAATCCTCAATCACACTTTGAATGCTTTAAGATGCCCGTGAGAGGTGTCCCCCACGCGCTTTTCAGCTAAATTCACGAGAACGCATGGGCGTTCGGGGGCTTGAATGACTGGTTATGCCCGGTCGGTGACGTCCTACACGATGCCGTTGGCCGCGCTGGCGATGGCTCTCGCGGTAAGGGCCAGCGGCATTTCGGTCGACGAAGGGTCGCTGAACGCCAGGATAATCGTTGGGGCGCTGTCGAGCGCCATCATGTTCATCACCATTTTCGTGGTGCTCGACCATGCCGAGGCGCTGGCCCGGCGCGTGGGCGAGCCCTACGGAACATTGGTGCTGACCTTTGCGGTGACGGCGATCGAAGTGTCGATCATCGTCTCCATGATGCTGCATGGAGAGAACAACCCGACCCTGGCGCGCGAGTCCGTCTTCTCGACGGTGATGATCACTTCCACCGGCGTTGTCGGCATCTGCCTCACGCTTGGCGGCTGGCGCTATCGCAAGCAGGCGATCGTCCGGCAAGGGACCAGCGCCTACCTGTCGGTTCTGATCGCGCTGACCGTGATGACGCTTATTCTACCGACCTACACCCGGGCCACGGATCCCGGCACGTTTTCGGCGRCTCAGCTTGGGTTCGTTAGCGTCCTTTCGGTGCTGCTCTATGCGAGCTTCGTGTTCGCCCAGACCGTCCGGCACCGGGAGGATTTCGTCCAGGGGCAGGCACATGACGTTCCGATGCGAACAGTCTCCGGCGACAGCATCTCCATCAGCGCCCTGCTGCTGTTGAGCGGCCTCATCGGCATTGTCCTGCTCGCCGAGCAGGTCGCCGCGAGTGTGGAGGATGCGCTCGCCGCCTACCAGGTGACCCAGGCCGACAGCATTGTGGGGGCATTGATCGCGGCACTGGTTTTGATGCCCGAGTCCATCTCGGCGATCCGCGCCTCGTTCAGGAATGAGCTGCAGCGCAGCCTGAACGTCGCGATGGGCTCGGYCTGCGCCACCATCGGTTTGACGATACCGGCGGTCGCGGCCGCCAGCCTGCTGACGGGCAGGGGACTGACCCTGGGGCTGCCGGCCTCGGACGCCGTGCTTCTGGTGCTGGCGCTTTTCATATGCAGCGTGAGCTTCAGCACCGAAAGAACGACGTTCCTGACCGGCATGGTCCATGTCGTGGTGTTTTTCACCTATGTATTTCTGATCTTCGTGCCGTGAATGGTTGCAGGCCGGCCATTGGGCGCAGAGAAGCCTCGAAGGGCGCCTCACGCCGCCAGCACCGCCCGATCGAGCCCGCGTATGATCCGCGCCAGTTCCACGCACTCGTCCTGGCGCACCTTGTTCTTCCGCCAGGCCATGCAGATCATGCGCTGCGGCATCGGCTCCTGGAAGGGCACGATCCTCAGGTCCGGCATGACGCCGGCGGCACTTGCCGCCATTTCCGGCACCAGCGTCACCCCCAACCCATGCGCCACCATCTGCAAAAGCGTGGTGAGGCTGGTCGCGCCATAGCTTGCCATCGCCACAGGCCGCACATTGCCGCAGACGGCCAAAGCCTGCTCGCGCAGGCAGTGGCCTTCCTCCAAGAGCATCAGCCGCTCGAGCGCGGGACTCTCGGGCGGCACCGGCGGCGAGGCGAAGGCCGGGTCACCGGCGGGAACGGCTAGGAAGAAGYGGTCGGGAAAAAGCCCTTCGGTGACGATCGCCGGCTGATCGAGCGGCAAGGCAGCGATGAAAGCGTCGAGCCGGCCGGACGTCGCATCCTCGACCAGCGATGCGGTYACCGCCTCGCGCAGTTCGAGCTGGAGCGAAGGGTAGTGCTTCTTCAGCTCCGGCAGCACATGCGGCAGGAGGTAAGGCGCGACGGTCGGGATGATGCCAAGCCGGAAGCGCCCTTCCATGCTCGGGCGGCCGCGCCGGGCCGTCGTCTCGACGTCACGTATGTCGGCCAGAATGCGCTCGATACGCGGCTGCAGGGCAAGCGCCTCGTCGGTCATGCGCACCGTCTTGCCGCCGCGCTCGAACAACAGGCAGTTCAGCCGCTCTTCCATCTCGGCGATCTGCGCGGAAAGGGCCGGCTGGCTGACGCCGGCAAGTTTTGCCGCGCGGCCGAAATGCAGCGTCTGCGCCAGCGCGTCGAAATATTGCATCTGTCGGACGGTGAGGCCAATCATAAGAAAATCCTATCAAATGAAACAGGAAAGGCAATTTGTCTTTATCGGCAAGCCGGCCTAGTCTGGAATCGTTCCAGGGTTTGGCGCGGCCAGTGGCTGYCCCCGGAAATTTTCGGCAAATCAACCTCGGCAAAAACCTCGGCAGAATCGGGAGACTAAGATGGACGCGAAGACYGACGACAACAGCGCTGGCAAATGCCCGGTGGCGCATGGCTCCGCACGGACCAACYGGGACTGGTGGCCGAACCAGCTCGACCTTTCCGTACTCCACCAGCAGTCGAACCTGTCGGATCCGATGGATGAAGACTTCGACTACGCTAAGGAGTTCGCGAGCCTCGATCTCGATGCGGTGATCAAGGACCTGCACAAGGTCATGACAGATTCGCAGGACTGGTGGCCGGCGGACTTCGGTCATTACGGGCCGCTCTTCATCCGCATGGCCTGGCACAGCGCCGGCACCTACCGCATCGGCGACGGCCGCGGCGGCGCCGGCGCCGGTCAGCAGCGCTTCGCGCCGCTGAACAGCTGGCCGGACAACGCCAATCTCGACAAGGCGCGCCGGCTGCTGTGGCCGGTCAAGCAGAAATACGGCCGCAAGATCTCCTGGGCCGACCTTTTGATCCTCACCGGCAACGTCGCGCTGGAATCGATGGGCTTCAGGACTTTCGGCTTCGCCGGCGGCCGCGCCGATGTGTGGGAGCCGGAGCAGGACGTGGACTGGGGCTCCGAAACCAAGTGGCTCGGCGACGAGCGCTATTCGGGCGACCGTGAGCTTCGCGGCCATCTCGGCGCCGTGCAGATGGGCCTGATCTATGTCAACCCGGAAGGCCCGAACGGCAAGCCGGATCCGGTTGCGGCGGCGCGCGACATCCGCGAAACCTTCGGCCGCATGGCGATGAACGATGAGGAGACCGTGGCGCTGATCGCCGGCGGCCACACCTTCGGCAAGACGCATGGCGCGGGCGACGCCTCGCTGGTGGGCGCCGAGCCCGAAGGTGCCGGCATCGAAGCGCAGGGCCTCGGCTGGTCGAGCAAATACGCCTCCGGCATTGCCGGCGACGCCATCACCTCGGGCCTCGAGGTTACCTGGACGACGACRCCGACCAAATGGAGCAACAACTTCTTCGACAACCTCTTCAACTATGAATGGGAGCTGACGAAGAGCCCAGCCGGCGCCCATCAGTGGACGCCGAAGGGCGGCGCCGGCGCAGGCACCGTGCCGGACGCGCACAACCCGTCCAAGCGCCACGCGCCGGCCATGCTCACCACCGACCTCGCGCTGCGCTTCGATCCGGCCTATGAGAAGATCTCGCGCCGTTTCCATGAGCATCCGGAACAGTTCGCCGACGCCTTCGCCCGGGCCTGGTTCAAGCTCACCCACCGCGACATGGGTCCGGCCGTGCGCTATCTCGGCCCGCTCGTGCCGAAGGAAGAGCTGATCTGGCAGGATCCGATCCCGGCCATCGACCATGAGCTGGTGAGCGAGGCCGACATCGCCTCGCTCAAGGCCAAGATCCTGGCTTCGGGCCTCTCGGTTTCCGAGCTGGTCTCGACCGCCTGGGCTTCGGCCTCGACCTTCCGCGGCTCGGACAAGCGCGGCGGCGCCAATGGCGGCCGCATCCGCCTGGCGCCGCAGAAGGACTGGGAGGTCAACGAGCCGGCTCAGCTCGCCAAGGTGCTCGGCAAGCTGGAAGCCATCCAGAAGGAGTTCAATGCGGCCCAGACCGGCGACAAGAAGGTCTCGCTTGCCGACCTCATCGTGCTGGGCGGCGTTGCCGCGGTCGAGAAGGCGGCGAAGGATGGCGGCAATGAGGTCAAGGTGCCCTTCACGCCGGGCCGCATGGATGCTTCGCAGGAGCAGACGGATGTTGCCTCCTTCGCGCCGCTGGAACCGAAGGTCGACGGCTTCCGCAACTATGCCCGCGGCAGGCTGCCGATGTCGGTCGAGGCGATGCTGGTCGATCGCGCCCAGCTGCTGACGCTGACGGCGCCGGAGATGACGGTGCTTGTCGGCGGCTTGCGCGTGCTCGGCGCCAATGTCGGCGGCTCGAAGCACGGCGTCTTCACCGACAGGCCGGGCCAGCTCACCAACGACTTCTTCGTCAACCTGCTCTCGATGGCCACCATCTGGGAGCCTGCGGCCGGCTCCGAGCCGGGTTCCGATGAAGTCTATGAAGCGCGCGACCGCAAGACGAAGCAGGTGAAATGGACCGGCACCCGCGCCGACCTGATCTTCGGCTCGCACGCGCAGCTGCGCGCGCTGTCCGAGGTCTATGGTTCAAGCGACGCCAAGGCGAAATTCGTCAAGGACTTCGTCAAGGCCTGGACGAAGGTGATGAACGCCGACCGCTTCGACATCGCGAAGTAAGGTCGGACCTCCCAAGAAAAAGGCGCGGGTCATGCCCGCGCCTTTTTGCGTTTCCACGGAGCTGTCAGTCTTTTTCGAAGATGCCGGCCTTGGCGACGACACCGGCAATCGCCCCGCCGATCAACGGCGCGATGATGAACAGCCAGAGCTGGCTGAGCGCAGCACCGCCCGAAAACAGCGCCGGGCCGATCGAGCGCGCCGGATTGACCGAGGTGCCGGTCACCGGGATCATGGCGAAGTGGATGCCTGCCAGCGTCAGGCCGATGACCAGGCCGGCGAAGGCGGTGGTGTGCTTGGCGTTGGTGACGCCGAGGATTACCGTGACGAAGGTGAAGGTGCCGATCAGCTMCCACAGGAAGGCCGAGCTCATGCCCCATTTCGCTTCGTCCCAGCCATTGGCGCCGAAGCCGCCGGTGTGGCCGCCGGCCTGGCCGGAAACGATGATCCACAGCGCCAGCGAAGCGATGATGGCGCCGATGATCTGCGCGATCCAGTAAGGAACGACATCCTTGGCCGGCATCCGCCCCGCCAGGAACACGCCGAGCGTCACCGCCGGATTGAGATGCGCGCCCGAGATCGGGCCGATCGCGTAGGCTGCGGCGATCAGGCCGATGCCGAACGCCAGGCCGATGCYTTCCTGTCCGAGCGGCAGCGCGCCGCCGAAACCGCCCGTGACCACGGAGGCCGTGCCGATGAACACCAACAAAAACGTGCCGAGAACTTCTGCCAGATAAGTCTTCATTGCCCTCTCCTCATAGGATCCGTCGAAATCGCGTTTCCCGCGTCGCGAATCACCTCCGGAAGAGTATTCCTGCCGGAAACACTTGAAAAGCTGTGAGGTTAAGCCGGTTGGCTTTCTTGCAGGTGTCAATCAAAAACATTAGAAGTCTTTCATGTTCTGATCGATTGTTCTTGTTTCCTGGCTCGGGCTCCCACCATGGAAAAATCGTTCGGCCAAATCGCCCGCTCTTGAAACGCCATTTCATCGGCAAACCGAACGGAACTGTTTCAATCCTGGCCTGAAAGGCTTTATGAGCGGGCTGGAAACCGATTTGTAACAGCTACGGAAAACGGGATGCGACTGGGYGGAAGGCTGGCGGCGGCCATAGAGGTTCTGGAAGACATCGGCCGGCGCCACCGGCCGGTGGCCGATGCCTTGCGCGATTGGGGTCTGTCGCATCGCTTCGCCGGCGGCGGCGATCGCGCGGCGATCGGCAACATCGTCTATGACGCGCTGCGCCGCAGACGCTCGGCCGGCTGGCTGTTCGGCGAGGAGACACCGCGCGCCATCGGCTTCGGCGCGCTTCTGTTGGAGTGGGGGCAGACGGCGCAGTCGCTCAACGATGCGCTGGACGGCGACAAATTCGCGCCGCCGCTGCTCAGCGCGTCAGAGTTGAAGGCGGCCGCCGAGCGCGGGCTTGGCGACGCGCCCGATGCGGTGCGCGCCGATATCCCGGACTGGTGCGCGCCTTTGCTCGAGCAAGCCTATGGCGACGCCTGGGTCGAGGAGGGTGCTGCGCTTGCCCAGCGCCCGCCGTTGGATCTCAGGGTCAACACGCTCCAGGCCGATCGCGCCAAGGTGCTGGCCGAGCTACAGGGCACGGGTGCCGCGCCCGCGGCGATCGCACCGAACGGCATCCGCATCCCGCCGATCGACGGCGACGGCAGGCATCCGAACGTGCAGGCCGAGCCCGCCTTCCAGAAAGGCTGGTTCGAAGTGYAAGACGAGGGCTCGCAGCTTGCCGCGGCGCTTGCCGGCGCCGCGCCCGGCATGCAGGTGCTCGACTATTGCGCCGGCGCCGGCGGCAAAACGCTGGCACTGTCGGCCGAGATGGACAATCGAGGCCAACTCTTCGCCCATGACGCGGAAAAGGTGCGGCTGGCGCCCATTTTCGAGCGGATCCGCCGGTCGCACAACCGCAACGTCCAGGTCGTCAGCAAGCCCGCGGAGCTTGCGCCGCTCACCGGGCATATGGACCTCGTGCTGATCGACGCTCCCTGCACCGGCAGCGGCACCTGGCGGCGGCGGCCTGACGCCAAATGGCGATTGACGGAAAGGCAGCTCGACACCCGAAAGGGAGAGCAGCAGGCAATCCTCGACACCGCGCAAGCCTTCGTCAAGCCGGGCGGCCTGCTGGTCTACATCACCTGTTCGGTGTTCGATGCCGAGAACGGCGAGCAGGTCGCGGCGTTCCGCGAACGCCACGAAGGCTTCGCGCCGGTCGATCACCGCCAGCTCTGGGACAGCCGCTTCCCCGGCCACGAAGGGGCGGCGCGCATCGCCGATACCGGCGGCATCTCGCTGTCGCCGGCGCTGAGCGGCACGGACGGCTTCTATTTTCACGCCTTGCGCAGGGCTGATTGAGGACGCGGGGCTTTTGCTGCGCTGCAACATAAGAGATTGCCTGTCCTGTCTGCCTCTGCAATAAGCTTCGCCAGCAAATAGGAGGCGAAGCTCCATGGCAGCCAAGATCGTGCCCGCTCCCGATTTCGAGGAACGCGTCAGGGCCTCCTTCGCCCGGCAGAAGGCGATGGCGACGATCGGCGCCGAGTTGACGGTGGTGACGCCGGGTATCATCGAGATCGAGATGCCTTACTCGGCCGCGCTCACGCAGCAGCACGGTTTCCTGCATGCCGGCGTCATCTCCACGGCGCTGGACTCCGCCTGCGGCTATGCCGCATTCTCGCTGATGCCGGAGAATTCGGGCGTGCTGACCATCGAGTTCAAGGTGAACCTGCTCGCGCCGGGCAGGGGCGAGCGCTTCCTGTTCCGCGGCTCGGTGACAAAACCCGGCCGCACCATCATCGTCGCCGACGGGCAGGCCTATGCCTTTGCCGCCGACGGCGAGGCCAAGCTGATCGCCACCATGACCGGCACCATGATGACGGTGGTTGGCCGCGACGGGATTGAAGGATAAGAAACCGTCCGCGCAGCGGGCAAACGCCCCCGATGGGCTTCCCGAGCAAAGAACGCCCGGAATCATGGCRAAGGGCCGGAAGGCGGCAAGGGCACGTTGTCCCTTTCTTGTCGTCGTAGCAAATAGGGATAAAGCTTCATGACTGTCGAAGTGTCGCGCCTGTCGGGAAAATCCGTTCTCTTCGTCATGGCGGTGGAGGCCGAATACGGCCCGCACCTCAAAAACCTGTTCACGCCGCTGATGACCGGTGTCGGTCCGGTCGAGGCAGGTGTGCGGCTGGGCGCCGAACTCGCGGCATTGAAGGCCGAGGGGGCGCTGCCGGACCTGATCGTCTCGTTGGGCTCGGCCGGCAGCCGCAAGCTGGAGCAGGCCGAAATCTACCAGGCCGTGTCGGTGAGCTATCGCGACATGGACGCTTCGCCGCTCGGCTTCGAGAAGGGGGCGACCCCTTTCCTCGACCTGCCGGTGGCGGTGCCGCTGCCTTTCGTCATCCCGGGCCTCAGGACCGCCTCGCTCTCGACCGGCGGCGCGATCATTTCCGGCGCCGCCTATGACGCGATCGACGCCGACATGGTCGACATGGAGACCTTCGCCTGCCTGCGCGCCTCTCAGCTCTTCGGCGTGCCGCTGATCGGGCTGCGCGGCATTTCCGACGGCGCGGCCGATCTCAGGCACGTCAACGACTGGACGGAATATCTGCACGTGATCGATGAGAAGCTCGCTGCGGCCGTTGGCTTGCTGGAGCAGGCGATCGGCGGCGGCCTGCTTGGCGGTTGACCGCCGATCGGATCAAGCGGAAAGGCGTTGCGGATCCCCGAAATCGATGCGTGAAATGCGTCCGCGAGCAGCGCCGGTTGCATCCACATAGTCGATCGCCCCCGGTGTGTGGTCGAGTTTCCAGGAACCGGTGGGACCGTCTGTCCATTCAACCTCGTAGCCGTCGTCGAGCAGTGTCCAGACACCGTGGTAGCGTGTGCCGTCCGGCAAGAGCATGTGCGCCCGATCATCGGTTTCATAATAAATGAAGGCGTTCTTGCCCCCCATGTCGATGACATGCGTGGTGCCGGCCATGATAATGGCCAGCGCGTCCCTGTTCAGTATCGTCATTGTTCCCATCCATGGGTTCGCGTTGCGAAATGCCTCGACGGCAGGAATATCGTCAAGTATCTTGACTATATGGAGTTTGAGTCAAATGGTCAAGGAGCTTGACGAAAAATCCGAACCGCTGMCCGATCATGTCGGTTGGCGATTGTGGCAGGCGAGTCGCGCCTGGCAGACGGAATTCGCCGCCGCCATGCGTGCAGCCGGACACGCCTGGTTCAGCGAAGCGCGCGCCGGGTTGCTTGGCCATATCCCCCGCAACGRCACGCGCCAGTCGGCATTGATCKAGCGCGCGGCCACGTCCAAACAGGCGGTTCAGCAATTGCTCGACGGACTCGAGGCGGAAGGTGTATTGGAACGGCTTCCCGACCCGCGAGACGGGCGCGRCAAGCTCGTGCGCTATACGTCAAAGGGTCTGGATGCCTTGCGCGACGGCGATCGTATCAAGCTTGAGATCGAGCGCGGTTACATCGACCGTATCGGTGAGCGGCGGTTCGCGGCGCTTATGGAAGCTTTGCGCGCACTCGACGCAGGGCGGGGCGATGAGCCGGAAAAGGCCACCCATTCCCGAGACGAAACTGCGGAATCGAAGTGAGTGGCGCGACCTCGCGACCCATTGCGCCGACTCGTTTCTTTCTCTAAAGGCTCGCCATGACGACGACAGCCAATCATCCCGACACCGTCCTGATTGTCGATTTCGGCAGCCAGTTCACGCAGCTCATCGCCCGCCGCATCCGCGAGGCCGGCGTCTTTTCCGAGATCGTGCCGTTCCAATCGGCCGAAGCGGCCTTCAAGCGCATCAAGCCGAAAGCGGTGATCCTGTCGGGCGGCCCGGYCTCGACCACCGAGATCGGCAGCCCGCGCGCGCCGCAGATCGTCTTCGACGCCGGCGTRCCGGTGCTCGGCATCTGCTACGGCCAGATGGCACTCTGCGTGCAGATGGGCGGCATCGCCGAGAGCTCCAACCATCGCGAGTTCGGCCGCGCCTTCGTCGAGATCGAGAAGGACAGTCCGCTGTTCGAAGGCCTCTGGGCGCCCGRCCAGCGCCATCAGGTATGGATGAGCCATGGCGATCGTGTCATCGAACTGCCGCCGGGCTTCAAGGTGCTCGGCAAGTCGGAAAGCTCGCCCTTCGCCATCTTCGGCGATATCGAGCGCAAGATGTACGGCATCATGTTCCACCCCGAGGTGGTGCACACGCCGGACGGCGCCAGGCTGCTCCGCAACTTCGTCCACAACATCGCCGGTATCGAGGGCGACTGGACGATGCGCGCCTATCGCGAGCACGCGGTCGAGACGATCCGCAAGCAGGTCGGCAAGGGCAAGGTCATCTGCGCGCTCTCGGGCGGCGTCGACTCCTCGGTCKCGGCGCTCCTCATCCACGAGGCGGTCGGTGAGCAGTTGACCTGCATCCTCGTCGACCACGGTCTGATGCGCAAGGACGAGGCGCAAGGCGTGGTGGAGATGTTCCGCCAGCACTACAACCTGCCGCTGATCCTGGTCGACGCCTCCGACCGCTTCATCTCGGCGCTGGAAGGCGAGGCCGATCCCGAAAAGAAGCGCAAGACCATCGGCCGGCTGTTCATCGAGGTGTTCGAGGAAGAGGCGAARAAGCTCGGCGGCGCCGATTTCCTGGCCCAGGGCACGCTCTATCCCGACGTGATCGAGAGCGTCTCCTTCTCCGGCGGCCCGTCGGTGACGATCAAGTCGCACCACAATGTCGGCGGCCTGCCCGAGCGCATGAACATGAAGCTGGTCGAGCCGCTGCGCGAATTGTTCAAGGACGAGGTGAGGGCGCTGGGCAAGGAACTCGGCCTGCCCGAGAGCTTCATCGGCCGCCATCCCTTCCCGGGTCCCGGCCTTGCCATTCGCTGCCCGGGCGGCATCACCCGCGAGAAGCTGRAGATCCTGCGCGAGGCCGACGCCATCTATCTCGACGAGATCCGCAAGGCCGGCCTCTACGACGCCATCTGGCAGGCCTTCGCGGTGCTTTTGCCGGTGCAGACAGTGGGCGTCATGGGCGACGGCCGCACCTATGAATTCGTCTGCGCGCTGCGCGCCGTGACGTCCGTCGACGGCATGACGGCCGATTTCTACCACTACGACATGGCCTTCCTCGGCGCAGCCGCCACGCGCATCATCAACGAGGTCAAGGGCATCAACCGCGTGGTCTACGACGTGACGTCGAAGCCGCCCGGCACAATCGAGTGGGAATGAGGCGGCGTCGTTCTCTGACTTTCGGTGGCTATCTAGGCAAGCTCCGTAAACCTCTGAAGTAAATCAATTTTCCTTTTAGGCTCTATCGCCAACTATCGCCCCTAAGCGGAAGCATCTGACGGTAAATCTGACGGTACGTTCTTTTCCGCCCTCCCTCTTTCCGCCCATACCGTCATGTCGCCGAATTTCTAGGTCATTCTAACTTTTCCAGACAAGCCTTTGAAATATAAGGATTACCAACAAAGGTTGACGGTAAAATTTTTGACGGTAAAATTGGCGTTAGATCGATTTGTGTTTCCCAATTTTTTGTGGGGCCATGTTAACCGACATTGCACTTAAGAAGCTGAAACCAAAGGAGAAAAAATACAAGGTTTCCGATCGTGACGGTATGTACGCGATGGTTTCTCCAACGGGGCAGATTGCATTTCGGTATGACTACCGGATGAATGGCCGGCGAGAGACCCTGACGCTGGGCCGCTACGGTGAGGGAGGTATCACGCTGGCGGAGGCGCGCGACCGCTGCCTCTCAGCGCGGAAGATGGTAGCGGCCGGAAAGTCCCCCGCGCAGGAAAAGCAGCGCGAAAAGCATCGGCTGCCAGCCACGGCGACGTTCGGCGATGCAAGTAGACGCTGGTTCAAGGACGCAAAGATGGCGGAGAGCACCCGTTCGATGCGGAAAGCGATTTTCGATCGAGACATTTTGCCGATTTGGCAGAAAAGGCTCCTAACCGAGATTACAGCTGACGACCTGCGGGCACTCTGCGTGAGGGTGAAGGAGCGCGGCGCGCCTGCAACAGCCATTCATATCCGGGATATCGTTAAGCAGATCTATGGTCACGCCATTCTGCATGGCAAAAAGATTAGCAATCCTGCGGACGAAGTGGGGCCGGCCTCGATAGCCACGTTCGAGGCGAAAGATAGGGCACTGTCGCCCGCAGAGATCCGGATCATGCTGAAAGAGTTGGAGAATGTGCCAACGCTGCCGACCATTCGGCTTGGCCTAAAGCTTATCTTGCTCACGATGGTCCGCAAGGGTGAACTGCTCGACGCAACGTGGGAGGAGGTCGATTTCGAGAACGCCGTCTGGAATATACCAAAAGAACGCATGAWGCGGAAGAAGCCGCATAATGTGTACTTGTCACGGCAATCGCTCGACATCATGATAGCGCTTAAAACTTGCGCGGCTAATTCGCGGTACGTGCTGCCGTCTCGCTACGATGCCGATGAAACAATGTCACGCGCGACCTTCAATCGCGTGACTGCAGCGATTGTCGAGCGGGCAAGGAAGCAAGATCTTCCACTTGCGCCCTTCACGGTGCACGATCTCCGGCGTACCGGGTCTACACTCTTGAACGAAATCGGGTTCAATCGCGACTGGATTGAAAAATGTCTTGCCMACGAAGACGGCCGCTCATCGCGGGGCGTCTACAATAGGGCTGAATATGAGTTGCAGCGTCGTCATATGCTGCAGGAGTGGGCTGATATGGTCGACTCGTGGACGGCAGGCAAGAAGCACACGCCTGCACTTCAGCCGCCTACGGGAGCAGCGATTACGCTCGATCCGATTTGACCGGTCGGGTCTTTCGTAGTCTTACGTTGGGAGCTGGCCGGCTCTCGCTTTTTCCCGCATTTGACGCATTCCGCCGCTCTTCGATCCAAGCTTCGACTTCTTCCAAGTCCCAGACAACACAGCGGGGGCTGAGATTGAAGCGGCGCGGGAATTCGCCGCGTTGCTCCATCTCATAGATTGTCGTGTCGGACAGCGGAACGATCTCTCTCAGCTGCGGCCGGCGTATGGTTCGCATTACCCTACTCGCCGCAATGTGGGGCAAAGTCGGAAACAGGCTCTGCTGGCGATTTGTGGTATCCTCCGGTTTGTCGAACTCAGAAGACTGTTGCTGTTTGACCATTTGTGACACCCGAAGGGTTGGCTGTTCGTCAACAGTCACGCAAATATCCGAAGTCTCGTACAGCCTTCAATTACGACCAGATATCCCCGCTAGCGAAACGCCTTACAGTTTGTAGGTATGTCTCGACCGCACCAGCAAACCAGTACCGCCAGTTCACCTGCCCCTTCAGGTCTTCGGACTTCGGACGACCCGCGCGATGGTCAGTTTTGGAAGCGGAGCGCCTTCGCCAGCTATGCCGATCAACTGGGCGAGGACAAAAATTGGTTTGCATCACGAGGCTTGCCACTCGCTCTGGTGTAGGCGTGGAATAATAGGATCGAGTTCTTCCTGCTCTAAGTGTTTTGCATCAGGCTTTGCAAGGTACGCGATCAAATCAAAGAGGACCGATCCTTCAGCCCTGGCTACTCTGCTTGCCTTTTGATCTGGCTTACTACCGTGCTTTTCGGCCAAGTCGACGGTCATGAGGTGCGGGAGTAGTCTGYGGCCGAATGCTCTCTCAACTGTCAGGAAGATCCAGATGCCATCGGGATCGATGTCGGACCAGTGGTAAAAGGGTATGTCGTCGGGAAAGCGACCGGCGATCAAGCCTAATGCCTTCTGAACTCCCGTCGACGGATAGCCGCCGCCGTAGATGACCAGTCCTCGGCGGTCCGGATCTGCCTCAGTCACGTGCCTGACGAAGCTCGTGTAGTTCTCTACTACGAGGACGTATTCCGGGGTGCGGCTGAAGCCGACGGTGTTGATTGCTTCTGCGGGGACGCCAAGGAAGGATACGTCAGGCTGGGACGCTCCAAAAGTGATCGGTCCTGAAAGGAGGAGGGGAGGAGGCACCTTTTCCAGCCCAAGTGCACCGAGTGCTTCGCGGGGCGTGGCGCCCTCCGGGATGTTCGCGCCAACACCTCGAAGGACCTTTGCGACGGCTGCCTCCAGCCGTTCCAATGCTTTGCTATCGGAAACGGCCCTTCTGGAGAAAGTGCGATAGTCGAGTCCTAAGTGTTGCCGTCTGTATATCGCTTGCGCGAGGAGTAGCGCACGCTCGAGCGAACCTATGTCGCCGGGAGCAATTCCCGCCCACCGCCGATTTCTGGACCAGGCTTCAGCAGCTTCCCGCGCATGCTCAGCGAACGGGACAGCCAGCTCAGCTCGACGAAATAGATCCTCGAGCGCTGACGCCGAGCGCTCGCTGGAAGGTTTTCGTTCGACGAAACAGTAGAGCCTCGCCACGTCGGCGATGCGCACGAACTTGATTTCGCCGGCTCGCCGGCGCCCCATCTCCATTCGAAGCTCGATTGCACCCGCCCGGCTTGCCTCTTCCAGCTTCTTCCGGAAACGGTCAGCCTCTCCGATATTTGAAAAGGCGCCGCTGTCCGGATAAGCACGTGCGCCTGCCCGACCGTCTTCGTGCCTATCCAGCAGATAAGAAAGAAGTGCAATCGGATCGGTGAATTTCACTCGGCTGCCATCCTACGCAGCGCTTCATCATCCATGAGTTCGGGGTTGATCCGTTGCAGCTCCTTGCGAGCTTTTTCCTTGACTTGGACTACTGTCGTCTCCGATTGCCCATTGCCAATGTTGTCGACCTCAACAATGGCATGCATATAGCCGAGCAGTGAGGGCCGCCGCTCGGGTGGCGCAGCCACGATCACCTGCAGGCCTAGGCTCTCATAGAAGCTCATCATTTGCCGCTGGTTCTTGYCGTCCAGCTTGGCAAAGGCTTCATCGAAGACGGCAAGTGCCATTCCAAGTTGCGATCCCGATCTTCCTTCGGCGGTCCCATAAACGGAGGCCAGCGAGGCACCGATGGCAACGTAAAGCGGGACTTGTTGCTCGGCTCCGGAACCAGTGCCACGGCGAGTTTCCCAGCGTGTCTTGTGTCCGGTATCGAGGTTCTCCATGTGAATTTCGAAAACGAAAAAGCTCCGATAGTCCTCAAAACTGTCGAAGTCGGTATCGGGATCCTCAAGGATGYGCTTCACCTCGTCGAGCACGGGTTTGTGGGGGGAGCCTTCGGGTATCTCACCCTTGAACAGAAGATCCAGYGCATCCTCGGAAGTCACGTAGATCTCGACCGCTTTCAAGATCGGCGCGTACTGAGCCACTTGCGTCCTGCTGAACGAATATCGCTCGCCGTGGAATGTGTGATTGCGGAGACTATGGTTCAGCGAGTCGATATCTCTCTTCAGTTTGGAGATGCGTGAGTGGAGAGAGTTGACGAACTCGCCGCGAAAGATAGATGAGACTCGCTCGGAAGCTTCAGCTGCCAGTGCTTCATGCCGCGTGAGCTCGTTCTCTTCGATATCGCGTAGCGTGGCCTCCACCCAGGGCAGGATGTTCTTCAGGATGTCGCTTTCTGCTCCCACCTCCGAGCTTATGGGAGCTACGTCAAAATAGCTCCTCATGGCGGCGCGCACATTCCTGTCGGCCTCCATCATTCTATCTTTTGCCTGCTTGGAGCGATCCTCCGCGCGCTGCCCAATCGCACGATGGATCCCGGCCAGTGCTTCGTAATGGGCGGATGGATCACTTGGGATTTGTTTACCCGCGATCCTCTCCCGGTATCTGCGGTTAGCTGRCACAGCGGCCGTCAAGCGCCAGCTATATTGGAACATGCGGCGGGCGAGATTCCGCAAATGGCGCGAACCCTCTTGGTTGGTAAGGCCCGTGAGCGTCTTTCTCGCGGTTTCAGCTTGTTTCTGGTAAGCTCCCTGCCTCTTCTGGATTGAGTTGAGCTCGACATTTCTGGCGTCGACATAGGCCTGTTGGACCTTCTTCTTCTCTTCAAGCTCATATAGGCGTTTCAGGTCGCCTTGATCGACCGCCTCCAGCCTGGATCGAGCCTCTCCTGCCAGCCTCTCCTGCTGTTGCGCTCGTTCAAGCAGGCCTGCCACCGTCTCGCCGTCCGCAGGCGAAGTCACAAGGGCAACGCTGCGGTCAACCTCGGAAAGGATGCGCCTGCGCTGGGACAGGGTTTCGATTTCCTCCCGCAGAACCTCCAACCGCCTTTTCTGCTCCAGGAAAAGTTGCTCCTGCGCCGCCTTACCRATCTTAAGGCGGAAGGCTTCCTCCAGGCGGGTCCCCCGTAACAGCCCATCATCGTAAAGGCCGTCAGCCATGAGGGCGCGGCCGGGTTGGTTAAACTCTTCCATGGTGCGGGCTAGCCGCACATTGCCATATCTGCGCTGCATGAAGGCGACTGCGTCTTGGTCATCGGACCTGAAGAGCGAAGGGAACCAACCTGACTCGACCGGATCTTTGTATCGCTCGAGCTTGTTTAGGCTGACCAGGGAAGCCTGGCGTAGATCCCGCCTGTTTTCTCTCAGGATCGTCGTTGCCGTGTGGATGTGGTCGCGATCGACGAAGATCGCTTCCCTATCTCGACCAAGAAGACCTTCAGCCGCTTGTCCCCAATCCTTGTCGATAAGGTCAATGATGTCGCAAAGCGCTCTCGGAGCCATCCCGGCCATGCGAAGGAGCCTCATCAACTCGCGGGTATGGTCGCCGAGGTGAGAATCCCGTGAACCGGAAGCGGCGGCCTCGATAGACCGAGACAGCTTGTCGACCTCCTCGTTCTTGGTATGCAAAGCGGCTTCCGTCTCACTGCGCGCCCTGCCAATTCTCTCGGCGGTGACGGGGAGCGACGCCAGGAACGCTTGTTCGATCACTGCCGTGGCTTCCGTGTTCCCACGCTTGACCGCCTCGGCCGCCGCGGACGCGTGAGCGGCCAATTCGCGGGAGCTTGATTCACCCTTTCCGAGTACTTCGGCCGCGGCGGCGATCCGCTGCATATGCTTCACTCGTTCAGAGATCCGTTTGAGGCAATCTGCGGCGGAAAAGGAGTGGCTTTCGGCCATCTTGTTAAGATCGTCAATGCCCACCTTGGCTTTGATCGCTTCGATCTGCTTGATGATGCGGTGCACATCCTGGTTCGCTTCGTTGATCGAAGTGGTCAGGTCGTTAATTTCCTCCCTCTCGGCCAGAAGAGATGCCTCGGCTTCCTTGACCTCTTCTTCGAGTGCCCGCATCGCCGCCGAGGCCGCGAGGTACCTCGCCTTGCGACTGATCCAGTCCTCCTCGACGTGTTCATTGAGGAAGTTTCTAAAATCTTCCGCTCGCGCCTTGACCACTTTCAGCCGCTTCGCACGCTCCCGCATGTTCTTGATAGTCTGGTTGACTTGTCGGTAAGTCTTCAACGACTCTCGTAGCTCACCGACCTTCATCGGAGACTCCTCGAGGATATAGTTCCTGACGAAGTCTGTTGCGGACAGGCCCTGATTAAGCGTCATACCGTTCACAATCGCCTTTGCAAGCGCGGCGGCGTTTCCGGAAGTCGGCGCCGATCGTGGAACCAAGTCACGCATATATTCCCGGATGTGGTCCCTGGCGCTGTCGCGATGGTTTACGAAACCGTTACCGCATTCCCTTTCCAGCGATTGCCTTACTTCCTCCCATTGCGCGAATTCTTGCCTTCCTTCCCGCTCACGTAAGAAATTGGCTGTTGTCAATATTTTGCCGCGGACGACGAAACGGCCGAGTATGGTTTCGGCTGGCTGTGTCTTCCTTGCCTCCATGGCGAGGCCTACCGTCAAGTCGGGCTTCACTCCATCGGCGTCTCGAAAACTAATGGCCACATAGGTAAGGCAGGCTTCGCGCCGAAAATCGCCCTCTCCACGGGCACCGAGGCAGTACCCCTGTACTGTGCGCCTCGGACCGCTTCTGCGACGACTCTCACCAGCGACTGGATTGAGGTTCATGTAGCGTCCGCTGGCGCCGGTGAGCACCACCTGGATCATGTCCAGGATTGTTGATTTGYCCGACGCGTTTTCACCAAGGACACCGACGTGGCCGCTAACCGGAATATCTTCGACAGTGAACGAATGCCAATTCACCAGCGTGAGATGCACGAGTTCCATCATTGCAATTTTTCCTCGACGGGACCGAGCTGGCGGGGTTCATAGTCTTCCAGCGCAACCTGCTCCTCAATGCGCCTCAACGCGTYGGATCCGGAAACAAGCTTGATTATCGGCCGGACCACCACCTCCCGATCCTGAAGGACACGATCGAACTCTCCGAGCCAGATCAGGTTGCGCGAAGCAAGATCCTCAAGAACGTCTTGGAACCTCGACTGGGACACAAGCATCTTTGTGCCCCTTTCGGCCATTTCCCTGTATTTCTCGTAGAGGGCGTTAAATGTGGTCAAGACCGTCGCACGCTCTTCAACGTTGCCCTGGTTCGCTTCGTCCTGCCAATGAGCCGCTGCCACCAGAAGCACGATAGTCTCGTCAGCCCTCATTTTTGGTGTTGACGACATCTCCTCATCATCAAGCACAATCCCCGCCCACTGTTCGTCTTGCTCGCGGTGGACGCGGTAGCCAATGCAATCAAAGAAATTGTCGATCACTTTTCTGAAGCGACTATCCATAATTACATCATAGACGGTCGCCACACCCCGATCGCCCGAATAGACGAATTGATGACGGAGGAGGTATCGGCAAGCTTTCCGAAGGTCGGCACCCTTGTCCCCGCCGTATCGGGCCTCGACCTCCTCGAACTCAGTCAGCATCCACGCCTCCAGCCATGGCAACCCGTCTCCGGATGAGGAAGTTACCGCACTTTATCCACTCGCTATCATGCTGATGTCCCTGAGAGTCATCCACGATCTCAAACGCCGCCGCGATAGAAGGCGGAACTTCGCCCGGTTTGGTAAACCGTCGGATCACATCGAATGCAATGAATGAGTCTACGTCTTCTATCTCCAGGAAACGTGCCTCTTTCGTCACCGCCAGCGGAACTTTATCATTTAGCCATTGCAGTAGTTGTTTCTCGTCTGGAACGATTCTTYCCATGTACTGCTTCTTGAGTTTCTTACGCAGCGCCAGCAACGGATCCAGGACTTTGGGTGGGACCGCCATTGACTCCAGCGCCTTACGTGGTTGCCGCGGCTGCGCGAGGTGCCTTTCCGACCACGGCGTTCGCATCGGCTCGACCGGGAGGGGTACCCAAGCGAACTCAGAAAGGGTAKGGCGCTGGTCCATTACCTTGTGAAGCCGGTGTATGAGCGATGCGGYCCGGCTCGAAATGCCACTGCTCCCTTGTTCCGCATATTTGACCGTGTTGCGGAGTCGCTGTTCGAGCTGCCGGCGAAAGATGGCGATCCGGTCGAACATCTCGCCGATGCCATCAAAGACTTCCTGAATCGATAGAAGGTCGGTCTCTGCTGTTCTAAGCCCATCCTCGTGGGTATCGGCCATTCCGCTCTCGACATAGCCCGAAGCGATCATCTTCATGATTTCGGGGTGGAGAGAGATATCGCGAGCCAGGTCAAGGATGTGGTCCTTGAATCTAAAGGGATGATTGAAAGTGTGGATGGCTTGGAAGTCCTTTAGAACCAATTCACCGATGAATTCCTGAAAGTAAGCGTCTACCCTCTCGCGCATGCTCCGCGATTCCATAATAGTCCGGCGGATCCGCCTCAGGTCCGAGAGGATCGCCCTGAGCGTCTTGAGAAAGGCGGTGGCGTGTTCTCTCGCCTGCACCACGGCATATGCAGCATCCACGGCGTCCTTTCCTGAAGACCCTGGCTGGAGTCTTGCCGCCAGCTCCAGACTTTGTTTGACGTTGACAACGACGCCACCAAAGCGCTGGCTCACGTCGGACTTCAGACTGGACAGGAGCTGCATGACCAAGCTTGCCCCCATGGGCATATCTACGGTCACTCGTAGCCCATATTCTTCCTCTTCGAGCCAACCGGTCTGGATCAGCTTCTGGTAGGCAACACTTGCGACCCGCAACRCTGTTTCCGCAGCCTCATTCGCCTCGCCTGCAAACTTCAGCCGCCGACGGCGCTTTGACACTAAGTCGGGAAGGCCTTCACCAACATCGTCGCCCTCGGCAAGAAGCTCAGGCTTTCGTTTGATGAGATCGTAGATTGCGTGGACGACTTCCTGAGGCGTAGGGAAGGATGCTCCACGAGAGAAGAAGCGCTCGTAGGCATCTAATAACGCCGCCTCATAGAGGAATCGGAATTTGCGTGAAAAGATCAGAAACGCGTCATCATTAAGATAACGAAAAAGTGCCATTTGTGGCGTTTACCCCAAGCTGCCCGGTCACTTTTATGCCACTGCTTAGTGGGTCAAACAACCCGAGGAAGGCACGTAAARCAATATTTGGCGGCCTTTGACGCAACATCTTTACTTAAAGGGGCGCTAACTATCGTCTCAAGCGAGCTGAGGAGTCAGTCAGAAYCCACAGAATCCAGCGCGAACTCCGGCCACAGGAACCGAGCCTCGGGGTGGCGAGCGAAACATCCTCCGCGTTCACAATGACAGCGCACTCAAGTCCGGACGCGATGGCCGCTTACGCCTATCCGCTTCCTGGACGAGGTTCAATAGCGTGTCCCCGCGCCATCTAACGATGCTCCGGAGTACGGGCCGATTTTGTGCTCTGCCACAAGGCCAAAGAGCCGCCCGTACGTCATCTGCGGGGACACGTCGTCATGACCTTTGATTTCATTGCGAAAAAAGYGGCTTTGCCCACGCCTTGCCCACGGTTCAAAACCGCGGACGAGTACTGCTTAGGTGAAAACCTGCGGCGCAATCCATGAAGCGTGTAGCCCTCAGGAATTCCGGCCTGGAGGGTCCAATGYCGAATCATGCCTGTCAAGCTCTTTTCTGAGAAGGRCTTGCCATACGCGCTTTCAGGACGGTGCCGCCTTTGACTAGTAGCGCAATGGCGGCTTTTGCTTCCATCGATCCAAACCGGAACGAATGCTTCTGGCTCAACCCGACCTTGGAGCATGAGATCGGGGCGGTGATCTTCTTGCCGCACCGCGTTCATGGATCATTGGCCGGTTAGGTGCGGAGCAATCTGACTCCAGGGCGATTGCCATTAGTGAATTCTACCCCCTCTGTCTCAAGGACAGCCCGAATCTTATCTTGGGTCTCGGCAGCCACGACCGCAGTGCGCTCACTGTCGCTCTCGCAGCGCTTTATTGTCGGAATAGAGACGCCAGCCCGACGGGCAAGCTCCGCTTGTGAGAGACCGATCAACGCTCGGGCCGCCCGCATCTGTGCCGCAGTTACCAATTCTTCTTGATCCCTTTAGATCATTCCTCTATGATCCAAAGGTATCAAAGATACCCTTGGCCCCTCTTTGGTCCGGGGTTCGGCTAGACGCGGTGTTAGTGCACCTCGCCTAGCCTGACCACGTCTAAGCTTCAGGGAGCTCGGATCATGGCTGATTCCGACAATAGCACGACTCTGCATCCCGTCACCCGCAGGAGCCTACTTGCGCGAACGGCAATTGCAATGGCGGGATCGAAGCCAAAAGCTGTTGCCGACAGCGTTTTCGAAAGACACCAATCGAAGAATGTGATGATCGAGCTTGCCGATGGTAGTACCGTCACGCTKAATTCACTGGATTCGCTTCGCGATATGCTTTGCGAAGGTTCTGTCGATCCAGCAATTGGCGCGAAGGTCGAGGCCGAGCTGCTAGCTCATCAAAGGCGATGGGATGCCTTCGATCGTGCAATTGGCTATTCTGCCGCGTTGCGCGCTGAAAGTGAGGCGGCCGATCGCGCGGAGCCGTTGCTTAAGGCGTTGTCAGAAACGCCAGCAAAGTTCCCTTGCCGGAGTGGTAGCTAAGCTCGATGCCATACTCAGGGAAGGGCAGCCGTCAAAGGATGATGATGAACTTCCCTGGCCGCAAATCCGCTCAGCCTTGGAAGATATTGGTCGGATCAGCGAGCGGACGACGAAAAGTTAGCTCCATGGAGCTGACTCGAATCTTCTGATAAGTCTCACGGCGCGAAATCGGGGACTACATTTCAGCTGGGGAATAAATCAGAGCAGAAAGGGATACAGGAGCGTACACAACGGCCATGCGCTATTCCAGCAATTTCGACGATGCTTGCCCTGACGTTGCAATCGCACGTCGCAATCTGGGCATGAGCGATGAAAAAAACTCAGTTATTGATGCGTCCGAGAACGGTCGCCGAAACACCACTGCGGCTCGACGATTTGCCCTTGTTCGCTACCGATCAGCAGATCGCCCAGGCGATTGTCGGTCGCGAGAATGCGGAAAGGTGGATGCGCGAGCGACTGCCGACCCTATCTTGCAAGCCGGGCTTCCCGGCGGTTGACGATTTCCATGGCGGTCGGCCTGTTGCTCTCGTACGCCGTTTCTACGAAGGTTATTTTGGCACCGCCCAGTCGCCGGCAGCGGCGCCAGGCAGAGCGGACGCAAGTCAATGGAAGACGAAGAGCAGACCAAGGCACCAGGGCTGAAGTGGATTAAGCGCGCCAACGGCAGGACGCCGTTTTGGATTGCCGACGAAGCTGATGTGAAGAACGGCTATATCCCGAAAACGGTGAACCTGTATTATCTCGCCGATCAGCCCGAAATGCTGAAGGCGAAGTGCGATTCCCTGCAAGCGGAAATGCTTCTCTGGCGTACCGGCTACCGTGCCGATCCGCTGAAGTTCGATGGCTCGATCAAGTCGCTGCTGATGATCTATGAGACACACCCGCGAAGCACCTATCGGAAGCTACGACCTGGATCGCTCCGGCCTTACAATCACTATCTGAAGAACCTGAAGGGCCACATCGGCAGCGTCCGTATCGATCAAACTACTGGCGTCGATCTCATGGACTGGCACGACGTGTGGTCGGAGAATGGCCGATACCTCGCCGCCGCCACCACGGCGCGCGCAGTGCTGTTTGCCGCGGTGAGCTTCGGGATCATGATGAGACTAGAAGGCTGTTCAACGCTGGCAGCCGTCATGCGCGCGACCGCCAAGACGTTGCCGCACCCGAAACCGCGCAACCAGTCCGCGTCGGCACAACAGATCATCGCTGCACGTGCCGCAGCCCACCGGAACGGCCGGCCATCATCGGCGCTTGCCTACGCCCTGTGCTTCGAGACGGTTTTGCGGCTTTGGGATGTAATTGGGCAATGGTGGCCGATGGACATGGGTGGTATTTCAGAAATCCTTGATGCCGATCGAGATCTGAAATGGTTCGGCCTGCGATGGGAAGACATCGACGCGGACATGGTGCTTCACTACACGCCGTCCAAGACCGCCGACAGCTCCGGAGCGAGTATTTCCTATTCGCTGCAGAAAGCGCCGATGGTGATGGAAGAGTTGAAGCACTGGCCGGTTGAGCAGCGCACTGGCCCAATGATCGTTTCGGAAGAAAACGGCCTGCCATGGCGGGCTTCGATCTTCGCGCAGCGCTGGACGGTGGACCGCAAAGCGGCGGGCCTGCCGGCGACCTTGTGGGCTCGCGATCTGCGCGCGTCCGGTATCACGGAGGGYAGGGCGTCGGGCGCCAGGCTGGACGATACCAGCAAGGTCGCCGGACACACCGGGACCAAGACGACAGAGAAGTATGATCGCGCCGTGTTGGAAGCCGCCGACCGCTTTGCCGAGGCGCGGCTTAAGCGCCGTGAACAGAGCGGTAACGGCAGCGGTAACGCGCGGTAACGGATTAAGAAATTCGCAAGGAATTTCAAATGGYTGGGCGGCCATCAATTTAACGCGCCTTTAAACCGCCGCATCTAGTCTTCAACCCGAACGCCATCGGCACCGGGGCAGCAAGCAAGAGCGTATGGCGAACCGCAGAGACAGTCGCATCGAACCGAGCTTCGAGGGATCGCCGCGCGCGAGATCCTCCGAGGGCTTTTCGGTCAGCGAGGAGGATCGCGTCGTGCCGGGCAGTCGTAAATCCGCTTCGAAGGGCAGGTCCGCCAAGGCGAAATCGCGAGGTAGCGGACGTGGCCGCGACCGCAGTCGGCGCGGGCTGCTCGGCATCGCCACGCGGCTTGWCTACTGGTGCTTCGTGTTCTGCATCTGGGGCGGCATCGCGGCGGCCGGCATCGTCGTCTATTACGGCGCCAAGATGCCGGCGGCGACGACATGGTCGGTCCCGGACCGCGCGCCGAACATCAAGATCGTCTCGGTCGATGGGCAGCTTATCGCCAATCGCGGCGCGTCGGGCGGCGAGGCCGTCGGCCTGCACGAAATGTCGCCCTATATCCCGGAGGCCGTGGTCGCCATCGAGGACCGGCGCTTCTATTCGCATTTCGGCATCGACCCGATCGGCCTGTCGCGCGCCATGGTCACCAACCTCATCGGCGGCCATTTCTCGCAAGGCGGTTCGACGCTGACGCAGCAACTGGCGAAGAACCTCTTCCTGACGCCGGACCGCACCCTGGAGCGCAAGGTGCAGGAAGTGCTGCTGGCGCTCTGGCTCGAGCACAAGCATACCAAGGACCAGATCCTCGAAATGTACCTCAACCGGGTCTATTTCGRCTCGGGCGCCTATGGCGTCGAGGCGGCCTCGCGGYGGTATTTCGGCAAGAGCGCGCGCGACGTGTCGCTTTCGGAGGCGGCGCTGCTGGCGGGCCTGCTCAAGGCGCCGTCCAAGCTTTCGCCGGCGCGCGACCCGAAGGCGGCCGAGGAGCGGGCGCAGCTTGTGCTCGCCGCCATGCGCGAGACCGGCAAGATCAGCGACAAGGAATACAAGACGGCGCTGAGCGCGCCCGCGACGCGCGCGCCGTCCTATTGGACCGGCTCGGAAAACTACGTCGCCGACACGGTGATGGACGAACTCCCCGACCTCATCGGCGACGTGCGCGGCGACATCGTCATCAACACCACCGTCGACCTCAACCTGCAAAAGCTTGCCGAACAGTCGATCCGGAGGCTGATCGACGAGAGCGGCAAGAAGCTCAACGTCACCCAAGGAGCGCTGGTGTCGATCGACGATTCCGGCGCGGTGCGCGCCATGGTCGGCGGCTATGACTATTCGACCAGCCAGTTCGACCGCGCCTCGGAAGCGCGCCGGCAGCCGGGCTCCGCCTTCAAGCCCTTCGTCTATATGGCGGCGCTGGAAGCCGGCCGCACGCCGGACAGCATCCGCAACGACGCGCCGATCAAAATCGGCAAATGGACGCCCGACAATTACGGCGGCAAATATTACGGCAAGGTCACGCTGGCCACCGCTTTGGCCAAGTCGCTGAACTCGGTGGCGGCACAGCTCACCATGGAAGTCGGACCCGACGCCGTGGTGGAAGCCGCGCATCGGATGGGCATCCAGTCCGATCTGCAGGCCAACACCTCGATCGCGCTCGGCACCTCGGAGGTGACGCCGCTGGAGCTGACCGCGGCCTATGTGCCCTTCGCCAATGGCGGCTACAAGCCGGACATCCATTTCATCCAGCGCATCACGACAGCAAACGGCAAGGTGCTCTACGAGGGTAGCGCCGGTAGCGCGCCGCGCGTCATCAAGGCCGATATCGTCGGCATGATGAACTCGATGATGACCGGCACCGTCGAGGTCGGCACCGCCAAGAAGGCGGCGTTCAACTGGCCCTCGGCCGGCAAGACTGGCACCAGCCAGAACTCGCGCGACGCCTGGTTCGTCGGCTACACCGCCAATCTCACCACCGGCGTGTGGTTCGGCAATGACGACGGCAGCCCGATGAAGAAGGTCACCGGCGGCGCCTTGCCGGCGCAGGCCTGGCACGAATTCATGGTGGCCGCGCATGAAGGTGTGCCGGTGAGGCCGTTGCCCGGCACCTGGAAGTCGACGCCGTCCGATACGATCGTGCCCGACGAGATCCCGTCGGCGGATGCCTCGCAGCCGCCGCCCGCGCCGCCGGCCGCCGTCGGCCAGCCGGCGCCCACCGCCCAGGCGCCCGCGCCGGCACGTCAGGTGCGCCCGGCCCAGACCGTCGATGCGGACGGCTTTGACATGCCGAGCGACAACGGGTCGACCGCCTCGATCAAGCATCCAGTGCCGCCCGGCGATGTCGGCGGTCCGACCAAGAAGCACCGAACCTCGATCCTCGACATATTGAGCGGGGGCTGAAGCGGCACTTCGCCTCTCGCAATGGCTGCCGCCTTCGGCTACATGTCCGGCCGGAGACAGAACCATGGCCGAGACCGACAGCAGAAAAACCATCGTGCTCACCGGCGCCAGCCGGGGGATCGGCCATGCGACGGTGAAGCGCTTTTCGCGCGAAGGCTGGCGAGTCATCACCTGCTCGCGCCAGGCCTTTGCCGAGGACTGCCCGTGGCCGGCCGGGCCTGAAGACCACATCAAGGTCGATCTCGCCGACCAGGAGGATGTCGGCATCGCCATTTCGGAAATCCGCCACCGATTGGAAGCGCATGGCGGGCAGCTGCACGCGCTGGTCAACAATGCCGGCATCTCGCCGAAGCTGAAGGACGGCAGCCGGATGAACTCGATCGACACGCCGATGCATGTCTGGCGCGACGTGTTCCAGGTCAATTTCTTCGCGCCGATCATGCTGGCCAGAGGCCTGTTCAAGGAGCTCGCCGCTGCCAAGGGCTCGATCGTCAACGTCACCTCGATCGCCGGGACCCGCGTGCATCCGTTCGCCGGCACGGCCTATGCGACGTCCAAGGCGGCGCTCGGCTCGCTGACGCGCGAGATGGCGCATGACTTCGGTCCGCACGGCATCCGCGTCAACGCGATCGCGCCGGGCGAGATCGACACGGCGATCCTGTCGCCCGGCACCGACAGAATAGTCGAGACGATCCCGCTGAGAAGGCTGGGCGCCACGTCGGAAGTGGCCGACATCATCTACTTCCTGTGCTCGGGCCAGTCGTCCTACGTGACCGGCTCGGAAATCCACATCAATGGCGGCCAGCACGTCTAACTTCAAGCCATGGTGACGACGGCCTTGCCGCTGAAGCTGCGCTGCCGGAGCGCGTCCAGGGCCTGGCCGATGTCCGTCCACGGCACGGTCATGGCCACGCGGGTTTCCAGCCTGCCGGCGGCGGCCAAGCCAAGCAGCCAGGCGATGTCGGCGCCTATGGCTGAGCCGGACGTGTAATAGGCGAAGGTCTGCAGCCTCGCGCCCTCGTGGCCTGGGACGAACTGGCGGAACCCAACCGGCGTGAGCTCGCCGCTGCTCGAGCCGAACATGACGATCGTTCCGCCCGGGGCGACGCGCTCGATCGCGTCGGCGAGGCTTTTGCCGCCGACCGACTCGGTGATCAGCGAAAACGGCCCCTCCGCCAGTTCGATCGACTCGACGACCTGCCCGGYGCCCAGATCGCGAAGATCATCGTGGTGCCGGGCCGAGGCGATCGCCGTCACCGAAGCGCCTTGCTCGCGGGCGATCTGGATCTGGAAGCGGCCGACCGCGCCGCTCGCGCCGGTGATCAGGACCCGCTGGCCGGCGAGATCGCCACCATGGCGCAAGGTCCTCAGTGCCGTCGTGCCCGCCACCGGCAGCGTGGYGGCGGAGGCGAAGCTTACGCCCTCGGGTATGACGGCGAGCCGGTCGGTCGGAACGGCGACATGTTCGGCCCAGCCGGCCTGGTCGACCAAGGCCGCGACGCGCGTGCCCGCGGCCGGGCCCGAGCCGTCGGCCGCCGCGCGTTGGACAAAGCCGACGATGTCCTGGCCGGGTATCCAGCCATCAGGGCGGATGGCGAGCAGGCGCAGCTCGCCACGATTCAATGATGTCGAATGAACTGTCACCAATGCTTCATTCGCCTTGCAGCTTGGCTCGTCGGCTTCGGTGAGTTTCAGCCGGCTGGGGCTGTCGGAAGAAATTGCGAGAGCGAGCATAGGTCCACCTTTGAAATTGACGCCTGGGAGACGCGATCGGCTGCGACGGAAAGGCTTAACCTATCGACTTTTGGGTTTGAAAAATTTAGAGATAAAGCCAAATGATCGCTAAAAGACGTCAAGCATGAGACAGCCACTCCGCTGGCCCTGGCTGGATTTCGATGTCGATCAAGTGGCCGCGCCGGCGATCGCAATTGGCGTCGACGTCACCGAGACCAGGGCCGAGGTGCGCGAGCATTGGCATCGCAAGGGGCAGCTTGTCTTCGCGCTCGGCGGTGCCGTCACCTGCCGCGTTCCGAACGAGCTTTGGATGGTGCCGCCRCATTGCGGGGTGTGGGTGCCGAGCCGCATGGAGCACAGCAACATCGCGACGGCCAATGCGAGGATTTTCTTCGTCTATATCGAGCCGGGCGCCGCCGACCTGCCGGATCGGTGCTGCACGCTGTCGATCTCGCCGCTGCTGCGCGAGGTGATCATCGAACTGTCGGAATGCGCGCCACACGACGCGCGGTGCGATTTCCTGGGAAAGGTCCTGCTCGCCGAACTGCCGCTGATGCCCGTGCAGCAATTGCACCTGCCGATCTCGGCCGAGCCGCGGCTGCGACGGATCGCCGAAGCGCTTGCCGACGACCCCGCCGATCGCGGCACGCTGGCGCAGTGGGCGGATCGCGTGGCGCTGAGCGAAAGCAGCCTGGCGCGTCTTATCGTCAAGGAGACGGGCTTGAGCTTCGGCCGCTGGCGCCAGCAACTGCACTTGATCGTCGCGCTCAGGGAACTGTCATCCGGCGCCAGTGTGCAACAGGTGTCGGGCGATCTCGGCTATCACTCCGTCACCGCCTTCATTACCATGTTCAARAAGGCGCTGGGTAAGCCACCGGCGAAATATCTCAGCGATATCGCGCGGAATGGTGGCTCCGCCTTCGTTGCATGAGCCACGTCAGGCGGGTTGGGGATCGACCACCATGGCGGGACCGGACGGACCGGTGTTTTTGCCGGTCACCACCTCAACGATCCCCCGCGCGATCTCGCGCTCGCCCATGATCACGGTGTCGGCGCCGAGCCCTTTCAAATGCTCGACCTCGGCGTCGGAATGAGCGCGGGCAATGACGTTGATCTCCGGATTGGCCGCGCGGGCCCTGAGCACAACCTGCCCCGCCTCGAAGGCATTGGGAATGGCGAGGATCAGCCGCTTGGCGCCCTCCGGATTGGCGGCCGCGAAGACATCCGCATTGGCGGCATTGCCGGCGACGGTCTCGACGCCGTCGTCGCGCAGCTTCGCCAGCGTCTTGTCGGCGTCCTCGATCACCAGGAAGGGCAGGGCGGCTTCCTTCAACGCCGCGCCCACAAGACTGCCGACGCGGCCATAACCGATCAGGATGGAATGGCCGGCAAGCGCGGTCCTGGGCGGCGGGCCGTCTTCCTTTCCTGACGTTGCCTGGACCGAAGCGACCTGGCCGGGCTCGGTCGCCGGGCCGATCGGCTTTGCCTCCTCGGGCGTAGCCGTCTTGCCGGCGCGCTTTTCCAGCCACGGCTTCATCCAGTCGACAACGAGGAACATCAGCGGATTGAGCAGGATCGACAGGATCGCGCCGGCCAGGATCAGGTCGCGGCCCTGTTCGGGCAGCAGTTTCAGGCCGACGCCGAGCTCGGCCAGGATGAAGGAGAATTCGCCGATCTGGGCAAGGCTCGCCGAAATCATCAGCGCGGTCGCGATCGGATAGCGGAAGGCGACCACGATGACGAAAGCCGCGATCGACTTGCCGATAATGATGATCGCTAATGTGGCGAGGATCGRCAGGCCGTTGCTGATCAGGCTGAGCGGGTCGAACAGCATGCCGACCGAGACGAAGAACAGCACCGAGAAGGCGTCGCGCAGCGGCAGTGATTCTTCCGCCGCGCGGTGGCTGAGTTCGGATTCGCTCATGATCATGCCGGCGAAGAAGGCGCCGAGCGCCAGCGAAACGCCGAACAGCTTCGCCGCGCCGAAGGCGACGCCGAGCGCGATCGCCAGCACCGAGAGCCGGAACAATTCCCTGGAGCCGGTATGGGCGACGTAATGCAGGATCCACGGGATCACCCTGCGGCCGACCACCAGCATCACGACGACGAAGGCGGCGACCTTGGCGAATGTTGCGCCGACGACGCCCCATATGCCGTAGCTGGCGGGCAGCGAAAGCAGGCTCGCATGGTCATCGACCTGCGCCTGGCCGCCAAGCACGCCCGCGAGCGCYGGCAACAGCACCAGCGCCAGCACCATTGCCAGATCCTCGACGATCAGCCAGCCGACGGCGATGYGGCCACGCTCGGTCTCGATCAGCCGCCGCTCCTGCATGGCGCGCAAAAGCACCACGGTCGAGGCGACCGAAAGCGCCAGGCCGAAGACCAGGCCGGCGCCCAGCGACCAGCCGAGCAGCCAGGCAAGCCCGACGCCGAGCAGCGTCGCGAAGCCGATCTGCACGATGGCGCCCGGCACGGCGATGGCGCGGACGGACAGAAGGTCCTTCAGCGAAAAATGCAGGCCGACGCCGAACATCAAAAGGATGACGCCGATCTCCGCGAGCTCGTTGGCGAGGCTGGCGTCGGCGACGAAACCCGGCGTGTTCGGGCCGACCAGGACGCCGGCGACAAGATAGCCGACAAGCGGCGGGATGCGGAAACGGTTGGCTAACGCCCCGAAGACGAATGCAAGCCCCAGACCGGCGACGATGGTGGCGATAAGGGGTGTGTCATGCGGCATTGTCTATGGAGCGCCTTTCGAAAATTCACGATGTCGGATGGGCGCCCGCCGAGGCCGTCGCCTTCGGCAATATGGTAGAGGGAGCGGCGATGACGCAACCACCGCCGCGCAGAAAACGACGCTCAAGGAGTGCGCGGACCGGAAAATCGGCGCCCCGCCGACAAAGAGACGGCTTCGGGACGCGATCCAGCCTCGAAGCCGCTTTCTTTTCGCCGCCTTATGCCGCTTGCAGCAGGTTCTCGATGTCGGAAATCGTGTGGTTGGTGAGCGTCTTCGGGATTTCGGCCTGCACCTTGYCGCTGACTTCCTTATGCAGTTTCTGGCGCATCTCGCCAAGCACCTGCGGCGGCGCGATCAGCACGACCGCGTCGAACGCACCACCATGCGCGAGCTTGTAGAGCCGGTCGGCAATCTCGACGGCGAAGCGCTCCTTGCCCAGACGGTGCCAATCGGTTTCTTCGACGGCGCTGCGGGGGCCTTCATTGCTTTGCCGGCCCGGCTTGTCGCTGCCTTGCTCGCGCGTTGCCGGGTTCTCCTGTTCCATCTCCTGCACCACTTCCAGATTCGGGAACTTGCTGTCGCCCTGGTTGCGCAGGAAGAGCGCCTTTTCGCCATCGGCCACGATGACCCACAATCCGCGCTTCAGCTTGACGCTCATGGCCTACCTCCTTTGCTTTGCATTGTTGTCGATCGACGGCGCTCGGGATCGACAGTATGATCGCTAGGCAAACGAGCCGCGGAGCATGATGGTTCCGATCTGGCGGTAGCGCCTTCGACTGCTCCGGCCAGGCGTTGCCGGGTGCCGAACAGCAAGGTCGGCTTTAATCTACCAAGTTAGTAGAATTTAGAAAAAACTGTTTTGCCGCTTTCCCGACCCGGTGCTAAAAATTGCGACGGATCAAGGCGGTTTCTCACCTCGCCCTGTCCGTCCCATTCTTAAAGTAGAATTTTTTTCTCTTGCCCTTCGCGGCTGCGAAAAAGCGATTGCCTGCTGTTCGGCGGCACGCGAGTGCTTGCCTTCTGGTTTTTGGCCAGCCCGCGTAAAACTGCCAAACTGTTCCAATATTGCTCGTTGCCATGCCGCCGACCAACACCAAGCTCAATGCCTTTCCCGTCTTCATGCGGGTCGATGGCGAAGCCGTGGCCATCGTCGGCAACGGCGAGGAGGCGCTTGCCAAGGCCAGGCTGCTTGCGCAGTCGAGCGCGGTGCTGCGCATCATTGCCGACAATGCCAGCAGCGGTCTGTTGGACTTCATCGCATCGGCCGGCGCCGTTCGCATCGAGGCGGCATATGAAGCGGCGCATCTCCGGGATGCGGCCCTGGTGTTCGCCGCGAGCGGCGACGAGGCGCTCGACCGTCGCGTAGCCGAGGACGCGCGGCGGCTGGGCATCCCGGTCAACGTCGTGGATCGGCCTGAGCTCTGCGATTTTTTTACCCCGGCCCTGGTCAACCGCGCGCCGGTCGCCGTCGCCATCGGCACCGAAGGCGCCGGACCGGTTTTGGCGCAGATGCTGCGCGGGCGCATCGATCGCATGCTGTCGCCGTCGCTCGGCCGGCTGGCGGCGCTCGCCGCGTCGTTCCGCACCGCCGCCGAGAAACTGCCGAAGGGCAATCGCCGCCGCCGCTTCTGGAGCGATTTCTTCGCCGGCGCACCGGCCAAGGCCATCGAAGCAGGCGAACTCGCCGAGGCGCATGGCGCGGCGCTCGAGCTTTTGACCCAGGATGCCCCGGTCGAAGGGCATATCGCGCTGGTCGGCGCCGGCCCGGGCGCGGAGGATCTTTTGACCTTGCGTGCGCACCGCCTGCTGATGGAGGCCGATGCCATCGTCTATGACGCGCTGGTGCCCGAGGCGATCGTGGCCATGGGCCGCCGCGACGCCGAGCGCCTGCCGGTCGGCAAGCGCAAGGGCTGTCATTCCAAGAGCCAGGAAGAGATCAACGCGCTGCTCATCGAGCTTGGCCGCGCCGGCAGCAAAGTGGTGCGGCTGAAGTCCGGCGACCCGCTGGTGTTCGGCCGCGCCGGCGAGGAAATGGCGGCGCTGCGCGGCGCCGGGGTCGCCTATGAGGTGGTTCCGGGCGTCACCGCGGCCTTCGCCGCCGCCGCCGATTTCGAATTGCCGCTGACGCTGCGCGGTGTGACTTCCTCGATGGTGTTCACCACCGGGCACGATCTCAAGGGCAACTCGCTGCCGGACTGGGCAAAGCTTGCCATCTCCGGCGCGACCGTCGCCGTCTATATGGGCCGTTCGGTTGCCGCCGAGGTCGCCGGCCGGCTGATCGAAGCCGGGCTGTCGCCGGACACCGCCGTCGCCGTCGTCGAGAACGCCAGCCTCGGCACTCGCCGTCGTTTCCATGGGACATTGGCCGACCTGCCGTCCCTGGAGGCGCGCGCCGACCTCACCGGCCCGGTGATGACGATCATCGGCGACGCCGTTGCCGGCGCCAATTTCGAACGATCCGAGCCGCTCGCGGCACATAGATGTGAAGATACGGGGCATGAGGGCGCGGCTTCAGCTGTCGCCCAAGGAGTTGAGCAATGAAGGTACTGACCGCGAACAGGCTCTCCGACGGCATCGCCGTCTGGTACGCCGCCGGCGGCTGGGCGGAGACGGTCGGCCATGCCGATGTCGCGCATGACAAGGCGGCGGAGGATCGACTCGAAGCGATCGGCGCCGCGGCCGCCGCCAACAATGAGGTCCTGGACGTCAACGTGATCGACGTCACCATTGTCGATGGTTTGGTCGAGCCGGTGCGGCTGCGCGAGAAGATCCGCGCCGCGGGCCCAACCATCCACCCCGATCTCGGCAAGCAAGCGGAACGAGCCGCTTAAATCCAAGGAAGGCAACGGGCGGACGCGCCCTGAAAGACAAAGCATGTACCGTTACGACGAGTTCGACCACGATTTCGTTCAGGCCCGTGTCGCCGAGTTCAGCGACCAGGTAAAGCGCCGGCTTGCCGGAGAGATCAGCGAGGACCAGTTCCGGCCGCTCAGGCTGATGAACGGCGTCTATCTGCAACTGCATGCCTATATGCTGCGCATCGCGGTGCCTTACGGCACGCTGAACAGCCGGCAATTGCGCATGCTCGGCCATATCGCGCGCAAATACGACAAGGGCTACGGCCATTTCACCACGCGCCAGAACCTCCAGTTYCACTGGCCGGCGCTCGCCGATGTTCCKGCGATCCTGGCCGATCTTGCCAGCGTTGAGATGCATTGCATCCAGACCAGCGGCAATTGCATCCGCAACGTCACCGCCGACCACTTCGCCGGGGCGGCCGCGGACGAGGTCGCCGATCCGCGTCCCTATGCGGAAATCCTGCGCCAATGGTCATCGGTCCATCCGGAGTTTTCGTACCTGCCGCGCAAGTTCAAGATCGCGGTGACCGGCGCCRAGCGCGACCGGGCCGCCATCCAGGCGCATGACATCGGCCTGCATCTGAAGAAGAACGCGGCCGGCGAGCTGGGCTTCGCCGTCTATGTCGGCGGCGGCCTGGGCCGCACGCCGATGATCGCCAAGAAGATCCGCGACTTCCTGCCGGAAGCCCAGTTGCTGTCCTACTGCACGGCGATTCTGCGCGTGTACAACCTCTACGGCCGCCGCGACAACAAGTACAAGGCGCGTATCAAGATCCTGGTGCACGAGACCGGCGTCGAGGAAATCGCAAGGCAGATCGAGGCCGAGTGGCAGGAGCTCAAGGACACCGAGCTGAAGCTGCCGGAGGCCGATATCGCGGCGATCAACGCCTATTTCGCGCCGCCGGCGCTGTCGGCCCGGCCGGAAGGCGATGCTGTCGTCAAGCAGGCGCGGCTCGATTCCAAGAGCTTCTCGGAATGGCTGGACCAGAACGTCGTGACGCATCGCCATCCCGATTATGCGGCGGTGACGATTTCGCTCAAGGGCATCGGCGAGGTGCCCGGCGACGTCACCGACAGCCAGATGGAAGCAGTTGCCGACATTGCCGAGAAATACGCCTTCGACGAACTGCGCGTCAGCCACGAGCAGAACCTGATCCTGCCGCATGTGGCGCGCGCCGATCTCAAGGCGGTTTACGACGCGCTGGTGGAGATCGGCCTGGCGACTGCCAATTCCAACCTGATCAGCGACATCATCTCCTGCCCGGGCCTCGATTATTGTTCGCTGGCCACGGCGCGCTCCATTCCRGTGGCGCAGGAAATCTCGCGCCGCTTCGCTTCGCTCGAGCGRCAGCGCGAGATCGGCGAATTGAAGCTGAAGATCTCCGGCTGCATCAATGCATGCGGCCACCACCATGTCGGCCATATCGGCATCCTCGGCGTCGAGAAGAAGGGCACCGAGCTCTACCAGGTGACGCTTGGCGGCTCGGCCGACGAAAACACATCCGTGGGCGAGATCATCGGCCGCGGCTTCTCCTCGGAAGAGATCACCGATGCCATCGAGCAGATCGTCGACACCTATCTCGGCCTTCGGCTCAATCCCGACGAACGTTTTATCGACGCCTACCGCCGTGTCGGTCCCGCGCCGTTCAAGGAGGCGCTCTATGCTGGCGAAACCAAGGCCGCTTGACCGTACCGGCAGCGTGGAGACGGGCGTCGCCGCGGAAGCGGCGGGGCTCGACGCGCTGCACGGCCATCTGAAGCCGATCGAGATCATCGAGCGAGCGGCGCGTGACCTGTTTCGCGGCGAGGTCGCCGCCGTGTCGTCCTTCGGCGCGGATTCGGCGGTGCTTCTGCACATGATCTCGGAGATCGACCGTTCGCTGCCGGTCATCTTCCTCGACACCGGCAAGCATTTCGAGGAGACGCTCGGCTATCGCGACGCGCTGGTGGCCGATTTCGGCCTGACCGATATAAGGGTGATTCAGCCGGAGGAGGCCGCGCTCGAACGCGTCGATCCGACCGGCAGGCTGCACGAGACCGACACCGACGCCTGCTGCAATGTGCGCAAGGTCGAGCCGCTGGCGCGCGGCGTCGAACCGTTCCGCGCCTGGTTCACCGGACGCAAGCGCTTCCAGGCTTCGACGCGGGCGGCGCTGCCCGTCTTCGAGGCGGTCGGCTCGCGCATCCRTATCAACCCGCTGGCTCACTGGACGACCTCGGACCAAGCCGACTACATGCGCGCGCATGCGCTGCGCGAAAATCCGCTGGTCGCCTATGGCTATCTCTCGATCGGTTGCTTCCCCTGCACGCAGCCGGTGCAGCCCGGCGAGGACGCGCGCAGCGGCCGCTGGGCTGGGCACGCCAAGACCGAGTGCGGCATTCACCTCTCCGGACTGGAAAAGTCGCTGACCGACGCCTCACTTTAGGATACGCCTGATATTCAGGTGAGGCCGGCCTGCAAATGGCGACTTCCTGTGCTTCCGGTGCTCACGTACTTCAAGTACGCTCCGCTCCGGTTCTCGGAAGTCACCATTTTCGGCTCGGCCTCACCTGAATCTCGGCATATCCTTGGAATCTTTAGGACTTTAGGATTTGATGACTGGATCGACGACAGCGGGGACCCGCCTTTGGACCCCGGACGGTTTTCGCGAAGACGAGTGGACGCACGCCGAAAGCGCCGAAGCGCTTGCCGGTAATGGCCGTTTCGTCCTGCCGCTACAGGTTTTTCTTGGGCTGGATGAGGACGTTCGCAAGTCAGCCAAGGAGCGCCTCGGGGTGTTGCTGCAGCCCGGCGACGAGCTCGACAAGATAACCGGCCTGCTCGACCAGTTGTCCCTGGTGGCGCTCGCCTTTCCGGCCTTCAATGACGGCCGCTCCTTCTCCAAGGGCGAATTGCTGCGGGCCCGGTACCATTTCAAGGGCGCCGTGCGCGCCACCGGTCAGGTGCTGGTCGACCAGCTTCCGCATATGCTGCGACTTGGCTTCGACGAGTTCGAGGTCTCCAACCCGGTGCTGTTGAAGCGCCTGGAGGAAGGCAAGACCGGCGGCTTGCCGGTGTACTATCAGCCGGCGGTGGAGGCGGAACCCAGGGGGCCGAAATATTCCTGGCGGCGCAAACGTCCCGGCTGACTCTGTTTTTCGAGCGGCGAGGGTACGGTGCTGGTCTGACCAGCGCCGCACAGGGCGGCGGCCGGATCGGCCCAAAATAGGTCTGGAACGAACCCCGTATCGTTCTGGTCGGACCACATTGGCGATTCAGGCTTTCCCTTCGGCTGGCCTGCGCTTAGGGTAGGGGTCATTATTTCGGACCGCGAAATAACAGCCAGCCAAAGGAGGAAGAGCATGGCCGGTAAGAAAATACTGATGCTCGTTGGCGAGTTCAGCGAGGAGTATGAGATTTTCGTGTTCGAACAGGYCATGCACGCGGTGGGCCACACCGTCCATGTCGTATGCCCGGACAAGAAGGCGGGCGACGTGCTGAAGACCTCATTGCACGACTTCGAGGGCCACCAGACCTATACCGAAAAGCTGGGCCACGACTACATCCTCAACAAGACCTTCGCCGAGGTGAATCCGGCCGATTACGATGCGGTCTATGCGGCGGGCGGGCGCGGGCCGGAATATATCCGCATCGACAAGCGCGTGCAGGCGCTGGTCAGGCATTTCCATGAGACCGGGAAGCCGATCTTCACGATCTGCCACGGCGTGCAGATCCTGATCGCGGTCGATGGCGTGGTGCGCGGCAAGGAGGTCGCGGCGCTGCAGTATTGCGAGCCGGAAGTGACGCTTGCCGGCGGTACCTATATCGATGTCGCCCCGACCGGGGCGCATGTCGACGGCAATCTGGTTTCAGCCAAGGGCTGGCCGGGCCTCGCGGCCTTCATGCGGGAATGCCTGAAGGTGCTCGGCACGGAAATCCGTCATGGCGAAGCGCTGATGCGCGATGACCGGAAGGCGGCCTGAACTTGTCTTTTGCATAATTCCGGACGGAAAACCCTACACACTTTTCCTGGAATTGCTCTTAGTGGCGGCGCGCGGCAATTGAGCGCCGCCCGCCGTCCGCATTCTCCGCCTCTGCATCGTCGAGGCGGTCAAGCAGATCACTTAGCCGCTGGGGCATCTCCTTTTCCAGGCGAAATGCCGGCAAGGTGCGCAGAAAGCGCTTCGTTACCTCGCTGCCGGCCTGCCGCCGGATATCGTTGGCCAGCTCGGCGCGCCTGTTGYCGTGATTGCCGCTCATGTCCCAAAATCCTGTGTCGGCTTCGAAACTCCTCCAGCCCGTTTATGGTTCCCGCAACGGCATTCGAGGGCAAGCAAAGCCGCGTGATAGGGTAAAATTTGAATTAACTTGGAACGACGGCCGGACATTCTCGGTCCGCGCTTACCCCTTGATTTTTGACCGCCAAACCTCGATATCGGGCGCAAATCCAAACCAATCCGAATGACGGGAAACGCGATGAGCGACCAGGCAAAAGACGAACGCACGCCCGAAGATATGGAAGCCACCCAGGCTTCCGGCGAGCGTGCGGAAGGTGGTGTCGACGGCGACTACGAAGCGCTGGTGCGGCTGCTGAAGGAAAACGAGGAACTGAAGGACCGTGCGTTGCGCGCGGCGGCCGAGATGGAGAATTTGCGGCGGCGCACAGCGCGCGATGTGCAGGACGCCCGCGCCTACGCCGTCGCCAATTTCGCGCGCGACATGCTGTCGGTATCCGACAATCTGCGCCGCGCGCTGGACGCGATCCCAGCCGAGGCGAAGGCCAGCGGCGACGCCGGGTTCAAGGCGCTGATCGAAGGTGTCGACCTCACCGAACGCGCCATGCTTTCGGCGCTGGAGCGCCACGGCGTGAAGAAGCTCGCGCCGGAAGGCGAGAAGTTCGATCCGAACTTCCATCAGGCGATGTTCGAGGTGCCCAATCCGGAGGTTCCGGCCGGCACCGTCGTGCAGGTGGTTCAGCCGGGCTATTCGATCGGCGAGYGCGTGCTGCGGCCGGCGATGGTCGGCGTCGCCAAGGGCGGACCGAAGACGGCCGCCGAGGCGAAGGTCGARCCGGGTCCAGTGAACGAGCAGGCCGAGAAGGATGCGTGATTAGGGAATAGGCAGTAGGCAGTAGGGGGCCGTATCAATCGCGCGGCTTCGTGTTATTTATACGCCCTTGTTCCCTACTGCCTACTCCCTACTGCCTATGCCCTTAAACCCCATCGCGCTGCTCGACTATGCCGGYGTCGCCGTCTTCGCGGCGACGGGCGCGCTTGCGGCATCGCGGAAGCAGCTCGACATCATCGGCTTCCTGTTCCTGGCCAGCGTCACCGGCATCGGCGGCGGGACGTTGCGCGACGTCATCCTCAACCTGCCGGTGTTCTGGGTCGCCAACAGCGGCTATGTGCTGATCTGCGCCGTCGTCGCGGTGCTGGTGTTCTTCAGCGCCCACCGCTTCGAATCCCGCTACAAGCTGTTGCTCTGGCTCGACGCCATCGGCCTTGCCGCGTTTTCGGTGWTGGGCGCGGCCAAGGGGCTGGCGATCACCGGCTCGCCCGTCGTGTCGGTCATCATGGGCGTGCTGACGGCAACGTTCGGYGGCATCTTGCGCGACCTGCTTGCCGGCGAGCCCTCGGTGCTGCTCAGGCCCGAAATCTATGTCACCGCGGCCCTTGCCGGCGCGACGATCTTCACCATTGGCGATCTTGCCGGCCTGCCGGCGCTGGCGTCGAGCCTGCTCGGCTTTGCGGGCGCGTTCGCGGTGCGCGGCGGGGCCCTCAAGTTCGGCTGGTCGTTTCCGGCCTACAAGAGTCGGCCGGGGCGAAGGCCGGAAGATATTCCGTGAAGAGAGGGAATAGGAGTTAGGGACTAGGCAACAGTCGTAAGAGCACGAATCGTAGCAGTTCTCCTACTGCCTACTGCCTACTGCCTCAAGCCRCGAAGCGCTGCCCTTCACCGCCATAGTAGTTGACGTAGCGGGCGCCGATCTCCTTGACCGRCATGACGACGAAGACGTCGACGGTCGAGAATTCGTGGTCGATGACGCAGCCGTCGCCGATGCGGGCGCCGACGCGCAGGTAGCCCTTGACCAGCGGGGGCATGGCGGCGATTGCCGCCTTGGTGTTCACCGCCTCGATCGGCATCAGGTCCATCGAGYAGTAGCGTCCCGGAACCGCGCGAACATCCCAGGCGGAGTTGGTGCGGCAATGATGGGCGAGATAGGTCAGCGCCTCGGCATGCGCCGCCGGCACGATGCCAYGGAAAGAGGCGCAGCCGGTCATCACGCCGATGCCGTAATGGTYGATATAGGCCCAGATGCCCTGCCAGAGCGCCTCGATGGTGCGCTTGGAGCGGTATTCCGGCAGAACGCAGGAGCGGCCGAGCTCGAGGAAGCGCTGGCCGGGATGCCGCGCGATCAGCTTGGTGAGCTCAAACTCGCCCTCGGAATAGAAGCCGCCGGCGGCTGTGGCGATCTCCTGCCGCAGCAAGCGGTAGGTRCCGACGATCCGGCGATGCTCAGGACCGGGAAGGGAGGTATCGAACACAAGAAGGTGATCGCAGAGCGGGTCGAAACGGTCGGCGTCGCGCCGGTTCTGCGCCTGGAACAGGTCCTTCCTCGCGCCGAGCTCGTCGTAGAATACCCGATAGCGGACTTCCTGGGCGGCGGCGATTTCGGCCTCGTTGCGGGCGAGCCGCACTTCGAGATTGCCGATGCGGCCCAGCGGAGCACCGCTTGCGACGGCGTCGGCGGTACGGGCAGCGAGCAGGGCGCCGCCGGCGTTCGGCCGAGTGTCACATTCAGGCACGACTGTATGCACGAGTGATTCTCCTTCGAGYCATCCCTCTTGGCACGGGGATACGGTGTAGGTGCAACAGGATTGTGACAGTACCGTGATACGACGTGGCGGGCAATACTTTGTCGGCTGGGCAATACTCTCAACCGGCTATCTTGTGGCCGCGAAAGCCAGTCAAGCCAAGGTGTTCAACGGTCAAAAATTTCCTCAGGCCGCAACCTGGCCCTCGACCGCCTGGACGAGCGCGTCCGGGTCGAGCGGCTTGGTCACGAAACCGCTGGCGCCATGGGCGAGCACGGCATGCCGGGTCTTTTCCTGGCTGTCGGCCGAAAGCACCATGATCGGGATCGGCGGCATGGCGAGCGACTCTTCATGGCGACGGATGGCGGCGATCGCATCGAGYCCGTCCATGACAGGCATATGCAGGTCCATGAGCACCACGTCGAAGYGGAACTTGAGGCCTGCATCGGTGACGGCATCGACCGCGGCCTTGCCGTTGCCGACGATCTTGACGCGATGCCCGGCCTTGAGCAGCGTGGCGCGGGCGAGCATGGCGTTGATGTCATTGTCTTCCGCGATCAGCACCGACAGGCCCTGGTCGCGCTTGCGCGAGGAAGCCTGGCGGGGCTCCGGCCGCGGCTGGACGAGCGCGGAGCCATGGCTGGTCAACAGCACCCGCAGCAGGGTCTCGCCGCGCACGGGCCTCGCGAGGAAAGTGGCGTAGCCGCTGGCGCGGAATTCGCCGAGCATGCCGCGGTCGGTCGGCGCGATCAGGGTGATGGCCTCGCAGTCGGTAAAACCCGAGTCGCGCAGCCGCTTGAGCAGCCTGCCGTCGCTGTTTTCGAGCGCGGCGTCGATCAGGAGCACGTTGCAGCCGGCAGCGAAGGGAGCGGCCTGGCTTGGTGTCGCCGCGATCTCGACGATGCCGCCATGGGCCCTGATCGTGCGGGCGATGGCATCGGCCTCGGTGGGGTTTTTCGACACGATCACCGCTCGCCGGTCGGCGAGGATGTTGTGGCGATGCGGCGGCGGCTCGGTTGCAGCGACCGCCGGTAGCTCGAGGACGAATTCGGACCCTTCGCCGAGCCGGCTCGAGACCGAGATCGTGCCGCCCATCGCGGTAGCCAGCCGCTTCGAGATGGCAAGACCGAGACCCGCGCCGCCATGCACCCTGGTCGAGGTGCCGTCGGACTGCTCGAACTCCTCGAAGATGCGCTCCATGTCCTCTTCGCGCAGGCCCGGGCCGGTGTCGGCGACGGTGAAGCAGATGCGGTCGGTGGTTTCGGTGCGCGCGCGCGCCACGGTGAGCAGCACGCCGCCCGTGTCGGTGAACTTCACCGCGTTGCCGATGAGGTTCAGCAGCACCTGGCGCACGCGACCGGGGTCGGCGGTGATCATCTGCGGCACGTCGGGCTCGACATGGYAGCCAAGGCCGATGTTCTTGGCGAAGGCTTTCGCGGCCAGAAGCTCGATGATGTTGTCGGCGATTTCACGCAGCGAGGTCGGCTGCGGCTCGGGCTCGAAGCGGCCCGCCTCGATCTTGGAATAGTCGAGCAGGTCCTCGATGAGCGCGAGCAGCGCGCTGGCCGAGGTGGAGACGGCGCCCACATAGGTGCGCTGCTCGGGCGAAAGGTCGGTATCGGCAAGCAGCTTCGCCATGCCCATGATGCCGTTCATCGGCGTGCGGATCTCATGGCTGACGGTGGCGAGGAAGCGCGACTTGGCCTGGCTCGCATATTCAGCCCGCTCGCGCGCGGTGATCAGCGAGGATTCGGCGCGCTTGCGGGCGGTGATGTCGCGGGCGATGGCCCGGTGCGAGACCGCGCCGGTGTCCTTGTCGCGCACCGACAATTCGATCCAGGAGAACCAGCGCGGCCCGTTCGGGGTGCGGATCGCGACGTCGGTGGAGCTCAGGCATTCATGATCGGAGAAGGCGGCGTCAGGGACGACGCCGACATCGATGCCGAGCTCGGACAAGGTCCTGCCGGCAAGATCGCGCGCGTCGACGTCGACAAGCGAGGCAAAGACGCTGTTGGCATAGACGATATGGCCGTCGCGGTCGCGATGGACGACGAGGTCGCCAAGCGCGTCGATCAGGCCGCGGAAGCGTTCCTCGCTCTCCTGCATCTCCCACATGCGGTCGGCGAGGGTCTCGATCTCGGCGCGACTGCGGGCGGCGGTTTCGTCGAGAAGTGCCGCGGTGCGACGCTCGTCGCGACGGCTGCGCAGATGCATGGCGAGGCCGGCAAGGGCCGCAGCAACAAGGCCGGYGGTGACGATGAGCGGCGCTCCGGTGAGATGYGCGAGCCCTGCCATGACGGCGATGGCGACGATCGTCAGGAACGRCAGGCCTTCGTGGCTGGCCGCGGGCAATTCGGGAGCCAACGGCGGCGCGGCAAGCACYTGCCGCTTCGGCGCATCGGCGATGAGCCTGTCAGCGCTCGTGGCTTTGCTGTCCTGTCTGATGTCGGAGTCCGCGACCATGCACGGACCATGCCAGACAGAGATTATGGAAGATTGGGAGGGATCGTTCGAATTTTAGCGATTGCGTGGATTCCTACCGCCTTGCGGGCGCGGGCGGAGCCGCGACTTCCGGCTACATATCTACGACGACGCGGCCCCGGATCTTGCCTTCGACGATGTCGCGCGYGGCGGCGACAATGCCGTCGAAACCGATCGTGCGCGATAATGTCGAAAGCTTCTTCRAGTCGAGATCGGTGCCGATGCGGCGCCATGCCTCCAGGCGGACGRCCTTCGGCGCCATCACCGAATCGATGCCCAGCAGCGAGACGCCACGCAGGATGAAGGGCGCGACGCTTCCCGGCAGATCCATGCCGCCGGCCAGGCCGCAGGCAGCGATCGCGCCGCCATAGGAGGTCATCGACAGGACGTTGGCCAAGGTATGGCTGCCGACCGAGTCGACGCCGCCGGCCCAGCGCTCCTTGGCGAGCGGCTTCGCCGGCTGGCTGAGCTCCTCGCGCGAGATCACCTCGGCGGCGCCGAGATCGATCAGATAGGGGCTCTCGGCGTTGCGGCCGGTCGAGGCGATGACATGGTAGCCGAGGCTGGACAGGATCGAGATGGCGACCGAGCCGACGCCGCCGGCAGCACCCGTCACCACCACCGGACCGCGGTCGGGCACGATGCCGTGACGCTCCAGCGCCATGACGGAAAGCATGGCCGTGTAGCCCGCCGTGCCGACGGCCATCGCGTCATGCGGGCTCATGCCGTCGGGCAGCGGCACCAGCCAATCGCCGTTGAYGCGGGCGCGGCCAGCGTAGGCGCCGTAATGCGTCTCRCCGACGCCCCAGCCGTTAAGGATCACCTTATCGCCCTTGCGCCAGTCGGCATGCGAGGAGGAGATCACGGTGCCAGCGAAATCGATGCCAGGAACCAGCGGCCAGCGGCGCACGACCGGCGCCTTGCCGGTGATGGCGAGCCCGTCCTTATAGTTCACCGTCGTCGCCTCGACGGCGACGGTCACGTCGCCTTCCATCAAATCGGCCTCGGTGAGGTCGACGACATCGACGGACTGCTTCTTGTCAGCATCGCGCGAAACGAGGATCGCTTTGAAGGTGTCGGTCACGTTTTTCTCCTCGGTTCTGAGCTTTACGCTTTAAGCAATTCCGGACGGAAAACCGCTGCACACTTTTCCTGGAATTGCTCGGAAGTCTGCGGCTTCAACCGCGTCAGGTCAATTGCCTGGATCCTGGGGCTTGGCCTCGCGGCCCCAGCCGATCAGTTCGTCGAAGACGACAAGCGCCGCGCCGACCGAGATGAAGGCGTCGGCGAGGTTGAACACCGCGAAAGACCAGACGGGCGTGTGGAACAGGATGTAGTCGATGACGTGGCCGTAGACGGCGCGGTCGATGAGGTTGCCGAGCGCGCCGCCGATGATGAGCGCAAAGCCGATGCGGGCGACGACATGGCCGGCCGGCGTGCGCGTGGMGAGATAGAGCACGAAGGCCACGACCAGCACGGCGATGACCACCAGGCCGGTATCGCCGAACGACTCGAACATCGAGAAGGCGATGCCGGTGTTGTAGGTGCGGAATAGGGCCAGGAAGGGCAGGAGATCGACCTTCTCCTGGAAAGCGAGCCCGTTCTCGACCAGTTGCTTGATCCACTGGTCGAGCGCAATGACGATGACGACCAGCACGACGTAAGGGGACCAGGATTTCACTTGGGAGTCCTCATCGGCTGTCGTTGGCGGGCTCGAGCTTCAACGCGCCGCGCCTTATCTCGAACAACATCACGCCGGTGGCGACCGCCAGGTTGAGCGAATCGGCCCGGCCGGCCTGGGGGATCCTGAGCAGGCGGTCGCAGCTTTCGGCGAGGCTGTCGGGCAGTCCCTGCTGCTCGTTGCCCATCAGCAGCAGAACCGGCCCCCTGGTGAAATCGACGGAGCGATAGTCGACCGCGCCCTTGAGGTGCGTGCCGACGACAAGACCCGAAAAATCGCGCCGCCAGGCGAGGAAAGCCTGCTCGGTGGCTCTCGCGACCGGCACGGCGAAGATCGAACCCATGGTGGCGCGCACCGTCTCCAGCGAGAACGGATCGGTGGTGTCGCCGACCAGGATGACGCCCCTGGCGCCGACCGCGTCGACGGTGCGGATCACGGTGCCGAGATTGCCGGGGTCGCGCACCCGGTCGAGCGCCACCCAGACATCGCCGTCCCTGGCGCGGATGTCCTTCAGCGGCACGGTCTGCTGCGCGAAGACGCCGACCACCATTTGCGGGTTTTCGCGCCGGGTGATGGCGGCCAGCACCTTTTCCGAAACTTCGAGCACCGTGCCGCCGGCGGCGACGGTGCGCGCGGCGGCCTTTTCTATCGCCGCGTTGCCGCGTCCGGCCTTGGCGAAGACCAGGGTCCTGATCGACCAGCCGAGGTCGAGCGCGTCGATGATGAGCTTCAGGCCCTCGGCCATGAAGGCGTTCTGCTGGTCGCGGAATTTCTTCAGCGCCAGCGCCTTGATGTCCTTGACCAGGGGATTGGCAAGGCTGGTGACTTCCTTGACCTGCCCAACCGGGCGGGCGCCGTCATGTGGGTTCATTCAAGCCACCCAGCGCGAGAACAGCGAGGTCGACAAAGCGCGGCCGGCCGACTTCTCGCGAATGATCAGTTCGCCGGATTCGACCGTGCCGCCCATGCCGGCAAAAGTGTCGCGCATCAGCGCATGGATGGCGAAGAAGGAGGCGCGGATCGAATAGGCGGTGAGAACGACGRCCAGCGGTTTCGGCGTCAGGATCGAGCGGCAAAGGTCGGTGAGGCCCGGCAGGTCCTCGAACAATTGCCAGACCTCGCCCTTCGGGCCTCGGCCATAGGCCGGCGGGTCGAACAGCACGATGTCGTAGCGGCTGCCGCGGCGGTCCTCGCGCTCGGCGAACTTCACCGCGTCCTCGACGATCCAGCGGATCGGCTTGCCGGAAAGGCCGGCCATCTCCTGGTTCTCGCGCGCCCAGCCGATCGCCTTCTTCGAGGCATCGACATGGGTGACCTCGGCGCCGGCGCGGGCTGYCACCAGCGAGGCGAGGCCCGTGTAGCCGAAGAGGTTCAGCACCTTGACCGGGCGCTTCGCCRCCGCGATCAGCCCGGCCATATGGTCCCAATGCGAGGCCTGCTCCGGAAAAACACCGACATGGCGGAAGGAGGTGAAGCGGCCGAGATAATCGATGCCGTCATGCTTCATCGGCCAGGTCTCACCGAGCGGCGCCTTGGGAAAGCGCCAGCGGCCGATGCCTTCCTCGTCGGTGTCGCCGGTGAAGATGGCGTCGGCGCGCTCCCATTCCTTCGCTGGAAGGGCCCGCTGCCAGATTGCCTGGCCCTCGGGGCGCACGATGCGGTAGGGGCCATATTGCTCGAGTTTTTCGCCGGCGCCGCTGTCCAGCAGCGCGTAATCGGCGTTGGGCGCGACTTCGAGGATCAATGGCAGGCGCTCGGCGGGCAGCACGCCCTCGGGGCGCGCCGGCACGCGTGGCGCCGGTTTGGCGTCCTGCCGGTCCGCCGGTTTCGTTTCGCGGCGCTCGGYGGGCGCGGCCTGATGCCGCCCGGCCGGGAACGCATCACGCGGGCGAGGCTGTTCCGCCCTTGCGGGATGCGGGCGGCCATCGCGGCGTTTGTCGCGAAAAGATTTCAAGAAGGATCATCTCCGGCGGTTCGGCCCGCTTCTGCCACAGCTAAGCCCACCGGCGCAACAAAGCCCGGCTCATTCAATGGTGGGTCGTCAGCCATGCCGAACGCCGAGCAGGCCGAAGCAGAGCGAAATGAAGCCAAGCGCCTTGGCCACAGTCACCGCCATGTGGCCGGTTTCCCAACGTAGCCGGATGGCTTCGAAGTTTTCCGGGATCGGTCCCGGCGTCCAGGTCGCGAGGATATCGTTGGCCGGTTTGACGAGGCCGAACCAGAGCGCCAGCGCGGCCGCATAGAGCAATGTGGCCGCGAGCACAAAGCGGAAGGCCGCAGCCTGGCCACGCAGCATCCAGGCAAGCAACGCCGGACAGAGGATCGCAGCGATATCGAGCGGGGCTCCGATCACGGCAAAAAGCAGGAACTGGCCGTTGAAGACCGTCGCCTCTCGCCACAGCGCCGGCGACCATTTCGTCAGCCTGGGCAGCGATTCCAGCACATGGGCAAAGGACGGCCCAAGGCTGAGCGCCGCGACGAAAACGGTCAGCACCGACCAGAAGAACAGGAAACCGCGCATCTCCATTGCGGAGACAACGGGAACGGGACGCAGGCGTTCCGTGGCATTGGCTGCTTGCCGCGATGCGCGGGCCAGCCTTATTGTCCGGCACGCCGGTTAGCCATTCATGTCCCGTTCGGAACGCCTGCTCGACCTGATCCAGATCCTGCGCCGCCATCGCCGGCCGGTGAGCGGCCGCATGCTCGCGGACGAGATGGGTGTGTCGATCCGCACGCTCTACCGCGACATCGCGACGCTGCAGGGGCAGGGCGCGCCGATCGAGGGCGAGGCGGGGCTTGGCTATGTGCTGAGGCCCGGCTTCATGCTGCCGCCTTTGATGTTCAGCGACGAGGAGATCGAGGCGATCGTACTCGGCTCGCGCTGGGTGGCGAAGCAGCCGGACAAGAGATTGGCGGTCGCCGCGGCCGATGCGCTGGCCAAGATCGCGGCGGTGCTGCCGGATGATTTGCGCGAGGATCTCGACGCGACAACGCTGCTTGTCGGACCGCGCTCGGAAAATGCCGAAGCGATCGACCTGGCCATCGTGCGGCAGGCGATCCGCGACGAGCGCAAGCTCGGCTTCCTTTATCGTGACGCCGGTGGAGCAGCATCGAAGCGCCTGGTCTGGCCGTTCGCGCTCGCCTTCTTCGACAAGGTGCGGGTGATGGTGGCGTGGTGCGAGACGCGCCGGGATTTCCGGCATTTCCGCGCCGACCGGATATCCGATCTGACAGCGACCGACATCCGCTATCCGCGCCGCCGCCAGGCGATGCTGAAAGAGTGGCGGGCGGGCCTTGACGCGCCCGGCCGGAACGGCGCGAAAGACGCTTCCGGCTGATCGCTGCTGCCAGAATCTGACAGTAGCTCTGCGTATGGTTTCCAAGGTTCAGATAGTTTGGAGATCAGATATGACCACGCCGAATTTCGTCATCCTCTATGTCGACAGTCCGGAAAAGAGCGGTGCGTTCTATGCCTCCTTGCTCGGACGCGAGCCGGTCGAATCCTCGCCGACCTTCGTGATGTTCGTGCTCGACAAAGGCTTCAAGCTCGGCCTCTGGTCGCGCCACACAGTGGAACCGGCTGCGGCGGCAGCAGGCGGTGGCGGCGAGCTCGTGATCGCGGTTGAGAACRCAGCGACGGTCGACGCCACTCACGCGGATTGGATCGGCAGAGGCCTTAAGGTACTGCAGGCGCCAACCGATCTCGATTTCGGACGAACCTTCGTGGCGCTCGATCCGGACAATCATCGCCTGCGCGTCTACTGGCCGAATGGGCAGTAGGCAGTAGGCAGTAGGCAGTAGGCAGTAGGCAGTAGGCAGTAGGCAGTAGGTGTGAGTCTTCCTCCTGCCTAATCCCTACTGCCTGCGCGCAGCGCCTTGTAGATGGCGATGCCTGCGGCGAGATCCTCAAGCGCTGCGCCAACCGACTTGAACAGCGTGATCTCGCCGTCGCTTTGCCGGCCCTGCTTCTCGCCGCGGGCAAGCTCGTGCAGGTCGGCGACGATCGCTTCCGGTTTCAGYACGCCYGAGGCCAGCGGCTGGACGATGTCGCCGRCTTCCTTGGTGGCGCCGGCGCGGGTGTCGACATAGACGCGGGCGCGCTTGATCGCGTCGTCATCGCTTTCGCGCATCGTCGGCGTGAAACCGCCGACGAGATCGACATGGGCGCCGGGCTTCAGCAGCGCGCCCTTGACCAGCGGCGTGTTCGAGATGGTCGCGGAGGCGACGATGTCGGCCTCGGCAAGCTCCGCGTCGAGATCGCCGGCGGCACTTGCAGGAAGGCCTTCGGCTCGCAAGGTGGCCGCCACTTTTTCGGCATTGGCCGGCGTGYGGTTCCAGATGCGGATGGATGCGAYCGGCCTGACCGCCGAATGTGCCTTGGCAAGGAACGGCGACAGCGCGCCGGCGCCGATCACCAGAAGCCGCGAGGCGTCCTTGCGGGCGAGATAGGAGGCGGCAAGCGCCGAGGCGCAAGCCGTGCGCCACTGCGTCAGGCGCTGGCCGTCGATCAGCGCCTGCGGCTCGCCGGTGACGCCGTCGAGCAAAAGATAGAGGCCCATCACCGCCGGCTTGCCGATGGCGTTGTTGTCCGGCGATACGGTGACGATCTTGACGCCGATATGGCCTCCCGCCGAGGTACCAGCGGCATTGAAGTCGGTCCAGGCCGGCATCAAAAGCAGGGTCGAGGCGGCGCCGTCCGGGCGCTCGACGCCATGATGATGGCGAACCGGCTGCATCGCGCCTTCGCGGAAGGCGGTGCGCAATGTCTCGACAAGGCCGGGAAAGGTCAGCGCGCGGTCGACCTCGGCGGYCGAAACGGTCAGCATCGGAGGCTCCGTGAGGCGTTAGCTAGTTCGGCTTGGGCAGCGCTGGTCCATTGGGCGCCGCCGGTGGGCGGCTCACCGCCTGGCGAAGGTTTTCAGCTTCCAGACCGCGCTGGCGCGCGAGCTTGCGGTAGCGCCCCTGCTTCACCCACGTCGCCATGCTGCCGACGACCATGCCGACGGCCAGGGCAAGGAACAGGAAGATGAAAAGCGGCAGGTTCAGCGTCAGCGCGGGATTGCCGGGATGAAATGGATCGAGCGTGAAGGCGACGGGGCCGCGATTGGCGACGGCAAGCGCGATCAGGATGATGGCCAGCGGCACGAAGACCACGACGAGGACGAAGCGATTGAACATCAGATCTCCACAGAGAGAAGCTTCCTAAGCGCGCATGTCCTTGTCCCGAAACCGGCCTCCACTTTCGGGAGACATGCTTTAAGCGCCAAGATGCCGTTTCAACCCGCCGGCGCGCGGCCTATTTGCCGCTGTTCAGCCTTTCGCGCAACTCCTTGCCGGTCTTGAAGAACGGCACCCACTTTTCCTCGACCTCGACGGATTCGCCGGTGCGCGGATTGCGGCCGGTGCGGGCGGGACGGTTCTTCACCGAAAAGGCGCCGAAACCGCGCAACTCGACCCGGTTGCCCTCGGCAAGCGCATCGGTGATCTCGTCAAAGATCGCACCGACGATGTTTTCGACATCGCGCAGGAAAAGGTGCGGGTTGCGCGCGGCAATAATCTGCACAAGCTCGGATTTGATCATATAACGTTCCCCGTAAAACCACTGCAGTCGATTATCAGGATGATTTTATTGCTTTTTTGGCTCGTCCAAGCGAGATGTCAAGGGTGCCAGACCGAAACGAGACCGTCAAGAAACAAGCGGTCGGCGCCGAGCTCGTGAATGACATCGCCGCCGGCATCCGGCAGGCCGAGCGCCTTGGCCGCCAGTTTTGCCATCGACTGGGAAAACAGGAAACCRCCACGCCTGTCCTTGTCCTTCCACTCGACGACCTTGAGCTTGGCGTCCACGCCCTTCGTCGCCAGCCAGTCGATCGCCTCTTGCTCGCCGCCGACGGCGTCGACCAGATGGTTGGCCAACGCCTGGCGGCCGGTGAAGATCGAACCGTCGGCCAGCGCCAGCGCCTGCTCGTGCGTCATCTTGCGGCGGTCCGCGACGATGCCGACGAACCAGTCGTAACTGTCGAGGATCAGCTTGCGCACCATGGCGCGCTCATCGTCATTGGTCGGCTTGAAGGGCGAGGGCGAAGCCTTGAGCGGCGACGATTTCACTTCCTCCAGCTTGATGCCGAGCTTGTCCATGAGACCGCTGACGTCAGGATATTGGATCAGCACGCCGATCGAGCCGACGATCGAGGTCTGGCGGGCGACGATATGGTCGGCCGCACTGGCGATCATATAGCCGGCCGATGCCGCCAGCGTGCCGACCTCGGCCACCACGGGCTTGTCGCCGGCAAGCTTGCGCACGGCTTCGAATGTCGACTCGCCACCGACCGTGGTGCCTCCGGGCGAATCGATCGACAGGATGACGCCCTTCACTTCTGGCGACTTGCGGATCGCCTCCAGCCTTTTGAGCAGTTCCTCATCCTCGGTGATGGTGCCTTCGATCTTGACCTTGGCGATGTGCGGAACCGCCTGGCCGGTAAAATTGTCGTCATAGACCCAGGTCGAGAACGCGATCACCGCGGCCGCCAGAACCAGAAACGCGACCACGCGCCAGAAAGTCAGCTTGCGGCGCAAGCGGCGGCGGTCGATCAGGTCGTCGGCTCTCATTGCCATCGTCAGCCTCATGGATCGGTGGGAAAGCACGCTTTTAAAGCAAGCCTCGGCACACGGCTACCGTTTCCTGAAAATGCCGCGCCGTGAAGCGTTGACGCCGACCTCACGAAAAATTAACGCAACCAAGTCCCTATCTGCTATGAAGTACAAGCCGTCTCGCCGGATTCCTGTCGATTTTGCGGGTGGCAGTTGTCACATTTTTGCAGTTTTGATCCGCTTGTGCTTGCTTGTAGGTGTCGGCATACCACCTATAGGCGGTGTTTGGGCGGGCAAAGGTCCATTAGAAAGTCATGTTGGCGCGATCTGACGAAACGAGCGATGCTGGCGAGGCATCGGCTCCGGCGGCCGAGGGCGGCACGCGCGGAGATGCCTTCAACCGCGCGCAGCGGCACTCGCGCCGCGTGCGCGTGCTGAAATTCGCGGTGCCGCTGCTCGCGGTCGCCATCGCCGTCGCCTTTCCAGTCTATTCCTACCTCAAAGCGCCCCTGTCGGTCTCGGTGCAGGCCGACGGCACGGCGTTTTCCGACGGCAAGCTGGTGATGGCCAATCCGAAGCTCAACGGCTTCACCAAGCAGAAGCTGCCATATTCGCTGACGGCGACCAGGGCGACGCAGGATGTCGGCCAGCAGGCCGTCATCGACCTCGAAGGCATCAACGCCAAACTGCCCGTCGCCACCGACAATATCGTATCGGTCGATRCCGCGCACGGTATCTACAATCGCGACGCCAACACGATGGACCTGACCAGCGACGTCAGCGTGACGACGACGGACGGCCTGGCGGCGAAGTTCAAATCGATCTTCCTAGACATGGGCAAAGGCTCTATGAAGACGAACAATCCGGTTGATGTCAGCCGCGGCGGGTCGCGCATCACGGCGGATTCGATGGCGGTCGAGGACAACGGCAGGCTCGTAGTCTTCGAGAACCGGGTTCGCGTCAACATAGATCCAGCCGCGCTGAAGGCAGCGGGGGTAAACGGTGGAGAACAGAATGCGTCGCAGTAAATCCGCATGGCTTTCGGGCGCTGCTTCCGCATTGCTGTTTTTGGYGACGGCGCATTCCTTCGCGCAATCGAGCGCGACCAGCCAGATCCCGGGGCTCAAGCTGTCGGGTGACCAGCCGATCCAGATCGAAAGCGACAAGCTCGAGGTCCGCCAGGCCGAAAGCATGGCCATATTCAGCGGCAACGTCACCGTCAATCAAGGGCCGACCCTGCTGAAGGCCGGCAAGATGACGGTCTACTATGTCAAGGATGCCAATGCCGGCAAAAGCGCCGCGGCCGGCGCGTCGGCTATGACCGGCGCCGCCAATATCGACCACCTCGAGGTGGAGAACAAAGTCTACGTCAAGTCGAACGACCAGATCGCCACGGGCGACAGCGGCACATTCGACATGAAGACGCAGGTGCTGGTGCTCAAGGGCAAGGAAGTGGTGTTGTCGCAGGGCGACAATGTGCTCAAGGGCTGCAAGCTCACCGTGCAGATGAAGAGCGGACTCGCCAATGTCGACGGCTGCGGCGGCCGTGTGATGATGTCGTTCACGCCCCAAAAGCAGGGCGCGCAACAGCAGGGAGCGTCAGGCAACTAATGGCCGGCGTAACCTCGCTGCTGGCCCGTCTTCCGGGACGGGCGGCCGCAAAGCCGGCTGCGCCGGCGACGGTCGGCACCGATAAGGCAAAGTTCAAGGGCACCCTGATCGCGAAGGGTCTGACCAAGAGCTATAAGGGCCGCAAGGTGGTGAGCGGTGTCACGCTTGGCGTGCGCGCCGGCGAAGCCGTCGGCCTGCTTGGCCCTAACGGTGCCGGCAAGACCACCTGTTTCTACATGGTCACGGGGCTAGTGCCGGTCGACGAAGGCTCGATCGAGATCGACGGCTTCGATGTCACCTCGATGCCGATGTACCGGCGTGCCCGCCTCGGTATCGGCTATCTGCCGCAGGAAGCGTCGATCTTCCGCGGCCTGAACGTCGAGCAGAACATCCGTGCCGTGCTGGAAGTGGTCGAAARGGATCGCAAGGTGCGTGAACGCAACCTCGACGAGCTGCTCGAGGAATTCCACATCAGCCATCTGCGCAAGGCGCCGTCGATGTCGCTGTCGGGCGGTGAACGGCGTCGCCTCGAAATCGCGCGGGCGCTGGCGACGCGGCCGGCCTATATGCTGCTCGACGAGCCTTTCGCCGGTATCGACCCGATCGCCGTCGCCGACATCCAGCAGCTCGTTCGCCATCTCACGGCCCGCGGCATCGGCGTCTTGATCACCGACCACAATGTGCGCGAGACGCTCGGCCTGATCGACCGCGCCTATATCATTCATGCCGGCCAGGTGCTRACGCATGGCCGCGCCGACGAGATCGTCGCCAACGCCGATGTGCGGCGTCTTTATCTCGGCGAGGGCTTCACGCTCTGACTGCCGGTCTTCGGGTTGTGGCGCGGTCGCGTGGCGGCTTTTCGCTATTTTAGYGCTCGATAACGCTCCGGTAAGCCCCGGCTGCTAGCGTTTTCCTTGACAAGCAAAAGCCGGGCCAGTTTCTATGCCCGACCGAAAAACAACTGTGCGACGCGTAGACGAGGCGTTTGAATCCCACCATGGCGCTGGCAGCCAAACTGCAGCTCAGACAGTCCCAGTCGCTGGTGATGACGCCGCAGCTGATGCAGTCGATCCGCCTGCTGCAGCTCACCCATGTCGAGCTCGAGCGCTTCATCGACGAGGAGATCGAGCGCAACCCGCTCCTGGAGCGGGCCGAGCCGCAGGACGACGCCACAGGCGACCAGGCCCAGAAAAGCGAGGCGGCGCCGGAGCGGGCTTCCGAAGGCGACTGGTTCGAGGGCGAGACGGAATGGAGCGCGGAAGCGATCTCGCAAAAGCTCGATTCCTCCCTGGAGAACCTGTTTCCCGACGACCCCGGCACCCATGAGAGGCTGGGGCCGGACCTCACGGCGCAGTGGAAATCGGCCGCCGGCGGCGCCGCCGGCTCAGCATCGTCCGAGGGGTTCGATGTCGGCGACATGGCCGCGGCCGCCGTCACGCTGCGCGAACATGTCGGCGAGCAGATCGCGCTCGCTTTTCTCAGTCCCGGCGAACGCCTGATCGCGGGCGAGCTCGCCGATGGGCTCGACGAAGCCGGTTATTTGCGCACCGACCTCGGCGAGATCGCGGCCCGGCTCGGTGCGGACGAAACGGCGGTGGCGCGCGTGCTTGGCGTCTGCCAGACCTTCGAGCCGCCAGGACTTTTCGCGCGCGACCTTGCGGAGTGCCTGTCGCTGCAGCTGGCGGTGCGCGACCGRCTCGATCCGGCGATGAAAGCGCTGGTCGCCAATCTCGAGCTTCTGGCGCGGCGGGATTTCCAGACGCTGAAACGCATCTGCGGCGTCGACGAAGAGGATCTCCTCGACATGCTGGCCGAGATCCGCGCGCTCGATCCGCGTCCCGGCCTGGCGTTTTCGGGCGGCGCCAGCGATGYGATCGTCGCCGATGTCGAGGTGCGCGCGGCCAATGACGGCAGCTGGGCGGTGGAGCTCAACGCCGACACGCTGCCGCGCGTGCTGGTGGACAATGTCTACTTCGCCCGCATTTCGAGCCATRCAAAGGATCAGGCGGAAAAGGATTTTCTCGCCGAATGCCTGCAGAACGCCAACTGGCTGACGCGCAGCCTCGATCAGCGGGCCAAGACCATTCTCRAGGTGGCGTCGGAAATCGTGCRGCAGCAGGATGCCTTCCTCGTCCATGGCGTGCGTCATCTCAAGCCGCTCAACCTGCGCACGGTGGCCGATGCCATCGGCATGCATGAATCGACCGTCAGCCGTGTCACCGCCAACAAATACATGCTGACGCCGCGCGGCGTCTTCGAGCTACGCTATTTCTTCACCGCATCGATCGCCTCGGCCGAAGGCGGCGAAGCGCATTCGTCCGAAGCCGTGCGCGACCGCATCAAGCAGATGATCGACGAGGAAAAGCCCGCCGACGTGCTTTCCGACGACGCCATCGTCGACATGCTCAAGGAAAGCGGTGTCGACATCGCGCGGCGAACCGTCGCGAAATATCGCGAAGGCATGAACATCCCATCGTCTGTGCAGCGGCGCCGGGAAAAGCGGGCGCTGGCCAATGTCGGCCGCTAGGCTCGATCCGAATCTCGACAAGCCGTCGCCGGTGCGAGACAGGCGGATTTTCCGCAATTCCCAAGCTTGATTGACAAGCTGCAATGAAGTGTCTAGAAGCCCGCCCGCATGGAGCGGGGCGGTAATGCCCGCTCGCGAATGGGTCCGTCAGACACGGCCACGGACGGCCAAGAAGGCGACTTGTGATCAACCGGAAAGTTCGGGTCTAAAATCGGCGCGCATGCCGCTGCGAAGCTTGTGCGCGCGCGCCACGGGTATAAACTCGGGAACAGTTTGAAGCCTGAGCAAGGAAGGTCAGTTTTCAGATGAATCTACGCATTTCGGGAAAACACATGGACATCGGCGATGCGTTCCGCACGCGCATCAGCGACCGGGTCGGCGAGGCGATCGAGAAATATTTCGATCGGGGTTTTTCAGGACATGTCACGGTCATCAAATCGGGGTCGCGTTTCTCCGCCGACTGCATGGTCCGGCTCGATTCCGGCGCTTCGCTGCAGGCGACCGGCGACGCCCAGGACCCGACGCTCGCCTTCGAGGCGGCCGCCGACCGCCTGGAAACGCGGCTGCGCCGCTACAAGCGCCGGCTGAAGTCACGCAACACCGGCAACGGCAATGGCGAAGAGCCGACCGACATCGCCTATACGGTGATGGCCCCCCTTGCCGACGACGAGGAAGACATTCCGGAGGACTTCGCTCCGGCCATCGTCGCCGAATCAAGCATGACGCTGCGGACCATGTCGGTGGCGTCGGCTGTCATCGAGCTCGACAACAGCGACAGCCCGGTCTTCCTGTTCCGCAACGCCGGAACCGACCATCTCAACATCGTCTACCGCCGGCCGGACGGCAATATCGGCTGGATCGATCCGTCGACGACCAAAGTCGCTCAGGGATAAAAAGCCAGCCGCGCGAGGGGGACGACGACTGGCGCGGCAGGCGAGCAAGGGATTTTTCAAGCATGGATCTCAGTGATCTCATCAGCGTCTCGGCGATCATGCCGGCGTTGAAGGCGAATTCCAAAAAGCAGCTTCTGCAATTGCTGTCGGAGAGGGCCGCGGCGATTTCGGGGATTCCGGAACGGGAGGTGTTCGACACCGTCCTGCAGCGCGAACGGCTGGGCTCGACCGGCGTCGRCAACGGCATCGCCATTCCGCACGGYAAGCTCGCCGGCGTGAAGCGGATCGCCGGGGTCTTCGCCCGGCTGGAAACRCCGGTCGATTTCGAGGCGCTGGACGACCAGCCGGTCGACCTCGTCTTTCTGCTGCTTGCGCCCGAGGGCGCCGGCGCCGACCATCTCAAGGCGCTGTCGCGCATCGCGCGTGTGCTGCGCGATGCCGACACGGTGGCCAAGATTAGGGGCACGCGCGACGCGGTGGCGATCCACGCCCTGCTGTCGGACACGCAGGCCTCGCACGCAGCCTGAAGTTTTGGGATAGAATCTGGTTTTGGGATGAAACCCTAAAGGGGCCGCCGGGAGCGGCCCTTTCCATTTCGGACTGCCAGCAATCGCTACTTTAGTTGACCGTAATCTTATCCGAAAACCGGGTCCGACTTTTCGGGATTATGGTCTAGTGGATCGCGACAGTGGTCAGATCGTTCTCCAACGCGCCCGCCAGCGCCCGGTCACGGGCATCGGAAAGCAGGATCGGCTGGCCGTTGGCGGCAAACAGCGCCCACAACTCAAGGCCGGGCGCGATTTCCTGAAGGCCCGGGAAGCGGYCGCGCAGGTCGTCGCTCGATACTTTCCTGAGATAGGCGACCGAACCTTCGCCGAGATGGGCGAATTCGCCGCTGGTCATGGTGATCGTTTCGTCAGTTCTGGTCATTTCAAGCCTCCTTGGCGCGAGGACGCCAGGATTGGCCGCCTCGCATAGAGCCATCGGCGAAGGTCAGTCTTTCACCGATATGTTTATTTTCCGTACCAGCCGCTCGGACTCCGGCCGGTCGAGATCGACCGACAACAGTCCGTTCTTCAGCTCGGCGCCGATCACCCGCATGCCGTCGGCCAGCACGAAACAGCGCTGGAACTGGCGCGCGGCGATGCCGCGGTGCAGGAATTCGCGCTCGGTGTCGTCGCTCTGGCGGCCACGCACGATCAGCTGGTTTTCCTCCGTGGTGACATCGAGGTCGCTTTCGGCGAAACCGGCAACGGCCAATGTGATGCGCAGCCTCTCGGCCTTGCCGTCGGCGGCGCCGAGGCGCTCGATGTTGTATGGAGGATAGCTGTCGCCGGACTTCGCCAGACGCTCAAGCGTCTTTTCCATGGCATCGAAGCCCAAAAGAAGCGGGCTGGAGAAGGGCGTCATTCGACTCATTGTTACACTGTCCTCTGAAGAGCGACACAAACTGGAAAAACCCGGATGGCATTTTTCCCGATGGTCTTGATATGGTCCGCCGCGCGATCAAGTTCAAGCACTGAATCAGGATGACGTTTCGTTGAACCGCCATCCTGGTTCACCTCTTCGTTGGAGCATGATCTTATCCGAAAACCGGTTCCCACTTTTTGCTAACGCTGACCTCCGGTTCGGGATCATGCTGTAAGCCCCGCCCAAAAAGACTCCCCAAAAGGAATTGAAATGCCCCAGTCCAGAAAGATCATCATCGACACGGATCCCGGCCAGGATGACGCCGTCGCCATATTGCTGGCGCTTGGCAGTTCCGAGCTGGAGGTCGTCGGTATCACCGCGGTTGCAGGCAACGTGCCGCTGAAGCTGACCCAGAACAACGCCCGCAAGATCTGCGAATTGGCCGGCCGGCCCGACATCAAGGTCTATGCCGGCGCTATCCGCCCGCTGGCGCGCGAGCTGGTCACCGCCGAGGAAGTGCATGGCAAGACCGGCCTGAACGGCCCGCAATTGCCTGAGCCAACCATGCCGCTGCAGGAACAATATGCCGTCGATTTCATTGTCGAGACGCTGATGCGCGAGGAAAGCGGCACGATCACGCTCTGCCCGCTCGGACCGCTCACCAACATCGCGCTGGCGCTGATACGCGAGCCCAGGATCGCGCCGCGCATCAAGGAGATCGTTCTGATGGGCGGCGGCTTCTTCGAAGGCGGCAATGTCACGCCGGCCGCCGAATTCAACATCTATGTCGACCCGCAAGYCGCCGATCTGGTGTTCAAATCGGGCATTCCGATCGTGATGATGCCGCTCGACGTCACCCACAAGGCGCTGACCTCGTCCAAGCGCATCCAGGCGTTCCGTAAGCTCGACACCAAGGTCGGCACCGCGACCGCCGAGATGCTGGAGTTCTTCGAGCGCTATGACGAGGAAAAATACGGCACCGACGGCGGGCCGCTGCACGACCCATGCGTCATCGCCTATCTGATCAAGCCCGAGCTGTTCAAGGGTCGCCACTGCAATGTCAGCGTCGAGACCGCGTCGGAGCTCACCATGGGCATGACGGTGATCGACTGGTGGGGCGTCACCAAGCGGGAAAAGAACGCCATGGTGATGCGCGACATCGACCATGACGGCTTCTTTGCGCTGCTGGTGGAGCGGCTCGGGCGGCTGTAGCACCTCTTCCTTCCCCCCTTGTGGGGGAAGGTGGCCGAGCGAAGCTCGGTCGGATGAGGGGTGTTCCAGGGAGCGCTAACGTCTCACTCCGCTGGAACACCCCTCATCCGTCTCGGCGCTTCGCGCCGATCCACCTTCTCCCACAGGGGGAGAAGGAAAGGTGTTCACTTCGCCTTCGAGAACGCCAGCCACAGTCCGCCGCCGACCAGGAAGCTGCCGCTGATGCGCGACATCAGCTTGACGCGGCTGGCCGAGAGGATGCGGCCGGCGCGGCCTGCCGCAAGCGCGTAGGTCGAGTCCGACATGGCGGCGAAGATCATGGCGGTCAGGCCCATGACCACGATCTGCAGCGTGTAGTTGCCCTGTGGCGCGATGAACTGCGGGAAGAAGGCGCCGAAGAACACCAAGGTCTTCGGATTGCTGATCGCGACCAGAAAACCCTGCAGGAAGAAGCCGCCGCGCGGCTTTTTCGCCGATCCGTCCGGATTCAGGGCGCCTTTCGCGCGGAACATCTGCACGCCCATCCAGATCAGGTAGGCGGCGCCGAGCARCCRCACCCATTCAAACCAGTGACCCATGCCGGCGATCAGCGTGTTGAGGCCAATGCCGACGATGGCGATCATGATGGCGAGTCCGGCCTGCGTGCCGGCGACATTGGYCAAGCCCGCGCGCGAGCCGTGGCGGATGCTGTTGGCGATGATCAGCGTGACCGTGGGACCCGGCACCAGGATGATGACGATGCAAGCGACGACGTAAGTGGCGTAGAGTTCCAGCGACATGATCTTCCCTCGAGCAGGACAGCGCCGACTTGGGCGGAACGCGATCAATGCACGGGATTGATGCTGGCGCAAGCTGGCTGCGCGGGGCGACCCGTTACGCCGCCCCTGCCGACCATGGCAGTGTCGCCTCATAGGCTGCGCCGGCCTTGAGCACGGCAAGGTCACCGCGCGGGCGGCCGATCAGCTGCATGCCCATCGGCCGGCCGCTCTCATCGAAGCCGGCCGGCACGGCGAGCGCCGGGCAGCCGCCCAGCGTTGCAAAGGCGGAGACCTGCATCCAGCGGTGATAGCTGTCCATGGTCCGCCCCGCGACCTCGCGCGGCCAGTGGGTGGTCACGTCGAACGGGAAGGCCTGCGCGGTCGGCAAGGCGATGAGGTCGAAGCGCTCGAACAGCGATAGCAGCGTGCGGTGCCACGAGGTACGCCGGACACTGGCGGCATGGATCTGCGGCGCGGTGAGCCGCATCGCCTGCTCCACTTCCCAGACAGCCTCGGGCTTCAAAAGCCTGCGTTTTGCGGGATCGTCATAATGCGCCTTCAGTCCGCAGCCGCTGCTTGCCTGGCGCAAGATGACAAAAGCCTGCCACAGCGCCTCGAAATCGACATCGGGAACCAGCTTTTCACTGTGGAACGAGGCGTCGGCGAAGCGGGCAAGCGCGGCCTCGCAGAGATCGAGCACGCCAGGCTCCATCGGCAGGTGGCCGCCGAGGTCGCCCAGCCAGGCGACGCGGCCGCCGGCTGCCTTGGCCTCCAGGCCGTTAAGGAACGACCCCTCCTTGGCGTGCGACAGCGGCGCGCGCGGGTGATAGCCGGCCTGTTCGTCGAGCAGCAGCGCGATGTCGCGCACGCTGCGGCCCATCGGCCCTTCGACGCCCATCTGCGAATGGAAGACATCGATGTCGGGGCCGGCGGGCACGAGCCCCTGGGAGGGACGCAAGCCGTAGACATTGTTGTAGGCGGCCGGGTTGCGCAGCGAGCCGCCGAAATCGCTGCCGTCAGCGACCGGCACCATGTCGAGCGCCAGCGCCACGGCCGCGCCGCCGCTCGAGCCGCCGGCGGTGAGCGTCGGGTCGAAGGCGTTGAGCGTCGAGCCGAAGACCGGGTTGTAGGTGTTGGAGCCCAGCCCGAACTCCGGGGTGTTGGTCTTGCCGATGATGATGGCGCCGGCCTTGCGGATGCGCTCGACGAAGAAGTCGTCCGTGTCGGGAATGAAATCGGCGAAGATCGGCGAGCCGAAAGTGGTTCTGAGGCCCTTGGTCAGGGCCAGGTCCTTGATGGCGATCGGCAGGCCGAACAGCGATCCGGCCTCGCCGCCGTGGGCCAGATGGGCATCGGCCCTGTCAGCCTCGGCCAGGATGTCGGCGCGCTCGCGCAGCGAGACGATGGCGTTGACCAGCGGGTTCACGGCTTCGATGCGGTCGAGGAAAGCACTGACGACTTCATGCACCGATAGTTGTCGCTGCCTGATCCTGTCGGCGAGCTCGATGGCGGAGAGGCGGCAGATGTCGCTGGCCGGGGGCACGGCGTGTTTCGTGACGGGGCGCATGGCTTAACGGGTGCCCGCCAAAGCCGCGTCGACATCCTTTGTCAGCGGGATCGCCGGCTGCGCGCCGGGTTTCAGGCAGGCGAGCGACCCGGCCGCGGCGGCGCGCGTGAGCGCTTGCTCAAGCGACAGGCCGGATGACAGGCCGGCGCCGAAATAGCCGCAAAAAGTGTCGCCGGCCCCGACCGTGTCGACCGGCGTGATCTTCAGCGCCGGAACGGTGAGGAAATCGTGCGGCGTGGCGGCGAGYACGCCATCGCCGCCGAGCGTGACGACGATGGCGCGGCCGGTCTTTTGGGCGTAGTCGCGCATGCGGGCAGGGCGGTCACGGCCCGAAAGCGCCAGTGCCTCGCCATAGAGATCGAATTCAGTTTCGTTGGCGACGRCATAGTCGGCCTTGCCGAGGAAGCCGGCGGCTTCAGCCCGGAAGGGGGCGGTGTTGAGGACGCTGACCGCGCCTGCCGCGCGCGCGGCATCCAGCGTGGCCTCGACCGTCTGCAGCGGGATCTCATGCTGCAAGAGCACGACATCGCCCTTTTTGAGGTAAGCCTTGGCGACATCGCCCGGCACCACCGAATCATTGGCGCCCGGCACGACGGCGATGACGTTCTCTCCGTCGGCGCCGACCAGGATCAAGGCAGTGCCGGTGGAGGCGAAACTCTGGCCGACACCGGACAGATCGATATTGCCGGCCTTGAGAAGGGCGAGCGCTTCGGCGGCAAAGCTATCCTTGCCGACCGCGCCCACCATGCGCACCTGGGCGCCGGCGCGCGCCGCGGCCAGCGCCTGGTTGGCGCCCTTGCCGCCGGGCGCGGTGGCAAAGCCCGAGCCGCGCACCGTCTCGCCGGGCTCCGGCAAGCGGTCGACATTGGCGATGAGATCGAGGTTGATCGAGCCGACGACGATGATCAAAGACTGCCTCCCGTTGAAGCGGGTCAGCCTGCGTAAAGGCGGACGTGCTCCAAGATTCTGCTTCTTGCGCAACTCCAGCGAAATACGCGAAGCGCTTTTCCTGGAATTGCGTGCTGGGCGCGAAGCTAGCCGCAAAGTCCGCCGGTTGCCAGATCACGTCGCTGTCCGCGCGGTCTGGCCCACAGCATCATTCGCAGCGGACGGTGACCTCGGCCTGGTAGCTGCCCGCTGGGAAGATGCCCGGCGACTTCGTGGYCGTCAGATCGACCTGGATGGTGTGGGTGCCGTTGGTCAGCTTTTGCGGCGAGCTGCCCGGTATATCCAGCCCCGAGCCGTCGAGGCGGAAGACGGAGGCGAACGAGACATTGGTGTCGCCGCCGCTCGGCGCGGACGTGAACGCGACCGGCGCCGGCGTGGAAACGGAATAGCAGTCCAGCAGGTTTAGGATGGAACACAGCGTCGAGTTCGCGGTGATGGAGGCGCCGGCGCTCGATCCGCCTGCCTGCTTGGAGCCGAAGATGTTGATGGCGGGGTTCGGTTTCATCGTCCCCGATGCCCCGATCACAATTGTGCAGGTGCCGATGATCGCCGCCTGCGCCGGGAGACTGAAGCAGGCAAGCACTGCCAGCGCCAACAATGCAGAGCTATTTTCGCTTCTTCTTCTTTTCACTGCCGGTCGTGCCTCTGATGGTCCAGCCTTCGTCGGCCCATCCCGCTGATTTGACCTGGGGCGCGCCGGCTTGGGTCGCGCCGGCTTGGGCCGCGCTGGTTCGGGGCGCGGCGCCTTGGGGCGAGGAAGCGTCCACACTCCCCGTCGTCTGGCCGTCGGCGCCGACGCCCATTTTGAGGAGCTTCAATTCCAGCTGCAGGCGCTCGACCTCCAGCTCGTAGAGGCGGCTGCAATCGACGCGTTTCGGCGTCCGCCCGATCGGGATCACGACGCGGCCGTATGTGGCGATGTCGCTGTTGGCCTGGTTGCTCGAGTTGTTGCCTCGGATGACGCCAAGGTCGAGATAGGCGCCGCTGCCGGAAACGGCCGAGCGGCAGGTCGTGCCGTCGCTGGCATGAACTTCGTCCTGGCCCTGGGGCAGGCTGACGCCGGGCAGGCTGAAACCCGTCTGGTTCTGGTTCAGGTTCAGAATATCCTCGGCAAGCCCTTGGCTTACGACAGCCAGGACGGGCAGCAGGGACAAGGTCAGAACCTGCGATGCCCGAAGAACTTTCCGCATATCTGTGCCCTTATCTGGGTCTGCTCGCTTGGAAAGGGGATACTCTCGGTACAGATACGCACTTTACGCTCGTTCGCGCCGTCGAACGGGACGACCACCAGSACAGGGCGCGACGCTTGGCCGGCCAGAAGGAAAGCGCTCGGCGTGATCCTGGCCGCGACCGGCTGGAAATCCTGGTCGTAGACATGAACCTCGACACGTATGCGCTGGTTGTACGGGTTGYCCGGGAAGACGCGAACGGCGAAGGCATCGGTGAAGGATCGTACCTCGCCCCGCATCGGCGTCATCGACTGGCTGGTCGCGGCGATGGGAGACAGCACGGCGATCAGGCCCGCCGCCAGGATTGCAATCGTTCTCAAGGACCGTTCCTTTCGCGAGAGGACTATTCGCDGCGCAGCGTCACCGTTGCCTGGTAGTTGCYGGCGGAGAAGCGGTTCGTGCCGCTCTTGGTGCCGGCAAGATTGATCGCGACCGTCGATGTGCCCRGCACCGTCAGCGCGGTCGCAGTGCCGGTTTCGGCAATCGTCTGCGCGCCGGTGGTGGCAAAAGTTGRCGTCCAGGTGGTGGCTGTGACGTCGCTGGACGGCACGGTTGTGGTCGTCACCGGGTCGACGCTGAGCTGGACGCCACCTGTCGTATCGACCTGGGCGCTGCCGGCCGAGCCGCCGGCATTGTGCGAGCTCAGCGACTGAAGATTGCTGCTGACGGTCATCGTGCCGTTGGAGTTGATCGTAACCGTGCAGGTCGCGGTGATCGTGCCGTTGAACAGCACATTTCCGGTGGGGGCCGCCGATGCTGTCTGGCCGGCGCAGGCGGCCAGACAGCATGCAGCCAAGGCGGCGCGGAAGAACTTCATTGAGACCCCTCTTTCGAGCCGGATGATGCGGCTCAACGTAGGGTCATCTTCCCTTTATCGTGGTTAATTTAGCGTTAACTTAAATAATATCGGGAAGCAACTTAAAAGAAACCCGACGATAACCACAGGTTGTCGCCGGTTGCATTTTGCGAATAGGCCAATCGTTTTATTTAGGTTGTACCGATTTATATTACGATGTGCGGTTTTTCGCAATGGCGCGCGAAAAAATCGATTGTTTCAGGACGCCACTTGCCCCGCTTCCCAGCCGAGGATGGCGCGCTTGCGCGTCAGGCCCCAGTGGTAGCCGGTGAGCGCGCCGGACTTGCCGATAGCCCGATGGCAGGGAACCACGAAGGACATCGGGTTGGCGCCCACGGYCGCGCCAACGGYYCGGCTGGCGTTGGGCGCTCCGATGCTTGCCGCGATCGAGGAATAGGTGCAGGCCCTGCCCATCGGGATGCGCAGCAAGGCTTCCCAGACGCGAAGCTGGAAATCGGTGCCGATCATCACCACCCGCAGCGGCTGGTCGGCACGCCATTGCGTCGGGTCGAAGACCCGCGCGGCGTAAGCCTGGGTGGCCGACATGTCCTCAATATAGGTCGCGTTCGGCCAGCGGCCGGACATGTCGGCGAAGGCGGCCCGCTCGCCGCCCGCGTCACAGAAGGCAAGGCCGGCGAGACCGCGGTCGGTGACCATGATCAGCGCGATGCCGAAAGGCGAGATGTGATAGCCGTAGCGGATGGTGAGACCCGCGCCCCGGGTCTTGTAGTCGCCGGGCGACATCGCCTCATGGGTGACGAAGAGGTCGTGCAGCCGGCCGGGGCCGGACATGCCGAGCTCGAACGAAGTCTCCAGGAGCGGCATGCCGGAATCGAGCAGCCTGCGCGCATGGTCGAGCGTCACCGCCTGCAGGAAGGCCTTGGGCGACAATCCCGCCCAGCGTGTGAACAGCTTCTGCAGGCCGGTCGGCGTCTCGCCGACTTCCTCGGCCAGCACCTCCAGCGAGGGCTGGTCGCGATAGTCGAGGCTGATCTTCTCGATGGCGCGGCGCACGACGTCGTAGTCGCTGCCTTGCGGCGTGATGTCGTTCTCAAGGATCGCGGTCGGTTTCATCCGCGTATTCATGGTCATCTGAGCGTTCATGGCAATATCTCCTTGGCCGCGAATATCGGTCTTCCAGAGCTTTGCAACCACCCGAAACTTGCCTTCACTCCACACCCACCCAGATAGAGTCAGCTTCGGACCGAAGAGGACAATCATGGCCGGCGAAAAGGTCGATCTGACCGRAGCGAAGGAAACCTTGCTGATGAYGCTTTACGGCAAGGCGCTGGARAGCCGGCTGCCCAATTCGCTGCTCCAGGATCGCCTCGCCGACGAGGCGGTGAAGAAGATCGACTATGATTTCTCGCGGCTCAAGGTCGACGGCAATCTCGGCCTGGGCTTTGCGATCCGGGCGAAAACACTGGACGTCTGCGCCGCGGACTTCCTTGCGAGATATCCGGATGCGATCGTGCTGCATCTGGGATGCGGGCTCGATACGCGGATATTTCGCGTCGACCCGCCGCCGGGCGTCGACTGGTTCGACGTCGATTACCCGGAGGTCATCGAGCTCAGGCGCAGGCTCTATCCGCCTCGTGACTGCTATCACCTTGTCGCCTCGTCGGTGATCGAGCCGGACTGGCTGACCATGGTGCCCCGCAACCGTCCCGCCATGGTGTTGGCGGAGGGGCTTACGCCTTATCTTGCCGCCGACGAGGGACCGCGGCTGTTCGCGCGGCTTGTCGCGCATCTTGCCGGCGGCGAGTTGATGTTCGACGCCTACAGCCGTTTCGGGCTGAAGCTGATGCGCCTCAATCCGGCCATCAAGGCAACAGGCTCCGAAGTCCATTGGGCCATCGAGGATCCGCGCGAGCTGGAGCGGGCTGTTCCGAAACTTCGCTTCATCGGCGAGATTCCGTCCTACAAGCCGGAGCAAGGCGCGCGGCTTGGCTGGTCCGCGCGCTTGTTCATCGGCCTCTGGAAACTCATCCCCGCCATGCGCAAGGTCGGCAGGCTGCTGCGGTACCGGTTCTGATTGCTTGGGCGTCAGCGCGCCTTGGCGGTCGCCAGCGCGCGCGAAAAGGCGGTGGCGAAACTCTCACGGTCGTCGGGATTGAGGAAGCCGCCGATCGCCACGCTCCTGCCCTGCGCTTCCACCGCCATTTTGGTGATGCCGATCTCGGCATGGCGGGCGATCGAAAACCGTGTCCAGAACGGATTGAAGCGATGGCTTTCAGAGYGGCCTGAAGGGGCGGTCTTGCGGATGTCGAGGCTGGTGCGCGAGACCGATATCTCCTCGCGGGCGCGCGCTGCGCGGTAATTGGCGCGGAAAGCGATATAGACGKCGATCACGTCGAGGCCGAAGAAGCCGAACACCGGCCAGGCGCCATGCGCCAGGAAAAACGCGCCGGTGACCGCCCAGCCGAACAGAAGCGCCCCCATCAGGATCAGGAAGCCGGTTCGGCCGAGCGAGCGGTGCGGCGTCAGCAGGGCCTGGAAAAATGGCTCGTCGGCCTGGAACGAGGCGTTTGTGTCGCTCATGAGGGAATATTATAGGAAGGAAATGGCGCCTCCCAAGTCGAAAAAATCCGTAGCTGTCAAAAAACCTCAGCCCGCCCCTGCCGGCAGCGGCCGGGCGCCTGGCGCTCGGCCGCGAAAAGCCGCTTCCCGGCCGCTTTACAGCCCTGCCGAGGTGCATGAAATCTTCCGGCGTTTTTCCGTCCAACGGCCGGAGCCGAAAGGCGAGCTCGACTATGTCAACGCCTTCACCCTGCTGGTCGCGGTGGTGCTGTCGGCGCAAGCGACAGACGCGGGCGTCAACAAGGCGACGAAGGCGCTGTTTTCGGCAGCCGACACGCCAGCCAGGATGCTGGCATTGGGCGAGGCGAAGGTCGGCGACTATATCCGCACCATCGGCCTGTGGCGCAACAAGGCCAAGAATGTGATCGCGCTGTCGAAGGCGCYGATCGACGACCATGCGGGCAAGGTGCCTCAGGATCGCGACGATCTGGTGAAGTTGCCCGGCGTCGGCCGCAAGACCGCCAATGTCGTGCTCAACGTCGCYTTCGGCCAGCACACCATGGCGGTCGACACGCATATCTTCCGCATCGGCAACCGGATCGGGCTGGCGCCCGGCAAGACGCCGGAACAGGTGGAACAAGGGCTGCTCAAGGTCATCCCTGCCGAATATATGCGCCATGCGCATCACTGGCTGATCCTGCATGGCCGCTATGTCTGCAAGGCGCGCAAGCCCGATTGCCCGGCCTGCGTGATCGCCGATATCTGCAAGTCGAAGGAAAAGACCACCGACGTGCCGGCGCCGCTGGTGCCGATCGCGCCGCTGGACGAGACGTTTCCGGCCGAAGCCTAGAGGTTGCTTTGACGCAATTCCGGACGGAAAACCGCTGCCCACTTTTCCTTGGAATTGCTCTAATAACCGTAGCCGCGCGCCATCRCCGCGGCGAAGACCGGAATAAGCAGGAAGATAAAGCCCTCGGCGCGGACATAATTCTTCACCGAGGCGAGCTCCGCCGCCGGCACCGCGAAAGACGGATTGCTGCTCGCCTGCCTGTTCCAGGAGAGGAAGCGCATCGTGGGCACGATCGACAGCAGGCCGACGATGGCGAAGGCCACCATCTTTGCCCAGAACACCCAATTGTAGACGTAGAATTCCCAACCCTTCAGACCGAAGAACACCCGGCAGACGCCGACGATGACGATCAGCGCGGCGATGATGCCGTAGTGACGGTCGATGCCGGCAAGGCGCTTGAGCGTCGCCGCGCCCAGATCGCCGCGCACCAGCACGAACTCGGCGCCGATGATGCCGGCCAGCGAGAACACCAGCAGGTGATGCGCGATCGCCAGCAACAGGTCCGTGGTGTCCATGGTTCTTCTCCGGTCGACTTGCGTTTCTGGATCGGCTTCGCGCGCAAACTAGCACCGCCCGGCGAAAAGCCCATAGGCGTGCAGCCGCGATATGGCCGTTATGGCTGGAAGAGCCACCGTATTATCCTGGCTCTTGATCGAACGCGCTGGTTTGCTAGAGCAATCCCAGGAAAAGTGTGAGCGGTTTTTCCGTCCGGAATTGCGTAAAAACAAAAGGATAGAGCGGTTCGCCGTTTCCATGAAACGGTGAAACGCTCTAAGCGCCGCGGCCTCGATGGAGGGGAATGCCATGAGCATCAAGACGGAAGCCGGCGTGCCGATCCTTGATACGGCGCGCACCGTCCTGCGGCCGCACCGTCTGGGTGATTTCGAGACCTATGCCGCCATGTGGGCGGAGCCCGCCGTCACCCGTTTCATCGGCGGCAAGCCGCGCACGCGCGAGGAAAGCTGGATGCGTTTCCTGCGCCATGCCGGGCTGTGGTCGCTGATCGGCTACGGGTTCTGGGCGATCGAGGACAAGGCGACGGGGCGCTTCATCGGCGAGGCCGGCTTCCACGACCTGAAGCGCGAGATCGAACCTTCGATCGAAGGCGTGCCGGAAGCCGGCTGGGCGCTGGCCTCGGAAGCGCATGGCCGGGGGCTTGCCAGCGAGGTCGTCGGGCGGATCGTCRCCTGGAGCGACGAGGCGTTCGGACAGGCGAGAACCGTCTGCATCATCGATCCGGAAAACGGCGCTTCGCAGAAGGTGGCCGAGAAGAACGGCTATCGCGAGATTTTGCGCACCACCTATCACGACAAGCCGACGATCCTGCTGGAACGGCAGGCCGGAGGCGTTGTCGCCTAGAGCGTTTCACCGTTTCACGGCGAACCGCTCTACACTTTTCCTGGAATTGCTGGGTAATTAGCCGGCTTTGCGGCGCAGCGTCCGCGCCAAAGCCTCCCAGCTATCCGCCGTTGCATCGCGCTCGCTGCGATTGCCGCGCACAACGGTGGTGGCATCGAATGGCTGGGGCCGGGCAATCGCATAGCCCTGCGCATAGTCGACGCCGATCGCTTTCAAGGCGTCGAGAATGCCGTCGCTTTCGACGAATTCGGCGATGGTGCGTTTTCCCGTCACCTTGCCGATGTGGTGGATCATCTCGACCATGGCGCGATCGATGCGGTCGTCGAGCATGTCCTTGACGAAGCCGCCGTCGATCTTGAGGTAGTCGACCGGCAGATGCTTCAGATAGGCGAAGGACGACATGCCGGAGCCGAAATCGTCGAGCGCGAAGCGGCAGCCGAGCCCGCGCAGGTCGGCGATGAAGCGCATGGCTTCGGTCAGATTGGCGATGGCGCTGGTCTCGGTGATCTCCAGGCAGATCGTTTCGGGCGCGATGGCATGCGCGGCGAACTGCTCGCGCATGAAGCCGAGGAACGTCTCGTCGCCGAACGTGGCGCCGGAGAGATTGATCGCGCAGGTGGATACCGGCACCGCCTGCGGGTCGGCGAGCCTCGCCGCCAAGATGGCGAAGGTGTTGCGCACCACCCAGCGGTCGATCGCCGTCATCAACCCGTAGCGCTCCGCCGCCGGTATGAAGCTCTGCGGGGTGACGAAGCTGYCGTCCTCGTCGGTCAGCCTCAGCAGGATTTCGATGTGCGCGCCTGCCTCGGCGATATCGTCGCGCAGCGGCGCGATCTCCTGCGCGTGCAGCCTGAAGCGGTTCTCGTCCAGCGCGGCATGCAGGCGCTGCACCCAGGCCATCTCGCCGAAGCGCTCACGAAGTGCCGTGTCGCCGTCATTGTGGAGCTGGACGCGGTTGCGGCCCTTTTCCTTGGCCATGTAGCAGGCGACGTCGGCGGCGCGCAGCACCTCCTCCAGCGTCATGCCTGCATTGGCGACTTCGACCATGCCGATGCTGACGCTGATGTTGAAGGGACGTCCATCCCAGGAGAAATGCAGATCCTGGACCGTGGCGCGCAACCGCTCGGCGGTCGCGGCGGCGCAGTCGGCATCGCAATCGAAGAGCAGCACGCCGAACTCATCGCCGCCCAGTCTCGCCAGGATGTCGCCGGGCGGCAGCTCGTTGGCGAGCAGCACCGAGATCTGGCGCAGCAGCTGGTCGCCGGCGGCATGGCCACATGTATCGTTGACCAGCTTGAACTGATCGAGGTCGAGATACATCAGCGCGTGCCGGCGCGGCCTTTGCGGCGCTTCGGAGATCGCGCCCGCCAGCCGGTTCTCGAAGTCGCGGCGGTTGACGAGCCCGGTCAGCGCATCATGCGATGCCTGCCACGACAGGCGCTCGATATAGTCCTGCTCGCGCGTCATGTCGTGCAGGGCCAGAACGCACCCCAGGATCGCGCCGGAAACGATCAGCGGCGCGCCATTCAGCGCCACGGGCACGACCGAGCCGTCGAGACGCTCCAGAAGCTGCGGGCGCACGTTGGACCGGCGCGGCTCGCCTGCGAGCAGGCGCGTGATCAGATCGGTCTCCTCGACGCCGCTGTCCTTGTCGACGAGCCGGAACAACGAGGCGACCGGTTTGCCCTTGGCGGCGGCCAGCGGGCAGGCGAGCAGCCTCTCCGCTCCGGCATTCATATAGTCCAGCCGCCCCTCGGCATCGGTGCTGATGACGGCCTGGCCGATCGAGGCCAATGTGATCTGAGCGCGCTCGCGCTCGGCATTGAGGGCGTTCTGAAATGCCTGGCGCTGTTTCATCAGCTTGCGCGTGCGCCAGACGGCGAGCAGGATAAGCAGGGCAGCGGTGGCGAGATTGGCCGCCGTCAGCGCCATCTTGATGAAGCGCGATCCCTCGCCGAGACTGTCGGAAAAGGCCTTGGCGAGCGGTCCGATCCGGCGGTCGAGCTGGTGGATTTGCGCCTTCCACAGACCGATCTCGGCTGACGATGCCGGCCCGTTATCGAGCCTGCGATGCATGTCGTCGCCCAATCTTTCGATGGCGAGGATCATCTCGTCGGCATCCGTCCAGTGGCGGATCGCGGTATCGAGATAGCTGACGCCGCGGAAATTCCGGAACAGCCAGATCAGGCCGGCGACATCGTCGGGGTGATTGTTGCCGCCAAGAAAGCCAAGCCGGGCCGCATTCGTGTCGGGCTCGGCCTGTTCGAGCGCCAGCCGCGCGGCGCGATCTGCGAGCGGCACGGCGATGGCTTGGCGATATTCGTTGAAATACTCTTCCCGGCCTGTGTCGGCATAGAGGCTGAGGAAATAGATGGCGTGCTTCTGCCCCTTCGACCATTGGCTTTCGCCGCCGACATAGGCGCGCACGGCAGACAGCGTGTGGAGGCTGAGTGTCGCAACCAGCGCCTGGATCAGCACGACCGCGACGAAAGGCCAGACCAGTCCGATGAGACGCGGGGCGGCGTCGGTCGATGACAGCTTCATCCCATTCCCATGGAGCTCGTTCTGGCTCCCTCGGTGTCTGTCCGACCGGCTCATCCGTCGGTTGAGACGATGTTCTTCCCCGCATGTCGCCCGGTTACCGGCGACACCGATCCAGATAGCGCGCCTGACTTAACGGCCGATAAATTTGTCCAGTATTTGTTTCATGAATTATTGCTCAGCAACTGAAGGACGTTTACGCCGCGTGATGGCGATATTTGGCGCATAGTAAATATCCCCGGTGCGAGCGCGCCGAAGTAAAATTCGGCAAAATCAATCCGATAACGCCCCTCGGTCGCCGCCTCTCAGCGTTTGGTCTTCGATCTGTTGAGGCTCACGGCTTCGCGGACGAGCGCCTTCAGGGCGTCGGCGTCGATCGTGTCGCCTTCCTTGAAATCGATGGCGCGCCTGGTATTGCCTTCAAGGCTGGAGTTGAAGAGTTTTTTGGGATCGGGCAGCGCCGCGCCCCTGGCGAAGGTCAGCTTGACGACGGCCTTGTAGGTCTCGCCGGTGCAGATCATGCCGGCATCCTCCCAGACCGRCACGCCGCGCCATTTCCACGTCTCGACCGCTTCGGGCGCGGCTTGYCGGATCAGGGCGCGGAGCCGGRCAAGCGTCTCTCCGCGCCAGTCGCCGAGTTCATCGATCCTCGCATCGATCAGCTCGGATGGAGACTTCTCGCCCTGGGCGCCGTCTTTTTCCATGTTCGGTTCTCCCGCGGCTGAATGGAAATTGCAATCGTGTCTCTTTCAGGGAGACGGCGCTTGATCGTTGCCGCGCTTACATCCGTTCACCGGGCAACTGGCTTGCCTGCTTCACCCAGGAGACGAACTGCGCCTCGTCGAGCCGATCGTTCTCATGGATGTGGAGATAGCGTGTGTCCTTGCTCCTGGATTCGACCGGCGGCACGGGCTCCAGCGACAGGCCTCGGAAGAACGCCACCTTGATGTATCTGGCGAAGCAGTGGATGCCGAGGAACCAGCCTTCGCCTTCCATGCCGTAGAATGGAGAGTTCCATTTGACGGCCTTCTGCACCTCGGGGACGGCGTCCATGATGAGTTGGTCGAGCCGGCGCCCGACCTCGCTCTTCCAGCCCGGCATCGCCGCGATGTAGGCCTGCACGGGAGCGTCGCCATAGCCCTTGGCGATCTGCGGGTTGCCGCCTGAAAGCAGGGCAGGTTTCGCGTTCGCGGACCCGGCAGCCTTCGATTTCGCCTTCGCCATCAGGCCGATCCCGTGCGCTCGCCCGCCGGCTCACCGCGCTGCCTGCCGGTATAGGGCAGCACGAACATGTAGAGCCCGCWGAACAGCAGCAGGAAAAGCGGGATCAACGGCGAATAGACGATCCAGGCGGGCGGCGGACCCATGGTCATGGCGGCGAAATTGGCAATGACGGTGACGGTGAAGATGATCGACAGCCAGCGGTGAAGCTGCCTGATCCATTTGCTCCAGTTCAATCTAACCTCCCTTGCAAATGACGAGACGGATCGAGCTGCCTACCAGCGCGCCAGCTGCGAGAGCTGAACGAGGTTGCCGCAGGTGTCGTTGAGCTGCGCGATGGTGGCGCCCGTCACCGCGGTCGGCGCCATGGCGAAGGTGCCGCCATTGGCCTTGATGCGCTCATGGTCGGCCTTGACGTCGTCGGTGAACAGCATCAGCGCCGGCTGGCCCTGCTTGAAGATGGCCTGCTGATAGGTTTTTGCGGCCGGATTGTCGTTGAGCGCCAGCTGCAGCTCGGTGCCGTCAGGGTCGTCCGGCGAGACGACAGTTAGCCAGCGAAACGGTCCGTTGGTGAAGTCGGYCTTCCTGGTGAAGCCCAGCACGTCGGTGTAGAAGCCGAGCGCCTTTTCCTGGTCGTCGACATAGATGCTGGTCAGCTTGATCTTCATTTCCTGTCTCCATTGCTTAYGCCTGCGGTTTGCCGCCCCGCCAGGACCGTGTTTGTCTTTTGAAGCTTCGGCGGACGTCAATCGATCCGCGAAAGCAGCTGCTCCAGGGCCGTGAAGTTGCGCTTCCAGCCAACCGTGGCGCCGCGATAATACGGCTTCTGATCCGTGCGGAAGCCGATCTGCTCCATGCGCAGATGCGTGCCCGTGCCCGTCGGGGTGAGCGTCCAGGTGACCACGCTCTCGAGGTCCTTGGTGTCCCARCTGTAGGATAGGGTCCTGTTGGGCTCGACCGCCCGCACCTGGCAGTCGACACCGCCCCATTCCGCGTTCAGGCTGAAGCGGTGGTCCACGGCCGGCTTGAAGTCGTTCTTCATCAGCCACTCCTCGATGAGATGCGGCTGGGTGAGCGCGCGCCAGATCTTTTCCGGCGGAAAAGGTATCTCGCGCTCGACGATGACGGAGCGCGTTGCGGCTTCATTCATTGATCCATCCTTTTGAGCAGGTCTTCCAGGTCGTCGAACCGGCTTTCCCAAAATCCCGCCATGTCGCGCGTCCAGTCCATCAAGGGCGCAAGCGCCTTGAGCTGGGCGCTGTAATGGGTCTGGCGCCCTTCATGGCGGTCGCGCACCAGACCCGCCTCCTTGAGGACGCCGAGATGCTTCGACACCGCCGGCTGCGATACRCCGGCCTGCGCGGTCAGCGCCCCGACCGTCTGCTCGCCCTGGCGGCACAGACGTTCGAAGATGGCGCGCCGCGTCGGATCGRCAAGCGTCCTGAACAGCATGTCATGCGCGGTCGTCATTCCAATCAATAACCCGTTGGCTATTAATTGACGTATAACCGTTGGGATATGTATGAGTCAAGCAGCGAATGAGGGCCACTCGAAACCGCGGAACAATCGCGGGAAGGCGAACGAAACAGAGGCGGCTGACCAGGGAATGRCTCTGTGCCTGCACCGCCACGCCGCGCCCCTTCCGAACGACACCGAACAGGGATTGCCTATGCCGCCGCCGGAACGGTCAAATCCCGCAACAGCGTCGAAAGCTCCGGCTCGTCGATGAGCAATGCGGCATCTGCCGCCGGCAGCCATGCGCGCTGCCGGTTCGCGGCTTCCCGCCAGTCGGCGAGCTCCTCGGTGACCTGCAGCAGGTAGACCGCCACATCGACGCGAATGAAGCCGTTGGTCATGCGTTTCCAATAGGAATAGGTGCCGGCCGGCTGCTTCAGCGCCTTGCCCAGAACGCCCGCTTCTTCCTGGGCTTCGATCGTTGCCGCCTTGCGACCGCTCTTGCCCTTCATCGGCCAACCCTTCGGCACGATGAAGCGCCGCGTGGTGCGCGAGGTGACCAGCAGCACTTCGAGGCTGCCGTCTTYCCCCAACCGATACGGAATGGCCGCCACTTGGCGGATCCGTTGGCCTTTCCTGGCTTTGCGAACTGCTTTCTTTTTGGTCGTTGYCATCCCAAATTCCGGTGAGAGCAGCGTTTTGCCRCATGCTGTCCGCGCGGYGTCTCACCGTTTCGTCGAAACGGCGAACCGCTCTATTTCTCTGTCCTGACGCAATTCCTGACGGAAAACCGTGTCACACTTTTCCTGGAATTGCTCTAAAACCACCGCCCTTGCAATCCGCCATTTTGCCAGCAAGWAAGTCGGCTAATAAACTGAAAAAAACAAAATGTCAGCGGCAAACCCTGGAAATCGTGTTGCCAACCGCTTCCATCCGGCATGTCTTGTCATATACCGGCACATCGGGCTGGCTCCTGGGCGGGGTCGGCCGGTCCAGCTCGCGATAGATCTGCTGTTGCTGCTGGTACTGCTGCCGCTGCAACCTGTTCTGCAATTGCTGCAGCTCATTCTGTTGCACCAATGCGTTGCGGTTCGTCGGGATGACGATTTGCGCATAAGACGGCGCGACCTGAGAAATCGCGGCCGCCAGCATGGCGCCAGCCAGAACAGCCAGAGAGTGACGAAGCATCCGCGCGGCTCCCATACGAAAAACCATGCATTTCATATAGTGCGGGCGGCCAATAACGCCATGGCTGACTGCAAAGCGTGATGCGGCTCACGGAAGCCGCGCGATTGTCGTCATATGACGACTGGCAAACGCCGTGCGATTTGGTCAGTGTCCCTTACGTAAGTTTTTGGCTTCCACAACCAAAAAGTTAGGATATCCTAAAGAAGGCATCGCTCATCAACCGGGCGGTGTATCGACTTGGACGGGCATGACGCGGCCTGCAAGCCGCAAGGGACGTGGCGCTGACTTAAGGGTGGTGAGCGCGATCACGACGAGGGGTGGGGCATGTCGCTGTTTTCGAATCAGCGCGCGCAATGTGCGTTGTGCATTGCGGATCATCGGTCCGGTGCCAGGGGAACAGGAGCCGGCGATTTCAACCTGAGCATCGGYCGGGCCGCGGTCCTGGCGGGCCGTCTCGGTTTTCTGCTCGGCGCGACGGCTCTGGCCGGGCTTTCCGTCCATTGCGGCTCTGCCCATGCGCAGGTGGTGATCAACAATGACGGGGCGCCTGGCGACGATGGCGCCAATGCCTTCGGCGATTCGGACGGCGAGAACGGCGACCCCGGCGGAAATTCCACCTTCACCAACAATGCTCCCATCTCCACTGTGGGAACGGCTGCCTTTGTCGGCAGCGCCAAGGGCGGCGACGGCGGCGACGGCGGGACCGTCATCCACGCCAYCGCGATCCCGCCCTTTGTCGAACTCGAGGGCGGCGACGGCGGAGATGGCGGGCCCGGCGGCGTCGTCGACATCACCAACACCGCCGTGCTGCAGACGTCAGGCGGATCCGCCGATGGCATCATCGCCAACGCAAGCGGCGGCAACGGCGGCGATGGAGGATTCGCCGCTTCTCTGGGCCTGTCGGATGGCGGCGTCGGCGGCCGCGGCGGCAATGGCGGCACGGCCACCGTCACCACCACCTCCAGCAGCGACATAACCACGACCGGCGACTTCTCCAATGGCATCAGCGCCATCTCGGATGGCGGCAATGGCGGCGACGGCGGCTTTGCCGGAGCGATCGGCAGCGGCGATGGCGGCGATGGCGGAGCTGGTGGCTACGGCGGTCCCGCCTCGGTCGACAATGCCGGCACGATCCTCACGCAAGGGGCGTTCTCGAAGGGCATTCTCGTGCGTTCCGCCGGCGGCGTCGGCGGCGATGGCGCCGGCGGCGGCGGCCTGATCGCCGGCGGCGGCGGCAATGGCGGCGTGCCGACGATCGGCGGCACGGTGGACGGCAAGAACTCGGGCAACATCACAACGATGGGCGACTATGCCAGCGGCATGGTCGTTCAGTCGGTGGGTGGCGGCGGGGGCGACGGCGGCGGTGCTTTCGGACTGTTCGGCGGGGGCGGGTCGGGCGCCGCGGGCAATGACGGCAGCACCGCCACCGGCACCAACACGGGCACGATCAAGACCAACGGCGTCGGCGCCATCGGCATGCTCGTCGAATCGATCGGCGGCGGCGGCGGCGACGGCGGCGGCGCGGCCGGCGTGGTCTCAATCGGCGGCACGGGCGGCGGCGGCGGCAAGGGCGGCACCGTCAATGCCAATGTCGGCGGCACGATCACCACGGGGGCGGACGGCAGCGGCGACGGCGCGCATGGTGTTCTTGCCCAGTCGGTCGGCGGCGGCGGCGGCAACGGCGGCTTCGCGCTTTCGGCGGGCGCCAATATCGCGGTGGCGATCGGCGGTGGCGGCGGCACGGGCGGCAACGGYGGCGCCGTCAACGTGAACCAGGCCGGCGCGGGCGCGGTCGTCAGCACGACCGGCAATTCGGCAATCGGCATCCTCGCGCAATCGGTCGGCGGTGGCGGCGGCAATGGCGGCGGCAGCTTCGCCATCGGCACGATCGCATCGGTCGCCATCGGCGGCAGCGGCTCCGCCGGCGGCGACGGCGACGTGGTGACCTACAACATCGCCAACGCCAAGGTGACGACGAACGGCAGCGATTCCACGGGCATCCTCGCGCAATCGGTCGGTGGCGGCGGCGGCAATGGCGGCTTTGCGCTGAGCGGCGCCGGCGTGGTTGCGGTCGGCGTCGGGGGCCAGGGCGCCGCCGGCGGCGCCGGCAAGAAGGTCGACGTGACCTCGGGCGGCAGTGTCGAGACCTTCAAGGAGCGGTCGGCCGGCATCATCGCGCAGTCGCTGGGCGGYGGCGGCGGCAATGGCGGCTTCGTCGTTGCCGGCAGCTTCGGCGCCACCGTGGGTGTCGGCGGCTCGGGCAGCAAAGGGGGCGACGGCGGCGAGGTCTTCTTCCGCTCGCCCGATGGCGGGACGCAGTCCATCACCACGCATGGCGCGGATTCGGCCGGCCTGATCGTGCAGTCGATCGGTGGTGGCGGCGGCAATGGCGGCTTCGCCGGGACATTCGCGGCGATAGCAACCGTCGGCATCGGCGGCGGCGCGGGAGCGGCGGGTGCCGGCGTTGCTGTCCACACGACCTATAACGGCTCGGTCGAGACCTTCGGCGAGCGCTCGGCCGGCATCATCGTGCAGTCGATCGGCGGCGGCGGCGGCAATGGCGGCGGCGTCATCGGCCTGAGCGCCGGCATCACCGTCGGCGTCGGCGGGAACGGCGCCGGCGGCGGCGGGGCAGGCGCCGTCGAATACCATTCCGCCAGCACGACCATCACCACGCATGAAGTGAATTCGGCCGGGCTCGTCGTGCAGTCGATCGGCGGCGGTGGCGGCAATGGCGGCTTCTCGTTCAACCTCGCCGCCGGCGCCTCCGTCGGTGTCGGCGGCAAGGGCGGCGCGGCGGGCGCGTCGAACACCGTCACCGTCGACATCGACGACGGCACCATCCATACGATGAAGGACCATTCGACGGGCATCCTCGCCCAGTCGGTGGGCGGCGGCGGCGGCACGGGCGGCGGCAGCATAGCCGGCAGCCTGTCGCTCAATGTCGGCATCGCCGGCAACGGCGCCGGCGGCGGCAATGGCAACACCGTCGACGTCACCAATGGCGCCGACATCACCACCGACGGAATCCAGTCGCACGGTATCCAGGCGCAGTCGATCGGCGGCGGCGGCGGCTCGGGCGGCTTCTCGATCGCCGTCGGCGGGCCTTCGCTCGCGGTCGGCGGCGCGGCCGCGGACGGCGGCAGCGCGATGAAGGTCACCGTGACCAATTCGGGCGTGATCCAGACCAATGAAGATCTGTCGGTCGGCATCCTGGCCCAGGCGATCGGCGGCGGCGGCGGCGACGGCGGCCTGGCGGGGGCCGGCGGCCTGTTCACCGCGGTCGGCGTCGGCGGCAAGGGCGGCGGCGGCGGCAACGGCGCCGAGGTCGAGGTCACCAACACCGCCAACATCACGACCAAGGGCGACCTCGCCCACGGCATCATGGCGCAATCGGTCGGCGGCGGCGGCGGCAATGGCGGCAATGCCGGCGCGGTGTCGGTCGGCGCTTTCGTCGGCGTCGGCGTCGCCGTCGGCGGCGATGGCGGCGCGGGCCGCGACGCCATGAAGGTCACGGTCGACCATACCGGCGACATCACCGTCAGCGGCATGGGCGCCAAGGGCATCATCGCGCAGGCCATCGGCGGCGGCGGCGGCAATGGCGGCAAGGCCGTCGCCGGCGCCTTCAGCGCCGGGCTCTATGCATCCGCGGCCGTGGCGGTGACCGTCGGCGGCAGCGGCGGCGACGGCGGTTCGGGCGGCGAGGTGTTCGTCAAGGCCAACGGCAAGATCGTATCGCTGACCGACGCTGACGGCTCGGGCGGCATCGTGGCGCAGTCGATCGGCGGCGGCGGCGGCAATGGCGGACGCGCCACCTCGATCGCCGGCGCGGTCAGCGACGAGGTCACGATCAATGTCGGCGTCGCCATCGGCGGCAGCGGCGGCAACGGCGGCCAGGGCAACAAAGTCACGGTCGAGTCCGGCTTGGTCGGCGGCGGCCAGATCATCACGCATGGCTTCCAGGCCGTCGGCATCCTGGCGCAGTCGGTCGGCGGCGGCGGCGRCAATGGCGGCGACACGTTCGGCGGCGCGGGCGGTTACGGCAACAGCGTGACGGTGACGGCGACCGTCAACATCGGCGGCAAGGGGGGCGGGTGCATCGACGACGATCCGACCAAGTGCAACAACGCGGGCGATGTGCACGTCACCAATGCGATGACCGTCTCCACGGACGGCGATTCCTCCAGCGCCATCGTGGCGCAGTCGATCGGCGGCGGCGGCGGTAATGGCGGCACCAGCACCGGCGGCTCGGCTTCCCTGGGCGGCGGCGATGGCGTCACCGTCAACGCAAACTTTGCCATGGGCGGCAGCGGCGGCAAGGGCGGCTACGGCAACACGGTCGATGTCATCAATTCGGGCAATCTGACCACGACCGGCGCCTTCTCGTCCGGCATCATGGCGCAGTCGATCGGCGGCGGTGGCGGCATCGGCGGCTCCAGCACGGCCAAGTCCTACAATATCGGTGGCACCAGCCAGACCAGCGTCAGCGTCAACATGGGTCTCGCCGGCTCCGGCGGCGGCGCCGCCGACGCCATGAAGGTCACGGTCAACAACACAGGCATCATCCTCACCTCAGGCTTTGGCTCCACTGGCATCATGGCGATGTCGGTTGGCGGCGGCGGTGGCGCGGCGGGCGCCGCGTCGGCTTCGGACGAAACCGTAGGCGGCGATATCGGCTCCGGCGACGAAGGCTCGACCTCGGTTTCGATCGGCGTGGCTCTCGCCCTTCCGGGCGGCACGGCCGGCAATGGCGGCGAGGTTTCCGTCACCAACAACAACTGGATCATCACCGACGGCGCTTTCTCCTACGGCATCAGCGCCAGTTCGATCGGCGGCGGCGGTGGCGTCGGCGGCTCGGCCTCGGCCGGCGCCACGGCCGAATACGCCATTGGCGGCGCCATCGCCGGCGGCGGCGGCAGCGCCGGCAACGGCGCGCTCGTCGAAGTCACCAACAATTCGAACGGCTTCATCTGGACCAAGCGGGAGAACTCGATCGGCGTCTTCGCGCAGTCGATCGGCGGCGGCGGCGGTTCAGGCGGCGCGGGCAAGAGCACCGGAAGCGACGGCGGCACGGTCGATGTCAAGTTCTCGATGGGCGGGCTGGGCGCCGGCGGCGGCGACGGCGGCGAGGTGCATGTCACCAACAGCGGCATCATCGAGACCGACATGGCCAACTCGCACGGCATCATGGCGCAGTCGATCGGCGGCAGCGGCGGCGTCGGCGGCGCGGCCGCCTCGACATCGGCGGACGCCAAGGTTTCGATCGCGGCATCGCTCGGCGGTCTCGGCGGCGACGGCGGCATCGGCAAGTTCGTCCATGTGATCAACAATGCGAGCGGCCAGATCGTCACCAACGGCGACAATTCCTACGGCGTCTTCGCACAGTCGATCGGCGGCGGCGGCGGCGCGGCCGGCAGCGGCTCGACCGAGACCGGCGAGGCCGAGGACGTCGCGGTCAACCTGTCGATCGGCGGCATCGGGGGCTCGGGCAGCCGCGGCGGCGACGTCACCGTCGACAACCACGGCGAGATCACGACCTACGGCTATCTTTCGCATGGCATCTTCGCGCAATCGGTCGGCGGCGGCGGCGGCGCCTCGGGCGCAGCGGCCAGCGCTTCGACGGCCGACATGAGCATCGGCGGCGCGGTTTCCCTGCCGGCCGGCGACGGCGCTAATGGCGGCCATGTCATCGTCAACAATGACGGCGTCATCACCACCAACAAGGACGGCGCGATCGGCATTTTCGCCCAGTCGATCGGCGGCGGCGGCGGCTACGGCGGAACCGTTACGGCCGACACGGCCGGCGACAGCTCGGTGGCGCTGCAGATCGGCGGCTTCGGCGGCAGCGGCGGCAATGGCGGCAAGGTCGAGGTCGACGTCTCCGGCAAGATCGAGACGTTCGGCGCGCGCGCCCATGGCGTGGTGGCGCAGTCGATCGGCGGCGGCGGCGGTTATGGCGGCGACGCCAGCGGCAAGGCCTCGAACGCACTGGCCATCGGCGGCCTTGGCGGCAATGGCGGCGACGGCGGCGACGTGACGGTGACCCGCACCGGCGAGATCATCACGCACGGCAAGGATTCCATCGCCATCATCGCGCAATCGGTCGGCGGCGGCGGCGGTTTCGGCGGCGCGGGCTTCGGCCGCTTCGGCGCCGATGACGACGGCGGCGGGCCGAATGCCATCGGCTTCAACACGCCGGGCGGCACCAAGGGCACCGGCGGCACGGTCACCATCATCCAGTCGGGCGCGATCGAGACCGATGGCGACCGCGCGCATGGCATCGTCGCCCAGGCGGTCGGTGGCGGCGGTGGCGCGGGCGGCAATTCCTCGCTCGACATGAACCAGTCGGCGGCCGGCTCGCAAGGCGGTATCGGCGACGCGGCGGCGGCGACAGCCAGCACCGACAGCCAGGTCTGGGTGAAGGGCGCTAGCTCCTATGCGATGTTCGGCCAGAGCGCCACCGGCCAGGGCAACTCCAACCTCGTCCATCTRACCGCCGGCGGCAGCCTGTTCGCGCAGGGCGCCGACTCGGTGGCGGCCTATGGCGAGAGCACGGCGCAGGGCACCAAGGGCAACATCACCATCGATCTCAAGGGCCAGTACACGATCGGCGGTTCCAGCACCGGCGTTGCCGTCATGCTGGTGGGCGGACAGGACAACACCGTCAACAACAACAGCCTGCTCTATGYGATGGGCGCGACGCCGACCTTCTCGATCATGCAATCGAAACTGGCGGCCTTCAGCGCCTCGCTCCTGGCGCCCGGTCCCGTCGTGCCGGACGATGCGATCCTGGAATCGCTGCTCGACCAGTTCAGCCCGCTCGCGGTCACCGGCACCTCGGGCAACGATACCTTCAAGAACCAGAAGAGCATCGTCGGCCTCGGCCGCGTGATCGGCAATGTCGATCTCGGCGGCGGCATCAACGAGTTCGACAATTTCGCCGATTCCTCGTTCGTCGGTCTTAAATCGATCAATCTCGGCGCCGGCGGGATGTTCAAGAACCAGGGCCTGATGACCAACCAGGGCATCGGCGTGGTGGCGACGGTCGACGTCACCGGCGGCTGGACCCAGGACAATACCGGCTCCTTCGTCACCGATATCGACCTCGACAACCAGATCACCGACAAGCTGACCTTGACGGAGACGGGCGATTTCGCCGGCACGGCGCCGCTCAACTTCCTGTCGATCGACAAGCTGTTCACGCAATACACGCTGGCGACGGGCTCGGCGATGACGGATTCCGGCATCACGGCGCAGACGTTGCATCCGGCGGTCGGCTTCAACTTCCTGACCCGTGTCGACAACGGCACCGACCTTGTGCTCTACGCCGACAACCCGACCTTCCTCGAGCTGGCGCAGGATCCGGGCYCCGGCACGACGGATCCCGGCGTGTTCCAGATGGCGCAGTATCTCGACGACGTCGAGGCCGCCTCGAGCCCGGACAATCCGATGGCGCGGCTGATCAACATGCTGCGCTTTTCGCAGACCGAGGCGGAGCTGGGCGCGGCGCTGACGCGGCTCACCCCGCACTATGCCGTGCACACCTTCGACATGATCAACCRCTCCACCGACACCATGCTCGACCAGGCGCATGAATGCACCGGCGTCGCGGCCTACAAGAATACCGACGACCGCTGTATCTGGGGCACCATCACCCCGCAGGCCGAATACAGCAGGAATGCCGGCGCCGGCACCACCAGCCGGGACGATACGTTGAAGACCATGTCGTTGGGCGGCATCGCCGAGGTAGGGCACAATTGGTCGCTCGGCGCCACGATCGGCCGCACCGAGTATGATTCCAAGATCGCCTTCAACGGCGATGAGCTGTCGGACACAAAGGGCGAATCCTGGCAGRCCTATGCGCTGGCCAAGTACGAGAACAACAACTACTTCGCCGACTTCGCGCTCGGCGGCGGCACCGGCTCCTTCAAGGGCGAGCGCGACACCCATATCGATCAGGTCGGCTTCATTCCCGGCGAGACGCTGGACGGCGTCTATCTGCCCGAGGAGCTGCTCGACGGCATCGGCAACAGCGTCACCTACAATCAGGATACCTCCCAGTTCGGGGGTTCGGCGCGGGTCGGCATGACGCATCAGATGGGCGCTTTCTACCTGCAGCCGACRCTCCAGTTCGACGCGCGCTGGCTCGACGTCTCCGGCAAGGAGGAGGGCTCGGTCGCCGCCTTCAGCTTCGACGGCAGCGACAACATGTTCTATGCCGTGACGCCGGCGCTGGAGGTCGGCGCCGACATCCCGGTCAGCGACATCGCCAGTTTCCGCATCTACGGGAAGGCCGGCGTCGAGTTCTCCACCAAGCAGTGGGAGATCGAGGGGCGTTTCGCCGCCGCCGAGAATCTCCCCGGYAACCCGGCATTGCACTTGACGGAGGCCATCGATTCGCCGCTCTATCGGGTCGGCGCGGGGCTGGAGCTCAATGGCGTCAACGGCGTCGGCCTGGCGGTCAGGTACAACGGCGCCTTCGGGGAAACGGTCAAGCAGAACGCGGTCAGCGCGTCTCTCAAGGTCAGCTTCTAGCTGACGCGGGACGACGGCCAAGAAGGGATGTCATGAGGACCAAGTACGCGTCTATCGCGGCGATGCTGGCAGCCGCCTGCATTGCCGGTGTGCCGGCGGCCGGGTTTGCCGCGCAGAACAAGAGCGACAAGGCGGCGCCCGCGGCCAAGCCCGCCGACGCGACGGCCAAGCCGCAGCTGCCGGGCGGCGCCTCGGCGCTGTCGGAAACGCATGGCGACTGGACGGTCAACTGCCAGGTCACCGGCACTAACAAGGTCTGCAGCCTGTCGCATCAGCAGTTCAATAAGYAGAGCGGCCAGCGGCTGCTGGCGATCGAATTGACGACCAAAACCGGCCAGGACTCCGCCGGCACGCTGGCGCTGCCCTTCGGGCTTGCGCTCGCCAACGGCATCTCGCTCGAGATCGACGACAAGAAGCTGGACGGGACGCTGCAGTTCAACACATGCCAGGCGGTGGGTTGCCTTGTGCCGGTGACGTTCGACGCCGATACCACGCCGCTTCTGCAGAACGGCACCACGCTGAAGATCAACGCAATCGCCGCCGACACCATGCAGCCGATCTCCTTCACCATCTCGCTCAACGGTTTTGGAAGCGCGCTTGCGCGGACGGCGGATTTGTCGGCGGATTGATCGGTCTGCACTGCCAGGATACTGCCTTCGACAGAAGAGCGCTGCGGCGGGCAGAAATCTGAAACGCTGGCGGGACAGAGGGGGGTGTGAAGGAACGCGACGCCACAGCATCCTTCTGATCGTCTCACCAGGAGCTTCGCTCGCCCTGACCTTGGACAGGGGCTTCGATAGAGACTCCGTCGAACCTACTCAACCTCGCGCAAACGGTATCCCACGCCGGTCTCGGTGATGATGTAGCGCGGCTGGTCAGGCGTCTTCTCGATCTTCTGCCGCAGCTGGYGCACGTAGACCCTGAGATATTGCACGTCGGTCGAGTCGTTCCAGATCTGCTTCATCAGGAACTGGTGGGTGAGCACCTTGCCGGCATATTGCACGAGCATGCGCAGGATGTCGTATTCCTTGGGCGACAGTTTCACTTCCTTGCCCTCGACCTTGACGATCCGCTTCACCAGATCGACCGAGAGGTCGCCGGTATGGAACACAGGCTTCTCGCCCTGCTGCTGGAATTTGTGGCGCAGCGCCACGCGGATGCGGGCGACGAGCTCGTTCATGCCGAAGGGCTTGGTCACGTAGTCGTCGGCGCCGAGCTCGAGCGCCGCGACGATACCGGCCTCGTCGGTGCGGCTGGAGAGAACGACGACCGGAATGTCGAGCCCGTCGCCGCGCCATTTGCCAAGCAACTCGAGGCCGGTCATGCCGGGAAGGCCGAGATCGAGCAGGATCRGGTCCGGCCGTTCGGTCTGCATGAGTTCGAGCGCCGCCTTGGCGTTCGGCGCTTCGGAGACCGCATAGCCCTGGCTGCCCAAGCCGACGCGCAGCAATTTGCGGATCGGCGGCTCGTCGTCGACGATCAAAATGGAGACGGTCCGGTTTGTCATGCCGCATCATCCGTAAGCGGTGCGCCGAGCGCCGGCAACTCAGCCGGCACCGGCATGCGGATGGTGAAGATCGCGCCCGAACGGTCGGTGYGGTTGGCCGCCGCGACCGTGCCGCCCATCGCCTCGATGAAGCCGCGGCTGATCGACAGACCGAGACCGGTGCCGGCGCGCACCTGATCGCGTTTGCGCACGCGGTAGAAGGTATCGAATATCCGCTCCAGGTCATCGGGCGGGATACCCGGCCCCTCATCCATCACCTGCAGGATGACAGCGCCGCTGTCGACCCAGGCCTGCAGGCGGATGGCAGACCCGGGCAAGGCGTATTTGGCGGCATTGTCGAGCAGGTTGAACAGCGCCTGCTCGAACAGCACGGGATCGAGCTTGAGCATTGGCAGGTCGGCCGGGATGTCGGTCTCTATTCTGTGCTCGGCCGTGATCTTCTGCGCCCGGTTCAGCGCCGAGCCGACGACATCGCCGACATAATGGAGCGCCGAATTCGGTTCCATCGCGCCCGACTCGATCCTGGTCATGTCGAGCAGGTTGGCGATGAAGCGGTTCAGCCGCTCGGACTCGCTGACAACCGTCGACAGAAGCTCCGCGCGGTCCYTTTCCGGAAGCGCCGGCGCGAATTCCTTCAGCGTGCCGGCCGCGCCCATGATCGCGGCAAGCGGCGTCTTCAGATCATGCGAGATGGAGGTGAGCAGCGCCGAGCRCAGCCGGTCGGCTTCAGCCGCAAGCCTGGCACGGTCGACATCGGCGACGAGCTGTACGCGCTCGATGGCGACGGCAGCCTGATCGGCGAGGGCGTCGAGCAAACGCTGCTGCTCAGGCGTGAGCAGCGGACCCTGCTTGTCATTGTCGAGGCCGACGACGCCGATCGCGGTTCGTCCGGTGCGCAAGGGGAGATAGAGGCGTTTTGCGCCGGGCAAGGTGTCGGCGCCGCGGCCGGCGGCGCGGTTGTGCTCCCAGGCCCAGCGCGCGGCCGCGATATCGGCCTCAGCCAGGGTGTCGTCCGGCGGATAGCCGGCCTTGACGGTGATGGTGCCGTTTTCCGGCAAAAGCAGCACGACGCGGACCTTCAGCATCGAGGCGATCTGGAAGGCGGTGGCCCATAGAACATCGTCGAGCGTGCCCGCGCCGGCGAGCTTCTTGGAGAAGGAGTAGATGTCCTCGGTGGCGCGCGCCCGCGAGCGCGCGGCGACCGCCTGGCGCTGCACCCGCGCCGTCAGGTTGCTGGCGATGACGGCGACGACGAGGAAAACGGCAAAGGCAACGATGCTTTCCGGGTCCCTGATCGTCAGCGTGTAACGCGGTTCGAGGAAGAAGAAGTTGAAGGCAAGCGCGGAGAGGAAACAGGCATAGAGCGCCGGCCAGAGCCCGAATGTCACGGCCGATGTCAGCACCGCCAGAAGCAGGACGCTGGCGAGATTGCGGACGTCGAGGAACTGGTCGAGGATCGAGCTGACGGCCAGCGCGCCGGCGACATAGGCCGTCGAGAACAGATAGGGCCAGATCTGGAAAGGTTTCTGCTCGGGCGCCGCCTTCACCCGTGCCGGCGGAGCGTCGTCATCGCGCTCGGCGCCCGAGATGACGTGGACGCTGATGTCGCCGGCATTGCGGATCAGGTCATAGGTGAGCGAGCCCTCGATCAGCTCGCGCCAGCGCGAGCGGGTCGGCCGGCCGATGACGATATGGGTGAAGTTGTTCGCCGTCGCGTGGCGCACGATGTCCTGGGCGACGTTCTGACCGGGAATGGTGGCGATCTCGGCGCCGAGCTGCTCGGCGAGGCGCAGGTTCCTGGCCAGGCGGTCCTTGTCCTCCTCGGACAGGCCCGCGAGGCGCGGCGTGTCGACGTGCAGCGCCGTCCAGGGCGCGCGCAGCCGGTCGGCGAGCCTTCGCGCATAGCGGATGCGGGCCGCCCCGCCTGGCCGCGAGTCGACGCAGACGAGAACCCGCTCGCCGGCCGCCCACGGTCCCGGAATGGCGTGCGACTGCATGTGGTTGAGCAGCTGCTCGTCGACGCGCTGGGCCGTGCGGCGCAGGGCCAGCTCGCGCAGCGCCGTCAGATTGCCCGGCGAGAAATAGTTCTCGATAGCGCGCTGCGCGGTGTTGGGGAAATAGACCTTGCCGTCGTGCAGCCGCTTGATCAGGTCGTCGGKGGTGAGGTCGATGACCTCGATGTCGTCGGCCTCGTCGATGATGGAATCGGGAACCGTCTCACGCACTCTGACGCGGGTGATCTGGGCGACGACGTCGTTCAGGCTTTCCACATGCTGGATGTTGAGCGTGGTGTAGACGTCGATGCCTTGCGCAAGGATCTCCTGGACGTCGAGATAACGCTTGGGGTGCCGGCTGCCCGGCGCGTTGGTGTGGGCAAGCTCGTCGACCAGGACAAGCGCGGGGTGCCGCTTCAGGATGGCGTCGATGTCCATCTCGTCCAAGGTCTGGCCGCGATAGTCGACCAGGCGGCGCGGGATCACCTCATAGCCGTCGACCAGGGCCTGGGTTTCCTTACGGCCATGYGTCTCGACGACGCCGATCACGACATCGACGCCGTCGGCGCGGCGGGCGCGGCCCGCCATCAGCATCTCGTAGGTCTTGCCGACGCCGGGCGCTGCGCCGAGAAATATGCGCAGGCGGCCGCGACCCTCGCGCTCGGCATGCTCCAGCAGCGCGTCGGGAGAGGGGCGGTTCTCGGGGTCGGTCCTGTCGTCCGGCATCAGTCCAATCATGAATTGCGCCGGGGACCGTGTCGATCCCCGGCGCGGGCGGATTATTTCAGCTCGTCCAGCGCAAGGTTCAGCGCCAGCACATTGACCGCCGGTTCGCCGAGGACGCCAAGCTCGCGATCCTCGACATGGCTGTCGACGAGCGCCTTCACCTTGGCCTCGTCCACGCCGCGGGCCTTGGCGACATGCGGCACCTGGAAATAGGCGGCCTCGGGGCYGATGTCGGGATCGAGGCCGCTGCCGGAGGTGGTGACGAGGTTCATCGGCACCGGTGCGTTCGGGTTTTCGGCCTTCAGCTTCTCGGTATCGCCTTTGATGCGCTCGATGAGCTTGGGATTGGTCGGGCCGAGATTCGAGCCGCTGGAGGACGTCGCATTGTAGCCGTCGCCGGCGGCCGATGGCCGGCTGTGGAAATAGCGGTCGCCGGCGAAGGCCTGTCCGATCAGGCTGGAGCCGATCACCTTGCYGTCCCTGGTGATCAGGCTGCCATTGGCCTGGCTCGGGAACAGCGCCTGGGCGATGCCGGTCATGCCGATCGGATAGATGAGGCCGGTCAGCACCGTGAAGAAGACGATCATGACAAGAGCGGGTCTGAGTTGCTTGAACATAGGGGCAAATCCTTATGCGAGGCCRAGGGCCGTGACGATCAGGTCGATCGCCTTGATGCCGGCGAACGGCACGATGATGCCGCCGAGGCCGTAGATCAGCAGGTTGCGGGTGAGCAGCRAGCCGGCGCCGATGGCACGGTATTTCACGCCTTTCAGCGACAGCGGGATCAGCGCGATGATGATCAGYGCGTTGAAGATGATGGCCGACAGGATGGCGCTCTGCGGTGTCRCCAGGTGCATGATGTTGAGCGCCTGCAGCGGACCGGTGGACTGGCCGGGCGCGACGTAGAAGACCGCGAACATCGCCGGGATGATGGCGAAGTATTTGGCCACGTCGTTGGCGATCGAGAAGGTGGTCAGCGAGCCGCGCGTCATCAGCAGCGCCTTGCCGATCTCGACGATCTCGATCAGCTTGGTCGGGTCGCTGTCGAGGTCGACCATGTTGCCGGCCTCGCGCGCGGCGACCGTGCCGGTGTTCATGGCGACGCCGACATCGGCCTGGGCCAGCGCCGGCGCGTCGTTGGTGCCGTCGCCGCACATGGCGACCAGCTTGCCCTTGGCCTGCTCCTCGCGGATCAGCGACAGCTTGTTCTCGGGCGTCGCCTGGGCAAGGAAGTCGTCAACGCCGGCCTCGGCGGCGATCGCCGCTGCGGTGAGCGGGTTGTCGCCCGTGATCATCACGGTGCGGATGCCCATCTTGCGCAGCTCGGCGAAACGCTCAGCTATGCCGCCCTTGACGATATCCTTGAGGTGGACGACGCCGAGCAGGCGGCCGTCGCGCTCGACCGCCAGCGGCGTGCCGCCGGCCTTGGCGATCTCGTCGGCAACAGCCTGCAGGTCGCGGATGGCGTCGCCAGTGGGACGCGTGCCGTGAGCAGCGACGGTCGCCTGATTGACATGAGCGAGCACCGCATCGACCGCGCCCTTGCGCACCGAGGAGCCGTCGATGTCGACGCCGCTCATGCGGGTCTGCGCGGTGAAGGGCACGAAGGTGGCGTGCAGCGTTGCCATGTCGCGAGCGCGTATGCCGTATTTCTCCTTCGCCAGCACGACGATCGAGCGGCCTTCCGGCGTCTCGTCGGCCAGCGAGGCAAGCTGGGCGGCGTCGGCCAGTTCCTGCTCGGTGACGCCCTTGACCGGGCGGAACTCGGTCGCCTGGCGGTTGCCAAGCGTGATGGTGCCGGTCTTGTCGAGCAGCAGCGTGTCGACGTCGCCGGCGGCTTCGACGGCGCGGCCGGACATGGCGAGCACGTTGAAGCGCACCAGGCGGTCCATGCCAGCGATGCCGATGGCCGAGAGCAGCGCGCCGATCGTGGTCGGGATCAGCGTGACGAACAGGGCGACGAGGATCGTCACCGGGATATAGCCGCCCGAATAGGAGGCGAAGCTCGGAATGGTTGCGGTAGCCAGCACGAAGATCAGCGTCATGCCRACCAGCAGGATGTTGAGCGCGATCTCGTTCGGCGTCTTCTGGCGCTCCGCACCCTCGACCAGCGAGATCATGCGGTCGAGGAAGGTCTGGCCGGACGCGGCGGAGATGCGCACGCGGATCCAGTCGGACAGAACTTGGGTGCCGCCAGTGACGGCCGAACGGTCGCCGCCGGATTCGCGGATGACGGGCGCGGATTCGCCRGTGATCGCCGCCTCGTTGACCGAGGCGACGCCTTCGATCACCTCGCCGTCGGACGGGATGATGTCGCCGGCCTCGACCAGCACGACATCGCCGACCTTCAGGCTGGTGCCCGGCACCAGTTTGAATTTGGTGCGGTCGCCGTTGTTGAGCAGCTTGGCCTGAGTCTCGGTGCGCGCCTTGCGCAGCGAGTCGGCCTGCGCCTTGCCGCGGCCCTCGGCCACGGCCTCGGCGAAATTGGCGAACAGCACGGTGAACCACAGCCAGATGATGATCTGCAGCGTGAAGCCGAGATCGCCGCCGCCGGTGACCAGGTCGCGGACGAAAAGCACGGTTGTGAGCAGCGAGACGACCGCGACGACGAACATCACCGGGTTCTTGACCAGCGTGCGCGGGTCAAGCTTGCGGAAGGCGCCGCCGATGGCGGGCACCAGGATGCGCGCATCCATGATAACAGCGGATTTGGACTGGCTCATTTTTGGGTTCCAGTATCGGTTATGTTGGACGGCGCYGGGTGTTCGGTCTTCGGGAACAGGTGCGGAAGGCCGGTGGCCARCARCCACAGCACGAACAGTACGGCCGCCATGCCGAGGAAGGTTGAAAGGGTCGGGAAAGGACGAGGCTTCTCGTCCTTCCCGTTGTCGGGCGCTCCGTCACCGGTCTGGTGAGGGTCGTTGCGACGTATGTCGTTGAAGCGGGGCATGGTCATCTCAGAAGGTCTGTCCATGGATCATCGCCAGATGCTCGACGATCGGACCGACGGCGAGCGACGGGAAGAAGGTGAGGCCGCCGACGWTGATTATGACGCCGACCAGCAGCCCGACGAACAGCATGCCGTCGGTCGGGAAGGTGCCGGCCGAAGCGGGGACGGTCTTCTTGGCGGCCAACGAGCCGGCGATGGCCAAAGCCGGGATGATGACCAGGAAGCGGCCCATCAGCATGCCGATGCCCAGCGTTATGTTGTACCAGGGCGTGTTGCCCGAGAGGCCGCCGAAGGCCGAGCCGTTGTTCGCGGCCGCCGAGGTATAGGCGTAAAGCACCTCGGCGAAGCCGTGCGGGCCGCCATTGGCCATCGAAGCCACGGCGCTCGGCAGGACCACGGCGATGGCCGTGAAGATCAGCATCGCCAGCGGCAGGCAGAGGATGGCGAGCATCGCCATCTTGACCTCCTTGGCCTCGATCTTCTTGCCGAGATATTCCGGCGTGCGGCCGACCATCAAACCGGCGACGAAGACGGCGACGACGACGAACATCAGGATGCCATAGAAACCGGCGCCGACGCCGCCGACTATGACCTCGCCGAGCTGCATGTTGATGAGGGGAATCATGCCGCCGAGCGCGGTGAAGCTGTCGTGCATGGCGTTGACGGCGCCGCAGGAGGCGGCCGTGGTGATGACGGCGAACAGCGCCGACGCAGCGATGCCGAAGCGCGTCTCCTTGCCTTCCATGTTGCCGCCGTCGATGCCGAGCGCATGGACCAGCGGGTTGCCGGCGGCCTCGGCCCAGTAGCAGACGGTGACGCCGACGAGAAACAGCACGCCCATAGAGGCCAGGATCGCCCAGCCCTTGCGCTCACTGCCGACCATGCGGCCGAAGACGTTGGTGAGCGCGGCGCCGATCGCGAAGATCGACAGCATCTGGATCAGGTTGGAGATTGCGTTCGGGTTCTCGAACGGATGCGCCGAGTTGGCGTTGAAGAAGCCGCCGCCATTGGTGCCGAGCATCTTGATGGCGAGCTGCGAGGCAACCGGGCCAAGCGCGATGGTCTGCTTGGCGCCTTCCAGCGTGGTGGCGTCGGCATAAGGACCAAGGGTCTGCGGGACGCCCAGCCAGACATAGGCGAGCGTCAACAAGATGCATATCGGCAGGAGCACGTAGAGCATGCAGCGGGTGAGATCGACCCAGAAATTGCCGATCGATTTGCCGGAAGCGCGGGCAAAGCCGCGGATGAGCGCAATGGCGATGGCAACGCCGGTGGCGGCCGAAACGAAGTTCTGGACGGTAAGGCCGGCCATCTGCACGAGATAGGACATCGTGCTTTCGCCGCCGTAATTCTGCCAGTTGGTGTTGGTGACGAAGCTGACCGCCGTGTTGAAGGCCAGGCCAGGCTCGACCGCGGTCATGCCGGCGGGGTTGTAGGGCAGGGCGCCCTGCAGCCGCTGCAGCGCGTAAAGGACGAGGAAACCGGCGAGATTGAAGAGCAGCATGCCGGTCGCGTAGACCGCCCAGTGCTGTTCTTCCTTTTCGCTCGTTCCGGCGAGACGATAGAGCCCGCGCTCGATCGGGACGAGCACCGGCGACAGCAAGGTGCGGTCGCCGCTGAAGACGCGGTACATATAGAAGCCGAGCGGCTTCACGAGCAAAGCCAAGATCCCGCAATAGACGAGGATCTGTATCCAGCCGTTGATTGTCATGATGTGACCTTCCGTGCGTCGATCAGAAGCGCTCTGGGCGGATGAGGGCGTAGGTGAGATAGGCGAGCAGGAACAAGGTCACCGCGCCGCCGAGGATATAATCGAGAAGCATGATCCGGCCCTCCGCTCAGATGATGTCGCAGGCTTTGACGTAAGCTAAGGACAGGGYGAAGAACAAAATCCCGATCCCGAGAACTATGAGGTCCATTGCAGGTATTCCTTGTTTCCACTTTGTGTTTGCGGGCCCGCTGTGGCGAGCTCGAAACTGCACGCGGGGCGCGCGTCACCTTGGTGGCGACGGCGATCAAAGCGTTTTCGAAGGAAATATGGACCCGATCGCCATAAAGGTTCGAGACGGGGCGGATGGGAAAGATATAGGAATTTTATAGGAGTTTTGGCCTGACTATTCGGTCGTTGAACGCGTTTGCCAAGGTGAGCTATCCGCAGTTGCTCTTTCCCTTAGGCGACGACTCACCTAAATATTATCCCCGCAATTATCCACAGTTTGTCCTTGTTGTGCTGCGACCGGATAGTCGGAGATGGCATATGGCATCTTGGAGTGAGATTGAGCGTATCCGCAAAGACACCGCCGCTGCGCGATCTATTGCAAGATTATTGTTTGCATCCGAGCGTGAAGCACTGACCGAATGGGAGACGGGGTTCGTCGAAAGCATAATTGGCTATGTTGACGACGAGCTGACTACTCGACAGGTCGAGAAACTGCTCGAGGTGAGAGACAGCCTAGTCCTGGTGGCTGAGTACCGTGGTTTTAGCATCAGCCGCTTGCTGCGAAATTGCTATGAAGCGCGATTGGATCTGAGTGAAGATGACGAAGATTGGATCACTGAGCTTTACGCGAATGGGCACCACTCGATCCGACGTGGACAGGTTGGCAGGCTTATGCGTTGTGCCAGACAGCTCGGCTTGATCGACGAAAGCTCAGCTGCTTAGGAAGCGTGCGTTACGGCCAAATGCCACAGGTTAGTGCTGCCCCTCATTGCCCTGCCGGGCAAGGCCCGTTTATTGGTGCGCTGATCCCGATCGAGCTGCTCTGTTTACAGCGTCGGCCGCCGATCCTTCCACGGCACGGCGTCTTCCAGCTGCGATGATAGCGCCAGCACCGTCGCCTCGTCGCCGTAGCGGCCGACGAGCTGCACGCCGATCGGCACGCCGCCGGCCGACTGCCCGAGCGGCAGCGAGATCGCCGGCAGGCCGGAGATGTTGAACGGGAAGTTGAAGACCGCGTCGCCCCATTTGGCGTTGTAGCGGTCGAGATCAGTTTCCGACATGTCGTAATAGCCGAGCGGGCGCGGCAGCTGCGTCAGCGTCGGGGTGATGAAGATGTCGTAGGCGTTGAGGTCGCCGACAATGTCGCGGCCGATCAACCTCAGTTGCTCTACATCGGAGATATGCTTGATGCCGCTGGTCGCGCGACCGCGCTGGATGATCGCCCAGGTCAGCGGTTCGACATCGTTCGTGGTTACGGGGCGGCCGACCAGCGTCTCCAGGAAATCGAAAGTCGCCGCCGTCTGCACGCAGGTCATATCGGTGTAGGTCCTCCATACCGCGTCGGCATCGAGCGGCATGTCATGCTCCTCGATGGCGTGGCCGAGGCGTTCGAGAGCGGCGACCGTGGAGAGCACGGTCGCCTTGACTTCGGGATCGATCGCCGTGCCGTTCGGTGGYGTGATGGTGAAGCCGATGCGCAGTTTCTTCGGCGCACGCGCGGAAAGGTTCAGCCAACTGTCGGTGGGAACCGGCGGCGTGTAGGCGTCGCCGGGCAGGGCGCCGGCCACCGCGTCGAGATAGGCGGCGGTGTCGCGCACGGTGCGCGAGCAGCAGAGGAAATAGGCGCCGCCATACCAATAGTCGCCGAAGGGGGCGAGGCTGACGCGGCCGCGCGACGGTTTCAGACCGACGATGCCGCAGCAGGATGCCGGCACGCGGATCGAGCCGGCGCCGTCGCTCGCTTCGGCGATCGGCACCATGCGCGACGCGATCGCGGCCGCGGCGCCGCCGCTCGAGCCGCCCGGCGTGATGCCTTGCTTCCACGGGTTCTTCGTCGTGCCGTAAAGCTTTGGCTCGGTTGTGATAGACCAGCCATTCTCGGGCGCGTTGGATTTGCCGACGAGCACCAGGCCGGCGGCCTTTATGCGGCGTACCACCTCGCTGTCGGAATCGGCGACGAAGTCCTTGAGGTAGCGGCAGGAGTTGGTGTTGGGCGCGCCCTTCCAGGACGAGGCGAGCTCCTTGAGCAGATAGGGCACGCCGGCGAAGGGCGCGTTCTTGTCCACCGTCGCCGCCTGGGTGCGCGCCATGTCGTAGAGACGATGGACGACAGCGTTGAGTTCCGGGTTCAGGCGCTCGATCACGGTGATCGCCGCCTCGACCAGCTCGGCCGGAGAAACCTCGCCGCGCTTCACCAGATCGGCCAGACCCAGTGCATCGGAATTGGTGTAGGTTTCGAGCAGGCTCTCCGAAATCGCGGCCATGTGTTCCTCCCGTTAGGTTCTCGCTGAAGGCTGAGWGTGGCTCCCCCCTCACCCAGCCTCCGCTTCGCTCGGCTGACCTCTCCCCGGCGGGGAGAGGAGATTGTCAGCGCCGGCGCTTCCCTCTTCTCCCTGCTGGGGAGAAGGTGGCCGCGCAGAGGCCGGATGAGGGGGCGTGGCGTGACCGTGGCTGTGAGTCTTCACGCCAACTCGACGGTGCGTTTTTCCGCGATGCTCTGCTCGGCGGCCAGCACGATGCGCAGGCTGTTGACCGCGGCATCCATCTGCTCGGTCAAGTCGAGGTCCTCGCGGATGGCGCGCAGGAAGAAGGCCTGCTCGCGGTCGCAGAGTTCCTGGTGCCCKGGCTCGTCCTCCATGCTGACGATCTCGTCCGGCTTGGCAAAATTCTTGTCGCCGTCGACCTGCGCATAGTGGATCTTCAGCGCGTCGGTCTTGGTGTGGCGGTCGATGTCGGCGGAGTCGGACACCTCCTCGGCGTCCTTGGCGCTGCTTGCCCCCTGGCCGGCAACGATCGAGACCGCGCCCTTCGGGCCAACCACGTCCTTCACGAAATAGGCGGTCTCGCTCATCATCGGGCCCCAGCCTGCTTCGTACCAGCCGACCGAGCCGTCATCGAAGGTGACGTGCAAATGGCCGTAATTCTGCTTGTCGGCCTCGGCCCAGAGTTTTGCGCCGATGCCATGCACGCGCACCGGCTTGGCGCCGGTCAGCTGGCACATGACGTCGACATAATGGACGCCGCAGTCGACGATCGGGATCAGCGAGTCGATCAGGTTCTTGTGCCAGTGCCAGGCGGTGCCGCTGCTCTGCTGGTTGAGGTTGAGGCGCATCACCAGCGGCTTGCCGAGCGTCTTGCCGACCTCGATGAATTTGATCCAGGACGGGTGCACCCGCAGGATATAGCCCAGCACCAGCTTGCGGTTCCTGGCGCGCGCCGCGGCCACCACCTTCTCGGCGTCCGCGATGTTGGTAGCCAGTGGCTTCTCCATGAACACATGGCAGTTGGCGGCGATCGCCTTCAGCGCATATTCGGCATGCGTGTTCGGCCAGCTGTTGATTGAGACCGCGTCCGGCTTGGTCTCCTTCAGGGCCAGGTCGAAATCCTCGTAGAGCGGGTAGCCTGCGAGTTCTTTCGGGATCTTCTTGTTGCTCTTGATGTTGCGGCTCATGATGCCGACGATCTCGAAGCCGTCGGAGCGGTGGTAGGCGCTGGCATGGGAGGCGCCCATGTTGCCCAGACCAACCACCAGGATTCTTACTTTGCCGGCCATGTCAGCCTCCTCGATGCTTTGAACGATATTCGGGCGGCGCCATGCGCCGCCCGTTGGTCGATCGGTCCGTCTTATTTGACGGCGGAATCGAACAGGTGCGCCTTGATCTTGTCGACGTCGAGCGCGGCGAAGCCTTCCGACAGTTTCACGCCGTCGGCGTCAGCCTTGACCTTGGCTTTGTCGAAATCGTTGGCGGCCGGGATCAGGTCGTTGGTGCAGACATCTTCCGCCTTCACCGGCGCGGTGATCTGGCCAATTTTCAGGATCTCGTCGAAGAAGCCCTGCCAGCTCGCCATGTCGTGCGAGCCCCAGCCGCCGCGCTTGTCCATGTCGCCGCGGAAGACGTTGATCTGCTGCAGGATCGACGTCGTGCCGAGCTCGGGGCCGAGGTTCTTGGCCAGGGTCGGGAACTGCTCGAACACCGCTTCGACCGCGGCGCGCGGGTTCTGATAGCCGAATTCGAGGCCCATCGCCCAGCCGCGCAGATATTTTTCCAGGAAGGCCTTCTTGTCGGCGTCCTCGAGGTCGGCGGCGCGCACGACGAAAGTATTGGCGGGCAGCTTGGAATTCTGCACGCCCAGCCAGTACTCGAAGTCGAGGCCCTTGGCGATCCATTCGGCGCGCAGGCCCTCCCAGGAGAGCGCCGCATCACCCTGGCCACCGGCAAGCGCGGTACCCCAGGTCGGCCAGCCGGCCTCGACATATTTCACCTTCTTGATGTCGACACCCTGGGCTGCCAGCAGCGGATCGACGATCGCCTGCCAGGCGGCGGAGCCGAGCAGGATAGTCTTGCCTTCGAGGTCCTTGAGGTTCTTGGTGCCCTGGCCCTTGCGGAAGGCGATGCTGAAGGTGTCGCGCGCGCCCATGTGGAAGACGGACTTCAGCTTCATGCCGTTCTGGATGGCGAAGGAGAAGACACCGGGCGAGGGGAAGCCCATGTCGGCCTGGCCGACATCGACGAACTTCACCGTCGCGGTGCCGTCCGACGGGCCGGGCTGCATGTCGGTGGCGAGGTCGCCGAAATAGCCCGCCTTCTTGGCCGACCAGTAGGGATAGTCGTCCAGCACTTCGAGCGTGCCGCGCGGCGAGATCCAGGTGAATTTCTCATAGCCCGCCGCCCTGGCCTTAAGGCCGGACGCGCCGAGCGCGGTGGCGGTCACGACGCCCGCCGCCGTCACCTGCAGGAAGTAGCGGCGGCTGATGCCCGCTCTTGTCGCTGTGTCGAATGAGCTTTCGTTGGTCATGGCATTCCCCTTTGTTGATTGCTTGCCTTCGCCCGCCTCCCGGGCGACCCCGTCTTTTCGCTTATGTCTCCCAGCTCGCCCATTTCTTGCCGATCAGGAAGAACAGCACGTAGATCAGGATGCCGAGCGTCGACAGGATCAGCACCACCGCGAAGAATTGCGGCATCTGGATCATCGACGAATAGGAGGTCAGCCGGTTGCCGAGGCCGAAGCCGCCGCCGACCATCTCGGCGCCGACGGCGGTGAGCAGCCCGAAGATCGCGCCGATCATCAGGCCGACCAGGATCATCGGCAGCGCCATCGGCGCGCGGATCTTCCAGAAGATCTGCAGCGTGCTCGCGCCATAGGAGCGGGCCAAGGCGATCTTGGCGCTGTCGACGCGGCGGAAGCCGGTCGCGGCGTTGATCATCACCATCGGACCGGCTGCCAGGGCCACGGCGATGATGCGCGGCGTGTAGCCGAAGCCGARACGCAGGATGAGCAGTGGCACCAGCGCCAGCATCGGCGTGGTGACGAGGATCAGGATGTAGGGCGCGACGATCTTTTCGGCGAAGGGAAACTGGGTAATCACCGCGRCCATCACCAGGCCGACGACGGCGCCGATGGCGAAGCCCGAGACAAGCTCGACCAGCGTGTAGCCGAGATGCGGCGCGATCAGCGGAAACTCGTCGAAGAGAGCGTAAACGATCGAGCTCGGCGGCGGCATGATGTATTGCGGCACATGGAAGACGCGCAACGCCAGCTCGATGCCGCCGATGATCACAACCGCAACGGCGAGGATAGCCGCCACTTCGGCTCCGGACTTGATACCGGGGCCGCTGGCGAAGGCCGAAAGATTGGTCAGGCTGACATCCTGGCCGTCGCCCGACTTCGACTTGGAGAATTCCGGAATGGCGTCGCCTCCGCTCACGGCCTGATCCTCACGATTTCGGCTGATGGCCGTTCCGGCGTCTTTGGCCGGACGCGCTCGCCGACGATGTCCATCTTGATCTTGTTGGTGAGATCGAAGACTTCCTTCGTCGCCATGATCTCCAGCGAACGCGGCCGCTGGAACGGCACGTCGTAGATCTTGGCGACGCGGCCGGGCCGTGTCGYCAGCACCACCACGCGGTCGGAGAGGAAGATCGCTTCCTCGATGCTGTGGGTGATGAAGACGATGGTGGTCTTGGTGTCGAGCCAGATCTCCTCGACGAGGCGGTTCATCTCCTCGCGGGTAAAGCTGTCGAGCGCGCCGAAGGGCTCGTCCATCAGGAGGACCGAAGGCTTCAGCGCCAGCGCGCGCACGATCGCGGCGCGCTGCTGCATGCCGCCGGAAAGCTCGCGCGGGAACTTGCCGCCGAAGCCGTCGAGCCCGACGCGGTTCAACAGATGCGCGATCCAGGCGCGGTCGGGCTTCTCGCCCTTGATCTCGAAGGGGAAGTTGATGTTGGCGTCGAGATTGCGCCACGGAAGCAGGTTCGCTTCCTGGAAGACGATGCCGATTTCGGGGCGCGGTCCGGTGATCTCCTTGCCGTCGAGCAGGATGGAGCCGCCTGTCAGCCGATGCAGGCCCGACATCGACCACAACAGCGTGGTCTTGCCGCAGCCGGAGGGACCGACGATCGAAACGATCTCGTTGGATTGCACATCGAGGCTGCAGCGATCCAGCGCCAGCAGATCGCCGGAGCCCGTCTGATAGACCTTCGTTGCTGCCTGCACGCCGAGCTTCGGCGTTCTTCCGCTTGCCGTACTCATGCTCCCCCTCGGAGACTGCGCGATGGGTTGCCGGAGGCCCCATCTGTCCGCAAAATCAGTCTGTAACTATCCTACTTTACTGTCAAGCGGCGACGGATGGCGGAAGCAATCAGCTTCCATCAGATTTTATCTAAATATTTGATTTTTACCGCCTTTATGATCCCTTGCGATGTGTGTTACTTTCCTACATACTCGCTTCGGTTGATTGCCTATGGCCAGCAGGCGGATAATCGCGAAGATGACAGGTCCCGAAGCGGGCTGGGGAGGACTGGCCAATGACCGAAGCTGACAGCCAGGTGTTGCGAACGACCGACGAAGACGGCGGCCGGCACGACCATGTCAGGCGCATTCCCGATATCATCTCGCAGGTGAAGGACAGCTATGCGGAGCTGCGGCCGGCCGAGCGCCGCGTCGCCGATGTCGTGCTCGACGACGTCAAATATGCGGTCGATGCTTCCAATGCCGCGCTTGCGCAGCGCGCCGGAGTCAGCGAGCCGACGGTGACCCGTTTCTGCCGCGCCATCGGCTGCGACGGCGTGCGCGACTTCAAGCTGAAGCTGGCGCAGAGCCTTGTCGTCGGCGCGCTTTATCTCGCCACCAAGCCGCAACCCACGAACAGCGACAGCGGCATGCCGTTCTGGAACGCCGTCTTCGGCGAGGCGCGGCGCGCGCTGCAGGAAGCGGAGCGACAGATCGATCCGGGACAGTTGCAGAGGGCGGCGGAGCTGATCGCCACGGCGCGGCAGGTGACGGTGTTCGGCCTCGGCGGCAGTTCGTCGGCGCTGGCGCAGGAAACGCAATACCGCCTGTTCCGCTACGGCATCACCATCAGCGCGCAATGCGATCCCTATTTGATGCGCATGACCGCCTCGACGTTGAAGCCGGGCGATCTGGTCATCGCGATCTCGGCCACCGGCCGCACGCGCGAGGTGATCGAAGCGGTGGAACTCGCCAAGCATTACCGCGCCAACGCGATCTGCGTGACGGCGCCGGACACCGAACTGACGCGGGTCTGCGACGTGCGGCTGACGGTTGCCGTGCCCGAATATCCCGACACGCTGAAGCCGACCGCGTCACGCTACGCATTCCTGACGGCCATCGATCTTCTGGCGGTGGCGACCGCCTACAGGATCGACGGTCCGGCGCGCGAGACGGTGCGCCGCATCAAATACAACGCCCAGATCCATCGGACAGGTAAGGAGATGGAGCCGCTGGGAGATTAGCGACTGTTCCTTCTCCCCTTGTGGGAGAAGGTGGATCGGCGCGATAGCGCCGAGACGGATGAGGGGTGTTCCAGCAGAGTGAGACGCTGGCTTTCCCTGGAGCACCCCTCATCCGTCGCCTTCGGCGACACCTTCTCCCACAAGGGGAGAAGGGGAAGGCGGCGCCGGCTTTCGAACTGAAAAAGGACCGAAGAGAATGCTCGACATCGCACCATCGCAACAGGCGGCTACCTGGCTCGGCGCCTTCGGTCGGGCGCTCGAGGCCGGCGATATCGAGGCGGCGACCGGCCTTTTCGTGGAGGATTGCTACTGGCGCGATCTTTTGACCTTCACATGGAACATCAAGACCATGGAGGGGCAGGCCGCGATCCGCGAGATGCTGCAGACCACACTCCATCTGGCGCGGCCGTCGCATTGGCATCTGTCCGGAGAGCCAAGCGTCGAGGACGGCACCGTCGAGGCCTGGTTCACGTTCGAGAYGACGGTGGCGCGCGGCGAGGGCATCCTGCGGCTCAAGGACGGCCGCTGCCGCACGCTGTTCACGGCGATGAGYGAGCTCAAGGGTTTCGAGGAGCAGAAGGGTCCGGCGCGRCCGCTCGGCATCCGCCCCAAGGCCGACCCGAAGCGCGAGACCTGGGCGGAAGCGCGGGCGCGCGAGGCGCGCGATCTGGGTGTGCATGAACAGCCCTATTGCCTGGTGATCGGCGGYGGGCAGGGCGGCATCATGCTCGGCGCCCGCCTGCGGCAGCTCGGCGTGCCCACCCTTGTCATCGAGAAGAACGCGCGCGCCGGTGATTCCTGGCGCAACCGCTATCGCTCGCTCGTGCTGCACGATCCGGTCTGGTACGACCATCTGCCCTATATTCCATTCCCGGAAAACTGGCCGGTCTTCACGCCCAAGGACAAGATGGGCGACTGGCTGGAAATGTATGCCCGCGTGATGGAGCTGAACTATTGGGTCGCCACCAGATGCATCAGCGCCGCCTATGACGAGGCCGAAAAGGTCTGGACCGTCGTGGTCGATCGCGTCGRCCAGCGCATCACGCTGARGCCGAAGCACATCGTCTTCGCCACCGGCGCTTACGGGCCGCCGCGACAGATCGAATTGCCGGGCGCCGACAGCTTCAAAGGCGAGCTCCTGCATTCCAGCCAGTATTCCACGGGCGAGAAATTCCGCGGCAAGCRCGTCGCCGTTATTGGCGCGGCAAGCTCGGGCCACGATGTCAGCGTCGACCTCTGGGAAGCGGGCGCCAAGGTCACCATGATCCAGCGCTCGCCGACCACAGTGGTGAAATCCAACACGCTGATGGATGTCGGCTTCGAGATCTTCTCGGAAAAGGCGCTGGCGCGCGGCATCACCACCGACAAGGCCGACATGATCGTCGCCTCGACGCCGTTCGCGCTGGTGCCGAAGGGCCAGCGAGCGCTCTACGACGTGATCAGGGCGCGCGACGCGGATTTCTACAAGCGTCTCAGCGACAGCGGCTTCGCCATCGACTTCGGCGAGGACGAAACCGGACTGTTGATGAAGGCCTATCGCACCGGCTCGGGCTATTACATCGACGTCGGCRCCTGCGAGCTGATCCTGAACGGCGAGATCGCGGTGAAAAGCGGCGTCGGCATCAAGTCGCTGACGCCGGACGGTATCCTGTTCGAGGACGRCAGCGAGCTCGCCGTCGACGCCATCGTCTGYTGCACCGGCTACCAGTCGATGAACGAGACGGTGGCAGGGATCGTCTCGCGTGAGGTCGCCGACAAGGTCGGCCCGTGCTGGGGCCTCGGCTCCGGCGTGAAGGGCGATCCCGGTCCGTGGCAGGGCGAGCTGCGCAACATGTGGAAGCCGACGGCGCAGGAAGCGCTGTGGTTCCACGGCGGCAATCTGGCCTTATCGCGGTTCTATTCGAAGTATGTGGCGCTGCAGCTCAAGGCGCGGATGGAGGGGATTGCGACGCCGGTTTACGGCGAGCCGAGCAATGCGCGGCGGTGAAGCTGCGATCTCCCCCCCTGAGGGGGAGATGGCCGGCAGGCCAGAGGGGGTCGGTCCGACTGGGCTCGGTCTCTTTGCTGCGTCTGAAAGTTGGCGCTCCACGCGAGGCGACCCCCTCTGTCGCCTTCGGCGACATCTCCCCCTCGAGGGGGGAGATCACCCCCGCCCAAAATGTCTGGCCGCCATATCCACATGCGTATGGTGCGCATGCGCTTCGAAACGCTCCGTCTCATTGTGGTCGGGCGCTTCGTTCGGCCACCATTTGCCGCCGATGACGATGCCGTTGGAGACCAGGCGCTGGTCCGCGACCAATGATGCACCGACCGCGTCGACGAAGGTGAAACGGCCCTGCTGAAGCCTGAGCACCGCGACATCGCCGATGCCGCCGACCTTCAGCGCACCGAGCTCGGGCCGGGCAATCGCTTCAGCGGGGTTCACCGTCGCCGCGCGCAGCACCTCGACCAGCGGCATGCCGAGCGYCATGAGCTTCGACATGCAGACCAGCATGTCGAAGGCCGGGCCGTCGACGCAGTAGAGATGCACGTCGCTCGAGATGACGTCTGGCGCGAGACCCTCGGCGAGCATCGCCTTCGCCACATCGAAGTCGAAGGAGCCCATGCCGTGGCCGATGTCGAAGATGACGCCGCGTTCGCGCGCCAGGCGCATGTCGGGCCGCACCGCGCCGGAGGCGAAGACCGGCGCGTTGGGGAACGGCCGGAAGCAGTGTGTGAGGATGTCGCCGCGCCGTAGCCTGGGCAGCACCTCCGAGCGGCCGGGCGGCGGCTCATCGATATGCGCCATCAGCGGCAGGCCGGCCTTGTCGGCAGCTTCGAGCGCGAGGTCGACCGGCGCGATGCCGCTCGTGCCGCCGGCATGCTTGCCGGAGCGGACTTTGACGCCGACGACGACATCGGCGTGCTCGCGCACCGCGGCCACCGTCTCGCGCGGCTCGCAAAGCCTGAGATCGCTGCATTCGCCGACGGACACGGTCTTGGCGAAGCCGAATATGCCGGCGAAGGAAATGTTGACATAAGCCAGGATGCGGACCTTCGAGCGCTCGATGACATGGCGGCGGAAGCCCAGGAAATTGCCGGCCCCGGCGCTGCCGGCGTCGATGAAGGTGGTGGTGCCGCTCTTGGCGGCGAGCCGGTCGGCATCGACGCCGAGCGAGGTGCCGCCCCAATAGACGTGGCTGTGCAGATCGATAAGGCCGGGCGTGACGATGCAGTCCCTGGCATCGACCACTTCGCCCGCCGCTCCGGCATCGATGGCGACGTCGATCGCGGCGACGCGGCCACCGGCGATGGCGACGTCGCGCTGCGCGTCCAGGCCCGATGCGGGATCGATGACACGCCCGCCCTTGATCAGGAAATCGAACTGCATCGATGCCCTCCCTTTGTTTCGCGCAATTCCGGACGGAAAACCGCTAAGCACTTTTCCTGGAATTRCTCCAAGCGATCAGACCCGGGGCGATCAGACCGGCCGGTAGGCGACGGCCTCGATCTCGATCTTGATGTCGATCATCAGGCGGGACTCGACCGTGGTCCGCGCCGGCGGATCCTTCGGGAAATGCTTCGCATAGACGGTGTTGAACGTGCCGAAATCGCGGGCGTCCTCCAGCCAGACGGTGGTCTTCACCACATCGTCCATGGTGCAGCCGGCCAGCGCCAGCGCCGCCTTGACGTTCTGCAGCACCTGCTCGGTCTGCTCGGCGATGCCRCCCTTCACCACCAGCCCGTCGCTGCCCACCGGCACCTGGCCGGAGACATAGACGAAATCRCCGGCGCGCACGGCGGGCGAGAGCGGAACATGCGATTTTCCAAAACATTGCTTGGGCAAGTGAGCCTCCTCTTGGCGAATGAACGGGACCGGTCATATAGCCGTCTACCCTTGTCGGCACGATCCTCCTAGAGCCAATGTCGGAAAGCAACATTTTTTCGAAATCTATGTTGCTTTATTACAGAAGCCTGAGCATCTTGCGCCCGATGCCGCTTGCGATCAGGCGCGAAAAGAGGGGAGATCCAGCATGACCTTCGACAAGAACCCGTTTCCGGAAGGCGATGCCGACCGTCACGCGCTGTGGGAAATGCTGGTGCGGCGCGACATCGATGCCTTCCTCGGACAGGACTGGTCGATGGTCGAGGACGATTTCATCGCCGAGAGCTTCTTCGGCATGCATGCGCATTTCCTCAGCAACGCCGATGCCTGGCGGCTGCAGTTCCCAAGGCTCGAAATCTATCGCGACGAATGGCTGCGGCAGGCCAAGGAAACCGCGGCGACGAAATTCGCCGAGCCGCTGCGCGAGGCGCTGTTCCGTGTCACCAACATGCGCGACATCGACGTCGACGGCGATCGCGCGGTGCTGCACAAGAAGTTCGACGGCTCGGTCGCCAAGGCCGATGGCGGCGTCGACCGGCTGAAGTGGCAGACCTTGTACTTCTGCCGCAAGGTCGACGGGCGCTGGAAGATCGCCGGCTTTGTCGGCTWTATGCCGCACCCACTGGGAAGCTAGGCTTATGGGGCGGCGACTGCGTTGGCAAACCCGCTCCTTGCTCCGCCCGGTGGATGAAGGCTTCGGCCGACGGGCTCGCTATGACAGTCGCGGCAAYCGCTCGTCGGGCGAGCGATGGTCGAAGACGACGCCCATGGTCTTACCAACGGCGGCCATGACGATCAGCTCGACCAGATGATCGTCGCTGTCCTCGCAGGCGGGGTCCGATTGGCGGATGGCGTCGATCATCGCGCGGGTCGAGATCGTGTCGCCGGCGCGAAATTTCGAAAGGGCGGACGAAACAACATCTTGCACCGTCGGATCCACGTCGGGCAGTTCTGAAGCGACGTTCATCAGCCTCCTCCCGCCGTGAACCCTCTTTGGAAAGATGATACGCCAATGGTGGAATTGCGCCAGCGAAATGGTGGTCCGACCAGTGCGATTGCCGACAGTCTACCGCCGCTCGCGAGCTAATGCTCGCCTATTGAGACGAGCTAACGCTCGCCCATAGGTGTGGAACATTGCGTTACCGGGCGCCGGCCGTGCTCGACGCGCGGCGCTCCGGTTGGTAAGCCCGTCGCGCGCAGGGAGACGATCCGAATCGAAATATGACCGTTGCAATCGAGATGGGGCAGACCAYGGCAGGCGCGCCGGCGGCCCTCGACCTTGAGGAATTGCTGGCGACCCGCCTGCTGGTGCAGGGCAATTCGGGCTCCGGCAAGTCGCATCTGCTGCGTCGGCTGCTCGAACAGAGCGCGCCTTGGGTGCAGCAGACGATCATCGATCCCGAAGGCGACTTCGTGTCGCTGGGCGAACGCTTTGGCCATCTGGTGATCGACGCGGAGGAGCATACCGAGCGCGGCCTGCAGGCGGCCGGCGAGCGGGCGCGCATCCATCGCGTCTCGACAGTGCTCAACCTCGAAGGGCTCGACGCCGAGAACCAGATGCGGCGCGCCGCGGCTTTTCTCGGCGGGCTGTTCGAGGTCGCGCGCGACCATTGGTACCCGATGCTCGTCGTGGTCGACGAGGCGCAGCTCTTCGCGCCGGCCGCCGCCGGCGAGGTTTCGGATGAGGCACGCAAGCTTTCGCTGGGCGCCATGACCAATCTGATGTGCCGCGGCCGCAAGCGCGGCCTTGCCGGCATCATCGCCACGCAGCGGCTGGCGAAGCTTGCCAAGAACGTCGCGGCGGAAGCCTCCAACTTCCTGATGGGCCGCACCTTCCTCGATATCGACATGGCGCGCGCGGCCGACCTGCTCGGCATGGAGCGGCGGCAGGCCGAAGCATTTCGCGACCTGGAGCGCGGGCATTTCATGGCGCTTGGGCCTGCCTTGTCGCGCCGTCCGCTCAGTGTGCGCATCGGCCAGACCGAAACCAGCCCGCGCAACGGCACGCCGCGGCTGATGCCGCTGCCAGAAGCCGCGCTCGAGGATGCGCGCTCCATCATTCTTGCTGCGCCGCCGCCGGAGACGGTCAGGCCGCAGCGCCGGCCTTCGCCCGACCTGCTCGACCAACTGATGGCGGCCAAGGCCGCGCCGCTGGACATCCGCCCCGAGCCGGCGGAGCCGCAGCCCAGCGCCGAGGACCTCGCCGAGCGGCGCGAGCGGATGGACCGCATCCTGCGCGCCATCCTGGCCGAGCCGGATGCGGGCTTCCGCGTCATCGGCGTGCTCTACCAGGAGTTCGTGGTCCGCTGCCGCATCGAGGGCCTGGCTTCGGTCGTGCCCGACCTCGCGGAATTCCGCCGCATGCTGACGCGGGCCCGCGCCGGCGTCGGCTCCGACATGGCCGAGGACGATGCGTGGCGGGACGTTTCCGTGCGCGCCTCGCTGCTCCCGGAGGACATGCAAGGCGTGTTCATGATGATCGCCCGCGCCGCGAAGGAGGGCTGGCCATGCCCTAGTGATGCTGCCATCGCCCGCGCGTATGGCTCGCATTCGCTGCGCCGTGCACGGCGATTGCTCGACTATATCGAGGAGCAGGGGCTCATCGTCTGCCAGGTCGACGGCGCCGGACGGCGCACCGTGACGCTGGTCGAGCTCGCCTGGGCGACGGCRCCGGGCGATCCCAATGCCGCGGAGCAGGACAGCTCGGCGGCGTGATTACGGTTRCAGCTCGACGGTGCGGAGATCGCGAAGCGGCGGCGCGCGATGGATCGAGACGACGACGATCTGGTCATCGAGGTGGGCGAGCAGCCGCTCAAGAATGCGCTGGCCCTGCTCGTCATCGAGATGCTCGGTCGGCTCGTCGAGCAGCATCAGCGGGCGGGACGACAGCCAGGCGCGCGCGAGATTGATGCGCTGCACCTCGCCGAGCGAGAACCTGTCCTGCCTGATCCAGGCATCCAGCCCGCCGGCCTCGCGGATGCGGCTGTCCATCTCGACGGCTTCCAGCGCCCGCCAGAGTGCTGCGTCCGGGACATCGCCGGCGAAGAGGCTGGCGCGGACGGTGTCCTCGAGGATGACCGCGTCGTGCAGGACGAGCGCCGCGAGCGCCCGCCGCTCAGCTGCCGACAGGATGYGGTCGCCTGCGGCAAAACCATCCTCGCCGATCCAGCCGGCGATCTGCTTGAGCAGACTGGTCTTGCCCGAGCCGCTTGCCCCGGCAAGCATCGTCGGCCGGCCCTTTTCAAGGTGCAACGCGAGCAGCGCTCCAATGGGCCTCCCGTCGGGCGCGCGACGCTGCAGCCCGCCATGGAGCAGCATGCGCGGCTCGAACGGCCGGGGCGTGGGCACATGCCTGTCGCGCGAAGCGCCTCGCGCCCATTGATCGACCTCCGCCCGCGCCGCATTGCGGCGCAGCACGGCCACGAGCATGCGCGATGCGCCGTTCACCGCTTCGCCCAGCGCCAGCCAGGAGAAGGCAAGCAGCATGGGCAGGAGGAGTTCCGAGCCTAGCCGTCCCGCATGCCAGGCGGCGGCCATGACGCCGATGCCGGCGACCGGGCCGAAGGCCGCGCCTATCATATCCAGCCGGGCCTGGAGCCGACGGAGCGCAAGCAATTCGCCGTCGGCGCCGGAGAGCGCCGCAAGCGCTTCGGCGCATTCGTGGCTCCAGGCGCGCTCGGCCTTGAGCGGGACGGACGACGCCATGGCCGCGCCAAGCCGGCTTGCGCCTCCGCGACGCAGCGATCTGGTCCGCCCCAACGCCAGGGCGCCGGCCTTGGCTACCCGGTTCCCCATGAACAGGATGGCAAGTAGCAAAAGGCCGATCGGCAGGAGGGACAAGGGCGCCAGCGCCGCTGAGCCCACGATGAGGACCGCTAGGCCGCAGGCGAGCGTCAGCGCCGGCAATCCGGCGCGCAGCCTGGCATAGTCGAGGTCCTCGACGTCGTCGAGATAGTCGGCAAGGCGCGCGTCGTCGCCGAATTGCCAGCCCGCCCGGCGAACCGCCGGCGCCGCCGCCATGGCAGCGAAGAGCCCGACGCGACGCGATACCTGGTCGGCAAGCGCCGCCTTGTGGCCGGTCAAGCGCTCGCCATAGCGGGCCGCGGTGCGACCGATCGCGAACAGCCTGATGAACGCCGCCGGGATATGGAAGTTGAAGGTAAGGGCGGCGGCGGAAAGGCCGGCGATCGCCACCGATCCCAGCAGCCAGGCGGAAACGCCGCCCAGCAATGTGGCGCAGGCCAGCGCGGCGAAGGCGAAGCCCGTCGCCAGCCGCCACGACTTCCGGCTCGATGGCTGAAACGCAGCGCTCATGCCGCCACCTCGACCGTGTCGCCCTGAGCGAGATCGACGATGGTGTCGGCGGCCGCGGAAAGGTCCCGGTCATGTGTCGCCACAACGACCAGCCGCGTCGTTGAGATTTCGACCAGCATGCGCCGCACGGCCTCGGCCGTGTCGCGGTCGAGCTTTGCAGTCGGTTCGTCGGCCAGCACGGCTCGTCCGCAAAGCAGCGCACGGGCAACCGCGATGCGCAGCCGCTGGCCCCCCGAAAGGTTGGCGCCGCCCTTGTCCAGCCTGACATCGAGGCCGCCTGGCAACAGGGCGTCGTCGAGCAGCCCGATCGCGCTTGCGACGTCCTCCAGCCGGTTCCGGTCTACCGCACCGGCGTTCCACGAAATGGCTTCGGCCAGCGATCCTTCGGGCACATACGCGTCCGTCGAAACCCAGGCGATTTCTCCAGTGGCCAGGGGATGGGTTTCCGGCGCCGGCATTGCGCCCGATTCGAGCCCGGCGAGACGGCGCAGCAAGGTCGATTTGCCTGATCCGCTGGGGCCGACGATAGCGATCAGGCCATGCGCCGGCAGAGTCAGGCGCAATCGGTCGAGCGCCGGCAAGGTCTTCGCCGCGACGGGCTCGGCGTCGAGCAGCCGGTCCAGCGCGGCGGCTGCAGCCTGTCCTTCCGCCTTGGCGTGGTATTGCTCCGAAAAGCGCCGGAAGGGCGCGAAATATTCGGGTGYGATCATCAGGATGAACAGGCTTTGCCAGAGCTCGAGACCGGAGAAGCCCGGGATCGTCGCAAGCTTCAGATGGCCGAGGCCAAGGAAGACCGCGAGGAGCGCAATCGAGAGCGAGGCGAAGAAGTCGATGATACCGGCATTGGCGAAGGCGATGCGCAGCACGCTCATCGTCTTGTCCGCATAGGCTTCGAGGCGCCGGGCAAGCTTTGCCTCCTCGCCGGCCATCGCATGGTTGGCGAGGATCGTGGGCAAGGTGCGGATGCGGTCGGCGAACTGGCCGGCCAGCCGGCCGAAGGCGCGTTCCTGGGCATCGGCGCGGCGGCGGATGGCATTGCCTATCAATGCGAAGAACAGGACCATCACCGGCGTCAGGCAGATGATCAGCAGGGCCGCCTGCCAGGAGACGAAGCAAAGCACCAGGGCCGAGAGCAATGGGCCGGCGGCCATCATGGCCGTGGCGGCACGATGGCCGACCTGCAGCGCGGCGATCGATTCCGGATGGCGCTGCATCGAAACGACCAAGCTGCCTATCGAGAGCGATTGCAGCTGGCGCGCCGGCATTTCGCTCAGTCGCTCGCCCGCCAGCGTCCGCAGCCGCGTCGACACGGCGTTTTCCGCGGACGCCTGCACGCTGTYGGCGGCGAATCCGGCGAAGCAGGCGGCGGCCAGAAGCGCCAATGCCGCGGCGATCAGCCACGGATCGACCGCTGCGTCCATCACGAGCCGGCCGGCGGCCATCGCCGCCGTGGCGGCGAAGCCAAGCCGCAGAGCCGCGCGGATTGCCTGCAATGCGAGAAGACCGTGGAATCCGTGCCTTGCCAGCCGCCCGGCGGTGGAGAGCGTCTCGAATGCGGCAGCCGCCGAGACGCCAGGATCAGAGGGCGATGCGGGAACGGCGGCTATTTTCATGCACTCCTTTTGTCACCCGGAGAGACAAAACGAATTGATCCATGTCAACCCGAGTATATCCTTTCCGCGTTATGAGGCGCACCCAGAAAGGATGCTTCCATGGCCGACGTTCTCCTCGTAGATCTTTCCCGACTGCAATTCGCGCTGACGGCCCTCTATCATTTTCTGTTCGTCMCGCTGACGCTCGGCCTCTCCATCCTGATCGCCATGATGGAAACCGTCTATGTGATGACCCGCCGCACCATCTGGCGCGACATGACGAAGTTCTGGGGCGTGCTGTTCGGCATAAACTTCGCGCTGGGCGTCGCCACCGGCATCACCATGGAATTCCAGTTCGGCATGAACTGGGCCTACTACTCGCACTATGTCGGCGACGTGTTCGGGGCGCCTTTGGCCATTGAGGGGCTGATGGCCTTTTTCCTCGAAGCCACCTTCGTTGGCCTTTTCTTCTTCGGCTGGGATCGGCTCTCGCCGCGCGCGCATATGATCGTGACCTGGCTGATGGCGCTCGGCACCAACTTCTCCGCGCTCTGGATCCTGATCGCCAATGGCTGGATGCAGAATCCGGTCGGCTCCGCCTTCAACCCCGATACGATGCGCATGGAGGTCACCGACTTCATGGCTGTGATCTTCAATCCGGTGGCGCAGGCGAAATTCGTCCACACCGTTTCGGCCGGCTATGTCTGCGCCGCCACTTTCGTGCTTGGCGTATCGGCCTGGTATCTGCTCAGGGGGCGCCATGTCCAACTCGCCAAGCGCTCTTTCGTGATCGCCTCGGCCTTCGGCGTGGCATCGGCGCTGTCGGTGATCGTGCTCGGCGACGAGAGCGGTTACGCGCTGACCGACAACCAGAAAATGAAGCTCGCGGCCATCGAGGCCATGTGGGAGACGGAGCCGGCGCCGGCGTCGTTCACGGCGTTCGGCATCCCGAGCCAGAGCGATCGCGAGACGCATTTCGCCATCCGCATTCCATGGGTGATGGGCATCATCGGCACGCGCTCGATCGACAGGCCGATACCCGGCATCGACGAGCTCGTCGCCCATGCAGAAGCCCGCATCCGCAATGGCATCGTCGCCTATGACGCGCTGGAGAAGATCAAGGCCGACCGCAACGATACCGCCGCCCGCGCCGTGTTCGACGCCAGCTCCAAGGATCTCGGCTATGCGCTGCTGCTCAAGCGGTACCTGCCCGATCCGCGGCAGGCGAGCGAACAGCAGATCAAGGACGCCRCCTGGTCGACGGTGCCTTACGTGCCGCTGCTCTTCTTCGGCTTCCGCCTGATGGTGGCCTGYGGCTTTGCGCTGCTGGCGCTGTTCGCCGTCTCGCTGTGGCACACGACGCGCGAGACCGAGGCGCCACGCTGGCTGTTGCGCGCGGCGCTCATCGCCATGCCGCTGCCCTGGATCGCCATCGAGGTCGGCTGGTTCGTGGCCGAGTTCGGTCGCCAGCCCTGGATCATCGACGGCGTGCTGCCGACCTTTCTCGCCACGTCGGAACTTGGCGTGAGCGACCTGCTGCTCACCATCGCCGGTTTCACGCTCGTCTACGGCGTGCTCGCCGTCATCGAGGTCAGGCTGATGCTGGCCGCCATCCGCAAGGGGCCCGAGGTTGCGAAGGTCATCGACGATCTCGCCGCGAACGCCGACCCAGCGATGCAACCGGCAAAGTGACAGGGATCACGACGATGATCGAATTTCTCTTGAACTATGAAACGCTGCGCGTGACCTGGTGGATACTGCTCGGCGTGCTCCTGATCGGTTTCGCGGCGACCGACGGGTTCGACATGGGCGTCGGCACGCTGCTGCCCTTTGTCGCCAAGACGGACGCCGAGCGCCGCGTGGCGATCAACACAATTGGCCCAGTCTGGGAAGGCAACCAAGTATGGTTCATCCTTGGCGGCGGCGCCATCTTCGCGGCATGGCCGGCGCTCTATGCGATAAGCTTTTCCGGCTTCTATCTTGCCATGTTCCTTGTGCTTTTGGCGCTGATCATGCGCCCCGTGGCCTTCAAGTACCGCTCGAAGCGGCCGGATCAGGCGTGGCGCACGCGTTGGGATTGGGCGCTGTTCGTGGGCGGCGCGGTGCCGGCGTTGATCTTCGGCGTTGCCATCGGCAACACCTTGCAGGGCGTGCCGTTCCACTTCACGCCGGACTTGCGCCCGATCTATGAGGGCAGTCTCTTCGGTTTGCTCAACCCGCTGGCGCTCTATTGCGGCCTGGTGTCGCTTGCCATGCTGGTGACGCATGGCGCGRCCTGGCTGACCTTCAAGGCGGAAGGGATGGTCGCCAAGCGCGCCCGCGCCGTCGGCGCCCGTTCAGCCATCGTCACGGCAGTGCTCTTTGCCGGCGGCGGCGTGCTGGTCTGGTTTGGCCTGCTCGGCGGCTACCGGGTGACATCGCCGATCGTTTGGGACGGGCCGTCCAATCCGCTGATCAAGACCGTAGTGGCGGACGGCGGCGCCTGGCTGGCGAACTTCCATGCCCATCCCATGCTCTGGATCGTGCCCGCGCTCGGCGTCGCTGCGCCGCTGCTTGCGGCCGCCGGCTTCCGGGCGCGGCTGGAAGGCTGGACCTTCATTGCCTCGAATCTCGGCGTCGTGACGATCATCGCGACAGTGGGGCTGGCAATGTTCCCGATCCTGTTKCCGTCGAGCAGCAACCCCGGCCATTCGCTTGCGGTCTTCGACGCCTCATCGAGCCGCGCGACGCTGCGCAACATGCTGATCGCCACGGTGATCTTCATGCCGCTGATCCTTGCCTATACCGCCTGGGTCTACCGCGTGCTKTGGGGCAAGGTCGGCGAAAAGAGCGTCGAGAAGGCGGGCTCGTCGGCCTACTGATCGAACTGAATAGGAGAAACAAGCCATGTGGTATTTTTCCTGGATGCTCGGCCTCGGACTGGCCGCATCCGTCGGCATCCTCAACGCGCTCTGGTACGAGTTGCGCACCGTCCGCGAACAACCGGTCGAGGACACCGTCGCCTTGCCCACACCTTGAGCCGGGCGCGACGGAGGAGCGATCATGACGGGCGTCAAGCCGGAGGAGCCGCTGCACAGCCMGGCGGATATGAGGCGGGCTCATGTGCAGAAACTCGCGCTCTGCCACATGCTCGAAGGCATTGCCGACGATCTGCCGTCGCGCGTCGATCGGCTTCAGTGTCTCGCGGTGGCGGCCGACCTCCTGCCATTGCTGCGCGAGTGCCACCGCTTCGAGGAAGAGGTCGTCTTCCCCGCCTTTGTGCAGCAGACCGGCGAGGAAGACACCGTCGCGCGACTGAAGCTCGAGCATATGGAGGACGAAAGCGCGGCAGYGGATCTCGGCGAGGCGCTTCTAGCCTACAGCCATGGGCGGCTGATCGAGAATCCCGAGGCATTCGGCTACATGCTGCGCGCCTTTTTCGAATCGATGCGCCGCCACATCGCCTTCGAGCGCGAGCATGTGCTGCCTGAGATTGTCCGCGCTCACGGCAGCGGTTYCGGCAGGACTTCGTAGCGGCTGCCGTACCGGCTTGTCTTGGGCGGCCAGACGAGGATCAGTCTCCGGCCCGCGCCGCCAGACGCCCGATGTCGCCGACGATGACGTGGCGGTTGTTCTCGATACGGATCACGTTTTCGCCGCGCAGCCGCGTGATCTGCCGGCTTACCGTCTCAATGGTAAGGCCGAGAAAAGCGGCGATCTCGGCACGTGACAGCGGCAGCTCGAAAGTGGAGTCCCGACGCTCCGGTCCGGCTGCCGGATCGATGTTGCGCGCGATCATCAAAAGGAAGCTCGCGATCTTCTCGGCCGCGGTCTTGCGGCCGAGCGCCACCATCCAGTCGCGCGCCTGGTCGAGCTCGCGCAGCTTCTGCTCGAGCAGGCGATGCTCGAGATCCGGCTGCTCCTTCATCATGCGCTCCAGCGCCTGCCGCGGGAACGAGCACAGCTCGACCTCGGTGGCGGCCTCGACGGTGAGCGTGCTCTCGCTCTGGAAGGGCCTGCCGAGGAAATCGGGAGCGAATTGCAGGCCGACGATCTGCTGGCGGCCGTCGGAAAGCGTCTTGGTCAGCTTCGCGACGCCTGAAAGCACGTTGGAAAAGCGCTCGACGCTCGTGGAATCGCCCACCAGTTCCTTGCCGGCCTCGGCCTTCTGTCGCTTTGTCGATTTGGYAAGCGCCAGGAGCTGCTCGGCGTTGAGCGCGCCGCATATGCCGCGGTGCCGCGCCTCGCATGAAGCGCAGAGAACCGGTATGCCTGTCGTGTGAATATCTTCGCGCACGATGGAACAGGTATAGTGTTCCCGCCGTCCGCCAGCAACGCGCCCCGGGGGCGCGATAGCGTCGCAGCCCGCGCTGGCCCGACGAAGCTGCCTTTCTTGGCTGTGCTCGACCGGTGCCGAGCGTCATGATCGGCGGATGGACACGGACTGCGCCGACGCTTGATCCAAGGCGCGAAAATGCAAGCGTGGGGCTGGATCCATCTTCCATCGACTGCGGATTGCACAATTCCGGGCCGCCTGCACAATAGAGGCATGCTGGCCGGTTCGTTGACCATCCTTGTTATCGACGAGAACCGCATCCGCGCCTCGATTATCGAGGCCGGATTGCGGGATGCCGGCCATCGTCACGTCACCGTGGTCCATGACGTGGCAGGCATAGCCAAGCGCATCGCCGCGCTGGAGCCGGACGTCATCGTCATCGATCTCGAAAATCCGAACCGCGACATGCTGGAGAACATGTTCCAGCTTTCGCGCGCGGTGAAACGGCCGATCGCCATGTTTGTCGACCGCTCCGACCGGGCCTCGATCGAGGCGGCCGTCGATGCCGGGGTGTCCGCCTATGTGGTCGACGGGCTTAAGAAGGAGCGCATCAAGCCGATCCTGGACATGGCGATCAGCCGCTTCAACGCTTTCTCGCGCATGGCGCGCGAATTGGAGGAGGCGCGCAGCGAACTCGAGAACCGCAAGGTCGTCGATCGGGCCAAGGGCATCTTGATGAAGTCGCGGGGCTTAAGCGAAGAGGCGGCCTACGCGCTCCTGCGCAAGACCGCCATGAACCAGAACCGCAAGATCGCCGAGATCGCCCAGAGCCTGGTGACGGCGGCAGGGCTGCTGGGCCCGCTGGAGGGCGAATGAGCATGACGGTCGCGCATCAGATCACCGCCGGCTTCATRCCGCTCTTCGATAGCGGCGTCCTGGTCGCCGCCGCCGAGATGGGCTTTGCCGCGCATGAGGGCATCGATCTCAAGCTGCAGCGCGAGACCTCTTGGGCGAATATCCGCGACCGCATCGCCATCGGCCATTTCGATGTCGCGCATATGCTCGGCCCGATGCCGCTTGCCTGCAGCCTTGGCCTCACGCCGCTTGCGTCGGAAACCATCGTGCCCTTCTCGCTCGGGCTCGGCGGCAACTGCGTCACCGTATCCAACACGGTGTGGCAAGGCATGGCGGCGCAAGGGGCTGCGCCCGACCTCGACCCGGCGCGCGCCGGCGCTGCGCTCGGCGCGCTGATCCGCGAGCGGGCGGCCGCCGGCCGCCGCGAACCTCTGCGTTTCGCCGTCGTGCACCCCCATTCCGGGCACAATTACGAGCTGCGCTATTGGCTCGCCGCCTGCGGCATCGATCCCGACCGCGACATCGAGATCGTCATCGTGCCGCCGCCGTTCATGGCCGATGCGCTCTCCGCCGGCCRCATCGATGGCTATTGCGTCGGCGAGCCCTGGAACAGCGCCGCCGTCGCAGCCGGCACCGGCCACATCGTCACCGTCAAGGCGCTTTTGTGGCGCAACAGCCCGGAAAAGGTCATCGGCGCGCGCAGAGCGTGGGCCGAGCAGAACCCGGAGGCGCTGGCGGCGCTCTTGAGGGCGTTGCATCATTCGGCGCGCTGGTGCCAGGATCCGGCGAACCGCGGCGAGCAGGCCGCGCTGATGGCGAGGTCCGCTTTCCTCGGGCAGCCGGAGGCGATCCAGATGCCGGCGCTCACCGGACGCCTTCAGCTCGGCGGYGGCGCGGAGCGGAGCGTGGAGGATTTCTTCCTGCCCTTCGACAAGGCGGCGAACTTTCCCTGGAAGAGCCACGCGCTCTGGTTCTACACGCAGATGGTGCGCTGGGGACAGTTGCCGCACACGCCGCAAAATCTCGCCATCGCGCGCGACTGCTACCGGCCCGACCTTTATCGCTCGGCGCTGAAGCCCCTCGGCGTGGCGTTGCCCGGCGCCAATGCCAAGGTCGAAGGGGCGCTGAAGGTCGCGACACCGGTCGGCTCGGCGGGGGCAAGCCTCGTRCTCGGCCCGGACGGATTTTTCGACGGCCAGACCTTCGATCCGGACCGGATCGATGCCTACATCGCCGGCCAGAAACGCGTCTGATCATTTGCGCGTCAATCTTGTGCATTGCACAAAATTTATGCGGCATGWCTAAGCCATTGATCAATGTTTGACCGGCTTGCCGCTCGGCGYGGTCGAAGGTCAAAATTCCTACAACATTGATTTTCCTTGAATTTCTCTCTCTGCGTGAAACTGGCACGCTTCGTGCTTTGACATAATCAAGCCCGTTCGCGGGCAATGGAACAGGCGTCCAATGGTGGGCGCCACAGGCAAAGCTGCCGCTCAGGTCATCACGCGATCCCGGATGTACGGACGCGAGAGGGCCTGGACGGCAGCTTTTTTCGTTTTGGACCGGAGACCACGATGACCAGACGGATCGGACCCTCGCTCAAGGATTTCACCCGCCGCGATGTCGTGGCGAGCAGCGCGCTGACGGCGGCGCTGTTCGTCGCAGCGTTGCTGCTGTTCCCAGCCAATCACGAAACCGAGGACAAGGGTGCGCAAGTGACCGCGCAAGTCCCGTTGCGCTGATCATAATCGACACAACACGCGGTGCCTCCGACGCCGCAAACCGGAGCCAGTCATGACCGCCAATCTCCCAGCCGCGCAAAGCCAGGACAGCAGCTCCCGGCAGGCGCTTGTCATATCCACCATCGCCTTCACCGTCTGCTTCGCGGTGTGGACGATCTTTTCCATCATCGGCGTGCGCATCAAGCAGGAGCTTGGGCTGAACGAGACCGAGTTCGGCCTCCTCGTCGGCACGCCGATCCTCACCGGCTCGCTCGTGCGCACCGTGCTCGGCGTCTGGACCGACCGTTATGGCGGGCGGCTGGTCTACACCATGACCATGCTCGCGGCGGCGGTCGCGACCTTCCTGCTCGCTTTCGCGCATAGCTACGAGCAGATGCTGCTTGCCGCGCTCGGCGTCGGGCTTGCCGGCGGCTCCTTCGCCGTCGGCGTCGCCTATGTCTCACGCTTCTTCCCCGCTGGAAAACAGGGCACGGCGCTCGGCATCTTCGGCGTCGGCAATGTCGGCGCCGCGGTCACCAAGTTCCTGGCGCCGCTCGTGCTGCTTGCCTGGGGCTGGCAGTCGGTGGCGCTGATCTGGGCGGCGGCTTTGGTCGTCATGGCCATCGTCTTCTGGTTCACGACCGACGACGATCCGGTCATCCGCGAGCGCCGCGCCGGCAAAGCAGCACCCGCGAGGAGCTTCTGGCAGGAATTCGCGCCGCTGAAGAACCTCCAGGTCTGGCGCTTTGCTTTCTACTATTTCTTCGCCTTCGGCGCGTTCGTGGCGCTGTCGCTCTGGCTGCCGCGCTACCTGATCGGGGTCTATGGCTTCGGCATCGCCACCGCAGGCATGATCGGCGCCGCCTATTCGATTCCCGCCAGCATCTTCCGCGCCTATGGCGGCGTGTTGTCCGACCGCATCGGCGCCCGCACCGTGCTCTACTGGACCTTCAGCGTCTCTGCCGTCGCGACGCTTGTTCTGTCGCTCCCCTCGGCAGACTATGTCGTGCGCGGCATCAGCGGGCCGATCCCCTTCCATGTCGAGATCGGCCCGCTCGCCTTCATCGCCGTCGCCTCAGTGCTCGGCTTCTTCATGAGCCTCGGCAAGGCCGCCGTCTACAAGCACATCCCCGTCTATTATCCGCAGAACGTCGGCGCGGTCGGCGGCGTCGTCGGCATGATAGGCGGCCTTGGCGGCTTCATCCTGCCGATCGCCTTCGGCGCGCTGAACGACCTCACCGGGGTCTGGTCGAGCTGTTTCATGCTGCTGTTCCTGATCGTCGTCTCCTGCCTCGTCTGGATGCACGTCACCATCCGCCGGATGGAGCGCGCGGCCGAGGTCGAGAGCCCGTCCCTATCCTACGCCGCCGAATAGATCGGAGCAGACCGACATGAGCGAGAAACTCGTTATCATCGGCAACGGCATGGCGCCGGGCAGGATGCTGGAGCACCTGCTGGAAGYAGCGCCCGACCGCTACGTCGTTACCATCTTCAACGCCGAGCCGCGCGTGAACTACGACCGCATCATGCTGTCGCCGGTGCTGTCGGGCGAGAAGGCGTTCGAGGAAATCGTCATCCATGGCGACGGCTGGTACATCAAGCACGGCATCACCCTCTACAAGGGCCATCGGATCGTCGCCATCGACCGGGACGCCAAGACCGTCACCTCGGACCATGGCGTGACCGAGAGCTACGACCGGCTGGTCATCGCCACCGGCTCAGTGCCCTTCATCATTCCGGTGCCCGGCAAGGACTTGCCCGGCGTGCTCACCTACCGCGACCTCGACGACGTCAACGCCATGCTGCTTGCRGCGCAGTCGCGCGCCAAGGCGGTCGTCATCGGCGGCGGCCTGCTCGGCCTCGAAGCCGCGGCAGGGCTCAAGGAACGCGGCATGGACGTCACCGTGCTGCACGTCATGCCGACGCTGATGGAGCGCCAGCTCGACCCGGCCGCCGGCTACCTGCTGCAGAAGGCCGTCGAGGCGCGCGGCATCAAGGTCATGACCAAGGCCAACACCAAGGCGATTGTCGGCAACGGCAAGGTCGAAGGCGTCGAGCTGATGGACGGCACGATCATCCCGGCGACGCTGGTGGTGATGGCGGTCGGCATCCGCCCGAGCACCGCGCTTGCCAAGGAGGCCGGGCTCGAGGTCAATCGCGGCATCGTCGTCGACGACCGCATGCGGACATCCGATCCGGCAATCATGGCGCTCGGCGAATGCGCCGAGGTCGGCGGTCATGTCTACGGTCTGGTCGCCCCGCTCTACGAGATGGCGCGGGTCGCGGCGGCCGGGCTCGCGGATGGCGAGGACAGGCGCTTCGTTCACTCCGACACGCCGACCAAGCTCAAGGTCACCGGCATCGACCTCTATTCGCTGGGCGACTTCGCCGATGGCGAGGACCGCGAGGAGATCATCCTGCGCRACGCATCGGCYGGCATCTACAAGCGCGTCGTGCTGCAGGACAACCGCATCATCGGCACGGTGCTGTTCGGCGAGACGGCCGACGGCGCCTGGTTCAACGACCTCAAGAAGAAGGCGACCGACATTTCCGAGATGCGCGACACGCTGATCTTCGGCCAGGCGTTCCAGGGAGGCGCTTCCTCGGACCCTTTGGCGGCCGTTGCGGCACTGGCGGATGATGCGGAAATCTGYGGCTGCAACGGCGTCTGCAAGGGCAAGATCACCGGCGCCATTACGGCCAAGGGGCTGACCGGCCTCGACGATGTGCGCGCGCATACGAAGGCTTCGGCCTCCTGCGGCTCGTGCACCGGTCTGGTCGAACAGCTGCTAAAGCTCACGTTGGGCGATGCCTATAATCCGGCGGCAGTGCAGCCGATATGCGGCTGCACGAGCCTTGGCCATGACGACGTGCGGCGCCTGATCAAGGCGAAGGGCCTGAAGACGATCCCCGCCATCATGCAGGAGCTCGAATGGAAGACCTCCTGCGGCTGCGCAAAATGCCGGCCGGCGCTCAACTATTATCTCGTCTGCGACTGGCCCGACCAATATGCCGACGACTATCAGTCGCGCTTCATCAATGAGCGCGTGCACGCCAACATCCAGAAGGACGGCACCTATTCGGTCGTGCCGCGCATGTGGGGCGGCGTGACCAGCGCCGGCGAATTGCGCGCCATCGCCGACGTGGTCGACAAGTTCGAGATCCCGATGGTCAAGGTGACCGGCGGCCAGCGCATCGACATGCTGGGCATCCGCAAGGAGGATCTTCCGGCGGTGTGGGCCGATCTCGGCAAGGCCGGCTTCGTCTCCGGCCATGCCTATGCCAAGGGCCTGYGCACGGTGAAGACCTGCGTCGGCTCCGACTGGTGCCGTTTCGGCACGCAGGATTCGACGGGGCTCGGYATCCGCATCGAGAAGTTCATGTGGGGTTCCTGGACGCCGGCCAAGGTGAAGATGGCGGTGTCGGGATGCCCGCGCAATTGCGCCGAAGCGACCTGCAAGGATGTCGGCGTGGTGTGTGTCGACTCCGGCTACGAGATCCACTTCGCCGGCGCGGCCGGCCTCGACATCAGGGGCACCGAAGTGCTTGGCCTGGCGAAGACCGAGGACGAGGCGCTGGAGGTGATCGTGGCGCTCRTCCAGATGTATCGCGAGCAGGCCCGCTATCTCGAGCGCATCTACAAATGGGCCAAGCGCATCGGCACCGCCGAGATCAAGAAGCAGATCCTGAACGACACCGAAAAGCGCCGCGCCTATTTCGAGCGCTTCGTCTTCAGCCAGAAATTCGCGCAGGTCGATCCGTGGTCGGAGCGGGTCTCCGGCAAGGACAAGCATGAGTTCCGCCCGATGGCCTCCGTCGGGTTCGCGGAGGCGGCGGAGTGAGTCGACAGGAAAGAGACGGCATGAACTGGATCGCCATCGGCTCCATCATTGACATCCCGCCGCGCGGCGCGCGTTGCGTGGCCACTCCGCAAGGCAAGATCGCCGTCTTCCGCACTGCGGACGACCAGGTCTATGCCATAGACGATCATTGCCCGCACAAGGGCGGGCCACTGAGCCAAGGCATCGTCCACGGCGCGGCGGTGACCTGCCCGTTGCACAATTGGGTGATCTCGCTGGAGACGGGCAAAGCGCTCGGCGCCGACGAAGGCGCGGTCACGACGCTTCCCGTCAAGGTCGAGGGAGACCGGCTGTTCATCGCGCTCGAAGCGCTGGTCTCGAAAGCGGCCTGAGGCATGGCAGAAGCACGCAAGGTGAGGACCACCTGCCCCTATTGCGGGGTGGGATGCGGCGTGCTGGCCGAGATCGCCGCGGACGGCAAGGCGACCGTCCGCGGCGATCCCGAGCATCCGGCCAATTTCGGCCGGCTCTGCTCGAAGGGGTCCGCCCTCGGCGAGACGCTCGGCCTCGAAGGCCGTCTGCTTCAGCCGGAGGTGCTCGGCAAGCCGGCGAGCTGGGACGAAGCGTCCGACCGCGTGGCCTCAAAATTCTCGCAGGCGATTGCCGAGCATGGGCCGGACGCGGTCGCGTTCTACGTCTCCGGCCAGTTGCTCACCGAGGACTATTACGTCGCCAACAAGCTGATGAAGGGTTTTATCGGCTCGGCCAATATCGACACCAATTCGCGGCTCTGCATGGCATCGTCCGTCGCAGGCCACCGCCGCGCCTTTGGCGAGGACATCGTCCCCGGCGTCTATGAGGATTTCGAGTGCGCCGATCTCATCGTGCTCACCGGCTCCAACACTGCATGGTGCCATCCCGTGCTCTACCAGCGCATGCTAGCGGCGCGCAGGAAGCGTGGGACGAAGATCGTCGTCATCGATCCGCGCCRCACCGCGACTGCCGACGAATGCGACCTGCATCTGGCGCTCGACCCCGGCACGGACGTGCTTATGTTCAACGGGCTGCTCGCATATCTCGTCCAGGCCGAGAAGATCGATACCGGATTTATCCGCGAGCATACGTCGGGTTTCGACGCCGCAGCCGGGCTGGCCGGCGCCGATGCACCGACGATCGCGCGTGTCGCGAAAGGTTGTGGGCTGGCGGCCGCCGATGTCCGGGCCTTCTACGATCTCTTCGCCGGCACCGAGCGGACCGTCACGGTCTACAGCCAGGGCGTCAACCAGTCGGCGCATGGAACCGACAAGGTCAACGCCATCATCAACTGCCATCTCGCCACCGGCCGCATCGGCAAGCCCGGCATGGGGCCGTTCTCGGTCACCGGCCAGCCGAACGCCATGGGCGGCCGCGAGGTCGGCGGTCTGGCCAACCAGCTTGCCGCGCATATGGACTTTGCGGATGAGGCCAACATCGACCGTGTCTCGCGCTTCTGGAACGCGCCCAACATCGCGCGGCGCGGCGGCCTGAAGGCTGTCGACATGTTCCAGGCGGTCGCCGACGGCCGCATCAAGGCGCTGTGGGTGATGGGCACCAATCCCGCCGTCTCGATGCCGGATGCGTCGCGCGTGCGCGCGGCGCTAGCCAAATGCGAGTTCGTGGTGGTCTCGGACGTGACCCGCACCGACACCACGCGCTATGCCGACGTGCTGCTGCCGGCTGCCGCCTGGGGCGAAAAGGATGGCACGGTCACCAATTCGGAACGGCGGCTCTCGCGCCAGCGGCCGTTCCTGCCGCCGCCGGGCGCGGCGAGGGCCGACTGGCGCATCGTCTGCGAGGTCGCGGCCCGCATGGGCTTTGGTGATGCCTTCGCCTACCAGACGCCGGCCGAGATTTTTCGCGAGCATGCGGCGCTTTCCGCCTTCGAGAACGGGGGCGGGCGCCTGTTCGGTATCGGCGGCATGGCTGACTTCAGCGATGAAGACTATTCCGCCTTCGCGCCGCGTCATTGGCCCGTGTTGGAGCGAGGYGAGCAGCAGACACGATTGTTCGGCGATGGCCGCTTCCCGACGCCCGATGGCCGCGCGCGTTTCGTGCCGGTGCGGCAGGAGGCAACGGCTTTCGCGGTCGACGCGGACTACCCGCTTGCCCTCAACACCGGCCGGCTGCGCGATCAGTGGCACACCATGACGCGCACCGGCAACGTGCCGCGTTTGATGGCGAATGCGCCGGAACCGGCGGTCGAGCTCCATCCGGCGGATGCGGCCGCGCACCGTCTCAAGGATGGCGATCTCGCCCATCTGTCGACCCRCTTCGGCTTCGTCCGCGCCAGGGTGCGCGTGACGGAGGCGCAGCGGCGTGGCCAGGCCTTCATGCCCATGCATTGGAGCGGCCAGTTCGCGGCTAGGGCCGCAGCGGGCCTTTTGTCCTCACCCGTCACCGATCCGCATTCCGGCCAGCCGGAGCTCAAGCATGTCCCGGCCAGGATCGTGCGCGAAAACACCGGATGGACCGGCGTCCTCATCACGCGCCGCGATCTGAGGCCAACGGGCTTCGTCCACTGGAGCCGGCATGCGGTCGACGGCGGCTGGGTCTACGAGCTGACCGGAACCGAGCCGCCGGACCAGGGCATCCTCCTGGCGCGCAAGCTGCTTGGCGTGCAGCGACGGGATCAGCTCCTGGAGTACACCGATCGGCGCGGCCTTGCTTATCGCGCCGCGGCGATCGACGATGGCGGCGTCATGGCGGAAGCCTTGCTTGCCGCCGCTCCGGACCAATTGCCGGCGCGGGATTGGCTGGTGTCGTTGCTTGCCACGCGCCAGCCGCTGTCCACGGCCGATCGTCACGCGCTTCTGTCGGGACGCTCGCCGGTGCCCATGCCTGCCATCGGCCGCGTCGTGTGCGCGTGCTTCCATGTTGGCGCCAACCAGCTCGCTTCCGCGATCGCCGCCGGATGCGACAGTCTGGAAGCGATCGGTGCGAAGCTGCGCGCCGGCACCAATTGCGGCTCATGCCGGTCGGAGATCAAGGCGATGATCGATGCCCGCCCGATGCAGGCGGCGGAGTGAACCGTTCCTGTCACTGCCGATTTTCAGCGGTCCTCGACGATCCGCAGATACGCCGCCGTCACGAATAGCACGATGAAGCCGAACAAGATGCGGCGGCCGCCTTCCGGCATCTGCAGGATGGTGAGCAGCGTCGTCAGCACGGTCAGGATCAGCGCGCCGATGATGGTGCCCGTGTAGCCGCCGCGACCGCCGAAGATCGAKGTGCCGCCGATGACGGCGGCGGCCACCGAAGGCAGCACCAGCGGTTCGGCGAGCGAGAGCGATGGCGCCTTGATCAGGCCGATATAGAGCAGGCCGGTGATGCCGGCGAGCAGGCTGGAAAGCACGTAGAGCGCCGTGATCACCTGCCAATAGCGCACGCCTGACAGGCGTGCGGCGCGCTCATTGTCGCCGACGGCATAGAGCAGACGCCCGAAGCCGGTGCGGTTCAGCATGAAGACGATCAGCACGGCCACCGGCACGAACAGGAGAAGCGCGTTGGGGAAGCCGTAGGTGACGCCGGTGCCCAGCCAGTTGAGGAAATCGGGGATCTTGGCGCCGGACGCGATCACGGTGCGCTGGTAGACCTGCAGGAAGCCGGTGCCGATCAGGCTGGTGCCGAGCGTCATGATCAGCGGATGGACACGGAACACGCCGACGCCGATGCCGTTGACGAAGCCGATCAGCACGGCGGGCAGCATGGCGAGCAGAAACGCCACCGCCGGGTCCTGGTTGACGATCTGGGTGGCCATGATGAAGGCGCTCATCGTCGCCACCGTGCCGACGGAAAGGTCGATGCCGCCGGTCAGCATGGTCATGGTCTGGCAGCCGGCGAGGATCGCCAGCGGAATGGCGAACTTCGCCGTGTTGGCGAGCCAGCGCTCGTTGACGATCCCCGGGCGCAGCACCTGCAGGATCACCACGAGGATGATCAAAAGGATGATCAGCGGAATGAGCGGCCGGTCCGCCATGAAGCGCTTCAGGCGCCGGCCGAACGAGACAGGCTGGGGCATGGTCGCGATGTCGGTCATGGCGTTGCTCCCGCCGGGCGGCTGCGCATGGTGATGAAGGCGCCGAACATCACGACCGCGACCATGATCAAGCCCTCTATGATGGCGGTGACATTCGGATCGATGGCCAAGAGCGTCAGGTCGGTGCGCACCAGCCTCAGCACGAAGACGGCGATGATCGGCCCGAGCAGGCCGCCCTTGCCGCCGCCGAGGGCGACGCCGCCCAGCACCACCGCGGCGACGCTGGCGAGCAGGTAAGGCCCGGGGATGGGCGCGCCGATGCCGGTGCTGATGGTGAGCGACAGGCCGCCGAGCGCGGCGAACAGGCCGGACAGCGCATAGGCGACGATCCTGGTGCGCGCCACCGGCACGCCGCTGCGGAAGGCGGCAAGCTCGTTGCTGCCGATGGCGTATATGGAAAGGCCAAGGCGCGAGCGCCTGAGCGGAATCCAGACGATGCAGAGGCAGACGAGGAGCAGCACCAGCGCCTTCGGCACCCAGGCGTCGGCCCAATCGGGAAGGCCGGGGATCGGTACGGTGCCGACGACGCTTGCCTTCAGCCATTCGGCGGCGCCGCCGCCGGGCGCTTCAAGCACGARCAGCGCCGCGCCCTGCAGCACGAACAGCATGGCCAAAGTGACGACGATGTCGGGCACACGGGTGACAACGATGAGGATGCCGTTCAGCGCGCCGAGCGCCAGCCCCATCGCCAGCACGAAGGGCACGACGAAGAGCGCATATTCCTCGCTGGCGCCGTTCATCATCGAGGCTGCGGTGACGCTGGTGAGCGCCATCATGGCGGCGACCGAAAGGTCGATGCCGCCGGCGATGACGACGACCGTCTGGGCCGCGACGGCGAAAGCGTAAGGCAGAACCGCCCGCGCGAGCGAGCCGAAATCGCCGCTGCCATAGCCCGGCTGGATCAGCTTGGTGACGACGAAGAGGAAGATCAGCAGGGCGAAGAGGCCTGCCACCCAGCCCTGGTTGCGGAGAAAGCGGCTCATGACGCGGCCTCCGCATTGGAACCGGGTTTGACCTCGGCAAGGATGCCGACATCGGCATTGGCGCCGCGCGGCAGGCCGTAGGCGGCCCGCATCAAGGCCGGCTCGTCGGCCTCTTCGACCGGGAAAGTATCGACGACGCGGCCGCCGAAGATGACGATGACGCGGTCGCAGACACGCTGCACCTCTTCCATCTCGGATGTGTAGAACAGCACCGACTTGCCCTGGCCGGCGAGCTCGCGCAGCAGCTTGTAGATCTCCTGCTTGGTGCCGACATCGATGCCGCGCGTCGGGTCGAAGCAAAGGATGGTGCGGGYGTTGGCCGCGATCCAGCGGGCGATGGTCACCTTCTGCTGGTTGCCGCCGGAAAGGCGCTGCACCTCGCCCTGCGCACGGGTGTCGATCTGCAACCTGCCGATGGCGCCGGAAACCACCACCTGCTCGCGGCGCATGCGGATCGGCCCCCATTTGCGCAGCGCGGCGCTGAAGGGCAGGGCGATGTTCTCACGCACCGAACGCTGCATGGCCAAAGCCTCGGTGCGGTCGCCCGGCACATAGGCGATGCCAGCCTGGATGGCGTCGCTCGGATGCGAGAATTTCACCGGCGCGCCGTCGACGTCGATGCTGCCGCCGGTCGGGCGGATCGAGCCGGCAAGAGCGGCGAAGAGCTCGTCCTGGCCCTGGCCCTCGAGCGCAAAGACGCCGGCTACCTCGCCATTGGCGAGATCGAAGGAGACGTCGTTGAGCTTGGTGCCGAGCTGCAGGTTGCGGACCGACAGGCGCGGGCGGCCACCACCGGCAATCGCTACATCGTTTGCCGCGCGCGCGGCAACGCGTGTCTTCTCGATGCGGGTGCCGAGCATCATCTCGACTATTCTTTCCTCGATGCCCGGCTCGATGTCGACGACACCGACCGTGGAGCCGTCGCGCAGCACGGTGGCGCGGTCGCAGAGCGCGGAGATCTCGACGAAACGGTGCGAGATGAAAATGACCGAGCGGCCGGCGTCGCCCTGGCGGCGCACGACTTCCAGGACCTTCTCGGCGAGGTTCGCCGGCAGCGCCGCGGTCATCTCGTCGAGCAGAAGCACGTCGGGCTCCACGGCAAGCGCTCGGGCAAGGTCGAGCACGCGCAGGATGGCCAGCGGGATATGGCGGGCGGTCTCGCGAATATCGAGGTCGGGAATGCCGAGCTCGCGCACCCAGGCCCGGAAGGGCTCGACCGGCGTGCCGGTCAGCCGCAGGTTGGACAGGACATCGAGGTCGGGGATCAGCGAAGGTTCCTGGTAGACCGGCAGCAGGCCGGCGCGGCGGGCGGCGGCCGGCGAGCGGACATCGAGCTGCTTGCCGCGGATCAGGATGCGCCCGGCATCGGCCTTGATCGCGCCAGTCAGGATCTTCACCAGCGTCGACTTGCCGGCGCCGTTGGCGCCCATCAGCGCATGGACTTCGCCCGGCAGCACCGAGAGCGAGGCGTTGCGCAGCGCAGCAACGGCGCCGTAGTTCTTGGCCACGCCGGTGGCGTCGAGGAGAGGGTTGGCGGTCAAGGCGTTCTCGATTTAAAGGCTCAAATTATGCGTGCCAAATCAAATGGCAAGGACGCCAGACCTTGGTCCGGCGTCCTTACGCTTGCGTTCGGATCAGGCGCTTACTCGCCCGGGCCCTTGCAGGCGACGATCTGATCCTTGGTGTAGGTCGTCCAGTCKGGAATAGAGATCGACACCGGCCATTCGGGGCTGAGCGAGGGGTCGACGACGCGCTTCAGCTTGGCCTTGCCTTCGTCGGTGGCGTTTTCCCAGAGCTGCGGCTCGACCAGAACGGTCTGCTGCGCCGGCTTCTTGCCGTCGAGGATCTGCAGCGCCAGGGTCACGCCGGCGCCGCCGATCGAACCGGGATTGGTGACGGCAGCGCCCACCAGGCCCTTGACCGAGCTCAACTGGCCGACGAAGCCGGCATTGTCGGCGCCGACCACASGCACCATCGGCGCCTGCTGYTCGACCAGCGCGTCGACGATGACGTTGTCGATGCCCGAGGTCCRGATGCCGTTGATCGGCGTGCCGGTGGCGAGGAAGGACAGGATCTGCTGCTTGGCCTGGTCCTGCTGCCAGCCGGTGAATACTTCCTGCGCGACCTTCACGTCAGGGAATTCGGCCAGCGCCTTCTTGAAGCCTTTGTCGCGATCAGAGTCGGCCGAAGCGCCGGCGGCGCCRCGCATGTAGAACACCTCGCCCTTGCCGCCCATCTGCTGGAACAGCCACTTGGCGCCGAGATAGGCGTATTGTTCCTGGTTGTTGGAAATGATGTAGGCGGACGGTTCCGTCACCGCCTGGTCGACGGCGACGACGACGATGCCGGCCTTGGTGGCTTCTTCCAGGCCAGCCTTGATGCCGGCCGGATCGGCCGGGTTGACGACGATGGCGTCGACCTTGGCGCTGATCAGGTTGCGGATGTCCTCGAGCTGGCCGGCGGCGTCGGTGTTGCGGTGGGCGATGTTGAGCTTCGCCACCTCGCCGGAAGCGAGCGCCTGCGCCTTCATCGCGCAGATCATTTCCTCGCGCCAGCCATTGCCCTGCACGGTGTTGGAAATGCCGATCGTGTACTTGCCGGCGGCGGCCGAGACGCCCACCGTGGCAAGCAGGGCGGCGCCGGCAAGCAGCGAGGCGGTCAGATATCTTTTCATGTCAGTATTCCTCCACATTGATCTTTTCAGTTCAGTTCGATTTTCAGTTTAGTTCCTGGGCGCCGAAGCGATCGGAGCCAAGCTTTCGTCATTTGATGAAARGGCGCAGCACGTCGCGGGCAAGCAGGAAGCCGCGCTTCACCTTTTCATCCGTCCCCTCGAAGCGCCGGTCCTCATGCTCGATGATGACGGGCCCGTCGTAACCGGCCCGGTAGAGGCCCGAAAAAATCCTGCTCCACTCGATGTCCCCAAGCCCCKGCATGCGTGGCACCTGCCAGCCTATGCCAGCGGAAAGGATTCCGCGCTCGTACAAACCATCATGATCAATCATCAGGTCCTTGGCATGCACATGCAGCATGTTTGCGCCGAACTCGCGGATGAAGCGCTCCTTGTCGATCATCTGCCAGACGAGATGCGAGGGGTCGAAGTTCATGCCGACATCGCCGCCCCAGGCTTCGAGGATGCGGCGCCAGACGTAAGGCGAGTAGGCGATGTTGTGCCCGCCTGGCCACTCGTCATAGCTGAAGATCATCGGGCAGTTCTCGAAGGCGAGCTTCACGCCATGCTCCCGGGCATGGGCGATGATCGCCGGCCAGATTTTTTTCGCGTCTTCCCAATTGGCGTCGACATTTTTCGAGGCGTCGCCGCCGCAGAAGGTGTTGACCAGCGAGACCCCCATGCGGCTCGCCAGCACGATCACCTTCTTCAGGTGATCGATCACAGCCTCGCGATGCGCCTGGTCGGGATGGAGCGGATTGGGATAAAAGCCGAGGCCGGAGACGGCCAGGCCCTTGCCGGCAAGCTCGGCGGCGATGTCCTTCGCCTGCGCGGCAGGGATATCGACGTCGATATGGCTGGTGCCGGCATAGCGGCGGCTGGCRCCGGAAGTCTTCGGCCAGCAGGCGATTTCCAGCGCCTCGAAGCCGGCCGAGCGCGCCCAGTCGGCAACCTCGCCGAGCGGCGTATCCGGAAACGGTGCTGTTAGCAGTCCAAGTTTCATGATGCCTCCCAATAGCTAACTATGCAGATCGAGCCGGCTGCTTCAACCGCGCATCTGTTGGYCCAGTACAGACTTGTCTGACAAAGCCCGTCGGATCATTCGAGAGCAGGCCGTCGAGGTCGGCGACGACATGCGCGCGGAATGTTGCGTTCGCGGCCAGTTGCGGATCGAAGATGGCGTCGATCGCAAGGATCGAATCGACAAGCGCGTTGCTGTTCGAGCCGATGCGATCGGCAATGGCTGCGATCTTGTCGGCAAACGGATCRGACACCTGCCAGGCGCGGCCGAAGCGGGCAGAAGCCTTGATCAGATAGGCCATCCAGCCGGCGACCGGCACCGAGAGAAGCGCGATGCTCCCGCCTTTCGCCAGACGATCGCGGATAGGGTTGAGCAGGCGTTGCACGATTTTCTGCGAGCCGTCGGTGGCGATCTGGTGGTTGCGATGGCGGATCGCGGTGTTAGTGAGGCGCGACAGGCTCTGCTCGACATAGGCAGCGGGCGAGATGCCGGGCACCGGCATCAGCGTCGGCAGCGTCTCCTCAGTCAGCATGCGCCGGACGAAGCTTGCCAGAAGCGGGTCAGCGATCGTTTCGAAGGTGTGCTCGAAGCCGCCCAGAACGCCGAGATAGCTGAGCGTCGTCTGGGCGCCGTTCAGCACGCGCATCTTGAGGTGCTCGAACGGCGTGACGTCGTCGACGAAGGTTGCGCCGACAAGGTCCCAGCGCGGCACGCGTCCGGCGAAGCGGTTCTCGATCACCCATTGGCGGAAGCGTTCGCCGACGACAACGGCGTTGTCGCGGTAGCCGAAACGCTGCTCAACCGTATCGATATCGGCCTCGGTCGTCGCCGGCGCGATGCGGTCGACCATGGCCGAGGGGAAGGCGACATTGGCCTCGATCCAGTCCGCCAGCCGCCTGCCGCGCCGCTCCGCGAATGTCCGCACGACATTGCCGAGGATGATGCCGTTGGTCGGGATGTTGTCGCAGGAGAGCAGCGTCACCGGCCGGCCATGCGAGGCCATGCGCCGTTCCAGCGCCCGTGCCAGGATTCCGGGCACGCTGCGCGGCGCCTCGGGATTGGTGRGGTCGTGGACGATATCGGGGTGGTCGAGGTCGAGCGCGCCGCTCGAGGGGATGTGGCAATAACCTTTTTCGGTCACCGTCATGGTGACGACTTCGATGTCGGGCGAGGCGAGCGCCTCCAGCGCCGGCTCGRCACTGTCCTGGCTGTCGACGACGCGCGCGATGCTGCCGATGACGCGCGCTTCCACCTCATCGTTCTGACGGATCAACCGTGTGTAAAGGCCACCTTGGCGCCCCAGCGTGTCGGCCAGCAAAGGCGGGCGTATGTTGATGCCGACCAGCCCCCAGCGGCCGAAATCCTTCGCCAGGAGATCGTCGGTGTATTCGGCCTGGTGGCAACGGTGGAAGGCGCCGACGCCGATATGGGCGATTCCCGGCTTGAGTGCCGCGCGATCGTAAGCCGGTCTGCGGACTTCGGACGRCAAGCGATCGAGCAGGGCAGGGCTGAGGGTCTCGGCGCTCACCGGTTGGCTCCGATCACCCATTGCTCCTGGTCGACCAGCGCGCCGGTCATCGGGCCGGCCGCGTCGGAAAGCAGGAAGACGGCGAGGTTGGCGATGTCGGTCACGGAGAACAGGCGGCCGAAGGGTTGCGTCGCATTGGCCGCGTCGAGCCAGCCCGGACCCTGGCCGAGCGTCTCGGCCTGCATGACGCGTTCGGCCGGCGTGTCGGTCCAGCCGACATTGATGCCGTTGACGCGGATGCGGTCGAAGCGGTGGGCATTGGCGGCGTTCTTGGTCAGCGTCGCCAGCGCGCCCTTGGTGGCGGAATAGACGGCCAGCTCCGGCGAGCCGCAATGCGCGTTGATCGACAGGATGTTGACGATCGAGCCGCCCTGACCGTGTTTCCTCATATCGGCGATCGTCGCCTGCATCAGGAAGAACGGCGCGCGGGCGTTGACGGCAAACAGCGACGACCAGTCGTCGAGCGTTGCATCGGCGAAGGAAGCGCGGTCGGTCAGGCCGGCGGCGTTGACCAGGCCGTCGATGCGGCCGAAGCGGTCGATGCAGGCTTGCGCCAGCTGCGCCGGAGCTTCGGGATCGCCGAGATCGGCAGCAGCGAAGGCGGCAGGAGTGCCCATGGCCGCAAGCTCGGCGGCCACCGCGTCGCCGCGCTTCTGGTCTCGCCCAGTGATCAGCAATCCGGCAGCGCCGGAACGCGCGGCAATCTCGGCGATCGCCCGGCCGATGCCTTGCGTCGCGCCGGTGACCAGCACCACCTTGCCGTCGAGACGAACCTCCATTCCTCCTCCCGGAATAAAGTTTCCATTTTTTCAAATATGGAACGATAGTTCTCTTTAGTCAACCACRCCGGTCAGCCTGTCCGGCGCGCGACGACGCCGTGGACCAAGGCCATGCCGACGGCAAGCGAGGCGGCGAGCGAGCGGAAACCGCCGAAGTCCTGCTCGACCACTTCCAGCCAGGTGTCGGAGAGCTTTGCCAGCGGCGAGAAGGTGCTGTCGGTGATGGTGAGGATGCGCGCCTTGCGCTCATGCGCGACGGCGACGAGGTCGGGCGTGATCGAATTGTAGGGACTGAAAGAGACGGCGAGCACCGCGTCGCGCGGCGTGATGCAGCCGACCTGGTCGAGCGCGGTCGAGCCGACATTGTCGACCAGCACGTTGCGTACGCCTTGCTGCGAGAGCGTCAGCGACAGATAGGTGGTGACGGGGAAGGCACGCTTGCTGCCGATGACATAGATCAGTTCCGCCGCCGCCAGGTGATCGATCATCGTCTCGAAAGCGGCGCTATCGAAATCATTGCCGATGCGGCCGAGCGAGGCCTGGCAGGCGCCGACCATGCCGTTGAGGAAATGCAGGTTTGCATTCGGCTCCGCGGGCTTTTCCTGGCTGCCTTGCGTATCCGGCCAGGAGCCCTTCATGCGGTCCTTGAAGAGGAGCTGGAAATCGGAAAAGCCCGAATAGCCGAAGATCTGCGCGAAGCGCACCAGGGTCGAGGGCTGCACGCYGGCCTGGTCCGCCACCTGCGCGATCGTRCCAAGCGCCACATCGCTCGGATGCTGCCAGAGGAAGATCGCCACCTGGCGAAGCCGTTTCGGGAAATGCACGGTTCCCGACGCAAGCACCGCCCGCAGCTCTTCATAGGTTTGCGGCTTTGTATAGCCAAGTGCTGCCAGTGCTCGACTCCGCTTTCTCGCCGCCGTCTCCAGGCTATGCGTGGACGGCTCGTCGGCCGCCTTGCCGCGGCCGCTCATAGGATATGCCTCATCGTGACCCCAACCATCGGATGCGTCATCCGATCCCTGCCCTCCGGATGCGGTCCATCGCCTGGACCGAGGGTAAAAAGCTAACGCGGCACAATCGTTTTACAAAACGAAAAATAGAAATATCATTCGAAAACAACCGCCGCCGGTCATGTATCCGCACCGGCCGGCATGTCGAACCTGGGAGAATAATCGCAATCATGGTCTATGCAACCGCCGATGGTACGTCGCGTCAACGTCTCCGGGTCGGCATGGTCGGAGGTGGCCGCAATGCCTTCATCGGCGCCGTGCATCGCCTCGCCATGCGGCTCGACGACCAGATCGCGCTGGTCGCGGGCGCATTGTCCTCGGATCCGGAGAACGCCGCGGCCTCCGCCGCGGAGATCGGCATCGCGCCCGAGCGCAGCTATGCCGATTACCGCGCCATGGCGAAGGCCGAAGCAGCGCGGGCCGATGGCATCGAGGCGGTGGTCATCGTCACGCCCAACCACCTGCACGCGCCGATCGCGACCGCCTTCCTCGAGGCCGGCATCGACGTCATCTGCGACAAGCCGCTGTCGACGACGCTTGAGGAGGCTGAAGCGCTGGTGGCGCTGACGCGAGCGAAGCAGCGCCGTTTCGTCGTCACGCTCAACAACACCGGCTACGCCATGGTCCGCCAGGCGCGCGAAATGGTGGCGGCGGGCGAGCTCGGCCGCATCGTGTCGGTGCACGGCGCCTATATCCAGGACTGGCTGACCAAGCCGATCGACGCCGAGGGCCAGAAGCAGGCGGAATGGCGCACCGATCCGGCGCGCGCCGGCCAATCGGCGGTGCTCGCCGATATCGGCGTGCATGCTTTCAACCTCGCAAGCTTCGTCTCYGGTTTCGAGGCGGAGGCGGTCTCGGCAGACCTCTTCACCGCCGTGCCCGRGCGGCGGCTCGACGACAACGCGCATGTGCTCGTGCGCTGGGCAGGCGGCGCACGCGGCACGATTCTCGCCAGCCAGACCTCGCCCGGCCATTACAACGATCTCTCGGTGCGCATCTATGGCGAGAAGGCCGGGCTCGAATGGTCAGGATCACGGCCCGAGGAACTGCGCTTCTCGCCCTATGGCGAGGAAACGCGCACGCTGGTGCGCGGCGGCCATGGCTCGACCGCGGAAGCGCGGCGCGTCTCGCGCATGCCGGCCGCCCACCCGGAAGGCTATATCGAGGCCTTCGCCAATTTCTACCGTGACGCCGCCGATATCATCCGCGCGCATCGCGCGGGCGGCGCGGTCGATGCTGGCCGGGCGGCACAGGTGCYCGACGTGGTCGACGGCGCGCGCGGCGTGAAGTTCGTCGCCRCCGCGGTAGAGTCGAATGCGGCGGCCGGAGCTTGGACGCCGGCGCGGTTTGGGTGAAGGAGCGAGATCGAGATAAGCTGTTATCCATCAGAAACAGTGTCAACGTGCGTCGCGATCGCTGCTTTCAGCGTGCCAAACATTTGTTGCTCATGTCCTTCCCACTCCAAAGTTGGGGGTGCAAGAGGAATGACGAAGGCCTCAGGCTGTTCGATCGGCGAAAAGACATATCCCGTTCGTGCTTGGAGGAGGCAAACACCAACAACAGGTACATCATCAGCGTCGCTGGGTACCACGCTTAGTTGAAAATGTCCGTCCCCAGTATAGACTTGCTCGATGGGCTGATGAGTTTCCTGTCCAGCTTTCAATGGTGGGAACTTGTAAGTGTAAATTCCAGTTTGCCCAAGATATCGATGCCCTGAGGAAGCGGCACTAACGCAGATAGGAATGCCCCCAATGTGGAGTCCAAGATCGGATCGGTTCGTCATCAATCGATCTATAAATCGGGAACGTAGATCACTTTTGGCAAGCGATTGACTGTCATGTGTCACCCTTGCCCTGTCGATGTCTTCTCGGAACGGATCGTCATGYCGTAGCGTGCAGACATCGGCAACCTCAAGTGATACGCCGCGACGTAGACGCAGTAACGATATCTCGGGGGTATGGGCTGCAACCAAGAAGTCTACAGTGCCGTCGCTAGAATATTGTTTCAGGACCTCGACTGCAGGGACCAAGCCGTCATGTTGGAGCTCCTTCCTAGCTTCCCTCAACGCTACGCCTGCGGGATCAGCGTTGCCGGCGAAGGCGACTGACACACGAGGGCCGATAGTGACTATTTTAAGTCTTCCTGGAATAATATTTGGCCCGGTGCTGTTAGCGTCGGTTACCTTTGTATCCGCCATAAGGAGTATTTCTTCGTCTCGACGAAGCGCTATTACGATGGTCATTAATGTCTCTTTTTCGTGTGTGCGCGTTTATAGCGCGCAACACGCGGGGCTTGGAATGGGTTTGGATGTTATGGCGAAGCTACGAAGTCAGCTGATTGGTAATATGGAGAATTTGCAGCGTAGTCGCCATGTCTTATCGTACTGAAGTGTTAGTGAGGGCACTTTCGACTGTTATCCCTTGATCGCCGATCCCACGATCGAATCGACGAAGAAGCGCTGCAGGAAGACGAACAGCACCAGCGGCGGCAGTACGGCGAGCGTGGCGCCGGCCATCACCAGGCCGGTGTTGACGGCGCCGCGATTGTAGCTGAGCAGCCGGCTGAGGCTGATCACGATCGGATAGGCGTCGGCATTGCCCTGCAAAACGGTGAGCGGCCAGAGGTAGCTGTTCCAGTGATAGACGAAGGCGAACAGAGCCAGYGCGGCGATTGCCGGCGCCACGCTCGGCGCCACGATCTTGTAGAGGATGAGCAGCTCGGAGGCGCCGTCCATGCGCGCAGCGTCGATGAGGTCGTCGGGCACGCCGGCGATGAACTGGCGCATCAGGAAGATGCCGAAGGCGTTGGCGAGGTTGGGCACGATGATGCCGGCGAGGCTAGCGTTCAGCCCGATCGAGCCGACCGTGCGGTAGAGCGGGATCAGCGTCACGATCGGCGGCAGGAACATGGTGGYGATCAGCAGCGAGAAGAGCAGCGAGCGGCCGGGGAAGGAGTATTTGGCGAAGGCGTAGCCGGCCATCATGCTGGTGATCAGGATGCCCGCCGTGGTGACCGAGGCGATGACCAGGGAGTTCCACATCGAGCGTCCGACATTGATGACGCCAGCGACCTTTTCATAGGCATCGAGCGTGGGCGTGTGCGGGATCCAGACCGGCGGCACCTGCATGGTCTCGGCCGGCGTCTTCAGGCTGGATAGCACCATCCAGGCGAGCGGGAAGGCGGAGGCGACGGCGACCAGAAGCATTGCGGTCGCAAGCAGCGCCTTGCGCCCCGAAGGGCGCTTGCKGGCGGGCGATCGGGTTGCCGCGCTCATTCGCTGTCCTTGYGGTTGACGAACGCAAACAGCGCCGAAACACAGACGATCAGCGAGATCATCAACATCACCGCCATGGCCGAACCCAGCCCGCCTTGCGCGCGTTCGATGCCGACGCGGYGGATATGGTAGGTGAGCACATTGGTCGAGCCGACCGGTCCGCCTTGCGTGATCAACGCGACCGGCTCGAACACCTGCACGGCGTTGATGATGGCGATGACGGCGCTGAACAGAAGCGTGTGGCGAAGCAGCGGCAGGGTGATGAAGCGGAACTGCTCCCGGCCATTGGCGCCGTCGAGCGTCGCCGCCTCATAGAGGCTGCCCGGGATCTGCGTCAGCCCGGCGATGGCGAGCACGGTGAAATAGCCGACCTGCTGCCAGACATTGAGCAACACGATCGAGACCAGCGCCGAGCGCGGCGAGGAGAGCCAGGGTTGCGGGCTAATCCCGATCAGGCCGAGCAACTGGTTGAGCGGGCCTTCGCTCGGCGCATACAGCTTCGACCAGACCAGGGCGACGGCGATCATCGGCACCATGTAGGTGGAGAACAGCACCGTGCGCAGCGCCGTGCCGCCAGCGACCTGGCGCTGATAGACCAGCAGGCCGAAGACGACCGACAGCGGCAGGATGAGGACGACTGACAGCGCGGTGTAGATCGCCGTGTTGAGGAGCGCGGTCTTGAAGTCGCGGCCGACCGAGGTCGGGCCGAATATCTCGTGGAAATTGCCGAGGCCGACGAAGCTCGCCTCGGAAAAAGGCGTCTGCGTCGACCAGTCCTGGAAGGACAGCCAGACGGTGAGCAGCATCGGCACAAGCACGAACACGCCGATCAATGTCACGGCGGGCGCAAGCATGATGCCCGCCGAGGCACGGAAAGCTTTGGCCATTCACCTGCTTCCGGTCAGGGACCCGAACTATTTGGCGGCACGCTCCAGGATCGACGTGGCGTCGGCCTGAGCGTTCGCCTGCGCATCCTTGGCCGAGACCTGGCCATACTGCAACGCCTCGAGCGTCTGCTGCAGGGATTCCGAGAATTCCTGGCCGCCGAGCACGACCGGAAATGGCCGCGCATCGGCAAGCACGCTGACATAGCCGGACAGGAATTCGGAACCGAGCTTGTCCTTATGCGCCTCGATGTCGGAAGTGCGAGACGGCAGGATGCCCATCGACATCAATATGTCGGACATGGCCGAGGCGCCGTTCTTGCCCGATTTCGGGCTGTTCAGCCAGGCCAGGAACTCCCAGGCCGCCTTCTGCTCGGCCTCGCCGGCCTTGGCGTTGACGACGGTCATCCAGGAATAGGAGATCGAATGCGGTTTATCGCCGCCCGGGCCTACCGGGATCGGCGCTGTGGCGATGTTCGTGAACTTGTCGCCCATGCCGGTCTTGAGCGCGCTTTCCCACCAGTTCGCCATGATGATCATGCCGGTCTTGCCGGAGACGAAATTGTCGAGGAACGGACCGGTGGTGTTGGCGTCGGCGGTCGCCATCGCCGGATTGCTCGCGCCGGACTTTATCAAGTCTTCATAGAGCGCGAAGGTCTCGCCGGCCTGGGGACTGTCCAGCGCCGGCTTGCCGTCCTTGACCAGGTTGCCACCATTGGAGACGAGCAGCGACGCAAAGGGATGGACCACGCCCGCCGCCCATGAGTTGATCATGCCGAAGCCCTGCTGGCCCTTGTCCTTGTTGGTCAGCTTGACTGCGGCATCCTTGAATTCGGCCCATGTTTTCGGAGGCGCGGCGATGCCCGCTTCCTTGAACAGTTCCTTGTTGTAGTTCAGCGCATAGACGTCGATCTCGTTCGGGATGCCGTAAAGCGCGCCGCYGACGGAGGCGGCGCTGACGATGCCCGCCGGCCAGGCTTTCTTCACCTCGCTGGCAATAGCGTCGGGAGCAGGGGCGACGAGCTTGTCCCTGGCCAGTTCCGGTAGCCACAGGTCGTAGATGCCGCCGATCGTCGGGCCGTCGGAGGAGCCGCCCTGCGAGCGCAGCGTGGTCAGYAGGTCGCCGAAGGGGACCGCGCGCACGGTGATGGCGACATCGGGATGAGTGGTGGAAAAATCCTTCGCCGCCGCTTCGAGCAAGGCCACCGTCTCCGGCGACCAGTGGGTCAGGTAGGAGATGTTGACCGATTGAGCCCAGCCGGTCGCGGGTAGCGCGACGAGCCCCGCTGCGAGAGCCAGCTTCGAGATCCAGGCAAGCGACATCGGCATCCTCCACAAAAAAGCGGCACGAGCAATGACGTTATGACAAGTTTGAGCAGTGGCGCAAGCCCCTTGCATGCGAAGGCTCGGAGCATGTTCGTGGATCAAAAATGCGGATAGCATCGGTGGTATAAAATAGTTGTTATAAATCAATCATATATTCCGTTGCCTCCCGTGCCGCCCCCGATCATCGATGTCGTTATGGCTCTTGCGGACGGCATCATGTCGTTATAATGACTTTACGAAAAAGCAGACGACCGCCTCCGGGCTGCTTGCCGTTCGAGCCGCAAAACCGAAACAATGGGAGAACTGGTAATGAGCATGCTTTCCATCCACCGGCGCGCYGCGCTCGGCCTGATCGGCGGCGTTGCCGTAGCTTGCGCCGGCGCCATTACGACGCTGCCGGCCCGCGCCGACTCGACGGTGACGCTGTGGAGTTGGYGCACCGAGGACGAGGCCGCGATGCATCGCATCTTCGAGGCCTTCGAGAAGAAGAACCCCGATATCAAGGTCGATATCCAGTTCACGCCCGACGCYGACTACCAGAACCGCCTGAGCACGGCGCTGCGCGGCGGCCGCGGACCCGATATCGCGCAGCTCAAGGCCTATGGCGAATTGCAGCCTTTCATCGAAGGCGGCTATGTCGACGCGCTCGACGACAGCGTAACCGAACTGAAGAACATGCCGGATGCGGCCCTTGGCGGCGCGCGCGGCCGCGCCGACGGCAAGCTCTACGGCGTGCCCTATTCGGTGCCGATGATGGGCGTCTTCTACAACGAGGAGATTTTTGCCGCGCAAGGCATCGCGATCCCGAAAACCTACAAGGACTTCGTCGCCGCCTGCGAAAAACTCAAGGCGGCCGGCATTACGCCGATCGCCAATGGCGGCGCCAACGGCTCGGCCTGGGAGCTGGAGATCGGCGTCGGCGTCATCGGGCCGACGCTCTACGGTCCCGGCTTCTATGACGAGATGATGAGCGGCAAGGCGACCTTCGAGGACCCGCGTTATGTCGCGGCGCTGAAGCGCTTCGCCGAGCTGAAGCCTTACTACTCCGACGGTTTCGCGGGCATCGACTACACCACCGCGACGCAGCAGTTCATCGGCGGCAAGGCGGCAATGTTCTTCGGCGGCTCGTTCGAGAACGGCAGCTTCAAGTCGCAGAACCCGAAGCTGAAATTCTCGATCTTCCCGTTCCCGGCCGACGACGCCTCGACCAAGCTCTACACCTCGGCCTTCTCGGACGGCTCCTACGGTCTGGTCTCGGAGAGCCAGAACAAGGAAGCGGCGACCAAGGTGCTGAACTACATGGCCTCGACCGAATTCGCGCAGGCCTTCRCCRACGAGYTCGGCTGGCCGCCGGCCCGCACCGACGTCACGGTGAAAGATCCGGTTCTGTCCAAGATGATGGAGATGGCGAAGAACTCGACGCCATATCTGACGCTGGTCGGCTTCCGCTGGCAGACGCCGACGGCTTCCTCGGTGCTGCAATCCGAGATCATCGACATGGTCGAAGGCAATGTCACGCCGGAGAAGCTGGCGGCGGACATGCAGGCCGCCGTCGCCACCTGGTTCAAACCRAAGCAGTAGGGAGTGCCGGCCGGCCGTCAGACGGCCGACATCTCTGCCCCACAGAACGCAGCGCATGATCAAGCCCCGCCGCACGACCAGCCTTCAGCGCACGCAGCAGCGCATGGCGGTGCTGTTCATCCTGCCGGCCTTGGCCGTCTACGGGCTGTTCGTGCTCTATCCGCTGCTGTTGTCGCTGTGGGGCAGCTTTTTCACCTGGAAGGGGCTGCGCATGCAGGAGTTCGCGGGGCTGGCAAACTTCTCGCGGCTCTTCGTGTTCCCGAGCGGGGCGCGGCTCTACGGCGCGCTCTGGCACAACGTCGTGTGGTTCTTCGRCATCATGGTGCTGCAGAACGGGCTCGGCCTTTTGTTCGCCTGGCTGCTTTTCCTGCGTGGCAGGGGCGCTGCCTTCTTCCAGTCGGTGTTCTTCTTCCCAGCGGTGCTCAGCCCCGTCATCGTCGGCGCGCTGTGGCGGCTGCTCTTGGCGCCGGGCGGCATCGTCGAATGGGCGCTGAACGGGCTTGGCCTGCATCAAGGCAGCCTGACCGTGCTCGGCAACAGCCACACCGCGCTCGGCATGCTGATCGCCGTCGACGCCTGGAACTGGATGGGCCTGCCGGTGCTGATCTACACGGCGGGCTTGAGACAAATCTCGCCGCAGGTGTTCGAAGCAGCGAAGCTCGACGGCGCCGGCAATGCGCGCATGCTCTATGCGATAGCGCTGCCGCTCTTGATGCCGGCGCTCGGCACGCTGACGACGCTCTCCTTCATCRACACCTTCAACCAGTTCGATATCGTCTATGTGATGCAGGGGGTGCAGGGCAATCCGAGCTACGCCACCGACACGCTGGTGACCTATTTCTACCGTCTGGCCTTCGGCGCGGAAGGCGCGGTCGGCATCACCGACATCGGACTGGCGCTGGCGCTCGGCACGATGCTGTTCCTGATCCTCAGCATCGGCACGCTGTTGATGCTGCGCTTCTTCGACAAGCGGACGGTCGAGCTATGAACACGCCGCCCAGTCAGCAAACATTGGCAATTCCGCAGAGGCTCGCGCAATTGCCCGGCTGGACCATCCTGCTGGCCTGGACGGCGGCGGTGCTGCTGCCGCTCTACATCCTCATCGTTTCCTGCTTCAAGACGACAGCCGAGATCTACGACAACCGGCTCGGCCTGCCGCAGAGCTGGGCGTTCGACAATTTCGTCCGCGCCTGGACGCGGGCCGATCTCGGCCACAACTTCGTCAACAGCCTGATCGTCACCGGCGGCGCGGTGGTCCTCACCATCATCGTCTCGGCCATGGCCGCCTATCCGCTCAGCCGCTACAGGCTCGGCTGGAACGGCATCATGCTTGGCCTTTTCCTGTCCGGCATCATGCTGCCGATCCGGCTGGCCTCGGTCGAGCTGTTCACGCTGATGYGCTCCCTCGGCCTGCTTGACTCGCTCACCGGGCTGATCCTCGTCTATTCGGCGATCCGCATTCCCTTCGCCGTCTTCATCTTCGCCAATTTCATGCGCGTGTTGCCGTCCGAGCTCGACGAGGCGGYGCGCATGGACGGCGCCGGCGAGACGCGCATCCTGTTCCAGATCGTGCTGCCCATGGTGAAGCCGGCGGTGTCGATCGTCGCCATCTTCACGGCGATCGCGGTGTGGAACGATTTCTTCTTCCCGCTGATCTTCATCTTCGACGACCGCTACAAGACCGTGCCGCTGGCCATCAGCGTGTTCGTCGGACAGTTCCGCACCGATTGGGGCCTGGTGTTCGCTTCGCTGGCGATCTCCATGGCGCCGATCCTGATCATGTATTGTTTGCTGGCGCGCCAGATTCGCGAGGGCGTCGGCGCCGGGGGAGGCATGAAATGATCGAGGACAAGGTCTATGCCGCGCGCTCGATCCTGGTCGTCGGGGCGCATGCCTTCGACGCCGAGGTCATCGCCGGGCCTCTTGCGGCGGCCGCCGCCAAGAATGGAGCCCAGGTCACCTTCCTGCATCTGTCGATGGGCGAGCAGGGCCATCCCTGCCTGATTCCGGAGCACTATTCGGCGCAGAAGGAGGACGAGGCGGCGAAGGCCGCCGCGCGGCTCGGTGTTTCGATGCGCAACATGAAGCTGCGCGACGCCTTCCTGCCCAATGACAACGCGACCGCCTTGYAGGTCTGCGACGTCATCCGCGGGGTGCAGCCGGAGATTGTCATCACGCACTGGCACGGCAGCTGGCACAAGGACCATCGCGCGGCGGCGCAGCTCACGCAGACCGGCATTTTCTTCTCTGCTCTGCCGACGCTGAAGCGTGCCCATCCCGCGCATACGCCGCAGCTTCTGCTCTTCGGCGAGAACTGGGAGGACGACGAAGGTTTCCGCCCCGAGCATCTCGTCGACGTCAGCGCCGGCTTCGACGCCTGGCAGGAGGCGGTGATGGAGTATGAGCTGGCGCGGGGCCTGAGCAGCTTTCCCTATGTCGACTATTACAGCGCACTCTACCGGCTGCGCGGCTGCCTGCGCGGCACGCGCCATGCGCAGGCCTTCGCGGCGGCCTCGCATTCCTGGAATGCCGGCAGCGGACTGTTCGCGCCGCCCGCCGATCGGAGCCGCGAGACATGACACCGATTCTCGCCATCGATCTCGGCGGCACCAATCTGCGCGCCACCGTCCATACCGGCGATATCGGCGTCCTTGCGCCGCAGGTCCGCGAGCCGGCGCCGGCAAGCCTTGACGCGTTCGCCGCGCGCGTTGGCGCGCTTGCGGCCGCAGGCGAAGCCAAAGCGCTCGGGCTTGCGGTGCCCGGCCTGACTGAAGGGTCGGTCTGCCGTTGGATCCCGAACCTGCCCTGGCTCGATGGCGTCGATATCGCGGCGCTGTTCCGAGATATGAGCGTGGCGGTCGGCAACGACGCGCAGATCGCGCTTCTGGCGGAAGCGGCGCAAGGCGCGGCCAAGGACGTATCCGATGCAATCCTGCTGGCCATCGGCACAGGCATCGGCTCGGCGGTGCTGGCCAACGGTCGCATCGTCGCCGGCGCGCACGGCGGCGCCTGCTCCTTCGGCTGGGCCAGCGCCGACATCAAGGACCACGGCGAGGAGCGCAGCGGCTGGCTGGAACGTGTCGCCTCCGGTCGTGCGCTGGACGCCCTTGCCGCGCAGATCGGACTGGCCGACAGCCGCCAGCTGATCGCAGCCGCCAAGGCAGGCCAGCTTGCCGCGCAGGCCCTGCTCGAGGTGCCGGCGCGCCAGCTCGGCACGGCGCTCGCCGGCGCCGTGGGGTTGCTCGATCCGGGCGTCATCCTCGTCTCGGGCGGCCTTGCCGATGCTCTGGATGTGATCGCGCCGCCATTGCTTGCGGCGCTTCGGCGTCAATTGCCGCCGCATCTGCGCGGCATCGAACTCAAGCCTGGATTGTTCGGCTCCCGCGCCGGCCTGGTCGGTGCCGCGCTTGCCGGGCAGGCGGGAAGCGGGTGGAGGCAGATCCGATGAGCGAAGCGAGCTTTCAGCAGCCGGACCGCAGGCGGCCCGAGCCGCTCTGGTATCAGGTCGAGGAGGCGATCCGCGCCATCGTCAAGAGCGGCGAGTGGGCAACCGGCGACCAGATCCCGGCCGAGGACCGGCTCTGCGCCTTGTTCGGCGTCAGCCGCATCACTTTGCGCCACGCGCTGCGCAACCTGGAGGAAAGCGGGCTGCTCAGGCGCGAGCACGGCAGGGGCACGTTCGTGCGCTCGGCCACGCTGGTCGCCGGCACGCGCGAGCTCACCTCCTTCACGCAGGAAATGGGCAATATCGGCGTGGTCGCCGGCTCGCGCCTGCTCGATTGCAGCCTGACCACTGCCAATGCGGCTGCGGCCGGCGCGCTGGAGATCGAGGAGGGCGATCCCATCGTGCGGATCCGGCGCCTGCGGCTGGGCAACAACGAACCGATCGGCATTCAGACCGCGCAGCTTTCGGCGGCGCGCGTGCCGGGCTTCCTGGATGCCGGGCTGCTCAAGGGCTCGCTCTACGAGGCGCTGGAGCGGCAATACGGCATCGTGCCGGTCGAGGCGCGCGAGAATTATCGCGTCGGCGCCGTCAGCGTCGCCGACGCCGAGCTGCTCGACCTACCCGCGGGCAGTCCCGCCTTCGTCGTCGAGCGCATCACCATCGACGAGCGCGGCCCGTTCGAATTCACCGTCTCCGTCATGCGCGGCGACCGATACGAGATACGCTCGACGCTGCGCGCCGGCCGCCTCCCGAACACCAGAAGCTGACACGATCAAACAGGAGTACCGAAGTGTCCGATCTTTACATCCCCCGTCTCGTCGCCCTCATCGAACAGGCATCGAAGGCCAATTCGGAAGCCTTCGGCGAGGCGGCAAGCCGGTTCGCCGACACGCTGCAAAATGGCGGGCTGGTCCATCTCTACGGCTCGGGCCATTCGGTRCTGCCGGCGCAGGAGATGTTCCCGCGCTATGGCAGCTTCGTCGGCTTCAATCCGCTGACCGACCCGCGCGTGATGTGGCACAACGTGCTCGGCGCCGGCGGCGTGCGCGAGCTCTTGTGGCTGGAGCGGACGGAGAAATACGCCGAGAAGTTCTTGGACCACCAGCCGCTGAACAAGGGCGATTCAATCATCATCTTCGGCCATAGCGGCCGCAATTCGTCCGGCATTGACACCGCGCTCTATGCCAAGAAGCGCGGCATCTTCGTCGTCGCCGTCACCAGCAAGAACAATCTCGACAAGCCGGCCACGCATTCCTCGGGCAAAAGGCTGGCGGACGCCGCCGACCTCGTCATCGACACCTGCTCGCCGATCGAGGACGCGGTGGTGCCGATCGAAGGCTGGAGCCGCCCGGTGGCGGGGTCCTCGACGGTGCTGGCGATGATCATGGCGCATGAGCTGCTCGCGCGCACCGCCGAGCAATTGTCGAAGCGCGGCATCGAGCTGCCGGTCTTCGCCTCGCCGACCATCGCGGGCGTGACGCTGCACGACACCGACGTCATCTACGGCGTCTACCGCGAGCGCATGATCGAGGCGCAGAAGAAGCACCTGCCCGCCTTCCAGGCGACGATGCGCGGGGAATGATGGTGGCTCGGGAGGCGCATCGGCGCGCCTCCCGCAAGGCCGTCAGCGCCGGCGCCGCCCGGTTGCGGAATGCTTGGGGGGCGCGTCATTCTCGTCGGGATTGGGGATCGGCTCCTCGTCGGGCAACCGGTCGGGATCCGGCTCGCGCATCGGCTTCGGCTCCGGGATCGGCGGCGGCGTAGGCACCGGGGTGGGGGATGGGTCCGGATTGGGGAGAATGGCCATCGCGTTTTCCTTCCGCTCTGCGCCCGACGAGCTTTGCTGCGATCCAAAACCCGGAATCTGCTGCCCGCCCTGAAACGATGGTGCGGTCGCCGCCGCATTCAGACGCTTCGTCGGGAGCGCGCGGCAGCGCAAGCTGGCAGAACGGCCATGCCCACGGATGGTTCCAACACGACCGCGCCGCGCCACGACGGCAAGTGGCGATCAAATGATTCCGCGCGCCTGTTTCAGCTCTTGCCGGCGACTGGCCGTGCCTTAGTTCCATTGTCAGCGGGTGGCCAATTGTGCCTGTACAAGGAGACGGCCGTGAAGCACCAAACCCTTGACCAAATCAACGCCGTTGCCGACGTTCATGCCGAAGCGCCGGCTTTCATCGCCAATCGGGGCCAGCGCCTCGAGCGCTGGGCGCAACTCCTCGAACAAAACCCCGGCCGCCGCCTCACGGCGCTGACGGGGACCGAATACGCTTCGCCCGATGTGCGTCAAAGGATGCGCACGGACGGATCGGCGATCACCGTCGCTTTCGAGGATCCGATCTTTCGCGCGCAAGGCCTGCAGGACGACACTTACGGTGAAGCCAAGCGCTTCTTCGAGATGAGCGACTGGCAGCTGCACGAGGTCGTCTGCCATTGCCATGTCGGCGCCAACATGCCGGCCCGCTGGGCGGCATCGCGCGTGCGCGCGGCGATCTCTCCGGGCGCGGGTATTCTTGCCTGGTTGAGAGCGGTGTTCATGCATTAGCGACGGCCGCGATGCATGCAATCGCGACCGATCAGACCTTGATGGGAGCGGTGGAGTCCTGACCGGTTCTCCGCGCTCCCTCTCTGGAGTGGTTCAACAGAGTGGTTCAGCGTTTCGCGCAGAGCCGCCCGAGCCTCCTGTTTTCACGCAAATTCCCGACGGAAAGCCGATGCGCGCTTTTCCTGGAATTGCTCTAGCGGTCGATCTCGCCGAAGACGATGTCGAGCGAGCCGATGATCGCCGCGACATCCGCCACCATATGCCCGCGCGAGAGGAAATCCATCGCCTGGAGATGGGCGAAGGAGGGCGCGCGTATCTTGCAGCGATAGGGAACGTTGCTGCCGTCCGAGACCAGATAGACGCCGAACTCGCCCTTCGGCGCTTCGACCGCCGCATAGACTTCGCCGGGGGGCACGCGGTGGCCTTCGGTATAGAGCTTGAAATGCTGGATCGTCGCTTCCATCGAGCGCTTCATGGTGGCGCGCGGCGGSGGCGTGATCTTCTGGTTCGGCACGGCGACCGGACCCCGGCCATCGRCCGAGCGCAGCTTTTCCAGGCATTGCCGCATGATGYGCACCGACTGGCGCATCTCTTCCATGCGCACCAGATAGCGATCGTAGCAGTCGCCGTGCTTGCCGATGGGGATGTCGAAATCCATCTCCGGATAGCATTCGTAGGGCTGCGCCTTGCGCAGGTCCCAGGCGGCGCCCGAGCCGCGCACCATGGGGCCGGAGAAACCCAGGCCCCAGGCGTCATCGAGCGAGATCACGCCGACATCGACATTGCGTTGCTTGAAGATACGGTTTTCGGTCAAAAGTTCATCGAGATCGCCCAATGCCTTCAGGAACGGATCGCAGAAATCCCAGATGTCGTCGAGCAGATCCTCCGGCAGGTCCTGATGCACACCGCCGACGCGGAAATAATTCGCGTGCATGCGGGCGCCGGATGCGCGTTCATAGAAAACCATCAGCTTCTCGCGCTCGATGAAACCCCAGAGCGGCGGCGTCAGCGCACCGATGTCCATGGCCTGCGTGGTGACGTTGAGAAGGTGCGACAAGAGCCGGCCGATCTCGCAAAACAGCACGCGGATCAATTGGCCACGCCGCGGAACGGACAGTTCGAGCAGCCTTTCGGCGGCGAGGCAGAAGGCATGCTCCTGATTCATCGGCGCGACATAATCGAGCCGGTCGAAATAGGGCAGGGCCTGCAGGTAGTTCTTGTATTCGATGAGCTTCTCGGTGCCGCGATGCAGCAGGCCGATATGCGGATCGGCGCGGTCGACGATCTCGCCGTCCAGCTCCAGCACCAGCCTGAGCACACCATGCGCCGAAGGGTGTTGCGGCCCGAAGTTGAGCGTGAAGTTGCGGACTGCGGCTTCGGTCATGACGGCCTCCGCAAGAGTGAGGATCGAATACGAACCGCGGCCGTCAGCGCCATTCGGCCGGGTCATGCCCCTAAAGCGCGTCGCGATCTTTCAGATTCGCTCCCTGCGCTTTAGGTTCTTGATTCTACGCATGTCTTTAGTCCCGAAACCGGTTCCCGCTTTCGGGAGACATGCTTTAGTCAGGCCGTCGTCTGAATGATCAGCGTCAGYGTGCCGTCACCGTCGATGTTGGCGGYGACGACCTGCGAGGAATTCAGCCCGTTCGCATGCAGAACCGACGTCGCCTCGGGGGAGGCGTCGACCGAGCTTTGCAGCTTGGCCAGTTCCTTGGCGGTCGTCCTGGTGACTATGGCTTCGGCCTGCGCCTTCACTTCCGAAGGCAGGTCCTCCATCGCCACCACGACGATATTGGTGACGTTCTGGGCGGCATCGTCCTGGCCGGGCTGGGGCTGGCCGGGGATGGGCTCCTGGGCGGGAGGCAGGGCTTGCGGCGGCTGCGGATCGGCGCGTTGAGCGGAAGCCGCCTGCGCCAATGCCATTGCCGACAGCGTCAGGACCATCGTCAACATACGCATCGTCTTTCCTTTCGATCTCGAAATCTGACGACACAACCCCGGGGCCCGGCGATGGTTCCCGGATKGTCGCCGGTGCGACTGCCTAAAGAGCCCGCATTGTCCGGAACGTCACCGAATAGCGATGGCGTTCGACAGGCGGGATGGAGTGCTCCCACTCGTTCCGCGCCGGCCCGGCCATGAGATAGATGGACCTGGGCTCGACTTCGATCGTTTCACGGTCCCATGCCGCGCCCTTYCTGCGGCGCAGTCGGAAGCTGCAGGGCGCCAGCAGCGAAACGCCCGCGACGAGCTCGAAATGCGGCTTGTCCCGGTGCCAGCCTATGCCGGCGCCCGGGCGATACTCATTGATCAGCGCCTGCGCGAATTCGGATGCCGGGACGCCGGCGAAGAGGGCGACCTTGACGCGAAGCGGCAACAGGAAGTCCGGAATCGGCGGCGCTTCGAGCACCTGGCGGCGCTCATAGTCATAGCGCAGGCCGAAGCCGACGACCTGCCTGTTGGCAAGATGGCCGTGAAAATCGAACGGCTTGAAGGGCAGGTCCTGGATTTGACTGATCAGCGCATGCTCTTCGTCGCGGGTAATCAGGTCCGGCTGATAGGAGAAGCCTTCGGGTGCGGGCGGCGCGCTGGCAGGCGCGCCGAAGAGATCGCCTTGGAAAGCGCCCCCGCCGGTCCGGTTCCTGGCTGATGACATGCGGATCACATAGGCAATGAGACCGCTTCTGCAAGGCCGGTCCAGGCATGATGGAACCCAGAGGCGCACGAAGGATTAAGGGGGAAACCAGGAGGCGGCACATGCCTTCCACCGCGATCCGGAATATCCATTACGATCGGTCGAAGCGGGTCCTTTCGGTATGGTTCGTCCCAACTGGCAAGCGCTATGACTATGAGGACGTCGGACCCGAGATCTACACGGCTTTCAAGGCGGCGTTCTCAAAAGGGCAATTCTTCAACGAATTCGTGCGCGATCGTTTCAGATATCACCTGGTCGAGCATGGAAGCGGCCATTGAGCGCTGGCCGGTGTGAACAGAGGGATGGTGGCCGCGCAACGTAGAGTTTTTCGACAACAGGTCCCGGAGGTTAACCACCCGATGATTCGTATCGAGCAAGGCCGCTGTTTCTGCGGCAAGGTTTCAGCAGAGTTTACCGGGGAGCCTTTCTGGATCTGCTTCGATCACGATGACGATTGCCGGCGGGCGATCGRCAGTCCGCTGACGATCTGGATCGGATATCGGCCAAACGAGGTGAGATGGATGGGTGCGAGCCCCAAGACATTCTCCAAAACCAGAGGCGTGGTGCGATCGTTCTGCGAAAAATGCGGCACGTCCATCGGCTATGCCGATCAGGGCCTTCCGGACGAATTCTATGTTTCGGCCGGTTTCATGGACGCGCCCGAGAGGTTTGCGCCRCAAGCCCAGGCCTATTGGGAAATGCGCTTGCCCTTCATCGTCATGGATGACGGGTTGCCGCGCGTGAATGGCTACACGCGCCGGCGCGATCCTTCATTTGGAAATCCGCGCGACCGTTCCTGAGGCGCTGCGCGCGCGGGCTGAAATATCATGAAAGTTTATGGCGGAGAGAGCGGGATTCGAACCCGCGTTACGGTTTCCCGTAAACACACTTTCCAGGCGTGCGCCTTCAACCACTCGGCCACCTCTCCGTCGTTGACATCTCGCGCCGGCCGGTTTCGCCGCGCGGGTTGGGGAGATGCTCCCATGGGAAGTCCACAACGGACATATAGTTGCCTTCAACCGGCGGACAACCTTCCCGGCACCGGTAGCCGTCTAGGCAAACAGGCGCGGGGCTCATCTAGTCGATCCGAAAGCGAATGCCAAGCCATAATGGCATTGCCGCGGCTTTTGCCGTGAAAAGGGCAGAGCCGTGTGTTCAGGAGGGCCGAAGCGTTCGAATGATGTGCACAGGCCGGCCGCTCCCAACTGGCTGTGCTTGACTTCGGCTCCGCGCGRCTGTCGACTGCCCGAACTCTTTGTTTTCATGCAATCCCGGTTGGAACGGTTGCGAGCTTCCCTGGAGTTGCCGGTTCAGTTTTTGCAGTTCCTGACGGAAAGCAGCCACGTGCCTTTCCAGGAATTGTTCGGGCGAGGGGCATCGTCCTGGCATGGCGTCGATCGACCAGCAACCCGCGGGGCGGCCGGATAGCGGGCTTTCCTTCGTCCCGGTGGCCTGGCTCGTCATCGTCATGGGCCTGTCGGCCTACGGCCTGATCGCGAACTGGCGGCTGATCGGCGATTTCAGCCTGCCGGAAAATGCATTCCTGCTCGTCTATGGCGGCTTGGCTGGCGGCGTGATCACCATCCTGTGGGGTTTGTACCTGCTTGGGCTTGCCTTCAACCGCTCGGCCCGCTTTCCTCGCCATTACACGATCTGGCAGGTCGCCATCATCATCTGGCTCGTCCTGCGCCAGGCCTATGTGTCCTACGCCTTCGTCTTCTCGGTAGAGGCGCTGGGCTTCACCGTGGCCGAGATCGCCATTGGCCTGCTCTGTATCTACCTCCTGCGGAATGGCGCCGGCTCCGAGACCGTCTATGCCAATCCGGAGACTGAGCGTCCGCCGGTCTTCGTCTCGATCCTTGCCGCGCTGCTCGGCATCATCCTTGGCGGCGTGATCGGCGCATTCGGCGGGTTCTTCGCCGGTTCGCTGATCGCCGACCTGACGCATATGAGCTGCTTCGAGGGCGCCTGTGGATTTTTCGCGGCTTTTATCGGCCTGGGCGGCCTGATCGTGGGCGCGGTCGCCGGCGGTATTTTCGCCGTCTGGCGGGTGAACCGGCGCAGAACGGCGCCGGCCCGCTAATTTCACGGTGTCAATTTCATGGGGCCGCGATTGCGCGGGAACCACGCACGCTCTATGTCGGTTGCGGGGTAGACGGAGCGTTCCCGGGGAGAGCGTCGATGTTGCGTTTCATCTTTCGGCTGGCAGCCATGGTTGCGCTGTCGATTTCCGTCATCATGGCGGTGATCGACACCACACGCTCGGTCGCAGCCTCCTCGCTGGTGATGACGCCGCTCAACGCAAGCTGGCTCGCGGTCTCGCCTGACACCCGCGCGGCATTCGAGACTTTCGTGCGCGCCAAGGCAGGCCCGCTGGTCTGGGACGGCGCCGCCGCCTGGGTGCTCGCGCAACCCGGTTTTGCGGTGTTCGCGGTGCTTGCCTTCCTGCTCTACGCCATCGGCTACCGGCGCAAGCGCCGCGGCGCAGAATTCGCACCAACTCCCTGAAGGCCCTTGTTTTGAAGCTGTTGCGGACGGACGGCTACGGTGAAGTCGCCGAGCCCAACCGCCGGTAACCGCTTTTTCCAACAGGTCAAAATTCCACGTGAATTTTGTTTCGCGCCGTGCCAGATTGACCGCGAGCGGGAGGGGAGAACACTTCCTGCCTGGCGTCGCCAGCCTGCCGGAGAACCGGGCTGGCAGGCGGTRCAAAACGGAAAAATAACCGACAGGGTGTGGATCACATGAAACGTATCGTTCTCGGCCTTCTGGCCGCAACCGCAATGGTTCTTCCGGCTTTCGCCGCAGATGTGCAGCCGGCCATCCTCTACGATCTGGGCGGCAAGTTCGACAAATCCTTCAACGAGGCCGCCTATAACGGCGCCGAGAAGTTCAAGAAGGAAACCGGCGTCGCCTATGTCGAGTTCGAAGTCTCCAACGCCTCGCAGCGCGAGCAGGCGCTGCGCCGCTTCGCCGAGGACGGCCGCAACCCGATCGTCATGGCCGGCTTTGCCTGGGAGGACGCGCTGAAAGCGGTCGCGAAAGATTATCCAGACCTGAATTTCGCCATCATCGACGATGCCGTCGACCTGCCCAATGTCCGCTCGCTGGTGTTCAAGGAGAATGAAGGCTCCTATCTCGTCGGCATCCTGGCGGCGATGGCGTCGAAGTCGAAGAAGGTCGGCTTCATCGGCGGCATGGACATCCCGCTGATCCGCAAGTTCGAATGCGGCTATGTCGGCGGCGCCAAGTCGGCAGGTGCTACCGACGTCATCCAGAACATGACCGGCGACACRCCGGCCGCCTGGAACGACCCGGCCAAGGGCGGCGAGATCGCCAAGACGCAGATCGACCAGGGCGCCGACGTGGTCTACGCGGCGGCCGGCGGCACCGGCGTCGGCGTGCTGCAGGCGGCTGCGGATGCAGGCAAGCTCGGCATCGGCGTAGACTCCAACCAGAATGGCCTGCAGCCGGGCAAGGTGCTGACCTCGATGATGAAGCGCGTCGACGTCGCCGTCTACAACACCTTCATGGACGGCAAGAACGGCACCTTCAAGGGCGGCCTCGAGAATCTCGGCCTCAAGGAAGGCGGTGTCGACTATGCCATGGACGACAACAACAAGGCGCTGGTGACCGATGAGATGAAGGCGGCCGTCGAAAAGGCCAAGGCCGACATCATCTCCGGCAAGGTCCAGGTGCACGACTACACCGCCGACAACAATTGCCCGTATTGATCGGCAGCTGAACCAGGTTTTGGACCGCCGGGCCAACGCCCGGCGGTTTCGTTTTGGAGACGGGCATGATGCGACCGACAATCGAAGCCATGGCAGACGGCGACGTCGAAGCGATCGCGCGGCTTCGGCTCGAGGCCTTCTTCGAGGGCACGGGCCGGACACTCGAGGAGGACGTGGCCGGGCTGCGCGGCCTGATCGCCGGCGACGGCCTCGAGGCGGCTTTCGTTGCCCGCGAGCGTAGCCGGCCGATCGGGAGCTGCCTGCTCGTTCGCGACGAGATCAGTTCGCCGCACGACCTGACGCCATGGCTGGCCGGGCTGGTCGTCGAGGAAGCCTACCGCGGCAGCGGAATCGGCACGGCGCTGGTCAAGACCGTCGAGGCCCATGCCGCGTCGGCCGGCATCGGCACGCTCTACCTGTACACCTGGCAGGCGCGCGGCTTCTACGAAGCGCTCGGGTGGACGGGGATAGAGACCTTCAAGCAGGACGGCGAGCCGATGCTTCTGATGTCGAGAAAACTATAGCGTTCCGGCGAGATAGCCGAGCGCAAAGGCGGCCACCAGGGCAAGCGCGATGACGAAGCCCAGCCTGCCGCCAAGCGAATGCAGGCCGATGCCGTAGGGCTTGCGTTCGAGCCGGTGGATCATCGGCGGCGGTGCTTCCGTCCCAGGGCCGGCAACGCCACCCAGCCGCGTCTGCATCTGCGGCAATTCGGCAAGGCGTTGCGTGACCTGCTCCCAGCGATTGTCGCGCGCCTCGAGTCCTACGGGATCGAAGGCGCGCAAGCGTTCGGCCAGCCGCAGCACCGTGTCGCGAAAGGCGGGATCGATCTCGAGGTCGCGCTCGGCGCGGGCGCGTTCCCTGTCGTTCATCAGGCCAAAGACATAGTCGCCGGCCCTGGCGACACGGTCGCTTTCACTAGGCATGGCCGTCTTTCCCCATGGCGCTTCACCAATGCGGCGGCTTGGTCACCGGAACATCGGGAGCGGTCTGCTCCTCCAGCTCCAGGAACCGGTCCGTCAGGGCGGCGAGCTTGCGCTCCATGCGCTCGATAACCTTCCACTGCTCGGCGATCTGGCCGGACAGTTCCTCGATGGTCTTTTCCTGCTCGGCGGCGCGGATTTCCAGCGTCGTCAGCCGATCGTCAGGCATAGCCATGCAAAACCCACCGCTGCGAATATCAAGCTCCCACCTAAGCAGACATTCGTGGGCTGCCCCACGAATATCTGCTTAGCTCTGTTAGTTTTTCAGGCTCTGATCGCAAAACCGTGGGACACTTTTGCGGAACCTGCTCAGGTTCGAAATTGACAAGGGCGCGGGGATTTGTCGAGAGTGAACGGCCGATTGRCATAAGCGGGGCATCATGCTAGGCATTTTGACCAAGCGATAAAAAAATAACGAGTGGGACAGGCTGCATGGCGCAAGCCGCAATCGAGCTCATAGGCATCAACAAGAGTTTTGGCGCCGTGCGCGCCAACCGCGACATCAACCTGGAAGTCGCGCGCGGCACCATCCACGGCATCGTCGGCGAGAACGGCGCCGGCAAGTCGACGCTGATGTCGATTCTGTACGGCTTCTACCAGGCCGACAGCGGCGAAATCCGCGTCGGCGGGAAGCCGGTGTCGATCAGCACCTCCAACGATGCCATCGCGCTCGGCATCGGCATGGTGCACCAGCATTTCATGCTGGTCGACAATTTCACGGTGCTGGAAAATGTCATCCTCGGCGCCGAAAACGATGCGCTGCTGAAGAGCAGCATCGCCAAGGCGCGCTCGGAGCTCGACCGGCTGGAGCGCGAATACGGCCTCGAGGTCGATCCCGACGCCGTCATCGAGGAGCTGCCGGTCGGCCTGCAGCAGCGCGTCGAAATCCTCAAGGCGCTCTACCGCGGCGCCGAGATCCTGATCCTCGACGAGCCGACGGGCGTCTTGACGCCGGCCGAGGCCGACCACCTCTTCCGCATCCTCAAGCAATTGAAGGATCAAGGAAAAACGATCGTGCTCATCACGCACAAGCTGCGCGAGATCATGGCGATCACCGACACGGTTTCGGTGATGCGCCAGGGCACGATGGTGGCGACCCGGGTGACGAAGGAAACCACGGTCGGCGAACTGGCCGAACTGATGGTCGGCAGGCGCGTGCTGCTTCGGGTCGAGAAGGGCCAGTCGGAGGCCGGCGCGGTAAAACTCTCGGTCAAGAACCTGACGGTGAAGGATTCGCGCGGCGTCACCATGGTCGACAATGTCTCCTTCGACGTGCGCGGCGGCGAGATCGTCGGCATCGCCGGCGTCGCCGGCAATGGCCAGTCCGAACTGCTGGAGGCGATCTCCGGCATCCGGCATGCGGTCTCCGGCGAAGTGACGCTGGAAGGCAAGCCGATCGATCTCACCGGCAAGGCCGATCCCGGCGAATTGCGCGACCGCGGGCTCGCCCATGTGCCCGAGGACCGCCACCATGTCGGGCTGGTGCTCGCCTTCGAGGAGAACGAGAATTCGATTCTCGGCTATCACGACGACGAGCGCTATCTGAAGGGACCGTTCCTCGACGTCGACGCCATCATGGCCGACGCGAAGGACAAGATCGAGAAATACGACATCCGTCCCGGCAATCCGCGGCTGAAGACGGCCAATTTCTCCGGCRGCAACCAGCAGAAGATCGTGCTGGCCAGGGAGATGGAGCAGGATCCCGGTGTGCTGATCGTCGGCCAGCCGACGCGCGGCGTCGATGTCGGCGCCATCGAATTCATCCACAAGCGGCTGATCGCCATGCGCGACCAGGGCAAGGCGGTGCTGGTGGTCTCGGTCGAGCTCGACGAGATCCGCTCGCTCTCCGACCGCATCCTGGTGATGTTCGCCGGCCGTGTCGTCGGCGAGCGCGGGCCGGAGGCGACCGAAGGCGAGCTTGGCCTGCTGATGGCAGGCGTCGAGCACCAGGAGGCCGCCGAATGAGCACGCCCTACGCCAAACTGCCGGCCTGGGCCGATTATGGGTTGATTCCGTTGATCAACCTGTCGGTCGCCTTCATCGTCGCCGGCTTCGTCGTCATGCTGGTCGGGGAAAACCCGTTTCGCGCCGCCGTCATCCTGGTCGAAGGCGCCTTCGGCAAGGGCACTGGCATCGCCTTCACCCTGTTCTACGCCACGACCTTCATTTTCACCGGGCTGTCGGTGGCGGTGGCGGCGCATTGCAGCCTGTTCAACATCGGCACCGAGGGCCAGGCCTATATAGGCGGCCTCGGCATCGCGCTCGTCTGCCTGAGCCTCGACAGCGTGATGCCCTGGTGGGTGATCTTTCCGATCGCGATCGTGGCCGCGGCGGCGTTCGGCGCGCTTTGGGGCCTGATCCCGGCCTATCTGCAGGCCAAGCGCGGCTCGCATATCGTCATCACCACCATCATGTTCAACTTCATCGCTGCCTCAGTGATGGTCTATCTGCTGGTCGGTCCGCTGAAGCCGGCCGGCTCGCAGGCGCCGCAGACGCGCAATTTCCTCGCCGGCGCCGAACTGCCGAAGCTCAATTGGATCATCGAATTGTTCGGCGCCAAGATCCGTTCCGCGCCACTCAACATCTGCTTCCTCCTGGCGCTGGTCATGGYCTTCCTGGTCTGGCTTTTGATCTGGCGCACCAGGCTCGGCTACGAGATGCGCACCTATGGTCACAGCCCGAAGGCGGCGCGCTACGCCGGCATTTCGGAAACCCGTATCATCATCACCGCGATGATGATCTCCGGCGCGCTGGCCGGCATGATGGCGCTCAATCCGGTGATGGGCGACCAGCACAATGTCGCGATCGATTTCGTCTCGGGCGCCGGCTATGTCGGCATCGCGGTCGCGCTGATGGGCCGGCTGCATCCGGTCGRCATCGTGCTGGCGGCGATCCTGTTCGGCATGCTCTACCAGGGGGGCGCCGAGCTTGCCTTCGAGATGCCGGCGATCAGCCGCGACATGATCGTCATCATCCAGGGCCTGGTCATCCTGTTTGCCGGTGCGCTGGAGCATATGTTCAGGCCCTATATCCAGGCGCTGTTCGCCTCGGTCAGTCCGAAATCGGTCGGCATGCAGGCGGTGAACGGGAAGGGGGCCTGAGATGGACACGTTCAACGCCATCGTCCAGGTGCTGGATTCAACCATCCGCCTTTCGGTGCCGCTGCTGCTCGCCTGCCTGGCGGGGCTCTATTCGGAGCGGGCCGGCATCTTCGACATCGGGCTGGAAGGCAAGATGCTGGTCGGCGCCTTTGCCGGCGCTTCGGCCGCCGCCGTCTTCCATTCGGCGCTGATCGGCCTCGGCACCGCGGTGCTGATCTCGGTCGCCTTCGCCCTGGTGCACGGCTTCGCCTCGATCACGCATCGCGGCAACCAGATCGTCTCCGGCGTGGCGATCAACTTCGTCGCCGCGGGATCGACCATCATCCTCGGCCAGGCCTGGTTCAGCCAAGGCGGACGCACGCCGGCGTTGCAGCCGGGCGAACGCTTCGCTGCGATCACCTGGCCCGGCGCCGACGCGATCAAGGATGTGCCGATCATCGGCCCGATCTATGCCGAGCTGATCTCCGGCCATTCGATCMTGGTCTATTTCGCCTTCGCCATGGTGCCGTTCACCTGGTGGGTGCTGTTTCGCACCCGTTTTGGCCTCAGGATGCGGGCGGTCGGCGAAAATCCGGCCGCCGTCGACACCGCCGGCATCTCGGTCGCCTGGCTGCGCTATCGCGCGCTGATCTGCACCGGCATCCTCACGGGGGTCGCCGGCGCCTATCTCTCCATGGTGCAGAATGGCGGCTTCGTGAAGGACATGACGGCGGGCAAGGGCTATATCGCGCTGGCAGCGCTGATCTTCGCCAAGTGGAAGCCGGTCAACGCCATGTTCGCCTGCCTTTTGTTCGGCTTCCTCGATGCCGCAGCGATCCGCCTGCAGGGCTCGCCGCTGCCGATCATCGGCAAGGTGCCGGTGCAGTTCATGCAGGCGCTGCCCTATGTGCTCACCGTCATCCTGCTTGCCGGCTTCATCGGCAAGGCCATCCCGCCGCGCGCCGGCGGCGTGCCCTATGTGAAGGAACGCTGAGCCGGAATTTTAGTCCGGCGGCGACCGGCATTTGAACAAGATCGTGGGAGAGAAGAACCGGATGTCGCATGATCTGTTCGAGGCGGCGAAGACGGCGATGGCCAAGGCCTATGCGCCTTATTCAAAGTTCCCGGTGGGTGYCGCGCTGCGCACCGAGGACGGGCGCGTCTTCACCGGCGCCAATATCGAGGTGGCGTCCTATCCGGAAGGCTGGTGCGCCGAGACGACGGCGCTCGGCCACTATATCATGGGCGGCGGCGGCAAGATCGTCGAGATCGCGGTGATCGCCGAACGCATGGCCAAATGCTCGCCCTGCGGTGGCTGCCGGCAGCGGCTGGCGGAATTCTGCCGGCCGGAGACGAAGCTTTATCTGTGCGACGACACCGGCGTGGCCGAGACGGTCACCATGGGCGACATGCTGCCCTACGGCTTCAGGGGCGATATCTTGAAATGATGGAAGCGCTGGATCATCTGGTCGAGAAGCTGGACGGGCTGGCGCCGACGGCGGCRCTCGTGCTGGGCTCGGGTCTCGGCGGGCTGGTCGACCAGGTCAAGGATGCCAGGCGCATCTCCTATGCCGAGTTGCCGGGCTTCCCGCGCAGCGGTGTTTCGGGCCATGCCGGCGAGGTGGTTGCCGGGCATTTCGCCGGCACACCGGTGCTGATGCTGTCCGGCCGTGCGCATTATTACGAGCACGGCAACGCCGCGGCGATGCGCCCGGCGCTGGAGGTGCTTGCCGGCATCGGCATCTCGCATCTGATCCTCACCAACGCCGCCGGCTCGATTGATCCTGAAATGGGACCGGGCTCGGTGATGCTGATCACCGACCACATCAATTTCTCCGGCTCCAATCCGCTGATCGGCGAGCCGAGCGACCGCCGCTTCGTCGGCCTCACCGAGGCCTATGATGCGGGCTTGCGCGGAGCGATCGAGAAGGCTGCGAAGGCAACCGGCACGGCGCTGCATCAAGGCGTCTATATGTGGTTTTCCGGACCATGCTTCGAGACGCCGGCCGAGATCCGCATGGCGCGCGTCATGGGGGCGACGGCGGTCGGCATGTCGACCGTGCCGGAGGTCATCCTCGCCCGCTTCCTCGGGCTCAAGGTCGCCGCCTGCTCGGTCATCACCAACCTGGCGGCCGGCATGACCGGGGCGGAGCTCTCGCACCAGGAAACCAAGGACATGGCGCCGGTCGGCGGCGCGCGGCTGGCGACGATCCTGCGGCGCGTCTTCCAGGACGGTCTGCCCGACTGATGCTGCCGCAGGAGATCATCCGCCGCAAACGCGATGGCCACAAGCTCTCGGCCGATGAGATCGCGGCCTTCGTCGCCGGGCTGACGGCCGRCACCATCTCCGAAGGCCAGGTCGGCGCTTTCGCCATGGCCGTGTTCCTCAACGGCATGAGCCGCGAGGAAGCGGTTGCGCTGACGATCRCCATGCGCGATTCCGGCGACGTGCTCGATTGGTCCGACCTGCCGGGCCCGGTCACCGACAAGCATTCGACGGGCGGCGTCGGCGATAATGTCTCGCTGATGCTGGCGCCGATCGTCGCCGCCTGCGGCGCTTATGTGCCGATGATCTCGGGCCGCGGCCTCGGCCACACCGGCGGCACGCTCGACAAGATGGATGCCATCCCCGGCTACACCAGCCAGCCGGACGTGGCGCTCTTCCGCAAGACGGTGCTCGAGGCTGGCTGCGCCATCATCGGCCAGACTGCCGATCTGGCGCCTGCCGATCGCCGGCTCTACGCGATCCGCGACGTGACGGGCACGGTCGAATCGATCCCGCTGATCACCGCTTCGATCCTGTCGAAGAAGCTCGCCGCGGGCCTGGGCTCGCTGGTGCTCGACGTCAAGGTCGGCAACGGCGCCTTCATGGAGAAGTCGCGCGATGCGGTTGCCCTGGCGAACAGCCTGGTCGAGGTGGCCAACGGCGCCGGCCTGAGCGCATCGGCGCTGGTGACGGGCATGAACGAGCCGCTGGCCTCGGCCGCCGGCAACGCGGTCGAGGTGAAGAACGCTGTCGATTTCCTCACTGGGCGCTATCGCGATCGCCGGCTGGAGGATGTGACGCTGGCGCTGGCAGCCGAGATGCTGCAGTCGGCGGGGCTGGTTTCGTCGCAGCAAGATGGCCTCAGGCGTGCGACCGAAGCGCTCGCCGGCGGCCGAGCGGCCGCCGTCTTCGCGCGGATGGTGGCCGTGCTTGGCGGTCCCGGCGATTTCGTCGAGAAGCCGGAAAAATACCTGCCGACGGCGCCGGTCGAACTGGCCGTGAAAGCGGAACAGGACGGATTCGTGACCGGCATCGCCACGCGCGACATCGGGCTTGCCGTCGTCACGCTTGGTGGCGGGCGTTCGCATCCGGACGACAAGATCGATCACGCCGTCGGTTTGACCCGGCTGTTGCCGGTCGGCGCCGAACTGCGCTCGGGCGAGGCATTGGCGCTGGTGCATGCGCGCACCGAAGCGGAGGCCGAAGCGGCGGCGGCCGCGGTGCGTGCTGCTTATGCGATCGGGGGTTCCAAGCCGCCCGCCGAAAAGACCGTGCTCAGGCGGATACTGCCTCGCTGATCAGGCTATTGGACGAGCAGCAGCGAGCCGTCCTGAACCTGGTATTTCTGCAGCCGCTGCAGGAAGCTCATGCCGATCAGGTTGGTTTGCAGCGCCCTGTCGTCGAGCACCATCGCCTGAACGTTGTCGATGGAGATCTTGCCGATCTGCAGGCGCGAGACCGTCACCACGGCGGCTTTGATCGCGCCGTTGGCGGTGTTCACCTGGTGATTGAAGTCGGACGGGTTGAGCGAGATGCCGATCCTGCGCGCCGTCGAGGTGTTGATGGCGACCAATGTCGCGCCGGTGTCGATCATGCCGTCGATCTGACGGCCGTTCAGCTTGAACTGCGAGGTGAAGTGGCCGCGCGCATCGGCGTTGACCAGCACCTGGYGGCCGAGCGGCATCGGCGCCRCCGGCTTGTCCGGGACGGAAGCGAGATTGACCTGCGGCTGGGCCTCCGGGGCTGTCGGCTGCGGGGCGACGGTCGATTTCAAGAGGCCGTCCACCAGATGCGGGTTAGCCTGATAGACGATCGGAATCGAAGCCGAGGTTCCGGCAAAGATGCCGAGGATGAGAAGCTTGCGCAGCATGGATGCCCCTAGATCGTTTCACCGTTTCAAGGAAACGTTGAACCGCTCTATCCCTTTGTTTTGAAGCAATTCCGAACGGAAAACCGCTTCACACTTTTCCTGGAATTGCTCCCGAAAGCAGCATCCTTAAGTCCGCCATGGTTTTTATGATTTTAACTCGTGCCGGAACCGCAAGCTTGCGTAAACGGCCAGTTAAGAAACGCGCTCACTTTGTCCCGTACATCCGGTCGCCGGCGTCGCCGAGGCCGGGCATGATATAGCCCTTGTCGTTCAACTGGCGGTCGATCGAGGCGGTGAAGATCGGCACGTCGGGATGCGCCCTGGTGAAGCGCTCGATCCCTTCGGGTGCGGCGAGCAGGCACAGGAAGCGGATGTTGGTGGCACCGCGCCCCTTCAGCTTGTCGATCGCGGCGATCGCCGAATTCGCGGTCGCCAGCATCGGATCGACGACGATCACCAGCCGGTCGGCAAGATCGCTCGGCGCCTTGAAGAAATATTCGACGGYTTCCAGCGTCTCATGGTCGCGGTAGAGGCCGATATGGGCGACGCGGGCGGCCGRCACCAGGTCGAGCAGGCCCTCGAGCAGGCCGTTGCCGGCGCGCAGCACCGAGGCGAAGACCAGCTTCTTGCCTTCCAGCGTCGGTGCCTCCATCTCCTCGATCGGCGTCTCGATCATGGTCGTGGTCAGCTCGAGATTGCGGGTCACCTCATAGCCGAGCAGAAGCGAAATCTCGCGCAGCAGCCGCCGGAAGCCGGCCGTCGAGGTCTCCTTCTTGCGCATGATGGTCAGCTTGTGCTGGACAAGGGGGTGGTCGACGACGGTGACGCCCTGCATCGAGATCTCCTTAGACTTGCTTGAGACGACCCTAGCGACAATGTGCCGGCCAAGGAACCGCCCGGCGGCCATCCACCACAGCTTTTGCCCTGAATCCAGAGGAAGAAGCGAATCCGGAAGACGAAATCAGCGTCGGCCGCCATTCACGCGGGCGAGCAGCATAGCCTTGGTCTTCCTATCCACGAAGGYCGCCTCGACGGCCGTCCTGGTGACGGCGGTGAGCGCCTTGTCGTCCATGCGGAAATGCTCGGCGGCGATATCGTATTCGCGCTTCAGCGAAGTCCAGAAATAGGGCGGGTCGTCGGAGTTGAGCGTCACCTTGCAGCCGGCGGCGCGCAACGCCGGGAAGGGATGGTCGGCGAAGCTGTCGAAGACCTTCAAGGCGATGTTGGAGCCTGGGCAGCATTCCAGCACCACGCCCTGGTCGGCGATGCGGCGGACGAGGTCGGGGTTCCCGATGGCGCGAACGCCATGGCCGATGCGGGCGGGGCGGATGTGGTCGAGCGCCGCCTTGACACTTTCCCAGCCCATCAGCTCGCCGGCATGGATGGTGATGCCGAGGCCGGCTTCGCGCGCGATCTCGACGGCGCGCACATAGTCCTCGAAATCRCCGACGCGCTCGTCGCCGGCGACGCCGAAACCGGTCACCAGCGGATGGCCGCAGCGTGCCGCGAAGCGCGCCGCCTGCTCGATCGCCTCGACGCCGACATGGCGCACGCCGGTAACGATCATGCGCCCCTCGATGCCGGTCTTGGCCCTGGCGCGCACGATGCCTTCGCCCAGCGCATCCGTATAGGCTTTTGGCGACAGCCCGGCCTTCTTGGCATGATCCGGCGAGGTGAAGATCTCGGAATAGATGGCGCCGTCGCGGGCGAGGCTGGTCAGATAATGGTCGGCGAGGCGCGCATAGTCCTCTTCGCTGCGGAACAGGTCGGATGCAAAATCGTAAGCGGCGAGAAAGGAGGTGAAATCGTGCCAGACGAAGGAGCCGTCCTGGATGTAGGGCGAAGGATCCTTGCCGTATTTGCGGGCCTGGGCGACGACGAGCTCGGGCGCCGCCGCGCCTTCGATGTGGCAGTGCAGTTCGGCCTTCAAAATCATGCGGTCATCCCGTCCGGTATGCTGCTCTCGCACAGGTGCTGGCCGGAAAATCACGCAAGACCTTGCCCGACCGGGTTTTGAAAGCGYGGCCGAAAACCGCGCCTTGGACAATAGCGTCGGCACCATCGATCGGCTATGGTCCCGCCGGTTTTATGACGGATCAAAATAATGTCAGTTGAGAGAACCACGGCCGCGGGCGGCATGGAAACCTCCTATGGTTTCAGGAAGGTCGGGGCAGGCGAGAAGCAGCCCCTGGTCAACGACGTCTTCCATAAGGTGGCCAATCGATACGACCTGATGAACGATCTGATGTCGGCCGGGTTGCATCGACTGTGGAAGGACGCGATGGTCGCCTGGCTGAACCCGCCGAAGCGGCCGGGCTGGAAGGTGCTCGACGTGGCCGGCGGCACCGGCGATATCGCCTTCCGCATCGTCGAGGCCAGCCAGCGCCAGGCCCATGCCACGGTGCTCGACATCAACGGCTCCATGCTGGCGGTCGGCCGCGACCGGGCCGAGAAGCAGGGYCTGGCCGCAAACACGGACTTTGTCGAAGYCAATGCGGAGGAATTGCCGTTCGAGGACGACACTTTCGACGCTTATACGATCGCGTTCGGCATCCGTAACGTGCCGCGCATCGAAGTCGCGCTTGCCGAAGCCTATCGCGTGCTGAAGCGCGGCGGACGGTTTCTGTGCCTGGAGTTCTCCGAGGTCGAGATGCCGCTGCTCGACAAGGCCTATGAAGCCTGGTCGTTCAACGCGATCCCCAGGATCGGCAAGGCGGTGACCGGCGACGGCGAGCCCTATTCCTATCTGGTCGAATCCATCCGTAAGTTCCCCAACCAGCAGAATTTCGCGGCGATGATCGCCCGCGCCGGCTTCGACCGCRTCACCTTCCGCAACTATTCTGGCGGCATCGCCGCCCTTCATTCCGGCTGGAAGCTTTGAGGCGCGGCCCTTTGCAGCAGAAGCAGGCCCCTTTGAAGCAGCTCTCCTTGACGCAGGTTGGGCTATGAGCAGCGTCGCTGCCGCCTTCAGACTCGCCCGGGCCGGCTGGGTGCTGGTCCGCGAGGGCGTCGTCGCGGCGTTGCCAGGCGAAGAGCTCTCCGGCATGCCGAAATTCGGCTGGCGGGTGGCGCGGCTTTTCACCCGCCGCCGGGCGCTGAGCTACCAGCGCGGCGACAGGCTGGCGCGGGCAGTGGTGCGGCTTGGCCCCTCCTACGTCAAGCTCGGCCAGTTCCTGGCAACGCGGCCCGACGTCGTCGGCAACGACATGGCGCTCGACCTCGCGCTCTTGCAGGACAAGATGCATACGTTCCCGAAGGCGGAGGCGATCCATGCGATCGAAGCCTCGCTCGGGCGCAGGATCGACGACCTCTATGCCAGCTTCGGCGAACCGGTTGCGGCGGCCTCGATCGCGCAGGTGCACAGCGCCGAAGTCGTGCGCGAGGGTGTCGCTTCGCGGGTGGCGGTGAAGGTTATCCGGCCCGGCGTGCGGCGCCGCTTCTTCCAGGATCTCGAAAGCTATTTCCTCGCTGCCCACCTGCAGGAGAAATATATCCCCTCGTCACGCCGCCTGCGCCCGGTCGAGGTGACCCAGACGCTGGCGCAGACCACCAGAATCGAGATGGATCTGAGGCTCGAGGCGGCGGCGCTTTCCGAGCTCGGCGAGAACACCAAGGACGATACGGGTTTTCGCGTGCCMGTGGTCGACTGGGAGCGGACCGGCCGCGACGTGCTCACCATGGAGTGGATCGACGGCGTCAAGATGAACGACATCGCTGGCCTCGCCGCCGCCGGGCATGACCTCAAGGCGATCGCCGCCAATCTCATCCAGTCGTTCCTGCGGCACACGCTGCGCGACGGCTTCTTCCATGCCGACATGCATCCGGGGAACCTGTTCGTCGAGGCGGACGGCACCATCGTCGCCGTCGATCTCGGCATTGCCGGCCGGCTCGGCAAGAAGGAACGGCGCTTCCTCGCCGAGATCCTTTACGGCTTCATCGTGCGCGATTATCAGCGCGTCGCYGAGGTGCATTTCGAGGCAGGCTATGTGCCGCGCCAGCACAATGTCTCTGCCTTCGCGCAGGCGATCCGCGCCATTGGCGAGCCGATCCACGGCCAGTCGGCCGAGACCATCTCGATGGCGAAGTTGCTGACGCTGTTGTTCGAAGTCACCGAGCTGTTCGATATGGCGACGCGGACCGAGCTGGTGCTTCTGCAAAAGACCATGGTGGTGGTGGAAGGCGTCGCGCGCACGCTCGATCCAGCCTTCAACATGTGGAAGACGTCCGAGCCCGTGGTCAGCGACTGGATCGCCGGCAATCTTGGCCCGCGCGGCATGCTCGCCGATGCGCGCGACGCGGGCAGGGCCCTTGTGTCGCTGGCAAGGCAGGCGCCGGATCTCGTGGCCCGCACCGAGCGGCTGTCACGCGAGATCGACCTGATGGCGGAGAACGGCCTGCGCTTCGACGAGGCGACCGCGCGCGCCATAGGCAGGGCGGAAGCGCGCCACACCCGTTCCGGCCGCGTAGCGCTCTGGGTGATCGCGCTGACGCTGATCTATATCGCGTGGAAGTTGCTTTGACCGCCATGCGGCTTGTCGCCGATTGATTGCATTGCTATCATTGCAAGCGTTACTTGAAGCGAGTGCAATCACATGGCCAGCATCACGATCCGCAATCTGGATGACGAGGTCAAGGACCTGCTCCGGCAGCTGGCGGCCGAGAATGGCCGTTCGATGGAGGAGCAGGCGCGGGCGATGATACGCGCCGCGGTCGAAGGTCGGGCAGGGCAGGCCGAGCGCATCGGCCAGATCGAGGAAAAGCTGCGTGCGCTGACGGGTTCGAAGGAGCAGGCAGCGCCGGTCGTCRCCGCATCCGCCAAATCAGTTTCGCGAGGTTCTCTCTCCGGCAAGCGCATCCTGCTCGTCATCGGCGGCGGCATCRCCGCCTACAAGGCGCTCGACCTGATCCGGCGGCTGCGCGAGCGCAGCGCGTCGGTACGGGTGGTGATGACGTCGGCCGCGCAGCAATTCGTCACCACGCTGTCGGTCGGCGCGCTTTCAGCCGACCATGTCTTCACCGAGCTGTTCGACCGCAATGACGAGCACGATGTCGGCCACATCAGGCTGTCGCGCGAGGCCGATCTGCTGGTCGTCGCGCCGGCCACAGCCGACCTGATGGCCAAGCTCGCCAACGGCCATGCCAACGATCTTGCCTCGACGGTGCTTCTGGCCACCGACAAGAAGGTGCTGATGGCGCCGGCCATGAACCCGAAAATGTGGGCGCATCCGGCAACGCGCCGCAACCGGGCGATCTTGCAGAAGGACGGCATCGCCTTTGTCGGTCCCGCCAAGGGCGAGATGGCCGAGAGCAACGAAGCGGGCGAGGGCCGCATGGCCGAGCCGCTGGAGATCGCCRCCGCGATCGAGGCCATGCTCGACGAGAAGCCGAAGCCGCTTGCCGGCCGCAGGATCATCGTCACCTCCGGGYCGACGCATGAGCCGATCGATCCGGTGCGCTACATCGCCAACCGCTCGTCGGGCAAGCAGGGCCATGCGATCGCGGCCGCTCTTGCCAAGCTCGGCGCCGATGTGCGGCTGGTTTCCGGTCCGGTCACCATCGCCGATCCGGCCGGTGTCGCGACCACCCATGTCGAAACGGCCGCTCAGATGAAGCAGGCGGTCGAGAGCCTGTTGCCGGCGGATGCCGCCGTGTTCGTCGCCGCCGTCGCCGACTGGCGCACGGCGAACGCCGCCGGTGAGAAGATCAAGAAGGTGGCGGGCGAGAGGCCGCCTTCGCTGCAGATGGTCGAAAATCCCGACATCCTGGCAGGCATCGGCCATCATGCGCAGCGGCCTGGCCTCGTCGTCGGCTTCGCCRCCGAGACGCAGGACCTCATCGCCAATGCCGAGGCCAAGCTCAAGAAAAAGGGCGCCGACTTCATCGTCGCCAACGACGTTTCGCATGAAAGCGGCATCGGCCCGTCCGGCGTGATGGGCGGCGACCGCAACAAGGTGCGCATCGTCTCCAGAACCGGCGTCGAGGAATGGCCGGAAATGGGCAAGGACGAGGTGGCGGTGCGGCTCGCCGCGCTGATCGCAGAGCGGCTGCGACAGACCGTCGTCGTTTAGTCTAGACCCTTTGTTTCGACGCAATTCCGGACGGAGAACCGCTCACACTTTTCCTGGAATTGCTCTAGCCGGGCGCTTGCTGAGGCCGCAGCGTCGGCAGCGCGATGCTCAGCGCGGCGATGCATCCCAGGACAGCCAGAGGCACGAAGGCGAGGAACAGCCAGCCGGCGACGCCGGCAGCCGCTTCACGGTTCAGGCCCTCCGAGAAGCCGCTGGCATTGGCGACGATGCCGGCAAGCGCTGCGCCCACCGCGTAGCCGATGCGCTGCATGGTCGGCACGGCGGCCGAGGCGATCGTCTGCTCGCCGTCGCGCGCCGAAGCGACGATGACGCGCGTGAGAAAGGGCCAGCAAACGCCGAAGCCGCCGCCCTGCAGCAGGGCGCAGAGCAGGATCAGCGGGATCGAGCCTGCCGGGATGGTGTAGGCGAAGCCGGCGAGGCCGGAGGCGATCATCAGCGCGCCGACGACGATGATCAGCCTCTCGCGCTCCAGCGGCGCATTGGCGATGAGGATCGACAGGATCGACCAGGCGATCGATTCGGCAGCGATGATGTAGCCGGTGGTCAGGATCGGAATGCCGTGCAGCGTGGTGAGAAGCAGCGGCCCGTAAATGGTGAAGGTGCAGGTCGCCACAGAGAATGCCGCAACCATGGTCATGCCGCTGCCAAGCGGCGAGCGCCATGAAAACAGAGGCGACGGAAAGAGCCGGGATTGCGGCCTGAGCGCATCGATGCGGAAGAACAGCGCCAGGCCGATCAGGCCGAGCAGGAGGAGCAGGGACGAGCGCAACAGGGCGATGTCGATACCGGCGCCGGCGATCAGCACGACGCTGAGGGCGAGGCAGGCGAGCGCCGGATAGGGGAAGGGTGGCGCCTTGCCGCTGCCCGCCTGTGGCTTCCTTGCCTCAGGCGTGTCGAGCACAATGAAGCTTGCCAGCGCCATCGCCGCGCCGCCGAAGGTGAAGATGCCGAAGGCCCAGCGCCACGACAGGAACTCGGTCATGAGGGCGCCGAGCATCGGGCCGCTGAAGGCGGCGACGCCCCAGATCGCGGACATGATGCCGAAGAGCTGCGGCCAGATGTTACGTGGAAACAGGCGCTCGACCGAGACGAAGGCCAGCGATACGAGCGCGCCGCCGCCAAGCCCTTCGACCAGGCGTCCGATGAGGAACAACGGCATGGAAGGCGCCGTGGCGCAGATCAGCGCGCCGATCGCGTAGAGCAGCGCGGCGACCATCATGTTGGAGCGCAGGGCGACATAGCTGACCAGCCGTCCGGCCGCGGCACCGGCGACGATCGCGCCAAGCTCGTAGATCGCCAACGACCAGCCGACCAGTTGCACGCCCGCGAGATCGCCGACCATGGCCGGCATCACCGTCGCCACCATCGTCTCGTTGGTGGCATGCAGCAGGATGCCGAGGCTGACGAAGCAGAAGCGCGCCAGGTCGCCGCTTGCCCACAGCGCCCGCCAATCCACCCTTTTGCCGGTCACTTTGTTGCCGCTTRCTGCCGTCACGCCGATCTCCTGCCTGCTTTGCGCACCTCATCCGCGTTGCGAACGAGGCTCTATCGGGTCGAGCATGATCTCCTCCGAAAACCGGTTTCCATCTTCGGGATCATGCTTTGGATCCAGTTCGGCGGAGCTTGTAAAACCTCAAGCGCGGTTGGGCTCAAGAGGCTTTTTCACGCTCACGGAAGGATTGCGGCAGAAGGGCCTGGCCTGTCGCGGTCGGCCAGTCAGCTTGCCGCACCACCGGAAGGTGAAGGCACGCGGGATATGTCCGGGAAATCAGTGAACAGGGTCCGGCTCGGGTTCGGATAGACGACGGCAACCGTCGATGACGGGATGGATGGTCCACTGGTTTTCCGGATCCTGTTGGGCTGCGACGGTCAACGGCGAGCCAGCTGAATCCACGGCCTCGCACCAGCGGTCGGAGCTGCCGTCCGGAACCGAAGATTCGTTCCAGCTGCCGTTCCATGTGCCGATCTTCTGACAGTGCTTGATCGGGTGGATCTCATTCCAGCCTTCATGGGCGGAATCATAGACCCACGTCCCCTTGACGAACAGGATGTCGGCGCCGCGCCGCGTCGGATCATTKACGTGAAGGTCGCCGAGATTCTCGTCGACATCGGTTGGATTGGCCGTGTCGAGAATGCCGACGATGCCGCCGACTATGACGATTGCGGCCGCGATGACCGTCAGGATCGCGCATGYGATCCATCCGAAGAAGGGAATGGCRCAAGCCACCGCGGCTGCGGTGGCCACGGGGATCGCGGCAAGGCAGGCGATCATCAGATCGTAGACGCCGGCGCCTTCGAATTCGCAGTGAAGCACCGCGGTAGGGTCGTCATTGGCCCACTGACGTGCCTCCAGTCCCTGCCAATCGAGGCCCGCATTCTTGATGGTAGGGGTGTTGGCGAGCAGGCGTCCGAACGGCTGGATCTTCTCGGCCTCGGYCTGCGGCGTGAATTCGAAGACGTTTCCCGGGACCAGATTGAGACTGTAGTCGGTATCGAAGCGATCGAGACCGGACTTCTCCTGTGGYGGATCGATCTTGAGCAGCCAGCCAACCGCACATTCGTCGCCGCCAAGGCAGACCAGCCGATCGTAAAGCCACCAGCGGCAGTATGCGAGGATGGCCGCGAGGGCGACCAGCAGGACCRCCGGCCCGGCAACGACGCCGACCAGGATCAGCGGCAGCGCAACCACGGCAGCGGCAATGATCACCTGCGCATATTGCTTACCGATATGATTTCCGACCGAAATGCATTTCGTGTAGTGCCGGTAAGCCATGGCGGTTCCTACCGTTCGACATAAAGCGTCACGCCGCCGGYAAGTCCGCGCGCCGAGAAGGCGTGGACGTTGATCGCCTTGCGGCCGGTGAAGCCGGCCGGTGGCTCGATATTGACGGCGACGGAAATTTCTTCTCCGGGACCGAGGGCGGCTTGCGCCGGGTCGAAGGTGACAAGCCAGCCGGAGGGAATGGGATGTGCCTGACGGGTATGGCCGGCAGGCACTGCCGCGATGGTGCCGGGAAAGGTGCGCAGCGGCCGGCGGGATGRCCTCGGACGGGGCCGCTCGCCGCAGATCGGCAATTCAGGCAATGCATAGGCGTCGGCTTCAAGCCGAAACTCGGCCCTCTCCCGTTCGCCGTTGCGCAGACGGAATTCGAACTTTGCCGGGGAATGGGCGACGCCGACGGTGGTGTTGTCCTGCCCGAGGTTGTTGTTGGGGTTCACGTCGTCCAGCCAATCGAGCAGCACCTGAATGCAGTAATGGCCGGGGTCGGCCGGCGTGCGCCATTTGACCGAAGCGAAGGCCGGATGATTTGCGCCGCCTTTGACTCCGAGATCGGTCTTTGCCTCGTCTATCCAGGTCGAGGTGGTCCCGATGCCGAAACTCAGATAGGAGAACTTCACCGGCAGATCGACGACCGGCGCCTCGGTCGAGTTGTTCCAGATGCGCGCGACCACCTCATATTCGGTGTCCGGCTCCAGCATATGCGGCGGGACGGTGGCGCCACCGCGCTTGATCTCGATATCCGGATTGTCCCAGGTGACAGCCAGGCCCTGGCCCATCAGATAGTACTGAGCGTAGATCAAAGGGTCCGGCCGCTTGTAAGCGGGGTCGCTGATCTTGACGCAGCGTTGCGGCCCGCTCCGGTCGAGCCGGCTAGGGAGCTTGGCTCTTTCGCAAATCAACCTGACGCGCGCGCAAATCTGCCCGGCTATCCGGCGCAGATTGTCTGGCCACTCCTTGAAGGCGTCGACGATCGCCCTCAGGAATTCCAATATTTTGGGGACCGGGCTCACGGCCTGTCTCGGGCCGTCAGCGTCGTTGCCGACGCATATAGAACCAGACCGCAGCGACCAGGAACGGTGCAAGGATCAAAAGAAGTTCGAAAGATCCTGAGCCGCCGTCAGGCGAAAATCCGAATAACCGCTCGATGAAATCCATCACAGCCTCCCGGACCTGCAACAAGAATTGCAGTCAACGATGTCTTTGCATCTGTTGGGCGGCTGCCCCTCTGCCGGCGATTGCCACCAACACCTCAGCTTGATAACACAAGATAAGCAAAGCCGCCACACGCAATCGATATTCTGGCGGCGCTCGTGCTTCCGACCGCGATCGATGGCTGCATAATATGCGAAGGCCGCGCCTTCGTAGAAGGCGCGGCCCCGCGGAGTGCCGTGGTTCTGCGGCCGCTATTTGTAGGAGTGGACGAGATCCAGCGAGGCCACCGCGACGGCCAGGTTGACGCCGGTCTGCGCCTGGACGCTGAGCGGCTCCAGCATGAAGGCGCCGTCGAGRCCGCCGACCAGGAGATTGGCGCCGCCGCCGGTCACCACGGAAGCCTCGGCGTTGACGCCGTAGTAGCTGCCGGCGAGGTCGCCCGCCTCATGATGACGCGTGCCGGCAAGCACTGCCCAGACGAGCTGGCCCTGATGCGTCTGGCCAAGGTCGACGCCGAGCTTGGAGATCATGCCGGTGTACTGTTCCGCCGGACCGTGATGATAGGGACGGAAGGTGCACGACACACCCTTGTTGGAGGTGATGACGTAGCCGATGCCGCCATCGATGGTGCAATCGAGCGTGCCAAGGCGCAGCGTGCCGGCGCTGACCGGAGAAGCGAGGACCGTGGCGGCAAGCGCGGCAGCGGCACAGGCAAGGGATTTGATCATTGGAAAGGTCCTTTCGCGAAAATTTGGCCCCGGCTTAACGATCGAGGTGTGTCGAGCGTTCCGCCGAAAACTTGGCGCGAACATGGCGAAGGTTAACGCGTTGCCCTGGGCGATTAACGGATCGCTATCGGCGTCGCCGCGGCGCAACACGGCGGCCGCCGGCGGTGACCGGGCGTCGTGCGATACACCCCTTCCGGCGGCGTCAGCTTCCGATCAGCTGGCGTTGCCACCGGTGCGCGAAAGGCCGTCCTTGGCCGGCTGGTAGTTGGGATCGAGGTGGACCGCCTCGCGATAGGACTTGGCCGCCCGTCCCTTGTCGCCGCGCCGCTCGTAGATCAGCGCCTGGTTGGCCCAGGCCTCGGCATTCTTGCCGTCGAGCTTGATGGCCATGTTGAAGTCGGAGAAGGCGTTGTCCTCGTCGCCCGTCGCCAGGTAGGAGAGGCCGCGGCCGTTGTAGGGCTCGGCGGCGTCCGGCGCCAGCGAGATCGCGGTCGAGAAATCCTCGATGGCGAATTTGTGCTGGCCCTGGCTCTGATAGATCAGGCCGCGATTGTGGTAGGCGCGGGCGTCGGTGGTGTCGAGCTGGATCGCCTTCTGGAAGTCGTTGAAGGCATCCTGGGTGCGGCCCGCCTTGCGGTAGAGATTGCCGCGGCCGATATAGGCGGCGTCGTAGTTGGCATTGATCTGGATCGCGCGGTTGTAGTCGGCCAGAGCCGCTTGCTGATTGCCGAGGAAGCGCTGGATCAGCGCGCGGTTCGAATAGGCCTGGTAGAAGTTCGGATTGAGCTGGATGGCCTKGTTGAAGTCCTTGAGCGCCGCCTGGTACTGGCCGCCGCGGCCATAGGCCGAGCCGCGCACATTATAGCCCTCGGGATCCTGCGGATTGCGCTGGATGACGGCCGAAAGCGAGGAGATGTTCTCGCTCGACCCCTGCGCCTTGTCGATCGAGTTGAACTCACCTGTCGGGCTTGTCTGGCATGCTGCAAGCACCAGACCCGAAAACAGGGCCGCCGTCAGGGCGAAGCCGCGAAAAGCGGTTCCGCGCTCTACGGTAATAGCGTTCATCTTTGTCCTCACTGCCGCGGCGCCGTCAGTCCGTTCCCTCTCCGAACCGGCTCGAATCTATAAACAAAAAGGTGGCGGCGATTTCGCATCGCGCCACCCTCGGTATCCTTCGAAAAGGACGAAAAATTGGCGTTATGAGCGCGGCGAGYGCGATGCGCCGGCAGCACCAGCCGGAGCCGGGCGCGGGGTCATCGGCAGCAGRCCTTCGCGCTGGGCGCGCTTACGGGCCAGCTTGCGGGCGCGGCGCACGGCCTCGGCCTTCTCGCGGGCACGCTTCTCGGACGGCTTCTCGTAGTGACCGCGCATCTTCATTTCGCGGAAAATACCTTCGCGCTGCATCTTCTTCTTCAGCGCGCGAAGCGCCTGATCAACGTYGTTGTCGCGGACGAGTACCTGCACGGGCAATCCTGTCTTCGGGTTTGAAATCGTTAGGCAATCGGCCATAGCCGGGATGCCTCCGCGGCGAGCTGCACCGCGAATTGTGGCGGCTGATAGCAGAATCAGGCTGGGATGTCCACCTCTGATTGCGCGAAACAGCGATCAAAAACCCGAGCGCTGCACGCCAACGTTTGTTCGCCCTATGCGGTCGTCAGATGGAGGCGCGCAAAGTCCTCGAAAAACTCGCCATAATCGCAGGTGATTTCCTCGCCGGCGGCGATGTCGCGAATGGCGGTGGYGCCGCCATATTGAGAGAAATCCGTATTCGGTCGTTCCGAATGGTTCATGAAACGGCCATTGTCGACCTCATAGACCATGAAGCCGGGCTTGTCCGGGCTCGGATAGGCGTAGCGGTCGAGCAACTCGCGCAGATGCGGCGGCGCGGCCTCGTATTTGTCCATCGGGATCAGCCGGTCGAAATCCGGGTCGAGCCGCCAGATCGAAGCGCCTCGGCGGATCGRCTCGGCGGCGAAGACGCCGACGCCTTCGATGGCGCTCTGGGCTACATAGGTTCTGATCAGCAGCATCGTTCCCCGTCCATTCTGACGGGAAACGAAATCGTCAATTCGCGCCGAAATGCAAGGCCGCGCCGCGACATTTCAGCGGATGAGCACGTTTCCAGCTTGCTGGCCGGATCACGTCCGGTTGATCGAGACGCCRCCATCGGCAAACAAGGCCGTGCCGGTGGTGAAGCTCGATGCGTCGGAGGCCAGATAAAGCGCCGAGCAGGCGATCTCTTGCGGCTGCGCCATGCGCTTCAAGGCATGGATGCCTTCGACGAAGGCGCGCGCCTCGGGCGTGGTCGTGGTCGCGCCGGGCGTGTCGGTGCCGCCGGGCAGCAACGCGTTGACGCGCAAACCTCTTGGGCCGTATTCGGCGGCCAGCACCTGCGTCAGCCCGATCAGGCCGGCTTTGGCCGCGGCATAGGCCGCCATGCCCGGCATGCCGGCGGTGTAGCCGACAAAGCTCGAGGTGAAGATCAGCGAACCGCCGCCGCGCTCCAGCATTGCCGGGATCTGGTGCCTGGCGGCGAGATAGGCGCTGGTCAGGTTGGTGTCCATTGTCTCATGCCAGGTCGCCGGCGCCATGTCGGGCACCGGCCCCATCGCGCCGACGGCGCCGGCATTGTTGAAGGCGATGTCGAGGCCGCCAAAACGCGCAATGGCGAGTTCCACCAAGGCCTTCRCATAGGTTTCGTTCCTTACGTCGCCGGCAAGCGCGGCCGCTGCGCCGCCGGCATCCTCGATCTCGCCGACGAGCGCGTCGAGCTCGGCCTGACGCCGGGCGGCGACGACCAGGCTTGCGCCTTGCTCGGCGAACAGCCTGGCAGTGGCGCGGCCGATGCCGGAACTTGCGCCGGTAACGATGGCGACCTTGTTTGTCAGGGTGAGCATGTTCTTGCATCCTTCCTTTGTGCCGGGCTGCCGGCGGTTGGATGCTTGGGTCGCAAATGTGCATGGATGCAGCCACCCGAAAGCTGCCTTGCCACCGTCGCGCGGACATTGCATGACGCTGGCGCAAAGCGGCAAGCGCCGTCGCAAACAGCGCAAGGATGACATCGCGGTTTCGCTAGTGATAGACCTCGCGTGACGGGAGAGGCCCGAACGACATCCGCGATTTTGGCGCGAGGCTTAACGTGAAGAAATACTCGGTATTCGCCATCGCCCGCGAGGCGATGCGCGGCCACAAGGGCTGGGAAGAGCAGTGGACTTCGCCCGAGCCGAAGAAGGAATACGACGTCATCATCGTCGGCGCCGGCGGTCACGGCCTGGYGACGGCCTACTACCTGGCGAGCGAGCACGGCATCACCAACATCGCGGTGCTGGAGAAGGGCTGGCTCGGCGGCGGCAACACCGGCCGCAACACCACCATCATCCGCTCCAACTACCTCTATGACGAAAGCGCCGGCATCTACGACCATGCGCTGAAGCTGTGGGATGGGCTTTCCCAGGAGCTCAACTACAACGTCATGTATTCGGCGCGCGGCGTCATGATGCTGGCGCACAATGTGCACGACGTGCAGGTCTTCAAGCGCCATATCCATGCCAACCGCCTCAACGGCATCGACAATGAATGGCTGACGCCGGAAGAGGCGAAAGAATTCTGCCCGCCGCTCAACATCTCCAAGGATGCGCGTTATCCGGTGATGGGCGCGGCCTTGCAGCGGCGCGGCGGCACGGCACGCCATGACGCGGTGGCCTGGGGCTATGCGCGCGGCGCCTCGGCGCGGGGCGTGCACATCATCCAGAATTGCGAGGTCACCGGCATCAAGCGGGCGGCCAATGGCGCGGTCAGCGGCGTCGAGACGACGCGCGGCTTCATCGGCGCCAAGAAGGTCGGCGTGGTCGCGGCCGGCCACTCGTCGGTCATCATGAACATGGCCGGTGTTCGCATGCCGCTCGAAAGCTATCCGCTGCAGGCGCTGGTGTCGGAGCCGATCAAGCCGGTGGTGCCTTGCGTGGTGATGTCGAACACCGTGCACGCCTATATCTCGCAGTCGGACAAGGGCGAGCTGGTCATCGGCGCCGGCACCGACCAGTATGTCTCCTATTCGCAGACCGGCGGCCTGCACATATTGCAGCACACGCTCGACGCCATTTGCGAGATGTTCCCGATCTTCACGCGCATGAAGATGCTGCGCTCCTGGGGCGGCATCGTMGACGTGACCCCCGACCGCTCGCCGATCTTGGCGAAGACGCCGGTCAAGGGACTCTACGTCAATTGCGGCTGGGGCACGGGCGGTTTCAAGGCGACGCCAGGCTCGGGCAATGTCTTCGCGCACACGATCGCGAAGGACGAGCCGCACCCGATCAACGCGCCCTTCACGCTGGAGCGCTTCCRCACGGGGCGTCTCATCGACGAGGCCGCCGCGGCGGCGGTGGCGCATTGATGACGGCTCAGCCGATTTGCTTTCACCCGGCCGGCGCGTGCGCCGGTCACGGCAAGTTTTAGGATCACCCAGATGCTTCTCATCCGCTGCCCCTATTGCGAGGAAGAGCGCCCGGAACTCGAATTCCGCAATGCCGGCGAGGCGCATATCGCGCGCCCGACCAACATTGCCGCCGAGAGCGACGACGATTTCGAGAAATTCTTCTTCATCCGCGCGAACCCCAAGGGCGTCATCTATGAGCGCTGGCGCCACATCCATGGCTGCGCGCGCTTCTTCAATGCGGTGCGCGACACCGTCACCGACAAGTTCGTCATGACCTACAAGGCCGGCGAGCCGAAGCCCGCGAAGCTGCCTGGAGCCTCGAAATGAACGCCGCGTTCCRTATCTCCGGCGCCGGTCGCCTCAGCCAGGCGAAGACCGCTGCGTTCAGCTTCGACGACAAGCCCTACACCGGCATCGCGGGCGATACGCTTGCMTCGGCGCTGYTTGCCAACGGCGTGCATCTCGYCGGCCGTTCCTTCAAGTACCACCGGCCGCGCGGCTTCCTGTCGGCCGGGGCGGAGGAGCCCAACGCGCTGGTGCAGATCGTGCGCGACGATGCGCGCAAGACGCCCAATGTTCGCGCCACCGTGCAGGAGCTCTATGACGGGCTGACGGCCAATTCGCAGAACCGCTGGCCGTCGCTCGCTTTCGACGTCGGCGCCATCAACGATATCGCCTCGCCGATGTTCTCGGCCGGCTTCTACTACAAGACCTTCATGTGGCCGAAATGGGCCTGGAAGGATCTTTACGAGCCAAAGATCCGCGCCGCCGCCGGCCTCGGCGTTTCGCCCGAGAAGCCGGACCCGGACCACTATGCCTCCCGCTACGCGCATTGCGAGGTGCTGGTGCTCGGCGGCGGCGCCGCCGGCATCGCCGCCGCCCTTGCCGCCGCCGAAACAGGCGTGCGGGTAATCATCGCCGACGAGCAGGCCGAATTCGGCGGCAGCCTGCGCTTCGAGAGCGGCGCCAGGATCGACGGACAGGACGGCTACGCATGGGCTCAAGCGGCGATCGCCAGGCTCAAGGCGATGGACAATGTCCGCGTGCTCTCCCGCACGACCGCTTTTGGCTACTACGCACAGAATTTCGTCGGCCTGGTCGAGCGGGTCAGCGACCATCTCAAGAACCCTGGCCGGGAGCTGGCGCGCGAACGCTTGTGGCAGGTCCGCGCCGTCCGTGTCGTCATCGCAACCGGCGCCATCGAGCGCCACATGGTCTTCGCCAACAACGACCGTCCAGGCGTGATGCTGGCTTCGGCGGCGCGCACCTACCTCAACCACTACGGCGTGGCCGTCGGCAGGAATGTCGGCGTCTATACGGCCAATGATTCCGCCTATGCCGCCGCGATCGACCTCAAGAAGGCCGGCGTCAATATCGCCGCCATCGTCGATCTGCGCGACAACCCTTCGGGGGCCGTGATCGACGAGGCGAGGGCGCTCGGCATCGAGATCAATTTCGGCCGCGCGGTGGTGAGCGCCGGCGGCAAATTGCGCGTGTCGTCGATGACCGTGCAGCCGAAGAATGGCGGCGGCGGGCGCACTATTCCCGTAGACGCGATCCTGATGTCGGCCGGCTGGACGCCGTCGGTGCATCTGTTCTCGCAGTCGCGCGGCAAGGTCGCCTTCAACGACGAGACCAGGCGCTTCGTGCCCGGCGCCTATGCGCAGGATTGCGTCTCGGTCGGCGCCTGCAACGGCACCGACGGGCTCGATGCGACGGTCGACGAGGCTTATGCGGCCGGCGCAAAGGCGGCGAAGGAGGCCGGCGGCAAGGTTGGCAAGGGCGCCAAGCCGAAGGTCGACGCCGGCGAGAGCTGGTCGCGCGGCATGCTGGGTGCTGGGCCCGGCGCCGGGCCGGGCACGACAGTCAAGGCCTTCGTCGATTTCCAGAACGACGTCACCGCCAAGGATATCCGCCAGGCGGTGCATGAAGGCATGCACTCGATCGAGCACGTCAAGCGCTTCACCACCAACGGCATGGCGACCGACCAGGGCAAGACGTCCAACATGCATGGCCTGGCGATCGCCGCCGAGGAGCTGGGCAAGCCGATCCCCCAGGTCGGCCTCACCACGTTCCGCGCGCCCTATACGCCGGTGACCTTTGGCTCGATCGTCGGTCATGCGCGCGGCGCGCTGTTCGATCCGACCCGGCGCACGGCGACGCATGGCTGGGCGGCACGCCAAGGTGCGGTGTTCGAGGATGTCGGCCACTGGAAGCGCGCCTGGTATTTCCCCAAGGCGGGCGAGGACATGCATGCCGCCGTCAACCGCGAATGCGTGACGGTGCGCAAGGTCGGCGGCCTGTTCVACGCCTCGACGCTCGGCAAGATCGAGGTGGTCGGGCCGGACGCGGCGAAATTCATGGAACTGCTCTACACCAACCCTTGGGAGAAGCTGGAGTCGGGGCGTTGCCGCTACGGCATCATGCTGCGCGAGGACGGCTTCATCTATGACGATGGCGTCGTCGGCCGGCTGGCGCCGGACCGCTTCCACGTGACGACGACGACGGGCGGCGCGCCGCGCGTCATGAACCACATGGAGGATTACCTCCAGACCGAGTTCCCGCATCTCAATGTCTGGCTGACCTCGATCACCGAACAATGGGCGGTGATCGCGGTGCAGGGGCCGAAGTCGCGGGATATCATCGCGCCGCTGGTCGAAGGCATCGACATGTCGGACGAGGCCATGCCGCACATGTCGGTGCGCGAGGGCAAGATTTGCGGCGTGCCGACGAGGCTGTTCCGCATGTCCTTCACCGGGGAGCGCGGTTTCGAAGTCAACGTGCCGGCCGACTATGGCGAGGCGGTGTGGGAAGCGCTGTGGGCCGAAGGCCAGAAGCATGGCGCGACTGCCTACGGCACCGAGACGATGCACGTGCTGCGCGCCGAAAAGGGCTATATCATCGTCGGCCAGGACACCGACGGCACGGTGACGCCGAACGATGCCGGGCTCGACTGGGCGGTCGGCAAGAAGAAGACCGACTTCGTCGGTATCCGGGGACTGACCCGGCCGGACTTGGTGGCCAAAGGCCGCAAGCAGCTTGTCGGCCTGAAAACCAAGGACCCGAAGGTCGTGCTGGAAGAGGGCGCGCAGATCGTCGCCGATCCGAAGCAGCCGATCCCGATGAAGATGATCGGTCACGTCACCTCCAGCTACTGGTCGGAGAATTGCGGCCGTTCGATCGCGCTGGCGCTGGTCGCCGGCGGCCGCGACCGCATGGGCCAGACGCTCTATGTGCCGATGCCGAACGGCACGATCGAGGTGGAAGTCACCGGCATGGTGTTCGTCGACGAGAAGGGAGAACGCCTCAATGGCTAAGGCCGCCGCCAAGACAAAAGCCGCCGCCGCTTCCGCTTCGGTCGAGCGGCGTCCAGCACTTGCCGGCCGCACGCTGTCGGCGCCGGGCGTGAAGGTGGAGATGCTGCCGCCGGCCGAACGCATCTCGCTGCGCGCGCCGCAGGCTTCGCTTGCCGCGCTTTCCAAGGCGCTCGGCCTTGCGCTGCCGACAAAGCCGAAGACCTCGGCGACCAAGGACGGGCGTACGGCGCTGTGGCTCKGGCCGGACGAATGGCTCGTCATCGACGAGACCGGCAAGGATCCGCTCGCCGATTGCGCCAAGGTGACGGCGCTGCATTCGGCGGTCGGCATCTCGCACCGCAATGTCGGGATTTCGGTCACTGGAGCTGGCGGCGCGGCGACGGTCAATTCGGGCTGTCCGCAGGACCTGTCGCTCGAGGCTTTCCCGGTGGGTGCCGCCTCGCGCACCATCCTCGGCAAATCCGAGATCGTGCTGCTGCGCACAGCGGCCGACGCGTTCCGTGTGGAATGCTGGCGTTCCTTCTCGGACTATGTCTTTACTTTGCTGTCGGAAGCGGCAGGCGACGCGGCGAAYTGATCTCCACACTGCGCTGTCGGGAAGCAGCGCGGCAGGAACCATCGTCGGCCCTGGCCGTTTCCGCAGCTCGCGAGGGAGATTGYCGATGCCGTCCAAATCCGCGCCGAAGTCAGCCAAGAAGACAGCGGCAGTCCGTTCGCTGGAGCACGAAAGGCATCGCGAGGTCGACGAAGAAGAACTCGAGGAAGGCCTCGAGGACACGTTTCCGGCCAGCGATCCGGTATCGATTACCAGCACTTCCATCCCCGGAGGGCCGGCAAAGCCCGGCAAGGCCAAGGCCGTGGCTGGAATGAAGCCGCGCAAGAAGTAGCGCCGTCGCAGAAGGCAATCGGACTTCAGGCGAAACGAAAAGGGCGGCCAAGTGCCGCCCGTTGTCGTCGCTTCTGCTGGTGGTCTACTCTTACAGGCCGGGCACGAACCACGGGCTGACGTCGATGCCGAGGCGCGGGCTCTTGGTCTGGGTCTTGGCGGTGTCTGCCTTTTCGACCGAACCGGTCGCGRTGCAATCGAGAACCACATTGGTGTTGGTCTGAACGCAGGCGGCCGGGGCATGCTTGGCCGGCTGGTTCGCACCGGCAAAAGCGGTGCCCGAGAAAGCCAGCACGGCGGCGAGGGCGAGGATGGTCTTCTTCATTTTCCGTCTCCAGTCATCTTTTTTCGTACATGTACGATACAACGTACACATACGGGGACTGGAACCGGAATTCAAGACGGAATCTGTACGTGTACGACAACTTTTCTTGAACGTAAGAACGCGCCACGGCGAATCAAGCCGCTGGCGGCGCAAAAAACAGCTGTGAGGATCAGCAGTCGATCGGGGTTTCGGTGAGCGGCGGGATGTCCTGCTCCGACAGCGAGGCCATCATGAAGTTGCACATGCGCTTCACGTAAGCCTCGGGGTCGCCGAAAGGATAGAACGGAAAGGTGATCAGAAGCGAAATCGTGCCATGGCCGACGGTCCACAGCATGGTCGCGATGGCGCGCGGATCGCCCTTGAGCCTGCCGGCGGCGACGCAGGCCTCGACGCGTTTGATCAGCACCTTCATGGCCGGGTTGCCCTCTTCCATGTCCTCATAGCTGCGCCCCTCGGGCAGCCTGGTCTTCTCGGTCATGAAGACGGTGCGGTATTCGTTGGGATTGCCGAGCCCGAAAGCCGCGTACTCGGTCATCACGGCCTGCAGCGCTTCGATCGGATCGTCGGCGGAGTGCTCCTCGATGCGGCGGGCGAGCGTCTCGAAGGCGTCCTCGGCGAGCGCGAAGAGGATGTCCTGCTTGTCGGCGAAATAGGAATAAACCGACATCGGCGCATAGCCGACCCGCTTGGCGAGCTTACGGATGGTGAGGCCCTCATAGCCCTCTTCCTGCACCAGCTTGTGAGCCGCCGCGACGAGTTCCGAGCGAAGCTCCGCCTTCTGTTTTTCGCGGCGTTTCTGAACGCTCAGCGTCAATGTCCGCTGCCTTTGTGGTTGGTTGCCTGACGAAATTATATACGCTGTACGGGAACGGACAAGAGAGCGTTCCGGTTCCGCAACGTTCGCTCAAACTCTTCGGTTAACACGATTGCGGACGCTCTATCTCTTTGTTTTCACGCAATTCCGAACGGGAAACCGATCACACTTTTCCTGGAATTGCTGTAGCCGTCCCCCCCGGCACGCTCAAATGGCGCCAATGCCGCCATCGAGCGCCAGCGTGTGGCCGGTCATGAACGAGTTGTCAGGGTCGGCACGGAAAAGGATGCCGGTGATGATCTCGTCGACCTCGCCGACACGCTTCATCGGCACCCCGCGCGTGAGCTCGGCAAGCGCTTCGGCTTCGGGCGCCCCCGTGACACGCACGAAGCCATCGACCATTGCCGTGCGGGTGTGGGCCGGGCAGACCGCGTTGATGCGTATTCCCTTGCTGGCATATTCCACGGCGGCCGAGCGCGTCAGCCCGACGACGCCGTGCTTGGCAGCTGCATAGACCGACAGCTTCGGCGCGCCGGAGAGGCCGGCGACCGAGGCGATGTTGACGATGACACCGCCCTTGCCGCTTTCCTTGAATTGCCGCTCCAACTGAGGAATCTGGTGCTTCATGGCATAGAAGACCCCGAGCAGGTCGACCTCGACCACGCGGCGCGCCTCGTCCGATGCCACCTGCGGCAGGCGCACGAAGCTGTGCACGATGCCGGCATTGTTGACGGCGATGTCGAGCCGGCCGAACTTTTGCACGGCAAGCTTCACCAGACCCTCGGAGAGGTTTTCGTCGGCGATATTGCCGGCAAGGTGAGCCGTCTCGGCGTCGAGTGTTGCGGCGAAGCCACCGAGCGCAGCCTCATCCAGATCGGAGAGCACCAGCCGCGCGCCCTCGGCGGCGAAGGCCTTTGCCGCGCCGCTGCCGAGGCCACCGGTCGCGCCGGTGATCAGCACCGTCATCCCATCGAAACGGCCCATCGCCCAGCTCTCCCGCTTTCAGCTGTTCTCGTCGATCAGTTCGACCGCAAGCGCGGCAAGCAGCTTCACCGCTTGGCCGTAGGTCCTCGCCTTTTCCGGATTGGAGGCGTTGCCGTCCAGGGCGCGGCGGTAAACGCCCTGGCAGATCGCCGCCAGCCGGAAGAAGGAGAACGCCAGGAAGAAGGTCCAGTTGCCGATCGCCTCGATGCCGCGCCTGCGGCAGTAATCGGTGACATAGGCCTCCTCGGAAGGCAGGCCGGCGGCCGCGCGATCGACACCGCCGAGGCCGCGAAAACCCGACGCATGCGGCAGGCGCCACTGCATGCATTGATAGGCGAGGTCGGCGAAGGGGTGGCCGAGCGTCGACAATTCCCAGTCGAGCACCGCGATGACTTTTGGCGCGCCCGGCGCGAACATCATGTTGTCCAGCCGGTAGTCGCCATGGACAAGCGAAACGCGGCCGTCATCGGCCGGCATATGCGTTTCGAGCCACGCGATCAGCCTGTCGATATCGGCTATGGTTTCGGTTTCGGAGGCCCGGTACTGGCCGGCCCAACGCRTAAGTTGGCGTTCGAAATAGCTGCCGGGCTTGCCGAAATCGCCAAGGCCGACGGCGTCGACATCGACGTCGTGCATGGCGGCAAGCGTCGCATTCATCGCGTCGTAGATCGCGGCGCGCTCTTCATTGCCGGAAAGATCCGGCAGCGACGGATCCCAGAAGATGCGGCCATCGACATATTCCATGACGTAGAACATGCGGCCGATCGGGGAGTCTTCGCCTGACAGATGCAGCATGCGCGGCACCGGCACCGCCGTGCCGGCAAGCGCCCGCATGACCCGGAATTCCCGGTCGACCTGATGCGCGGATTTCAGCAATTGTCCTGGAGGCTTGGCGCGCAGCACATAACGGCCGCTGGCGGCAGTCAGAAGATAGGTCGGATTGGACTGGCCGGACTTGAATTTTTCAATCGCGGACAAGCCGRCAAAGCCCGGAATATGCGCCTCGAGATAGGGCGCAAGCGCCGCCTGGTCTATGGCACCGGCCTCGCCGCTCATGCGTTCTCGGGCTGGCGCTCGATCAGCGTCAAGGTCAGCCAGCGCGCCGTCAGGGCCGGCTTCTTCGAACCCTCGATCTCGATGGTCACGTCATGCGCCGTCTGCACCCAGCCGGACGGCCGCACCTTGACGTCCGCCAGCACGAAGCGAGTGCGGATGCGCGAGCCGGTCTTYACCGGCGCCAGGAAACGCAGCGTATCAAACCCATGATTGACACCCATCTTGGTGTTTTCGATCGGCGGCATGGTCTCGAAGGTCATTGCCGACAAAAGCGACAGCGACAGGAAGCCATGCGCGATGGTGCCGCCGAACGGCGTCTCGCGCTTGGCGCGCTCCGGATCGCAATGGATGAACTGGTGGTCGTCGGTCGCATCGGCGAACTGGTCGATCATGCGCTGCGTGACCGTTCGCCAGGGCGAGACGCCGACCTCCTTGYCGACGCTTGCCAGAAGCGTATCGAGACTGATCGGTTCCACGCTGATGTCCTCCGCACCCCCGCCCGGATAACGATTCCTCGAACCGGGCGCCTACTCCTTGAACAAAGTCATTCCATGCTGCACCGACTGGCCGCCGTCGATCGGCAGGATGGCGCCGGTGACATAGCTTCCGGCACGGCTGCACAAATAAAGCGTTGCGCCGGCAATGTCATCCGCCACGCCGATACGGCCGAGCGGAACATGGTTACCAACATGTTTCGCCTGCTCCTCGGTCGCGGTGGCAAAGGCCGTCATGCGGCTCTGGAAAGGGCCGGGCGCAAAGGCGTTGACGGTGATGCGGCGCGCGGCGAACTCGATCGCCAGCGTACGCGTCAAATGATGCACCGCCGCTTTCGAAGCAGCATAGGAATAAGCGTCGTCGGCCAGCGGCTGGGTGCCCATCACCGAGCCGAGATTGATCACGCGGGCCGGGTCCTCGTCGCTCGCGGCGGYGTCGAGCAGCGGCAAAAGCTCTCTGGTCAGGTGGAAGACGGCGGTGACGTTGACGCCGAACACCTTGGCCCAGGCGTGGTAAGGGAAATCCTGCAGCGGCGCGCCCCAGGAAATGCCGGCATTGTTGACCAGGATATGCAGGCGCTCCGCGCGCGCCTTGACCTCGGCGACGAGCGCGGCGATGCCCGCTTCGCTGGACACGTCGCCGGCAAAGCCCTCGGCATGGCCCGAGCCGCCAAGCGCGTTCAATTCGTTGGCGACTTTCACGCAATCCTCGCCCTTGCGCGAGGCGATCATCACATGAGCGCCGGCGCGCACCAGCCCGGTCGCCACCATGCGGCCGATGCCGGTCGCAGCACCCGTCACCAGCGCGGTCTTGCCGGCGACCGAGAACAGCTTGTCCAGATAGCTCATCATGTTTCTCCGCATCCTGCCCGGCCGGGGACTTGCCMAGGGACTCGCCCCAAGGACTCGCGTTGACAAGGCTAGCCGAAGTACGGTCATCCTTGCCACGGGTAAAGATTTATCTTCGGAAAGGCGTAAGCGATGGCGGACATGAATCTCGGAATGACCGAGCGGCTGAAGYCTATCCACGAGCGTGTGGCGGCGATGGTGCGCGACGAGATCGCRCCGCTCGGCGAAGCGTTCCTCGCCGAAGTCGGCAAGGGGGGCGACCGCTGGGCCTATACGGCCAGGCAGACGGAAATCCTGGAGGGCTTGAAGAAGACGGCGCGCGAGCGCGGCCTGTGGAACTTCTGGCTCACCGATTCCGAGCGCGGCTACGGCCTTTCCACCGTCGAATACGCCTATCTGGCGGAGGAGATGGGCAAGGCGCATCTCGGCGCCGAAACCTTCAACTGCTCGGCGCCCGACACCGGAAACATGGAGGTGCTGGAGCGCTACGGCTCGCAAGCGCACAAGCGCGATTGGCTGGAGCCGCTGCTCGAGGGGAAAATCCGTTCGGCCTATCTGATGACCGAGCCGGACGTGGCGTCTTCGGACGCCACCAACATTTCGATGCGCTGCGAGCGGCAGGGCGACGACTATGTGCTGAACGGCGAGAAATGGTGGGCTTCCGGAGCGGGCGATCCGCGCTGCGCCATCTATATCGTCATGGTCAGGACGGGATCGGACGGGGAGCCGCAGCATCGCCGGCATTCGATGATCCTGGTGCCTTCCGACAGCAAGGGCATCACCAAGCTGCGGCCCATGCAGGTCTATGGCGATGACGACGCGCCGCATGGGCATATGCATCTGAGATTCGACAACGTCCGGGTGCCGGCGGCAAACCTGATCCTCGGCGAGGGCAGGGGGTTCGAGATCGCGCAGGGGCGGCTCGGGCCGGGCCGCATCCATCATTGCATGCGCGCCATAGGCCAGGCGGAGATGGCGCTGGAGATGCTGTGTCAGCGTTCGGTGCGGCGCGAGGCCTTCGGCCAGCCGCTGGCAAAGCTCGRCGCGAATTTCGACATCATCGCCGAATGCCGCATGGAGAYCGAGATGGCGCGGCTCTTGTGCCTCAAGGCTGCGTGGATGATCGACCAGGGAGATGCTCGCGCGGCCGCGCCCTGGATCAGCCAGATCAAGGTGGTGGCTCCCCGCGTCGCGCTGAAGGTCACAGACGAGGCGGTGCAGATGTTCGGCGCGCAAGGCATCAGCCAGGACACGCCGCTCGCCCGCTCCTGGACGCATTTGAGGACATTGCGGCTGGCCGACGGGCCGGACGCCGTGCACCGGCGCCAGGTGGCGCGCACGGAACTAAAGAAATACACGCARGAAAAGGTCTGACGGCCATGGCGCTTCCATCGCAAATGCAGGGTCTGCTGCTTGTCGGCGACGGTTACACCAGGACGCCTTCGGCGGCCGCGCTGGAAGCGATGGAGCCTTATCTCCAGCCCGGCAGCATCGCCGTGCCGGCGCCTGGGCCGACACAAGCGCTGATCAAGGTCAGCCTCGCCTCGATCAACCCGTCCGACATCGCCTTCATCAAGGGCCAGTACGGCCAGCCGCGGGTCAAGGGCCGGCCGGCCGGTTTCGAGGGCGTCGGCATTGTCGTCGCCACGGGCGATGACCCGTATGCAAAAAGCCTTGCGGGCAAGCGCGTCGCCTTCGCCACCGGCGTGTCGAACTGGGGCGCATGGGCGGATTATGCCGTCGCCGAAGCCGCGTCCTGCATCCCGCTCATCGACACGGTACGCGACGAGGATGCTGCTGCGATGATCGTCAATCCGCTGACAGCCTTGGCCATGTTCGACATCGTCAGAGAGGAAGGCGAAAAGGCCTTCATCATGACCGCAGGCGCCAGCCAGCTCTGCAAGCTGATCATCGGGCTGGCGAAGGAAGCAGGCTTCCGGCCGATCGTCACGCTGCGTCGCGACGAGCAGATCCCACTGCTGAAGGAACTCGGCGCCGCCCATGTGCTCAACGAGAAGGCGGCGGATTTCGAGGCGGCGTTGCGAGAGACGATGAAGGCCGAGCAGCCGCGCATTTTCCTCGACGCCGTCACCGGCCCGCTGGCTTCCACCATCTTCGCCGCCATGYCGAAACGCGGGCGCTGGATCGTCTATGGCCGGCTCGACGCCGAGCCGACGGTGATCCGCGAACCCGGCCAACTGATCTTCCAGCACAAGCGCATCGAGGGCTTCTGGCTGGCCGAATGGATGCGCCAGTTCCGCGACAGGCTGGGCCCGGCGGTGCTGGAGGCGCAGAAGCGCTTTTCCGACGGACGCTGGTCGACCGACGTCACGGCGGTCGTGCCGCTGGACGAGGCGATGGCGCGGCTGCCGGCCGAGCTCGCCAAGCCCAACGGAAAGGTGTTCATCAGGCCGTAGGCAGCCGGGCGCCGATTTGAACACAAAACCGTGATCGACAAGAGAGCGGCGGAAAAACGCCGCTGTTTCGCCTTCCGTTGCCCCGCGTCGGTAACAGTCACGCTCGGATGTTCTATTTCATTTCGATGTGATATCTGGCCGGCGCTTGAAGCCAAGCGGCGATGGGAAAGCCGTCCTGGTCGGAATGCGGGGTGCGCTATGACGGTAACCAGGCCGGTCTTCGACCGTTTGGGGTTTTGGCTGTGGATCGGGTCGTTTCTGATTGTGCTTGGCCTGGTGCTATGGTCGCCCACCACGCGTTCGGTGGTCCATATCTATAGACATGGCAGCGAAGCGTTTCTAAGCGGCCAGCCGCTGTATCAGGTCGACGTCGCCATGGGGTATCTATACGCTCCCGCCTTCGCCGTCCTCTACGTTCCACTGCTGAAGCTCGGGCCATATCTGGGCAATATCTTGTGGCACATGCTGGGCTTCGGCTTGCTGACCTTTGCCGCGATGCGCCAGGTGCGCAAGCTTGGAGGCGAGGAGCAGACATGGCTRCTGTCCTTCGGCCTCTTCCTTGCCTTGCCGGTGTCGCTGGCGGCGCTTCGCAACGGCCAGGCGACGATCCTGCTCACCGGGGCGTGCTGGTTTCTCWCATTGTCGACTCTCGAGGGACACCGGGCTGAGAGCTTCTTCTGGGCATCGCTTGCGATCATCGCCAAACCGACCGCGATCATCATGCTGCTTCTCGCGGGAGCGCTGCGTCCCAGGCTGATACCGGTGTTGGTACTGGCTGTGCTCGTCGTGCTCGCCATCCCCTATGGCTTTGCGTCGACTGACTACATCAACGCGCAATATCACGATTTCTTCCGGCTGCTGACTTCGATGACGGTCGATCCAACCGGCTCCTTCGTCCCGGCCGACTTCACGGCGCCTTTCACGCGGGTTGGGATGCCGATCCCTGAATCCGTGGCGACGATCGTGCGCGTCGTCGCCGGCTTGGCCACACTCTGGCTGGTACTGCGGTACGACCGCAGGCTGGAACCCAACGTCAACGGACTCGCCATCTTCCTCGCCGCGGCATTCTACATGTGCGTCTTCAATCCGCGGGTCGAGCAGAACACCTATGCCATGGTGGCGGTGCCTGCGGGTCTCGCCATCGCCTTGCTTTGGCGGGAGAAGGGAGGCGGAGCCATGTGCTGGTTCTTGGCAACGCTCCTCTTCGCCACCRGACTGACCAGCGTCGATCTGCGACTGCACGATCTTTTCCACCTGTGGTTCCGGCCGATCAGCATCAGCATAGTCGCCAGCGTGCTCATCGGCAGGTTCTGGACGCAAGACAGACGGAAGGCACCAGCCGCCGGAGCCGTCGCGCATGGCTGAGATGCTCGACATCATCGCGCCGTTCTTCAACGAGGCCGAATCCGCCATCGCGTTTGTCGGGCTGCTCGACAGGCTGGAAGCGGCCGTGGCGGAGCGCTTCGGCATGACGGTCCGCAAGCTACTCGTCGACGACGGCAGCCGCGACGGCAGCGCCGAGACATTCGCCGCTTCATTGTCGGGCTCCTGGGAGATCGTGCGGCTGAGCCGCAATTTCGGCAAGGAAGCGGCTGTGCTCGCCGGCCTCGATCATTCCCGCGGCGACATGGTCCTGATCATGGATTCCGACCTCCARCACTCCATGGACATCAGCCTGAAGATGATCGGCGAGCTGGTCGAGAATCCTGAGATCGACGTGGTCTACGCGCAGAACGACCGGCGCGAGGGGAGCTGGCGGCGCAGCCAGCTGGCGCGGCTGTTCTACAAGCTGATCAACAGCAGCCAGCGTTTCGATATCCCGGAAAATGCCGGAGACTTCCGTGTCATGCGCGGCGCTGTGGCACGTGCCTTGACCAGCGTGCGCGACAAGCGGCGTTTCAACAAGGGCCTATTCGCCTGGGCGGGCTTTCGCCAGAAGGCGGTGCTTTATTCGCCGGAAAACCGCGCCGGCGGCACGTCGAAATGGACAAGGTTCAACCTGATCGCGTTCTCGCTTGAAGGGTTCACCTCGTTTTCCGTGATCCCGCTGCGCGTCATCAGCCTCATCGGATTGCTGGCGGCGTTGGCCGGTCTCGCCTATGGCGTGAAGGTGCTCTTCGAGGTGCTGTTCTACGGCATCGCCGTGCCTGGCTACCCCAGCATCATGGTCGCCGTCGTGCYTTTGGGCGGCCTCAACCTGGCACTGCTCGGCCTGATCGGCGAATATGTCTGGGTCACGCTCAGCGAAAGCAAGGACCGGCCCGTCTACATCGTGCGCGACGTCCTGCACGGCGATGCCGTCCAGCAGRCTGCCTCCGACAAATGACCAGGTCGATCCGCCTGATCGCCGACGATTACGGCCTTGCGCCGGGAGTATCGGGCGCGATCCTCGACCTCATCGCGCGCGGCCGTCTGACCGGAACCAGTTGCATGACCGGCCTTCCCGAATGGGAAGAGGCGGCGGCGCGCATCAGGCCTTTTCGCAGAAGGGCGGCCATCGGATTGCATCTGACCCTCACCGATCAGATCGCGGCGACCGGTTCGTCCAGCCTGGCGCCGGAAGGCAAGCTGCCCGGGCTCGCCGCCCTTGCGCTGCCGGTTCGGCGCGGGCGCATCGACGAGCGGGACATTCATGCCGAGCTCGACGCCCAGTACGACCGCTTCACCGCAGCGCTGGCTGACCCGCCCGACCATATCGACGGACACCAGCATGTGCATTTTCTTCCCGTGGTGCGGAATTGGCTGCTCGCCCGGTTTGGCGCGGCCGCTCATAAACCAGCGCTACGCGGCGCGCCTGGGTTTTCCGGCCTGGACCCGGCGGCGGCCAAGATCGCGGCGATCGCCGCCCTGGCCGCCGGCTTCAACAGCGCGATGCGACGGGCAGGCTTCAGTGTCATGACGCCGCTTTCCGGCATCTATGACTGGCGGCAGCCGGGGAAATTCGCCTCGACGCTGCGCGCCGCGGTCGAAACCTTGCCCGAACAAGGTTTGTTCATGTGCCATCCGGGCCATGTCGATGACACTTTGCGGGCGCGAGACCCGATGCAAGCCGTGCGCGAGGTCGAGTTTGYGGTTCTGAGTTCCGAGGATTTCGGCGCCAGCCTCGACAAGGCCRGAGCGCGCGTGATGGACGGCAGGGCATGAGCGCCAGCCAGCCGCAACGTTCGACCGGCAACAAGATCGTCCGTTTCGCGCTGGTYGGGCTGGTCAACACCGGCATCGACCTCACCGCATTCTTCCTGCTGCTCAAGCTCGCGGTGCCGGCTTTGGCCGCCAATGTCGGCGCCTGGTTCGTCGCGGTGCTCTTCTCCTTCGTGGCGAACCGCTTGTGGTCGTTCGAGCGGGACCCCGGTATCCGGCTCCACCATTCCTTCCTGCGCTTCGTCTCACTGGGCGCGCTGATTTCGCTTGGCGTCTCGAGCCTCTCGATCGCCGTGCTGGCAGGGGCCGTCGGCGTCTGGCCCGCCAAGATCATCGGTGTCGTGGTCGCGGCCGTGCTGAACTTCCTGGCAGCGCGCTGGTCGATCGAAGGCCGGTTGTTGAAATAGCCTACTCGGCCGGCTCCAGGTCGACATAGGCTGCTTCCTCGAGCTCACGCTTCAGCCGGGCTTCCTCATGCGCCTTGGGCGTGACGAAGCGGCCGAGCAGGAGATAAGCGACCGGGGTGAGGAACAGGGTCGAGACGGTGGCTAACCCAAGGCCGCCGACGATAACCCAGCCCAGCGCCACGCGCGCCTCGGCGCCAGCGCCGGCGGCCAGCACCAGCGGCACGCCGCCGAGCACGGTGCAGATCATGGTCATCATCACCGGGCGCAGGCGAATGGTGGCCGCCTCCTCGATCGCCTCCCGCACGCCTGCCCCGCGGTCGCGCAGTTGGTTGGCGAACTCGACGATGAGGATGCCGTTCTTGGCCATGACGCCGACCAGAAGAACCAGGCCGATCTGGCTGTAGGCATTGAGGCTGGTGCCCGACAGGAGCAGCGCGAAGATGGCGCAGGCMAAGCCCAGCGGCACGGTCGCCATGATGATGACGGCGCTGACGAAGCTCTCGAACTGCGCCGCCAGCACCAGGAGGATGATGACCAGGGCGAAGCCGAAGACGGCGATCATGGCGCTGTTGCTCTCGCCGAGCGTGGCGGCCTCGGCGAGCGGCAGGATGCGCGCGCCGGGCGGCAGCAGCGGCGCCGCGATCTGCTCGGCGCGGGTCAGCGCCTCGCCGAGCGCGAAGCCACTGCCGAGATTGGCGGTGATCGCGACCGAGGGCTGCTGCTGCTCGCGCGTCAGCGACGGCGGCACGGCGCGCTCGGTCAGCGTGGCGATGGTCGACATCGGCACGAAGCGGCCATCGGACGTCTTCAGGAAGATGTTTTCCAGATCGGTCGGATCGTTGATCGGGTTGGTGGTCGAGACCAGCTTCACGCCATAGCTGCGGTCGGCGATGTAGACGTCGACGACATCGTTGCCGTCGAGCATGGCCTGCAGCGTGTCGGCGAGCCCGGTGATGTCGATGCCGAGATCGGAGGCGCGTTCGCGGTCGATGGCCACCGCGAGCTGCGGCTGCGTCGGATCGACGGAAAGCCGCGGCGTCTGGAAGCGGGGATCCTGGCGCATCTCGTCGACGATCTTCACCGCCGCCTCGCTCAGCGCCTTGCGGTCGTTGCCGACCAGCGCGAATTGCAGGCCGTTGCCGGCGCCGCGGATGCCAAGGCTGTTCGGCTGCACCGGAAAGACGCGCACGCTCGGCACCTGTTTCGTCAAGCGGCTGATATCGGCCATGATCTCCTGCTGGCTGCGGCTGCGCTCGTCCCAGGGCGCCAGCGTCATCACCATGAAGCCCGAATTGTAGGAGCCGTTGTTGCCGGCGTTCTCGAAGGTCGACCGGATCTCGCCGGAATCACGCAGCGGCTGGATCAGTCGCTCGATCTTGCGCATCTGCTCGGTCGTGTAGTCGAGGCTGACGCCTTGCGGCGCGTTGATGCGCAACAGCACCACGGCGCGGTCCTCCGTCGGCGTCAGCTCCTGGCGGATGGTGCCGAACAGGGTGAAGGCGGTGCCGGCGAAGATGAGCGCGACCAGCACCACGATCCAGGGTGCGTCGAGGCAAAGATGCAGGCAACGCTTGTACAGCCGATGCAGCGCCCCGCCGATGCGCGCGCCGATGCCTGTGCCRCCTTCATGGTGAAGCGAGGCGCTGGTCAGCATGCGCGAGGCAAGCATTGGGCAAAGCGTCAGCGCGACCACGCAGGAGAGCAGCACCGACATCGCCAGCACGAAGCCGAACTCGCGGAACAGGCCGCCGGTCTGTCCCGGCAGGAAGGAGATCGGCACAAAGACGGCGACCAGCGTCAGCGTCGTGGCGACGACCGCGAAGAACACTTCCTGGGTGCCGAGCACCGCCGCGGCGCGCGRCCCCATGCCTTCGTTGCGGCGGCGCACGATGTTTTCCAGCACGACGATGGCGTCGTCGACGACAAGACCGGTCGCCAGCACCAGCGCCAGGAGCGTCAGGATGTTGACGGAAAAACCGGCGAGATAGATGGCCGCGATGGTGCCGATCATGGCGACGGGCATCGACAGGCCGGGGATCAGCGTCGCGCGCCAGTCGAGCAGGAAGGCGTAGATGACGATCAGCACGATCGAGACCGAGAGCGCCAGCGCGATCTCGACCTCATGCACGGCGCCGTTGACGAAGACGGCGTCGTCGCTGGTGACCTTGATCGACATACCCGCGGGCAGCGTCTCCTGCAGCTTCGCGACGGCGGCCCTGACGCCGGTCGAGATGTCCAGCGTGTTCGATTCCGCCTGGCGTATGATGCCAAGGCCGATACCGGTCTTGCCGTCGGAGCGCAGCGAAGTCTGGCCGATATCGGGTCCGAGCGTCACCGTGGCGACGTCGCGGATGCGGGTCGCGCCGCCGATGACGATGTTCTCGAACTCCTCCGGCGTGGTCACGTCGGCGGTGGTCCGCACGATGAGGTCCTGGTTCGTCGTGGTGATCGAACCGGCCGGGGRATCGAAGGCGACCGAGGCAAGCGCCGTTCTTAGGTCGGCAACGGTGAAGCCCTGGCTCGCCAGCTTGTTCTGGTCGACGTCGATGCGGAAGATCTTGTCGCGGTCGCCGGACACCTGGACGTCGGCGACGCCGGGCACCGCGGCAAGCTCGTCCTCGATGCGGTCCTGAACCAGCACCGTCATGTCCTGCACCGACATCGTGTCGGAGGTGACCGCGAGCCGCATCACCGGATCCGAATTCGCGTCGGCCTTGACGATGCGCGGCGCGTCGGCGGTTTCGGGCAGCTGGTTGGTGATGCGRCTGACGGTATCGCGCACGTCGGAGGCCGCGACGTTGAGGTCGACACCGTCGTTGAACTCGATGGTGACGCGGCTCTGGCCGAAAGAGGACGTCGACGAGATCGACTTGACGCCTGAGACGCGCGCGACGGCGCCTTCGATCGCGTCGGTCAGCTCGCGGTCGACGGTTTCGGCGGCCGCGCCCTCGAAGGTGGTGTTGRCTGTGATGACCGGGCGGTCGACATCCGGCAATTCGCGGATTTCGACGCCCCAGAAGGCGGCAAGCCCGGCAACAGCGATCAGCGTGTTGAGCACGAAGGCCATGACCGGCCTGCGGATGAAAAGCGCGGTGAGGCCCGATCCCCGAGCGGCGTCGCCGATGCTCATCATGAGCCTTCGGCCTCGGTGGCGCTACCCTGGCCGGCGATGCGGACATCGCCGCCTTCGCTGACGCTCTGCGTGCCTTCGGTCACCACCATGTCGCCGCTCGCGACCGGCGCATCGATCAGCACCGTCTCGGTGTTGCGCTGGATAATACGCACCGGAACGCGCTTGGCCTTGCCGTCGGCGACGGCCCAGACATAGGCGCCGTCGGTTCCCCACTGGATGGCAAGGGGGTTGACGGCCGGATAGGTATCGCCGGAGAACCGCATGCCGATCCGGAAGGACATGCCGGCGCGCAGCGAATCGGCGGGGTTGGCGATCGTTGCCTTGACGAGCAGCGTGCGGCTGTTCTCGTCGATGTGGTTGTCGATGGCCGAGACGGTGCCGGTATAGACCTGGTTAGGGTTGGCCAAGGGCGTGGCCGACAGCTGGGCGCCGACCTTGACCGCGGCGGCGAAACGTTCCGGCACCCAGAAGTCGACCAGGATCGAGGACCGGTCGTCAAGCGTGGCGATCGCCGATTGGCTGGTGACGTAGTTGCCGGCGGCGATCGGCAGGATGCCGACGGTGCCTTCGATCGGCGCCACGATCGAGCGGCGCTCCAGCGCGAGCTCGGCGTCGCGCAACGCCAGCTTGGCATTGGCGAGCGTCACCTGGGCATCGGCGACGGCCACCGGCGTGGCCGCGTTGGAAGCCCTGAGCGATTTCACCCGGTCGAGCTTGGACTGCGCATCCTCGATCGCCACCTGCGCGCGGTCGCGCGCGATCACTTCCACATCGGAATCGAGCTTGGCGATGACATCGCCCTTTTCGACATGCGTGCCGGACTGGACCAGCAACTCGGTGAGGCGACCGGACGAATATGGGTTGACGGTGACCGTCGCGTTGGCGCGGCCGGTGCCGATCGCTTGCAGCCTGTCGTTGATGGTGGCGGTGCCGGCGGGCGAAGCGACGATGGTGACGACCTGACCTGCGCGGCTGCGTCCGGACTGACCGGGGCCGGCGCTCTCCGTAGCCGGAGGCGTCGCGGTGATGGCCCAGTCCAGCCMCCAATGCGACAGTATCTGTGGCGCGCCGGGATAAAAGCGCGCCCAGGCGGCCACGGCGGCAACCAGAATCACAAGCGCTGCAACAATCTGCTTCCAGCTCGACATCGACACTCCAGCGGCAGGACTCGTCTGCCGGATTCCAGAAGGAAGCAAGCACATCGACGACACGGGGTGGGGGCGAAAACCGGCCACTCCACACCCTGATATCAGCGGTTTATGGCAATTATCACGCAAACGTGCACATTAAATCTAGGTAACGTGAACGCGGGGCGCGGTTGGGACCCTTGCGTTTTGCCGCGTTTGGCCGGCGGCCACCGGCTTTCGCCCGGCTAGCGCAAGCTCTCCAGGTCGCGGATGCGCTTGGCGCCGGCGGCTTCCAATTGCCTGGTCACGGCGCCGATCAGCGTTTCGGCGACCACGAACAGAGCGGCCGACGAATCCCAGGCCGACGGCACGGCGGTGCGTCCGGCGATCACATGGCGGGCAAAGCGGGCGATCGGCGACAGCCACTGGTCGGTGAAGAGAATGATCTGCACGCCGCGGTGATGCGCCTTCTCGGCGAAGCGGACCAGACTTTCCTGGTAGCGGCGGATATCGAAGATCACCAGCACGTCGCGCTTGCCCATGTCGATCAGGCGGTCGCGCCAAATGCTCTCCTGGCCGGCGAGGTGATAGACGTCCGGTTGGATGATGGCGAGATGGGCAGCCATGTAGCGCGCCAGCGGATCGGTGAAGCGGCCGCCGATGAGGAAGGTCTTGCCGCGCCRCTCGGCAAGCCGCGCGGCGATGTCGGCGAGCTGTTTGTCGGTAAGGTGGCGGAACGTCTCGCGCATGTTGTCGAGCGTCGCCTCGAGCATCGGCGAGACGGCGCCGCCGGCCGAGCCCGGATTGAGCGTGCGCGAAGCGGGCGACTGCAATTGCGCCGCCAGCTCATCCTGCAGCGCCGATTGGAATTCGGGGTAGTTCTGGAAGCCGAGCCTGGCGACGAAGCGCAGGATCGTCGGCGAGGACACGCCGGCCGCGGCCGAAAATTCGGCGACCGTCTTCAGCCCGGTCAAAGGATAGTTGGCAATCAGCGTCTGGGCGGCGCGGCGCTCGCCGGCCGGCATAGCGCCGATGCGGTCAGAGATCAGTTCGGCAATGCTGGAAATCATGTTTTCCCCCGCCCGTTGACCCGCCGCCGCCGGTTTCCCGAATTCGCGTTTGACAAAGCCGGTCAAACTGTATGAAATCATTCACAGGGACGCAATGAGACAAAATACGTAACATAAGATACAGCGTTCCGCAGGGGACGATATGGAGAAAGCTCGGCCCGCTAGCCTTGCCCCGTCTGAGACCGTCAGGGTGACCAATCCCGACGGATCCAGCCCCTTCGTCTTCACCTGCGATCACGCTTCCAACTTCCTGCCCGCCGAATTCGGAACGCTCGGCCTGCCGGCCGCGGACCTTTCCCGTCATATCGCGTGGGATCCGGGCGCGCTTCCTGTCGCCCTCCGCATGGCCGAGGCGCTCGACGCGACGTTGATCGAGACCCGCGTGTCGCGGCTCGTCATCGACTGCAACCGRCCGCTCGACGCGCCGGACCTCGTGCCGCCGGTCAGCGAGACCACCGCCATTCCCGGAAATTCGGGCCTGTCCGACAAGCAGCGCGCCGCGCGCATCGACCTTKCCTGGCGCCCCTTCCACGACACGATCGCCCAGATCATCGAGCGGCGGCTGGCGCGGGGTCAGGAAACGCGGCTGGTGTCGGTGCACTCCTTCACACCGGTCTACAAGGGCAAGAGCCGGCCATGGCATATCGGCATCATCCATGATGACGACCGCCGCCTGGCAACGCCCCTGGTCGCGGCGCTGCGGCGGCTTGCCGGCGTCACCGTYGGCGTCAACGAACCCTATTCGCCGGCCGACCGCGTCTATTTCACGCTGGAACGGCATGCGCGGTCGCGCGGGCTGCCCTGCGCGATGATCGAAATCCGCAACGACGAAATCGCCGGCGAGACCGGGCAGCGGAAATGGGCGGATCTGCTCACAGGCATATTTTCGAATCTGGAGCCCGAGGAGGCCAAGGGCTCCCGACAAAGCGCAATGGGTAAGTCAGTACAATCGGCCAGCTAAGAACCAACAGGGGACTTCCAAATGGCAGCAGACGACTATACCGAAGTCGATAAGGCGAAGGATATTCAGGTCCTTCACAGCATGGGCTATGCCCAGGAACTGGAGCGGCGGCTCAGCCGCTTTTCGAATTTCGCGGTTTCCTTCTCGATCATCTGCATCCTGTCCGGCGGCATCAACTCGCTGGCGCAGGCGACCTCGGGCGCCGGCGGCATCGGCGTCGGCATCGGCTGGCTGGTTGGCTGCTTCGTGTCGCTCACTTTCGCCGTCGCCATGTYGCAGATCAGCTCGGCCTATCCGACGGCCGGCGGCYTCTATCACTGGGGTTCGATCCTCGGCAATCGCGGCACCGGCTGGGTGACGGCCTGGCTCAACCTGCTCGGTCTTATCACCGTGCTCGGCGCTATTAATGTCGGCACCTGGACCTTCTTCGTCGGCGCCTTCGGTCCGGCGCTCGGCATCGAGGGCACGTTGACCAACCAGATGATCTTCCTGGTGATCATCACCGGCGCCCAGGCGCTGATCAACCATCTCGGCATCAAGCTGACGGCGAAGCTGACCGATTTCTCCGGCTATCTGATCTTCTTCGGCTCGATCCTTATCGCGGTGGTTTGCCTGCTGTTTGYCCAAACCTGGGACTTCAGCCGCCTCTTCACCTTCCACAACTACTCCGGTGATGCCGGCGGCGGCGTGTGGCCGCAAGTATCGAACGCCTGGGTCTTCGCACTCGGCCTGCTGCTGCCGATCTACACGATCACGGGCTATGACGCTTCCGCGCACACTTCTGAGGAAACCATCAAGGCGGCGTCTTCCGTGCCGCGCGCGATGGTGATGTCGGTCATCTGGTCGGCGCTGTTCGGCTACCTGTTCCTGGCGGCCTTCGTGCTGATGATCCCGAACATGGACGACGCGGCCAAGCAGGGCTGGAACGTGTTCTTCTGGGCTTTCGACCAGCGCGTCCCGTCCGGCCTCAAGGAGTTCGTCTACCTGGTCGTGTTCCTGGCGCAGCTCCTGTGCGGCCTCGCCACCGTCACCTCCGCCTCGCGCATGATCTTCGCCTTCTCGCGCGACGGCGGACTGCCCGGCTCGGCGGCGCTTGCCAAGGTCAGCCCGACCTACCGCACGCCGGTGGCGGCGATCTGGACTGCCTCGATCCTGTCGGTGCTTTTCGTATGGGGCTCGTCGGTGGTCTCGGTCGCCGGCACCTCGGCCTATACGATCGTGGTGTCCTGCACCGTCATCTTCCTGTTCCTCTCCTTCACCGTGCCGATCGTGCTTGGCATGATGGCCTGGGGAACGCCGAAGTGGGACAAGATGGGCCCGTGGAACATGGGGCGCGGCATCTTCATGCTGTTCGCCTTCCTGTCGATCGTGTCGATGATCCTGATCTTCGTCATCGGCATCCAGCCGCCGAACGACTGGGCGCTCTACATCACCGTCGGCTTCTTCATCCTGACGGCGATCGTCTGGTTTGCTTTCGAGCGCAACCGCTTCCAGGGTCCGCCGCTGGGCGACATCATCGCGGCGCGCCAGGCGGCGATCAAGGCGGCCGAACAGGCGGTCGGCGAGACCGGCCACTGAACCTTCGCTTCACGGCCATGGCCGGCGTACGCCGGCCATGGTTCTCGTTTCTCCCCTCAAATCGACAAGCACTGGAGCGCCAAAGGAATGGCCGGGAATTTCTCGTTCGATCAGTTGAAGAAAGCGGTCTCGAACGGCGAGATCGACACGGTGCTGGCCTGCATCGTCGACATGCAGGGCCGGCTCGCGGGAAAGCGTTTCCTGGCCCAGTATTTCGTTGATTCAGCGCATGGCGAGACGCATGGCTGCAACTATCTCCTGGCCTGCGACATCGATATGGAGCCGGTGCCGGGCTACAGGGCGGYGAGTTGGTCGAAGGGCTATGGCGATTTCGTCATGAAGCCGGACCTGTCGACGCTGCGGCGCATTCCGTGGCTGGAGAAGACGGCGCTGGTCATCTGCGACGTGCTCGACCATCACACGCATGACGACCTCGCGCACTCGCCACGCGCGATCCTGAAGAAGCAGGTCAAGCGGCTGCAGGAGCGCGGCTATATCGGCTATTTCGCCTCCGAGCTCGAATTCTACCTGTTCAGCGAAACCTACGAGTCCGCCCGCAAAAAGCATTGGCAGGGGCTGGATAGCGCCTCGCCCTATATCGGCGACTACCAGATCGGCATCACCACCAAGGAAGAAGGCGTCATGCGCCGGCTTCGCAACGAGATGGAGGCCGCTGGCATTCCGATCGAAAACTCCAAGGGCGAGTGGGGACCGGGCCAGGAAGAGATCAATGTGCGCTATGCCGAGGCGCTCGAGATGGCCGACCGCCACGTCATCCTGAAGAACGGCGCCAAGGAGATCGCCGATTCCGAAGGCAAGGCCATCTCCTTCATGGCCAAATACAATTATGGACTCGCCGGCAATTCGAGCCACATCCACAATTCGCTGTGGAGCGCCGATGGCAAGACGCCGCTGTTTTTCGACAGACAAGCCGATTGGACGCTGTCCAGTCTCGGCCAGCAATGGGCGGCCGGCCAGCTCAAATACGCCAAGGAGTTCACCTGGTTCCTGGCGCCTTACATCAATTCCTACAAGCGCTTCCAGGCCGGCACCTTCGCGCCGACCAAGATCATGTGGAGTGAGGACAACCGCACCGCCGGCTTCCGGCTCTGCGGCGAGGGCACCAAAGGCATCCGCATGGAGTGCCGCATCGGCGGCGCCGACCTCAATCCCTATCTCGCCTTCGCGGCGCTGATCGCGTCGGGCCTCGCCGGCATCGACGAGAAGCTGGAATTGCAGAAGCCTTTCGTCGGCGACGCCTATCAGGCCTCGCGCCTGCCCGAGATCCCGAAGACGCTGCGCGACGCCACCGAGACGCTAGCCAAGTCGAAGATGCTGAAGCAGGCCTTCGGCGACGAGGTGATCGAGCATTATGTGCACACCGCCCGCTGGGAGCAGTTCGAATACGACCGCCGTATTACGGATTGGGAACTGCATCGGGGCTTCGAGCGGTATTAAGGTGCCGCGTTAGCGTCGGCGCTGTCCCGGCCTTCAGCGAAGGAGAAGGCGGGCAGCGCCTTTGAGCCTCGGCGCAGGYCCTGCCGGCCGGCGCATGAAGGAAGCGCCAGCCACATCATTGCGAGTGTTATAAAACTGCGAGGAACACATGACCGAAACGGTCAAACTCAAATCCCCCATCGACGGCTCGATCTACGCCGAACGGCCGGTCGCGAGCGACCAGGCGATCAGTGCGGYGGTCGAGCGCGCCAGGGCGGCGCAGGAGAAGTGGGCCGAGACGCCGGTCGTCGAGCGCGGCAAGTATATGCTGGCGATGCTGGAAGCGCTGGTCGCCATGACCGACGAGATCGTGCCCGAGATCGCCTGGCAGATGGGCCGGCCGGTGCGCTATGGCGGCGAGTTCGGCGGCGTCAAGGAACGCACCAGCTATATGGTCGAGATCGCTGAAGCTGCGCTGAAGCCGGTCATGGCCTCCAATCCGAAGGACGGCTTCCGCCGCTATGTGAAGAAGGTGCCGCTCGGCGTCGTGCTGGTGATCGCGCCGTGGAACTATCCCTATCTCACCGCGGTCAACACCATCGTGCCGGCGCTGATGGCCGGAAGCGCCGTCATCCTCAAGCAYGCGGCGCAGACACTGCTCGTCGGCGAACGCTTCCAGCAGGCTTTCGACAAGGCCGGCCTGCCCAAGGGCCTGTTCCAGAACCTCATCATGAACCATGCCCAGACCGAGAAGCTGCTCGGCTCGGGCAAGATCGACCATGTCAACTTCACTGGCTCCGTCGCTGGCGGCCGCGCCATCGAGAAGGCCGCGGCGGGCACCTTCATGACGCTCGGCCTCGAGCTCGGCGGCAAGGACCCGGCCTATGTGCTGCCCGACGCCAAGCTGGACCATGCGGTCGCCAACCTGGTCGATGGCGCCTTCTACAATTCCGGCCAGTGCTGCTGCGGCATCGAGCGCGTCTATGTGCATGAGAAGGTCTATGACGAGTTCGTCGAGGGCTTCATCGCCGAGACGAAGAATTATATCGTCGGCAATCCGCTGGAGCAGGCGACCACCATGGGCCCGATGGCGCAGGCGCGTTTCGCCGACCTGATCCGCGAGCAGAAGGCAGAAGCGCTGCGCAAGGGCGCGATCGCGCACATCAACATGAAGGTCGAGAACGACAAGCCGGGCTCGCCCTATCTGGCGCCGGAGGTGCTGACTGAGGTCGACCACCAGATGAGCGTGATGCGCGAGGAAAGCTTCGGGCCGATCGTCGGCATCATGAAGGTGCGCAACGACGAGGAGGCGATCGCGCTGATGAACGACAGCCCCTATGGGCTGACGGCCTCGATCTGGACGCGCGACACGGAGCATGCGATCGCCATCGGCGACCGCGTCGAGACCGGCACCGTGTTCATGAACCGTTGCGACTATCTCGATCCGGCGCTGGTCTGGACCGGCGTCAAGGACACCGGCAAGGGCGCGGCGCTYTCGGCCATCGGCTACGACAATCTGACCCGCCCGAAATCCTATCACCTGCGTGAAGCGATCTGACCTTTCGAAAGACAAAAAATGTCCAAGCTCATCTCCAAATGGAACTACCCCACCACCGTCCGTTTCGGCGCCGGCCGCATCAAGGAACTGCCGGATGCGCTGGCGGCCGCCGGCATCAAGCGTCCGCTCTTCGTCACCGATCCCGGCCTGGCGAAACTGCCGGTCGTCGCCTCGACGCTGAAGATCCTCGACGACGCCAAGGTCCCCTATGGCGTGTTTTCGGAGGTGAAGCCGAACCCGGTCGAGTCCAACCTCACCGCCGGCATCGCCGTGTTCAAGAAGGGCAAGCATGACGGCGTCATCGCCTTCGGCGGCGGCTCGGCCCTCGATCTCGGCAAGCTGATCGCCTTCCAGTCCGGACAGACGCGTCCGGTGTGGGATTTCGAGGATATAGGCGACTGGTGGACCAGGGCCAATTCGGATGCGATCGCGCCGATCATCGCCGTGCCGACCACGGCCGGCACCGGCTCCGAGGTCGGTCGCGCCGGCGTCATCACCAATGAGGAGACCCATACCAAAAAGGTCATCTTCCATCCGAAGCTTCTGCCGGCGATCGTCATTGCCGATCCGGAGCTGTCGGTCGGCATGCCTGCCTTCATCACCGCCGGCACCGGCATGGACGCGCTTGCGCACTGCCTCGAGGCTTATTGCGCGCCCGGCTATCACCCGATGGCCGACGGCATCGCGGTGGAAGGCATCCGGCTGGTGTTCGAGAACCTGCCGAAGGCTTTCGCCAACGGCAAGGATCTCGTCGCCCGCGCCCACATGATGAGCGCCGCCGCCATGGGCGCCGCCGCCTTCCAGAAGGGGCTGGGCGCCATCCATTCGCTGTCGCATCCGATCGGCGCGCTCTACGACACCCATCACGGCATGACCAATGCCGTGTTCATGCCCTATGTGCTCGCCTTCAATCGAGAGGCGATCGAGGACCGTATCGCCAGGCTCGCCGCCTATTGCGGCATAAAGGGCGGCTTCGACGGCTTCGCCAAGGCAGTCATCAAGCTGCGCAAGGAGCTCAAGGTGCCGCACGCGCTGCCCGGCCTGATCAAGGGGCTCGACATGGACAAGAAGCGCAAGGCGCTGATCGCCGATATGGCGGTGGTCGACCCGACGGCCGGCGGCAATCCGGTCAAGCTCACCAAGAAAGCGGCGCTGGCGCTGCTCGAAAACGCGATCGCCGGCTCCGTCTGAGAGCCGGCTTTCAATGCCGAAGAGTTGAAGAAAGGGCGAGCAGCTGGAGGAGGAGCGGGGCAAAAAACAAGGCGGCTAACCATTAGCCGGAAAATTAAGCGCGGGCTAATTGCTACAGTCCGTTAAAAAGAGTTAACTTTTTTCGCCGCGGGGCTCCGGTTTCAAAAAGCCTTCATCTGGCTGTCACACGAAAACGATACCCRCATCGCAGGCGCCCAACGGCGCCAGTTCAACGGAGAGAACACATGTTCAAGTTCACGGGGAAAGTGCTTTCCCTCTCGGCCGCGACGCTCTTTGCGTCGACGATGATTTCGTCCGCGGATTCGCTGGACGATCTCGCCAAGGCCGCGACGGCGGAAGGCCAGCTCACTGTCATCGCGCTTCCGCATGACTGGTGCGGCTATGGGGCAGTGATCGACGCTTTCAAGGCTAAGTATCCAGGAATTACCATCAACGAACTCAATCCCGACGCCGGCTCGGGCGACGAGGTCGAGGCGATCAAGGCCAACAAGGATAACAAGGGTCCGCAGGCCCCCGACGTCATCGACGTCGGCCTGGCTTTCGGCCCCTCGGCCAAGAAAGACGGCCTGTTGATGCCTTACAAGGTCTCGACCTGGGATTCGATCCCGGACAGCGCCAAGGATGCCGACGGCGCCTGGTACGGCGACTATTACGGCGTTCTGTCGTTCATGGTGAACAAGGATCTGGTCAAGAACGTTCCGGCCGACTGGGCCGACCTTCTGAAGCCGGAATACGCCAACTCGGTTGCGCTCGCCGGTGATCCGCGCGCGTCGAACCAGGCGATCCAGGCCGTCCACGCTTCCGGTCTGTCCACCGGCGCCGCTGCCGGCAAGGCCGCCGGCGAAGCCGGCCTCGACTTCTTCAAGAAGCTCAACGCCGGCGGCAACTTCGTTCCGGTCATCGGCAAGCCGGCCACGCTCGCGCAGGGTCAGACGCCGATCCTGATCAACTGGGACTACAACAACCTGTCGGGCCGCGACACGCTGAACGGCAACCCGCCGACCGATATCGTCATCCCGAAGACCGGCGTCGTCGCCGGCGTGTACGTGCAGGCGATCAGCGCCTACGCGCCRCATCCGAACGCCGCGAAGCTGTGGATGGAATACCTCTATTCCGACGAAGGCCAGATCGGCTGGCTGAAGGGTTATTGCCACCCGATCCGCTTCAACGACCTCGCCAAGAACGGCAAGGTTCCGCAGGAGCTGCTCGACAAGCTGCCGCCGGCAGACGCCTATGCCAAGGCCGTGTTCCCGTCGCTCGACGAGCAGGGCGCTGCCAAGGAAGAGATCACCAAGGGCTGGGACTCGGTCGTCGGCGCCAACGTCAAGTAAGTCGATGCTCTTCCGGGCGGCCTTGCGCCGCCCGGATTCCCTTATTGAAGGCAGTCAGGCATGACCGATATCAGCCTTTCAGGACCGTCCGCCGCCGGTAAGACCATTCCGCCCGGCGCGCGCGCGATGCGTCTGCCCACGCAATGGCTGGGCGTCGCGCCTTTCATCATCTTCGCGTTGATGTTCCTGATCCTGCCGACGCTCTATCTCATCATCGGCGCGTTCCAGAACGCCGACGGCGGCTTCACGCTGCAGAACATCGCAGATCTCGCGCAGCCGACCATCGTTGCCGCCTACTGGATCTCGATCAAGGTTTCCGTCGCCTCGTCGCTRCTTGGYGCCTTCATCGGCCTCGCCATCGCCATCGCCATCGTGCGCRGCGGCCTGCCCAACTGGACGCGTTCGGCGGCGCTCACCTTCTCGGGCGTCGCCTCGCAGTTTGCCGGCGTTCCGCTGGCCTTCGCCTTCCTGGCGACGCTCGGCCGCCTCGGCCTGCTCACTGTGCTTTTGYGCTCGATCGGCTTCGACCTCTATCAGCACGGCTTCAACGTGCTGTCCTTCTGGGGYCTGACGCTGACCTATCTCTATTTCCAGATCCCGCTGATGGTCGTCATCATCGTGCCGGCGATCGACGGCCTGAAAAAGGAATGGGGCGAGGCCGCCGCGACGCTCGGCGCCACCCAGTGGCAGTACTGGCGCATGGTCGTCATTCCTGTCCTGTGGCCGAGCTTCCTCGGYACCTTCATCCTGCTTTTCGCCAACGCCTTCGGCGCCATCGCCACCGCTTATGCGTTGACCGGCTCGTCGCTCAACATCGTGCCGATCGTGCTCTATGCGCAGATCCGCGGCGACGTGCTGCACAACGCCAATCTCGGCTATGCGATCGCCTTCGGCATGATCTTCATCACCGGGCTCGCCAATGTCTTCTACATCTGGTTCCGGACCCGCTCGGAGAGGTGGCTCAAATGAAGTCGGGTAAGTTCTGGGCCTGGCTGACGTTCGTCCTCGGCGCCGCCTATTTCTTCATTCCGCTGATCGCGACGCTGGAATTCTCAATGCGCATGAAGCGCGGCGAATATTCCTTCGAGGCATACCGCGTCGTGCTCGGCGATGCACGCTTCCAGGAATCCTTCACCTTCTCGGTGGTGGCCGCGATCTTCACCATCATCCTCGGCGTGCTTCTGGTGGTGCCCACCGCCTACTGGATCCGGCTGCGCCTGCCCCAGCTCAGGCCGATYGTCGAATTCGTCACGCTGTTGCCGCTGGTCATTCCCGCCATCGTCATCGTGTTCGGCTATATCCGCATGTACGGCTCTAGCTCGCCGCTGCCGTTCCTCGCCAGCGGCTTAGGCACCAACGCATTGCTCGTCATCGGCTATGCGACGCTGGCGCTGCCTTACATGTACCGCGCCGTCGATACCGGCCTTCGCACCATCGACGTCAGGACGCTCACCGAAGCGGCGCAGATCCTCGGCGCCGGCTGGACGACGATCATCGGACGCGTGATCCTGCCCAACGTGCTGATCGCGGTTCTGTCCGGCGCCTTCCTGACCTTTGCCATCGTCATCGGYGAGTTCACCGTGGCCARCCTGCTCAACCGGCCGGCCTTCGGCCCGTATCTGCAGAACATGGGCGCCAACCGTGCTTACGAGCCAGCGGCACTTGCCATCATCGCCTTCGCCATTACCTGGGGCTGTATGTCGCTGATCCAGGTCCTGTCCCGCTTCGCGCCGAAATCGGCGAACCGCCCTAATTGAGCGAAAGAGAAAGCCATGGCTGAGCCATTCCTCTCAATCCAGCACGTTCGAAAATCCTTCGGCGCCACAACCGTGGTCCAGGACTTCAATCTCGATGTCGAACCGGGCGAATTCGTCTCCTTCCTCGGGCCGTCGGGCTGCGGCAAGACGACGGTGCTGCGCATGGTGGCCGGTTTCGAGGAGCCGTCGGCAGGCAAGATCGTCGTAGCCGGCAAGGATATCACCAGGCTGAAGCCGAACCAGCGCAATGTCGGCATGGTTTTCCAGGCCTATGCGCTGTTCCCGAACCTGACGGTGGCGCAGAACATCGCCTTCGGCCTCAAGGTGGCCGGCATGTCGAAGCCGGACGCGGACAGGCGCGTCGCCGAGATGCTCGACATGATCAAGCTGCCACAGATGGCCGACCGCTATCCCTACCAGCTTTCCGGCGGCCAGCAGCAGCGCATCGCGCTCGCGCGCGCCATTGCGCCGAAGCCGAAGCTGCTTTTGCTTGACGAGCCGCTGTCGGCGCTCGACGCCAAGGTGCGCGTGTCGCTGCGCGAGGAAATCCGTTCGATCCAGAAGAAGCTCGGCATCACCACCATCTTCGTCACRCACGACCAGGAAGAAGCGCTGTCGATCTCCGACCGCATCGCGGTGATGTATGGCGGCCGGGCCGAGCAGGTCGGGACGCCGTTCGAGATCTACAACCGGCCGGCGACCAAATTCGTCGCCAATTTCGTCGGCACGCTCAACGTGCTGGAGGGCAAGGTCACCGACGCCTCGGCCGGCAAGGTGCAGGTCAACGCGCAGGAAGTCTCGCTCAAGGGCAAACTCAACGGCTCGAAGTCCGGCGATACGCTGTCGCTGGCGCTGCGGCCGGAAGCGATCTCGCTGGCGCGCCAGCCCGGGCACGACACCAGCCTGTCGGGCGAGATCGCCGAAGTGCATTTCCTCGGCTCGGTCATCCGCGTGCGCGTCGGCATCGGCGGCAACACGGTTTCGCTCGATACCTTCAACAATTCGACGACGCCGCCGCCGGTCGTCGGCGACAAGGCGGATATTTCGTTCTCGTCGGGCGATATGCTGGTCCTGCACTGACGGCCCTGGCCGTCCTGATGCCGATAAGACATGCCAGGGGCTCTCGGTGGTATACGGGCGCCATCGGTTTGTCCTGCGAGCACACCCTATGAGGCAGCGCGGGTTTGCCGGATAAATCAACAGCATCCTGACTCGAAGGTACTGCCAAGCTTCGCGCTTCGCCGCTACGATGAGCCATGGCTCTGTTCGAACTTACGCTCGTCCTGCTTCTGATCGCCGTCGCGCTGACGGCGCTGTCGCGGCGGCTGGAGGTGCCTTACCCATCGCTGCTGGCGCTTGCGGGCGTTGGGCTTGCCTTTGTGCCGGGCGCGCCGGTGATCGAGATCGATCCGGAACTGGCGCTGGCGCTGTTCATCGCGCCGGTGCTTCTCGATGCCGCCTATGACACCTCGCTGCGCGACCTGAAGCGGTACCGGCTGTCGCTGGTGCTTTTGGCGCTCGGCGCCGTCGTCTTCACCGCGGTGGTCGTCGCCTTCGTCGGCTGGAAAATGGCCGGACTGCCGATCGCGGCGGCGATCGCGCTCGGCGCCATCGTCGCGCCGCCGGACGCGGTCGCGGCAAGTGCCGTGCTCAGCCAGTTCAAGGTGCCGCACCGCATCACCGCGATCCTGCAAGGGGAGAGCCTGCTCAACGACGCCACGGCGCTGCTGATCTACCGGATTTCGGTCGCGGCAGCGGTCGRCACGCTCATGCTGAAGGACGCGGTGCCGGTCATCCTGCTCGCGACGGTCGGTAGCRTTATCGCCGGCTATCTGTTCGGCCGCGTCTCACTGCTGGYGCTCACCCGCATCGAGGACGCGGCAAGCAGCACCGTTGTGCAGTTCGCCGGAACCTTCGCCGTCTGGATCATTGCCGACAAGCTCGGTCTGTCCGCCATCATCACAATCGTCGTCTATGCCATCACCATCGCGCGCACCGCGCCGCGCCGGATGTCGGCGAGACGTCGCGTCAGCACCTATTCGGTCTGGGAGTCGGCGGTATTCGTGCTCAACGTGCTGGCTTTCGTGCTGATGGGCCTGCAGGCGCGGTCGATCGTCGGCCGTCTCTCCGGCGACGGGCAAGGCGGAGCATTCCTGTTCGCCGCAACGGTGCTTGTCGTCGTCATCGTGGCGCGGCTCGTGTGGGTGGCGGGTTACGTCGCGGTCATACGCTGGTTCGCCCGCTCCGGCGGCGAAGACAGAAAGCAGGATGCGCCGACGTTTCGCGGCGCCGTGCTTGTCGGCTGGTGCGGCATGCGCGGGCTGGTGACGCTGGTGGTGGCAATTGCCTTGCCGGCCAATTTTCCTGGGCGTGACCCGATCGTGCTTGCCGCGTTCGCTGTCGTGCTTGGCACGTTGGTCCTGCAGGGGATAAGCCTGAAGCCGCTTCTGCGCTGGCTCAATTTCGAGCGGGATATGACGATCGATCGCGAAGTAGCCGAGGCGCGCGTCGCCRTCATGCAGGCCGCGCTCGACGTGCTGAACCGCAAGACATCGGCCGCTGCCGCCGTCGTGCGCGAGCAGTATGAGGCGCAGCGGCGGGTTGCGGAAAACCCCGACGACGCGCAAGCCGCGACGGAATACGACCGGTTGCGCCTTTACGCCATCAAGCGGCAGCGCGACACGCTGGAGGAACTGCGCAGCAACGGCACGATCGGCGACGAGGCCTACCACCGGCTGGAAGAGGAGATCGACTGGTCGGAACTGGCGGCGTCGCCCGCCGGAAGCTTCCAGCCGCTGACGACCTATTAGCGCGGTTCGCCGGGTTCCATTGGACTATTCCACTTGTCCTGCCGGTCCATTGCAACGCAAGGGGCCTGGCGCTAGAGCGTTTCACCTGAAACGGCGAACCGCTCTATGTCTTTTTTCTCGACGCAATTCCGGACGGAAAGGTTACGGCGAAGACGCCGAACTTAAACGCTCACACTTTTCCTGGAATTGCGCTACTGCAATCGCCAGAAGTGAGCCGGTTAATCAATGAAGCTGATCAGCTACAACATCCAATACGGCTACGGCAGCGACGGGCGCTATGATCTCAGCCGCTGTGCCAGGCTGGTGGATGGCGCCGACATCATCGCGCTGCAGGAAGTCGAGCGGCATTGGCAGCGCACCAATGAGGACGATCAGCCCGAGATCCTGTCCAGCTTGCTGCCCGACTATTACTGGGCCTATGGCCCCGCCTTCGACATGGATGCCAGCGAGAGGCGCGGCGGCCGCATCGTCAATCGCCGGCGGCAGTTCGGCACGATGGTGCTGTCGAAGCTGCCGATCGTCTGGTCGCGGCTGCACACGCTGCCGCTGCGGCGCACGCTGAGGCCGCTCAACACCCGCAACGCGGCGCTGGAGTGCATGATCCGTACGCCGGCGGGACCAGTGCGCGTGTTCTCGCTGCATCTTGCCCATATCGCGGCCGAGGAGCGGCTGGAGCAGATCGACTATCTCAATGCCGAGCATCGTCGCGCGCCGTCCGACGGCGGCCCCTGGAGCGGCGTCGACGATGAGCCGCGACGCAACTGGTCGAACGGCCAGCCGGAACCCGAAAACCCGGTGGCGGCGATCTGGCTGGGCGATTTCAACATGGAGCCAGGCAGCGCCGAATACCGGCGCATCGTCGGCAATACCCCCTATCACCGCGGAGCCGCCTATATCGACGGATTCGTCGATGCCGCTTCCGTCGCCACCGAGCCGGGACCGGACTTCCATACGCACGAAAAGATCATCGACGGCAGGCTGGCGAGACGACGGCTCGATCATTGTTTCGTCGGCGGCATGCTGGCCGGGCGCGTGCGTTCGGTCAGCGCCGATATCGGCGAGGTGGCTTCCGATCATTTTCCGCTTCGGGTCGATATCGATCTGGAAACGCCGGGCATCGGCTCAAGTCTGGCGGGCAGGTGAGGCGGGGATGACGCTGTTCGTCTTCCTGGCGGTGCTTTCGGCGGCGGCCATGCACGCGATCTGGAACGCGCTGGTCAAGGTCCATCTCGACCGCTTCCTGTCGATCACGCTGATGACGCTCGGCATGGGCGCCGCGGCACTTGTGGCGCTGCCCTTCGTCGAAGTGCCGAAGGCCGAGGTCTGGCCATTCATCCTCGCCTCCGTTTTCTTCCACATGGGCTACCGGACCTTCCTGATCGGCGCCTACAAGGCGGGCGATTTCGCCCAGACCTATCCGCTGGCGCGCGGCACCGCGCCGCTGCTCTCGGCGCTGGGCGGCATCGTCGTGGTCGGCGAGGTTCCGGCGCCCTTCGCCATCCTCGGCATCGTGCTTCTGTCGGCAGGCACGCTGGTCATGTCGTTTCGGGGTGGGGCGCATCTGGAGAAACTCAATCTGCGCGCGGTCGGCTTCGCGCTCGCCACCTCGATCTTCATCGCCAGCTACACGCTTTCCGACGGCAGCGGCGCGCGGCTGGCCGCAACCGCGCAAAGCTACGCGGCCTGGCTGTTCGTCTGTGATGCGGCATGGGCGCTCGTCCTGTGCATTGCCTTCCGCGGACCGCGGTCGCTTCCGGTGCTGGCGCGCGACTGGAAGGCCGGGCTGTTCACCGGCGTGCTCAGCGGCGCAGCCTACTGGATCGTGATGTGGGCAATGACCAAGGCGCCGATCGCCTCGGTCGCGTCGCTGCGCGAAACCTCGATCCTGTTCGCCATGCTGATCTCGGTGCTGGCGCTGGGCGAGAAGATGACGGCCTGGCGCGCGGCCGCGGCGCTCGGCATTGTCGCCGGCGTCGCCGCGCTCAGGATGGGTTGAAAACAGATACTCAGCTGAGCACGGTCATCACCTGGCCGCGCTTTTCCGGACTGAAGCGGATGACGACGATGATGCAGACGGCGACCACGCCGGCGAACAGGGCCAGCGCATAGCCGTAGCTGCCTCCCGGCGCTTCGGCGATCCCCGCCTGGTAGGGGCCGCCATAGGAAGCCGCCAGATTGCCGGCCTGGTAGATGAAGCCGGGCAGCGTCGCCCGCACCGAGCCCGGCGACAATTCGTTGAGATGCACCGGGATGACGCCCCAGGCGCCCTGCACCGCCACCTGCATGATGAAAGCGCCGATCGCCAGCATGAAGGGCGTGGTCGTATAGGCCCAGAGCGGAATTGCCGGCAAGGCGATCAYGCAGGCGAGCGTGATGGCGTTGATGCGGCCGATCCTTTCCGACAGCGCACCGAAGGCAAGGCCGCCGACGATGGCGCCGATATTGGCGACGATGGTGATCCAGCTCACCGTGTGCGTGTCGAAGCCGTGCTGCTTCTTCAGGAAGGTCGGATAGAGGTCCTGCGTGCCATGGCTGAAGAAGTTGAAGAACATCATCAGCACCACGGCATAGAGCGCGATGCCCCAGTGCTTCCGCAGCGTTTCGAGGAGGCCTGGCCGTGTCTGGGTGCGGCCTTCGACGAAGGCCGGCGATTCCGGCACATGCGAGCGGATGAACAGCACGACCAGGGCCGGCACGAAGCTCAGGAGGAACATGGCGCGCCAGCCGAAGGTGAAGTCGCCGATCTTCTGCCCATAGAGCAGGCCATAGACCACCGCGGCCAGCAGATAGCCGGCCGGATAGCCGCATTGCAGGATGCCCGAGACCGTGCCGCGCGCGCTGGGCGGGATGGATTCCATGGCAAGCGAGCTGCCCAGGCCCCATTCRCCGCCCATGGCGATGCCGAACAGGGCGCGCAGCGCGAGGAATACGCCGAGGTTGGGCGAGAAGGCGGCTAAGGCGCCGATCACCGAATAGCTGACGATGTTGAGCATCAGGATCGGCTTGCGGCCGTATTTGTCGGCAAGCATGCCGAAGAAGAACGCGCCGATGAAGYGCGTCGCCAATGTCAGGAACAGTGCTTTGGAGACCGCCGGCACGTCGGTCTGGAACTCAGCGGCAATATCGGTAAGCAGGAAGGTCAGAAGGAAGAAATCAAAAGCGTCGAGCGTCCAGCCGAGAAACGATGCGACTACGGTTTTCTTCTGCTCAGCGGTGAGGTTCAAGGCGGTCCTCCTTTTGCATCCCCCAAAAGCAACGATATGTTCCTGGGCGGGCAAAAGAGAACGGGACAGCAGCCGGTTTTAAGCCGGCGAGCGGTCACATTTGCGTCACTTCGAGATCGATGACCATCAGCCCATCGGTACCGCCCTCGAGCGCGGCGACCAGGCGGGCGCCGGCGCGCTGATGCGCTTCGTGCGCCAGATAGGCGTCGCGGGCGGCGGCGTCGCGGAAATCGATGGTGAAGCCGTGGCCGAAGCCGCGCGCAAACGGCTCGGGACTGACATTGGCGCTGAACTCTACCTTGCCCATGCCGTCGATGACGGCGCGCAAGGTTTCGAGATCGGCATGGATCGCCGCGCGCTCGGTTTCAGGAACGTCGTCGCGAAAACGGACAAAGACGCAATGCCGGATCATCATTGATGCCTCACGCCGCCTGGTTGCCCTTGAACACGGCCGGCGGCAGCGGCTCGCGGCCGAGGATGAGATCAGCGCCTTTTTCGCCCACCATGATGGTGGGCGCATTGGTGTTGGAGGAAGGCACGCGCGGCATCACCGAGGCGTCGCAGACGCGTAAGGCGTCGATGCCGCGCAACCTCAGATCCGGCGTCACCACGGCCATCGCRTCATGACCCATGCGGCAGGTGCCGACGGGATGATGATCGGTCTTGGACGTGCGGCAGGCATAGTCGAAAAGGTCGGCGTCACTCTGCAGGGCAGGGCCGGGCAGCACCTCGCGCAGCACATAAGGCTGAAGCGCCTTCTGGCGCATGATCTCGCGCGCCAGCCGMAGGCCCTTGATCGACATGTCGYGGTCGTAAGGATCGGACCAGTAGTTCGGATCGATCAGCGGATGGTCGGCCGGATCGGCGCTTTTCAATCGCACTGTGCCGCGCGAGCGCGGGCGCAGGAAGGYGGAATTCAGCGTCACGCCCGGGTTCTTCAGCTTCTCGACGCCGGCTTCGATGCCGGAGCCGAGACCGAGATGGAACTGGATGTCGGGCGAGGCGGCTGTCGGGTCGGCGTACCRGAAGCCGCCGGTCTCGAACAGGCTCGAGGCCACGGGACCCTTCTTGAGCAAGAGGTATTGCAAGCCGGCCCATATCGTGCGGTGCAGCTTGGCGTAGTTGTCATAGGTGTGGTCGCCGGTGCATTCGGCGATCACGAACAGGTCGAGATGGTCCTGCAYGTTGGAGCCGACGCCGGGCAGGTCATGCACCGGCGTGACCCCAACCGATTTCAAATGGTCGGCCGGGCCGATGCCCGACTGCATGAGGAGCTTGGGCGAACCGATGGCGCCCGACGAGACGATCACCTCGCGGTCGGCGCGCAGGATGGTCTTCTCGCCGCCCGGCTTGTCGACGATCTCGACGCCGACGGCGCGGCCCTTCTCGACGACGACGCGGGTGACGAGCACGTCAGTCCTGACCGTCAGATTCTTGCGGGCACCGATCGGCTTCAGATAGGCGACGGAAGCGGATGAGCGCCGGGCGTTCTTTTGGGTCAACTGATAGTAGCCGACACCTTCCTGGCTCGCGCCATTGAAGTCCGGATTGAAGGGTATGCCCATTTCCYGGCCGGCGCGGAAATAGGCCTCGCAGATCGGCAGCGGCGAGATCGGATTGGAGACACCGAGCGGGCCCTGGTCGCCATGGAAATCGTTGGCGAAGCGCTGGTTGTTCTCGGCGCGCTTGAAATAGGGCAGCACGTCGCGATAGCCCCAGCCGGCGAGGCCTTCTTCCTTCTCCCAGGCGTCGTAGTCGCGGGCGTTGCCGCGGGTGTAGATCTGGGCATTGATCGAGGAGCCGCCACCGACGACCTTGGCCTGCGTGTACCAGAAGACGCGGTCCTTCATGTTCTTCTGCGGCACGGTCGACCAGCCCCAGGAGGCGATGCCTTTGGTCATCTTGGCGAAGCCCGCCGGCATGTGGATGAGCGGGTGCCAGTCCTTCCCGCCGGCTTCCAGCAGCAAAACGGAATTGGACGGATCCTCGCTCAACCGGTTGGCGAGAACGCAGCCGGCGGGACCGGCGCCAACAATGATGTAGTCAGCCATTGTTCCTCACAAGCGTGGCACCGAGAGCGCGCCATCGACATCGATGACCGATCCGGTCGAAAAACCGAATTTTCCGGAGGCAAGCGCGGCGACCACGGCACCAACATCGGCGGCCTCGCCCCAGCGTTTCGCCGGCACCAGCCCGCCGTCGATCAGCGCGTCATATTTGGCCGAAACGCCGGAGGTCATGTCGGTGCGGATGATGCCCGGCCGCACCTCGAACACGCCGATATCTTCGGCGGCGAGCCGCAGCGCCAGGTTCTTCACCCACATCGAAAGCCCGGCCTTGGAAATGCAGTAGTCGGCGCGCTCCGGCGAGGCCATGGCTGCGCTCACCGACGTGATGGTGATGATCGACCTTGTTGGAACGGCAGGCTTCGCCAGCATGGCCTTGGCGACGGCCTGGCTGAGGAACAAAGTGCCGCGAAGGTTGATGGCGAGCGCACGATCGAAGTTATCCGGTTTCAGCTCCAGCAGATCGCCGCGCACCACGGCGCCGACGCCGGCATTGTTGACCAGGCAATCGATGTGGCCGAAGGCGTTGATCGCGGCTTCGACGAGCGCGGCGTGGCTGGCGAGATCGGCGATGTCGCAGCGGGCGTAGGCGAACTCCGCGCCGTGCTTGACGATCTTTTCGGGCAGTCCATCAGCGGGCTTCTCAGCAAGGTCGGCGACAAGAATATCGAAACCTGCCTCGGCTAACGCGTCCGCGCAGGCCAGCCCGATGCCGCGCGCTCCRCCGGTGATGATGGCTGACGGGCGGGTCATTGGAAGCTGATCCTGCGGAGGTCGGCGCTGCCCCTCATCGCCCTGCCGGGCACTTCTCCCCGTATAGTGACGGGGAGAAGGACGCTGTTATCGGCGCTTTCGCCAATTGCCAAAGGAGCGCAGGGGTTGCGGCCAGCCCTCTTCTCCCCGTTTACGGGGAGAAGGTGCCGGCAGGCGGATGAGGGGCGGCGCCAGCCCATCATGCGGCAAGCTCCGTCTTGCGGATGTGATCGGCGACACGCAACGCTTGYGCCGCGATCGACAGCGCCGGRTTGACCGCGGCCGATGTCGGCAGGAAGCCGGCGTCGACGACGTAGAGATTCTGGTGGTCGTAGGCGCGGCAGAACGTGTCGAGGGGTGAAGTGGCCGGGTCGTTGCCCATCTTCACCGTGCCGCATTGATGCGAGGGCGTGCGCTTGTCGAAGGGGCGCGACAGCACGATCGGATAGCCGCAGGCGCGAAGGTTCTCGCGCATGACCTTGGTCAGGCCTTCCAGCGACTGCATGTTGGAGCGCCGCCACTGCATGACGATCTCCTTGCCGTCGACCATGATGCGGCTTTCGGGGTCGGGCAGATCCTCGCACATCAGGTACCAGTCGACGGCGTGGCCGGCCATGAAGTCGAGCACGAATTTCGGCATCGTCTTCACATTGGCCTTGAGCATGTTGCCATCGATCTTGCCGAGCAGCTGCACATTGCCGAGCGGCTTGCCGCCCTTGCCGTCCGACAGATAGTAATCGTTGAGCATCAGCGTCTTCTGGTAGACGCTGTCGTTGCGGCGGCGCGGGTCGATCGCCAGCATCGCGCTCGAATTGTGGTTCATGAAATTGCGCCCGACCTGGTCGGAGCTGTTGGCGAGGCCTTTGCCCCCATTCTTGCCAGTATTGGCTGAAGGCGAGCGCAGCAGGATGGCGGCCGAGTTGATCGCGCCGGCGGACAGGATGACGAGCTTCGGCGACAGCGTCTTTTGCGCGCCGTTCTTTGTGTAGTGGATGGCGGCAATCGTTTTGCCGTCCGGCGACGTTTCCAGCCAGTCGACATGCGCACCGGTTTCAAGCCGGATGTTCTTGTCGGTGAGCGCCGCCGTCAGCGGGCCGGTCTGGGCGTCGATCTTGCCTTGGCCGGTGTTGGGGAAGGCGTCCCAGCCGGTCTTGCCTTCCTTCAGCCAGGTCTCGATGTCGACGCCGAGCGGCAGCGAAGCGGGATGCAATCCGAKGGCTTTCAGTTCGGCGCGGGCGCGCGCGATCGGCGGCTCGTCCGGCACCGGCTTGAAGGCGTAGGGGATCGAATGGAATGGCTCGGTCGGGTCCTCGCCGAGCGAGCCGCGCACGCGAAACAACTGCTCGGCCTTCGAATACCACGGCTCGAATTCGTCATAGGAAAACGGCCAGGCCGGCGAGACGCCGCCGAAATGCTCGAGCTCGGAAAAATCCTCCTTGCGGTAGCGGATGAGGACCGCGCCGAAGAATTTCGAATTGCCGCCGACATAGTAGTAGTTGCCGGGGTTGAAGGCAGCGCCGCCGGCCTCGCGCCACATCTCCTTCGGCCGGTAGTGCTCGTCGATGAAGATCGATCGCGTCGAGCGCGCATGCGGCGTCGCGGGCAGCGGCTCGCCGCGCTCCAGGATCAGGATCGAGGCGCCGCTGCCGGCCAAGCCGGAGGCGATCGTGGCGCCGCCGATGCCGGAGCCGATGATGACGATATCCGGGTTTGCCATAGTCTAAAGATCTTTATTTTGATGCATGTCGTTGCCCCAAAACCGGAGCCACTTTTGGGCGACATGCATCAGAGAATGCGCTTCTCGGTCGCCGGGTCGAAGAACACCGCCTTGCTGAGGTTGAAGGCAAGCGGCGTGCTGGTGCCGGGCTGGATCCTGGCGTCGGCTCTGAGCCGCGCCACCACGCCCTTGCCACCGAGATTGGTGACGGCGAAAGTGTCCGATCCCGCCGGCTCCACCACTTCGATATGGCAGTCGGCCGTGGYGATGCTCGAACCGTTGCGTTCGGCRCCCTCCGGGTCGGTCAGCGCCTCGGGCCGGACGCCGAAGATGACCTGCTTGTCCTTGAAGGCCGACAGGCCAGCAGGCGCGCCGGGCATCGGCAGCACGATCGGCTGGCGCGCCTCGCGGTCGAGCACCACCGAGAGCGCGCTGCCATTGCCGTCGATCTTGGCCGGGATCAGGTTCATCGCCGGCGAGCCCATGAAGTCGGCGACGAAGATGTTGGTCGGGTTGTTGTAGATCTCGGCCGGCGTGCCGAACTGCTGCACCTCGCCGTCGCGCATGACAGCGATCTTGGTCGCCAGCGTCATCGCCTCGATCTGGTCGTGCGTGACATAGACGATCGTCGTGCCGGTGGTGGCGTGCAGGCGCTTGATCTCGATGCGCATGTCGACGCGCAGCTTGGCGTCGAGGTTGGAGAGCGGCTCGTCGAACAGGAAGAGTTTCGGGTCGCGCACCAGCGCCCGGCCCATCGCGACGCGCTGGCGCTGGCCGCCGGAGAGCTGGCTGGGCTTGCGGTTGAGCAGGTGGCCGATCTGCAGGATCTTGGCCACCTTGTCGATCGCCGCCTGGCGCTCGGCCGCCGGCACGCCGCGCATCTCCATGCCGAAGGCGATGTTGCCGGCCACCGTCATGTTCGGATAGAGCGCGTAGCTCTGGAAGACCATGGCGATGTCGCGCTTCGAAGGATGCAGGTCGTTGATGGCGCGGCCGTCGACGCGGATCTCGCCCTCGGTGATCTGCTCCAGCCCGGCGATCGTGTTGAGCAGCGTGGACTTGCCGCAGCCGGACGGGCCGACCAGCACCAGGAAGCCGCCCTTTTCGAGCTCGACATTGATGCCCTTCAGGATCTCGACATTCCCGAAGCGCTTCTTCAGCCCATCAATTTCCAGAAAAGCCATGGTCGTTCCTTTAAGAAAGGGGTCAGCCCTTGACCGCGCCGGCCATCAGCCCGCGCACGAAATAGCGGCCGGCGACGACATAGACGATCAGGGTGGGGAGCGCGGCGATCATCGCCGCAGCCATGTTGACGTTGTATTCGACGACGCCGGTCGAGGTGTTGACGACATTGTTCAGCGCCACCGTCATCGGCATCACGTCGCCGGTGCCGGCGTAAGCCGAGGCGAACAGGAAGTCGTTCCAGATGTTGGTGAACTGGTAGATGACGGTGACGACGAAGATCGGCATCGAGTTGGGCAGCATGATGCGGCGGAAGATCTGGAAGAAGGACGCGCCGTCGACCTGCGCCGCCTTGACCAGCTCGGTCGGGAAGGCCTCGTAATAGTTGCGGAAGAACAAGGTGGTGAAACCGAGGCCGTAGACCACATGGACGAAGACCAGGTTCACCGTCGAATTGCCGAGGCCGAAATTGAACCCGGTCGCGTTCTGCAGGGTGACGCCGAAACGGCCAAGGCTGCCGAGGATCGTCGCCATCGGCAACAGCACCGACTGGAACGGGATGAAGCAGGCGAACAGCATCATGGCGAAGACCAGCGTGTGGCCGCGGAAGCGCCATTTGGTCAGCACATAGCCGTTCAACGCGCCGAGCAGCGTCGAGATCAGCACCGCCGGAACCACCATCTTGATGGAATTCCAGAAATAGCCCTTGATGCCGGCGCAGGTCAGGCCGACGCAGGTTTCGCCCCAGGCCTTGAACCATGGCGCGATGGTTGGCGATTGCGGCAGTGCCAGCATGTTGCCGTTCTGGATCTCGTCCATGGTCTTGAACGAGGTGACCAGCATGACGAAGAGCGGCATCAGATAGAAGATAGCGAACAGCGCGAGCAGGCCATAGATGACGATGCGGTTGATCGTCCTGGCGCTGATGCCGCTCGAAGCCGGACGGGCAGGCGAGGTGACAGCGCTCATCGCGGCTTCTCCCTGAGTTCGGAATAGAGGTAAGGCACGATGATCGCGGTCAGCGTCATCAGCATGATCACCGCGCTCGCCGAGCCGACAGCCATCTCGTTGCGCTTGAAGGTGAACTCATACATGAAGTTGGAGGGCAGCCAGGCTGAGCCGCCGGGGCCGCCGCTGGTCAGCGCCACCACCAGGTCATAGGACTTGATGGCCAGATGCGCGAGCACGATGAAGGCCGACAGGAACACGGGCCGCAGCAGCGGGATGACGATGCGCCGGTAGAGCTGGAAGGTGGAAGCGCCGTCGATCTGCGCCGCCTTCATGATCTCGCCGTCGATGCCGCGCAGGCCGGCCAGGAACATCGCCATGATGAAGCCGGAAGCCTGCCAGACGCCGGCGATGACCACCGTGTAGATGACGAAATCCTTGTTCTTGATCCAGTCGAAATGGWAGCTCGTCCAGCCCCATTGATGCAGCGTCTGCTCCAGGCCGAGGCCAGGATCGAGGAACCACTTCCAGGCGACGCCGGTGACGATGAAGGAGAGCGCCATCGGGTAAAGGTAGATCGGCCTCAAGACGCCTTCGCCGCGGATCTTCTGGTCGAGCAGGATGGCCAGGAACAGGCCGAGCGCCAGGCAGATCAGGATATAGAGAAAGCCGAAAATGCCCATGTTGGTGATCGAGGTGTACCAGCTCGACGGCGGGTCGCTCTCGAAGGTCCAGCGCCACAGCCGCTGATAGGCGCGGGCGCCGGTGATGTCGTAGGACGGGAAGGTCTTGGAATTGGTGAAGGACAGATAGATCGTCCATAGAATGAAGCCGTAGACGAAGACGATCGTCGCCGCGAAGCTCGGCGCCAACACGATCTTCGGCAGCAGGTCCTGCAGCCGCGAACGGACCGTCGCGCCGGGACGGGCGTCGTGCTCCGGTGTCAGCTTGATCTGGGTTTCGGCAACTGTGCTCATCGGCTCATCCAGTACCGGCTGGTCGGAAACGGCCCGGCGCCAGAACGCACCAGGGTCTTTCCCGCACCGTTTATCGACAGGAGACCTCCCCCGCCGGAGCGGGGGAGACCTGGTTCAAGTGAACCTTACTTGGCGTCGTCGATCGCCTTGACCAGCTCGGTCACGGCCTCGTCGGAGGTCTTGATCTGACCATGGACGAACTTCGACACGACATCCTTGTAGGCGTTGGCGACGGCCGGYGGGGCGCCATAGCCCTGGGCCAGCGAGCCGAACAGCGTGCCGCCCTCATTGGCCTTCTTCAGGTCGGCGATGCCCTTCTTGCCGCAAGCGTCGAAGTCGGTGTCCGGCACGTCGGTGCGGGCCGGAACCGAACCCTTCACCACGTTGAAGGCCGACTGGAAGCTCTTCGACAAAGTGGCGGTGGCAAGCGCGACCTGGGCGGCCTTGYGGTCGTCCGGAACGTTGAACATGCCGAACATGTCGGAGTTGTAGATCACCGAGCCGTCGGTGCCCGGGAAGCGGTAGCACAGGAAGTCGGTGCCCGGGGTCTTGTTGGCGGCGTGGAACTCGCCCTTGGCCCAGTCGCCCATGACCTGAACCAGCGCGTCGCCCTTGATGACCATGGCGGTGGCGAGGTTCCAGTCGCGGCCCGAGAAGTTCGGATCGACATAGGTGACGAGCTTGGCGAGGTTGTCGAACGACTTCTTCATCGTGTCGGACTTGAGCGACTCTTCATCGAGGTCGTTCATCGCCTTCTTGTAGAACTCCGGCCCGCCGGTCGACAGCACGACGGAGTCGAACATGGTGGCTTCCTGCCAGTTCTGGCCGCCCAGAGCGAGCGGGATGACGCCGGCCGCCTTGGCCTTGTCGAGCAATGCCACGAAGTCGTCGAAGGTYTTCGGCTCGGTGCCGCCGATCTTGTCCATCACCGCCTTGTTGATCCACAGCCAGTTGACGGAGTGGACGTTGACCGGAGCAGCAACCCACTTGCCGTCATAGACGGAGAACTTCTGCAGGGCGGCCGGAACCGACTTGTCCCAGCCTTCCTTCTTGGCGGTCYCGGTCAGGTCGCCCATGACGCCGGCGGCGGCATAGTCGAGCACGGTGTAGCCGAGCATCTGCGAGGCGGTCGGGTAGTTGCCGGCCGCGACCATTGCCTTCAGCGCGGTCATGGCGGYGTCGCCGCCGCCGCCGGCCACCGGCACGTCCTTCCAGGCATAGCCTTCCTTGGCCAGATCCTGCTTCAGCACGTTGAGAGCAGCCGCTTCGCCGCCCGACGTCCACCAATGCAGCATCTGCACTTCCTTGACGTCCGCGGCATGCGCCGAGAACGCAAAGCTCGTCGCAAGAGCCGTTCCGATAAAGAGTTTGCGCAACATGTACTACCTCCCTTGTTGCATACGCATAACCGGCGGGTGTCCGCCGGGGTCTCCCAACTCAGCCGACCCACCAACCGGTGCGCTGGCCGCGATGAAACTGGATCGTCTTTTCCTCGGTATAGTCCTCGACGGCGCGTTTGCCGAGTTCGCGTCCCAGACCGGACTGCTTGTAGCCGCCGAAGGGCAGTTCGGGATAACCTTCCATGAACGTATTCACCCAAACCGYCCCCGAACGCACACCGCGCGCCACCGACATGCATGTGTCGACGCCGGCGCTCCACACCCCTGCAGACAGACCATAGGGCGTGTTGTTGGCAATGTGCAATGCCTTTTCAATCGTTTCAAAAGTGAGCACGGACAGCACCGGCCCGAACACTTCCTCGCGGGCGATCGCCATGTCCTCTGTAACGTTGCGGATGATGGTCGGATCGAGATATTGCCCGGCATTGGATGCAAGCCGGGCGCCGCCGGTGAAAACGTCGCCGCCATCGGTTTTCGCCGCCGTTACATAGCCGGCTACCTTTTCCATATGATCGGCCGAGATCATCGCGCCGACCTTGGTGCGGTCGTCGAGCGGATCGCCGACGCGGACCTCCCGGGCCAGCGCCTTGACCGCGTTCAGGAAGTCGTCGGCGATCGCCTCGTGCACGATCAGGCGGCTGCCGGCGTTGCAGCATTCGCCGGCGTTGAAGAAGCCGCCGAACACGGCGGCATCGGCCGCCGCCTTGAGGTCGGCGTCGGGGAAGACGATCTGGCCGTTCTTGCCGCCGAGCTCCATCGAGACCTTCTTCAGCGAATTGGACGCCGTCGCCATGGTCATCTTGCCGACGCGGGTCGAGCCGGTGAAGGATACCATCTCGACCAGCGGGTGGCTGACCATCGGCGCGCCGACATCGGCGCCGAAGCCGGCGAGGATGTTGACGACGCCGGCCGGCAAGCCGGCTTCGAGCAGGATATCGCCGAGCACGAAGGTCGAGGCCGAGGTCATCTCGCTCGGCTTGACCACGGCAGTGCAGCCGGCGGCGAGCGCGAAGGGCAGCTTCTGGCTGACGATCAGGAACGGAAAATTCCACGGTGTGATGATCGAGACGACGCCGATCGGCTCGCGCAGCACGACGCCCAGCATATCGTCGCCCAGGTTGGCGTAACTCTCGCCATGCAACGTGCGGGCAAGCGAAGCTGCATAGCGCCAGATGTCGATCGCACCGCCGATCTCGCCACGCGCCTGGGCGATCGGCTTGCCGGATTCCAGTGCGTCGAGGCGGGCGATCTCTTCCAGCCGGGTCTCGATCAGGTCGGCGGTCTTGAGCAGCACCGCCGCGCGTTCCGACGCCTTCATGCGCGGCCACGGACCGGTCTCGAAAGCCTTGTGCGCGGCCTGTATCGCCGCCTCGACCTCAGCCGCGCCCGCTTGCGCATAACGGGACACGACGAAGCCGTGACCTGGGCTGGCGCGCTCGATGCTGCGGCCGTCACGGGCATCGATATGCTTGCCGTCGACCAGCAGCTTATAGGCCTTCGGCGCCTGGGACGCTTCGGCCGGCATGGCAATGTTGAGCGGTGCGTTCATCTTGTCTTCTCTAGGATCTCGAAAAGGCCGGCTTCTGCTTGGCCTTGAAGGCGTCGACGCCGGCTTTGAGGTCACCCGTCAGCGCGATGAAGCCGCTGGCCAGCGCCTCGGTCGCGGCGGCATCTTCCTCGCCCTCGGCAACGCCAATCATCAGCTTGGCGGCTTCGGTCGCGAGCGGGCCGCGCTCGGCGATCTTCTCGGCCCAGGCCCTGGCTTCGTCGAAGGCCTTGCCGGTTTCAACCAGCCGGTCGACGATCCCGTGCGCGAGGGCATCGGCCGCCAGGAAAACCTCGCCGCCAATCGCCATGCGGCGCACGCTCTGTGCTCCGAAGCGGCGCACGGCGCGCTGTGTGCCCGACCAGCCCGGCACCACGCCGATCGAGGTTTCGGGGAAGCCGAGTTTTATCTGCGCCTCGGCGACGCGGAAGTCGCAAGCCGCGGCCAGTTCCAGTCCGCCGCCCAGCGCATGGCCCGAAAGCACCGCGATGGTCGGTTGCCGGAGCCGGGCCAGCCGGTCGAAGACGCGGTGGCCGTAACGTACCCATTGCACCTGGAAATCGGCGGCGCTCATCGCGCCCCAGGCTTCGACGTCGCCGCCGGCGCAGAAGCCCTTGCCTTCACCGCGCATCAGCACGACGCGGACGCCCTCGGCCAGTTCCGCTTCGTCGAGCGCGGCTTCCAGCGCGCGCAGCATCGGAATGTCGAGGGCGTTGAATTTTTCCGGACGGCGCAGCGTGACGATGCCGACGGCGCCGTCCCTTTCGAAGGTGACGAGACGCTCAGCCATGTGCACCTCCGAGCGAGGCGCCGCCGTTGAGCGACAGGCCGATCGRCCGATCCTGGTAGAGCGACGCAGGTGTGACCTTGAGGTCATTCGCGACGCCAAGCGGAATCTCGGCCTGCGCCAGCACATCGCGTTCGAGGTCGACGCCGGGCGCCAGCTCCGTCACCATCAACCCGTCCGGCGTCAGCTTCATCACGCAGCGCTCGGTGACATAGGTGATGTCCTGCCCTTGCGCGACGGCGCGTTTTCCAGAGAAGGAGATGTGCTCGACCTCCTCGACGATCTTCTTGACCTTGCCTTCCTGGTCGATGCGGATCGCGCCGTTGGCCAGGGAAAGCTTGGCGCCGGCATTGAAGAAACCGGAGAAGACGATCTTCTTCGCCCGCGCGGTGATGTCGACGAAGCCGCCGGCGCCGGCCGTCACATGCGGCCGCGCCGAAAGCTTGGAGACGTTGACCGAGCCGTGGCGGTCGATCTGCAGGAAGGAGAGCAGCGAGGCATCGAAGCCGCCAGCCTGGAAATAGATGAACTGGTGCGGCGAAGGCATGATCGCCTCGGCGTTCGAGGCGCAGCCGAATTTGAAGTCGAGCAGCGGCACGCCGCCGACCGCGCCCTGCTCGATCACCCAGGTGACCTTGCCGTGCTGGCCTTCCTCCAGAAGGATGCGCGGCACGTTGGCCGAGATGCCGAAGCCGATGTTGACGGCCATGCCATCGCGCAATTCCATGGCGACGCGGCGTGCGATCACCTTCTGGATGTTCATCTCGGGCGTGCGGAAGGTCGACAGCGGCCGGAAGATCTCGCCCGAGATCGCCGGATCGTAAGGCGTCTGGGTCGTCTGCAACTGGTCGGGCGCCACCACGATGTGGTCGACCAGCACGCCCGGCACGCGCACGTCATGCGGMTTCAGCGTGCCGTTCTCGACGACGCGCTTGACCTGCGCGATGACGATGCCGCCATTGTTGCGTGCCGCCAGCGCCTGTTCCAGGCCGCCGAGATAGGCGCCCTCATGCTCGTAGGTGAGGTTGCCGCGCTCGTCGGCCGTGGTGGCGCGGATGATCGAGATGTTCGGCACGATGGCGCGAAAATAGAGCCATTCCTCGCCATCGAACTGTTGGACCGAGACGATCGGCTCGCTGGCCGCGGCGTTCATGGCGCAGCCCTGGTGGCGCGGATCGGCGAAGGTGTCGAGGCCGACCTTGGTCAGCACGCCCGGCCGCTTGGCGGCGGCCTCGCGATGCATGTCGAAGAGGATGCCTGAGGGAACGTTGTAGGCAGCGACGGAATTGTCGCCGATCATCTTCCAGATCTGCGGCGGTTCGGAGGAAGAGGGGCCGGACGGATAGGAGCCGCAAAGGGTGCGCTTCAACAGGCCGGGCTTGGCGAGATGGTCGATGCCCTTGATGCCGTACATGTCGCCGGCGGCGATCGGGTGCAGCGTGGTGATCGCCTTCGGATGGCCTTCCGCGTCGAAACGCTCGCCGATCGCGGCAAGCACGGCGTCGGGGCAGCCGAGGCCGCTCGACGACGACACCGAGACGACCATGCCGTCCTTGATGAGGCCGGCGGCATGGGCCGCCGAGACGAGCTTGCTCACGCGAGGCTCCCGAGTTGCGGGTCGATAGCGACGGCCTTGCCGGTCTTCGACGATTGAAGCGCTGCTTCGGCGGAAGCCAGCGACCAGATGCCGTCCTCGCCGGTGGCGGCAGGCTGGCCCTCGCCGCGGATCGCGGCATGGAACTGGCGGACCGAGCGGGTGTAGAGGTCCTCGCGATCGAAATTCAGCTCCTCCTCGCCCTTCGCGGTGCGCAGCAGCACCGAGCCGACCGGCTTCTGCGTCATCACATTGGCGGCGATCAGCGAGCCTTCCGAGCCATGCACTTCGAAGCCGGTGCCGGCGAATTTCGTGGTGAAGCCCTCATGYGATTGCGCGATGACTCCCGACTGGAAGCGCCAGATGCACATGGCGCCGTCCTCCAGGCCGCTCCCGGCCATGCCGGCCGACTGCGTGAAAGCCGAAATCTCGACCGGGTCGTCGCCAAGCACGAAGCGCAGCGTGTCGGCATCGTGCACGGTGATGTCGAGCACCACGCCGCCGCCGGCTTCCGGCTTGGTGACGCGCCAGCCCTGCAGGTTCTCCGGCAGGAAGACGGAATGGAAGACGCGCGCCGCGATCGGCTTGCCGATGCGGCCGGCGGCAATCGCCTCGCGCATGGCGCGATGCGCGCCGGCATTGCGCAGATGATGGTTGGTGCCGAAGACGATGCCGGCGGCTTTCGCGGCGACGACCAGCTTGCGCGCATCGGCGCTGGTCAGCGCCAGCGGCTTTTCGCACAGCACATGCTTGCCGGCCTTGATCGCGGCAAGGCCCTGCTCGAGGTGCAATTCGTTGGTGGTCGAGATGTAGACGGCGTCGATGTCCGAGCTGAGCAGTGCGTCGAGGGACGAGACGGCACGTGCAATGCGGTTTTCCCCCGCGTAAGCCTTGGCCCGTTCCGCGCTGGAGCTCATCACGGCAACGACGTCGCCATCGTCCTGGGCGCGAATGGCATCGATCATGAACTGTCTGGCGATCGTGCTGGCGCCGATCAATCCCCATCGCACGCTCATGCCGCGTCTCCCACTTGGCTGTTGCGGTCCGGACCGCTGCTTTCCCGCACGACCAGGCTGACGGCGCCGATATGGTCCTCGGCCCGCGTGGTGCGCGACTGGATCATCTTCAGCATGACGTGCGCCGCGCGCTCGCCGAGGCCCGCGGTGTCGACGGCAACGCTGGTGAGCGCCGGGCTGTAGTGCTCGGCCTCGGCGACATCGTCGAAGCCGACGACGGCAAAGTCCGCCCCCGCCTCGAGGCCGCGTTTGCGCAGCGCCAGCATGGCGCCGAAGGCAACCGCGTCGTTGAAGCAAAGCGCCGCCGTCGGTGGCTGCGCCGCGGCAAGCGCCGTCTCCAGGCAGGCCATGCCGCCCTTGCGGCTGGTCTCGCCCTCGACAATCAGCCGGTCGGAGGCGGGAATGCCGAGCGTTTCGCAGGCTTCAAGGAACCCGCCCAGTCGCTCATGGTAGACGACAAGATCGGACGAGCCGCCGAAGAAGGCCAGGCGGCGATGGCCCTTGCGGATCAGATGCTCGGTGGCGATAAAGGCGCCGCGATGGTTGTCCGGCGCGATCACCGGAATGCGGCTTTCGGGCAGCCGGCGCATGGTGAAGACGATCGGCACGCCGGCCGCCTCGATGCGGCGGAAGGCGCCCGGCGTGGTGCCGCGCGCCGGCGAGACGATGAGGCCGGCGACACCCTGTTCCATCAGCGACTTCAGCACCTCTTCCTGGCGCACCGGGTTTTCAGCCGTGTTGGCGATGAAGGGCACGACGCCCGCCGCCTGGAAGACGCGCTCCATGCCGACGGCAAGCTCGGCGAAGAAGGGGTTGGTGAGATCGTTGATCACCATGCCGATGACGTTGGAATGGGCCTTGCGCAGATTGGCGGCGCCGCGGTTGTAGACATAGCCGACATCCTCGATCGCCCTGCGCACCTTGGTCGCGGTTTCGGGCCGGATCAGCCCGCTGCCCTGCAGCACGAGCGACACCGTCGATTTGGACACGCCGGCCTCGCGGGCGATGTCCAGGATCGTCGCCTTGGCCCGGCTGGCCATCCTCGTTCCATCCTCCGCATCTTTGAGCAAATTTATTGGAACGTTCTAATCATCGATCCAAATTAGAGTCAATCATGATTCCCTATTTGGATTCGAAAAATTGATTGGAGCGGTTCAAAACCCCCGCTAATGCAAGCATTCCTCTACAGAGGTGCTATGCCGCGCCGACGCGGACGCCTTGAATCATAAAGCTTCTTGATTTATTGGAACGTTCCATTTATAGCGACCCGCAACGGGAGAGTTCCATGCACATTACCTTGCCTGCGGCAAACGGCGACCGGGTCAGCTATCGGCTCGTAGGCAAACCGGTCGAGCCAAACAAGAGCGCGCGTTTTTCGCGCATCGCCTATGCCGCCGCCCATGTCGTTGCCGATCCMATCGCCATGACCAACCCCTCGTCGCGGCCGGCGGTCGACTGGGACAGGACCATGGCGTTCCGCCATCATCTGTGGCGGCTCGGCTTCCGCATCGCCGAGGCCATGGACACGTCCCAACGCGGCATGGGTTTCGACTGGGCGAGCGCCAGGGAACTGATCCGGCGCTCGATAGCGGAGGCCAAAACGGTGCCGGGCGCCGACCTCGCTTCGGGGGCGGGAACCRATCACCTGGCGCCTGCGGCGGCCAAGACGCTCGACGACGTCATCGGCGCCTATGAAGACCAATTCGCCTTCATCGAAGGCGAAGGCGGCAAGGCGATCATGATGGCAAGCCGCGCGCTGGCGGCGGTGRCAAAGGGACCGGACGACTATGCCCGCGTCTATGACCGGATGCTCTCACAGGCATCAGGCAAGGTGATCCTGCACTGGCTGGGCGACATGTTCGATCCGGCGCTCAAGGGTTATTGGGGCAGCAACGATTTYGATACGGCGCTCGACACGGTCGTCRCTATCATCGAGCGGCATGCGGAGAAGGTCGAGGGCATCAAGATATCGCTGCTCGACGCGGAGAAGGAGGTGCTGCTGCGCGACCGGCTGCCCGAGGGCGTCGTGATGTTCACCGGCGACGATTTCAATTATCCCGAGCTGATCGCCGGCGACGGCAGGCGGCATTCGCATGCTCTGCTCGGCATCTTCGACGCCATCGCCCCGGTGGCCAACGCCGCGCTGGCGAAGTTGGCGGAGGGCGACAAGGCCGGTTACGACGCGCTGATGGCGCCGACCGTGCCGCTGTCGCGCAAGATCTTCGAAGCGCCGACCGAATACTACAAGGCCGGCATCGTCTTCATGRCCTGGCTGAACGGGCATCAGGACCATTTCACCATGGTCGGCGGCATGCAGTCGGCGCGCGGCATATGCCACTACGCGGACGTCTTCCGGCTCTCCGACCAGGCCGGCCTGCTGGCCGACCCCGATCTTGCCATCGCACGGATGAAGACCCTGCTGGCGATGGCGGGCATCTAAGCTAAAGCGCGTCGCGATCTTTCAGATTCGCTCCTTGCGCTTTAGGCTTTTGATTTTGCGCATGTCTTTGCCCCGAAACCGGTTCCCACTTTCGGGAGACATGCTTTAGACCTATGGCGGCTTGCTTCCTGGCATAGCCCCTGTTTGGTTTCTCAATCTACAAGGTTGGGACAGGACGCGCTCCGCGCCCTCGTGATCCGCAGGTGAGCACATGGAAGTTCCCGGCTTGAAGGGGCGGGTAGCGGTCATTACCGCGGCCGGCCAGAACATCGGCAAGGCCGTCGCCCTGGCGTTTGCCCGAGCGGGGGCGCACATCGTCATAACCGGCGGCAGCGACGCGGCCAAGATCGAGGCCGTCGCCGGCGAGGCGCGGTCCCTTGGCGTGGAGGCGATCGCATCCGTCTGCGACGGCACCGACGAGGCCGCCATGAACGCCTTGATCGGCAGGGCGGTCGCGGAACTCGGCCGCGTCGACATCGCGGTGTCCTGCGTCGGGATAAGACCGCACCAGCCGATCGACGAGATCACTCTTCGGGACTGGCAGAAAGTGATCGACACCAATCTCGGATCGGCTTTCATCCTGACCCAGGCGGTGCTTCCGCACATGCGCCGAAGAAAGTTCGGGCGCCTGCTCTACATGGCGGGGACGGATGCCCTCTTCCCGTTGGCGAACAGGGCGCATGTCGTCGCCGCCAAGCACGGCATGCACGGCCTGGCGAAAGCCGTGGCGCTGGAATGCGGACCGGACGGGGTGACCGCCAACAGCATCGCGCCTGGATGGCTGGACACCGACAGGAATGCGGCGTGGTATCCCGATCTTGCGGAAACCTACGAGCATGTGAAAGCCACGGTGCCGCTAAGGACGTTGGGGACCGCCGAGGACGTCGCCAATGCCTGCCTCTATCTCGCATCCGACATGGGCAAGTTCGTCACCGGACATTTGTTGCACGTCAACGGCGGTGAGTTCATGGTGTAGACGGCAATCATCAGGGAGCGCTTCAGCGTGAAGGGATACTGGCTCATCGTCGGAACCGAGATTTCGGATCAGGAGGCGCAGGCCGAGTACGGCCGGCTCTGGAAGCCGATCGGCGAAAAATACCAGGCACGAACCAACACGACGAAACAGCCGCCCCTGCTCGTCGAGGCGCGCGATGCCAAGCGCATGGTCCTGGTGGAATTCCCGTCGCTGGAGATCGCCAAGGCCTGCTATGCCGACCCGGCCTATGAGGAAGCCATGCGCTTCGCGCTCAAGGCGTCGAATCGTACGCTGGTGATGTTCGAAGGGAATCTTGGATAGCCATCGGCATAGGGCCGCTGGAGAACCGCCGAACTCATCGATTCGGGGACGGCCATCGCCGTGCGCGGACCAGTCGTCTGCTTAAGTTATTGGAAGGATGGTGGGCGTGACAAGGATTGAACTTGTGACCCCTGCAATGTCAATGCAGTGCTCTCCCGCTGAGCTACACGCCCATCCGACGCCGCGCATACACCACTTTTGATCCGGCGCGTCAATAGCGGGAATGTGGAAAGACGGYTTCCGTTTGTCGCATCGAGGAGATCCCTGCCGATGCGAGCCTTGCAGGCCTCAGGCGGCCTGCAGCATCTTCTCGACCTCGTTGACGAGATCGCGCAGGTGGAAGGGCTTCGACAGAACCTTGGCGTCCTTGGGCGCCTTGGAATCGGGATTGAGCGCGACCGCGGCAAAGCCGGTGATGAACATAACCTTGAGGTCCGGATCGATCTCGGTGGCGCGGCGGGCAAGTTCGATGCCGTCCATTTCGGGCATGACGATGTCGGTCAAAAGCAGCGAAAAAGGTTCCTCGCGCAGCCGCTCATAGGCGCTCGCGCCATTGTCGAAATCGCTTACCTGGTAGCCGGCGCGTTCCAGCGCCTTGACGAGGAAGCGGCGCATATCGTCATCGTCTTCCGCCAGCAGAATGCGTGCCATCATATCCCGTCCGAATCACCCGCCCCAAGCCTGCCGCCGGGCAAGGCCGTTAACCATCCTGTATATGAGGTGGAGCCGGTAAACATCAAGTGAATGAAGGGCATCCAACATTCGGTTCGGAGCACGGTTTCACGGTCTGAAATGCTGGACATGCCGGACGCAAGGTGGCAAGTTTTGCGTCATGATGCAGTGCTTCATCCTGGTTCGTACAAATTGAAGACGGCAGCCGAGGATTTTTCGGTCGTTCCACCCTTCGAAATCCGATCGGGCGCCGAACAGCGCGTCCCTTTCCTGTTCAACTCGCCGCATAGCGGCCGCCACTATCCGGAGCGCTTCCTGGCCATGGCGCGGCTCGACCGCAACGCCATCCGCCGGTCGGAGGACTGCTATGTCGAGGAGCTCTTCGGCGGCGCCGTGCCGCTCGGCGCGCCGCTCTTGGCGGCGAACTTTCCGCGCGCCTATCTCGACGTCAACCGCGAGCCGTGGGAGCTCGATCCGCGCATGTTCGCGGAGCCGGTGCCGTCCTTCTGCAACATCCGCTCGGCGCGGGTCGCCGGCGGGCTGGGCACGGTGCCGAAACTGGTCGGCGAGGGGCTCGATATCTATCCCAGCCGGCTGCCTTTGGCGGAGGCGGTGGGGCGCATCGAAGCGGTGTACAAACCTTATCACGAGACGCTGAAGCGGCTGCTCACGAGGACGCATGCCAGGTTCGGCTATGCCGTGCTCATCGACTGCCATTCGATGCCGGCCTCGATTCGCGTCGGCGACAACGGCGTGCGGCCCGACTTCATCATCGGCGACCGGTTCGGCATCTCGGCCTCGCCGGCGCTCACCGAAATGGCGATCAGCCTGCTTGTCGGCATGGGCTACACGGTCGCGCACAACAAGCCCTACGCCGGAGGCTTCATCACCGAGCACTATGGCAGGCCGGCGCGGCATCTGCATGCGCTGCAGATCGAGGTCAATCGCGGGCTTTACATGGACGAGCGGACATTCCAGAAATCGGCCGGCTTCGACGCCTTGGCCGACGACCTGACCCGCTTCTCGGCCGACCTGATGTCGATGCCCGACCATCATTTCGTCGATTTGCCGCTCGCGGCGGAGTGACGGCGTGGTCGGCGCGCCGCGTTCTTTACAAACGCAATTCCGAACGGAAAAACGCTTCGCGCTTTTCCTGGAATTGCTCGAAAAAAAGACCGCATCGTTTTCACGACACGGTCGAAGTCTAGGGAGGAAACGCCCAAGGAGGGCATGGACAGGATAACCTGTCCGACGACAAAATTATTGTGCGTCGCACAAATGTCAATCGACAGCAGGGTTTTTTAATTCAATATGATGTGGAAATTCCGCTTCGGCGGTTCAGATGTGGCATTCGGGCAACAGAAAGCGGGCGGCTGACCGGTCTTCAGAGCGCCTGTTCTGCGAGAGAGAGCGGCTGGCAAGAGCCGCGATGGGGAGAGCGACTTGGATATCAGCACCGATTTCATGYGGCGCATCGCGCATGCCGCCGCCGCGGAAACCTTGCCGCGCTTCCRCAGCCAGGGGGCGGTCGCCAACAAGGAGTCGGGAAGCTTCGACCCGGTCACCGAGGCCGATCGCGAGGCCGAGCGCGCGATCCGGGCGCTGATCTCTTCCGAATATCCCGAGCACGGCATCCTCGGCGAAGAGCACGGCAGCCAGAACCTCACCAGCCGGCATGTCTGGGTGATCGACCCGATCGACGGCACCCGCGCTTTCATTTCCGGCATTCCGGTCTGGGGAACGCTGGTCGGGCTGACCGTCGACGGCGATGCGGTCGCCGGCATGATGTCGCAGCCTTTCACCGGCGAACTGTTCTACGCCAACGCGTCCGGGTCGCACTATGAAGGGCCGGGCGGACCGCGCAGGCTCGCGACGCGCAAGACCACCGAACTCGCGCAAGCGACGCTGTTCACGACCACGCCGGCCCTGTTCAAGGGCGATGCGCGCAAGCGCTACGATCAGTTCGAAACAAAAGTCCAGCTCGCCCGCTACGGCACCGATTGCTATGCCTTCGCCATGCTGGYTGCCGGCAGCGTCGACATTGTCACCGATCCGGGCCTGAAGCCCTACGACATCGTGGCGCTGATCCCGATCATCGAAAAGGCAGGCGGCGTCATCACCACTTTCGAAGGCGGACCGGCCGAAAACGGCGGCGACATATTGGCGGCCGCGACRCCGGAACTGCACGCGGCGGCGATGGCGGCGCTGCGCGACTAGAGCGTTTCACCGTTTCACGGAAACGGCGAACCGCTCTATCTTCTTGTTTTTACGCAATTCCGGACGGAAAAGCTCACATTTTTTCCTGGAATTGCTCTAAGCCGATCAGGGCGCGTCGCCGGTGCCGGGAATGAAGGCGTCGAAAGCGGCGAGCAGCTGCTCGCRGTAGATGTCCTTCTCCTGCAGGATCTCGTGCTCGGCGCCGTCGATCATCAACAGCGAGCCGACGCGCAGTTTCCGGGCATAGGCTTCCACCGCCCTGGTCGAGACCACCCGGTCGGCGCCGGCGGCGACGATCAGCATCGGCACCTTGACCCTTGCCATGAAATCCGGATCGCTGACGGCTTGCGCGGCAGCGGCCGCCGCCTTCAGCCAGCGGACGGTCGGGCCGCCGAGCGCCAGCTGCGGCCAGGCCTCGTAGATGCCGACATTGCGCCGGTAGCGCTGCGGGTCCGAGGTCACCTTGTTCACCTCGAAAGGCGGCGGCACTTTCGGCCGCGGACCGAGCGCGGCGTAGAGCCAGCCGAGGCCCAGCGCGCAGAAGATCGCGCAGACGCGCCGCACCGTGGCGATCGAGACCGGCAGGTCCGGCACCTCCAGAAAAGGCGCCAACAGCACCATGCGCCGCACCCGGTTGACCATGGACGGCGAGGCAAGCAGCGCAATCACCGCCCCGGTCGAGTGGGCGAGGATGTAATAGGGGCCGCGGCAGTCGGGCAGCACGATCTCCTCGAAAAATTGCTCGAGGTCGCGCGTATAGTCGCGGAAGCTGCGGACATAGCCGCGCTGGCGGTCGCGCAGCAGGCGGCTGGAATCGCCCTGGCCGCGCCAGTCGAGGATGGCGACGCCGAAGCCGCGATCGGCGAGGTCGCGGATGGTCTCGAAATATTTCTCGATGCACTCGTTGCGCCCGGTCAGCAGAACCACCGTGCCCTGGAGCGGACGGGCGACGGCGGCGAAGACGCCGTAGCGGATCTTCTTGCCGTCACGCGTGGTGAAGAACCCGCCCGCGGCATTCTGCGGCGCGGGGTTGTCCTCGGTCAGATGGAAAAGATCCGTCATTCGGCGTGTCGTTGGTTGCTCTTTGCCCGGACGGGCGAGGCGTCGGCATGGTGATAGACGGCCAGCCGGCAAAAGCAAAGCGTTGCGAGGATCCGCGCGGTCGGCAACTTCCAAAGGGAAGGCCGGAAGTGCCTGCGGCGCACTTCCGGCCTCTGTCGATCCGGGAGGAAGGGACGTTGCACCCGGTTCGGCCTCGTCGCGGCGCGGGGAAAGGCGCCGCTTGTCTGTCACGTTGGTCAAAGCCTAGCGCTGAATGACTGAACGGATGCCGAAGCGGTGGTTCATCCACCATTCATCAACGTGGCCACATTGCGACGCGAAGAAAACCTTGAAATGGCTTTTTGAGCTTCCCAAATGAGGGATGCGGCCGCCGATTATCGGGGTCGCTGGCCTATCCGGAACGCCTTTCGAGGGTTTCGCACCGGGTCACACGCAAACCATGTTGCTCAACAGGAGAACACCTTATGCGTCACGTTGATTTTTCCCCGCTTTATCGTTCGACCGTCGGCTTCGACCGGCTGTTCACCATGCTCGACTCGCTCGGCCAGCCCGAGACCGCGCAGACCTACCCGCCCTATAACATCGAGCGCACCGGCGAGAACGCCTATCGCATCTCGATGGCCGTTGCCGGCTTCTCGGAAGACGAGATCTCGATCGAAGCCCACCGCAACGTGCTGACCGTCAAGGGCGAGCGCAAGGACGAGAACAACAGCGAGGGTTCGGAGCTGCTTTATCGCGGCATCGCCTCAAGGTCCTTCGAGCGCCGCTTCCAGCTCGCCGACCACGTCGAAGTGGAAGGCGCCACGCTGAAGAACGGCCTGCTCTTCGTCGACCTCAAGCGCAACATTCCCGAGGAGCTGAAGCCGCGCAAGATCGCGATCACCTCGTCCTCGGACAAGGCCAAGCAGATCGAGGCCAAGGCCGCCGCGTAATCGGCGGACTGCATCACAGACAACGTCTCCCTCCCGAGACGGAAGCGGCGCCGCGAGGCGCCGCTTTTTATTGTGCCATCGGCAACGAGCCTCTCTGGCTCTTTTGAAGCATGCAGTGGCGGATCATGAAGGACCATGTCCGATTTTTCCCTGTTGCCGGCACTCACCGTCGCAATCACTTTCCTGCTCGCCGGTGTGGTCAAGGGTGTGACCGGCATGGGCCTGCCGACGCTGGCGATGGGTCTCTTGGGCACGATCATGCCGCCCGTGACAGCCGCTTCGCTGCTCATCGTCCCGTCCTTCGTCACCAATGTCTGGCAGCTTTTCGCCGGGCCGAGCTTTTCCGCGATCCTGCGCCGGCTCTGGCTGATGATGGCCGGCATTCTGGCAGGCACGATCATCGGCGCCCGGCTGCTCGCCAGCGACAACGTCAAATGGACGACAGCCGGCCTCGGCGTGGCGCTCATTCTTTACGCTGTCTACACATTGCTGGCGCGGCAGCCGTCGGTACCGGTGAGGACAGAGCGCTGGTCCTCGCCGGCCGTGGGCTTCCTCACCGGCCTGGTCACCGGCGGCACCGGCGTCTTCGTGGTGCCTGCCGTCCCCTATATCCAGGCGCTGGGTTTCAGCCGCGACGATCTCATCCAGGCGCTCGGTCTTTCCTTCACCGTGTCGACGATCGCCCTGGCGCTGGGTCTCGCCTCGCATGGCGCGTTCGACGCCGGACATCTGGCGATGTCCTCGCTTGCCGTGCTGCCGGCCTTGCTCGGCATGTGGCTGGGGCAAGTGCTGCGCCAGAAAATCAGCCCGGCGACCTTCCGCCGCTGGTTCCTGATTTTTCTGATCCTRCTCGGCGCCGAGCTGTTGCTGCGGCCTTTCCTGGCTTAGCTATCGGCTCTTTGCCGCCACGACAGCCGCGACATTCTGCCGGTGAACGGCTTCGTATGGCGCGAAATATTCGGCTGCCGTCGCGGCAAACATGTCGGCGCCGAAAGTTTTCAGATCCTGCCTTGCCAGGTCAGGGTCATGCGGGCAGGCGAGCAGCTTGCGAATATAGGCCTCAGTCGCCGCGATGAGGCTTCTGTCATAGCCGCCCGCTTCGATCGCCTCGAAGGAACCGTGGTTGGGCAGGATTCGGTCGAACTGCCAACCGGACATGCGGTCGAGGTCGACCAGATGTTCGGCAAGGCGTTCCGGTTCCGAGACATAGGTGACGGAGTCTTCCAGCGTGTCGCCAGCCAGCAGCAGGCCGGCGTCGGGCATCAGCAGCACCGTGCCGTCATGGCTGTGGATTTCGACCTGGCGCAGTTCGATCGGGATCGCTCCCACCGCAAGGCTGAGGCTGTCCTCGAACATCCTGTTGGGTAGGACGAGCGGCTTGATCGGCGGATTTCCGCCCTCGATCTCGGCGCGGCCCCGTTCGAGCGCCGAGGCAGTGAGGCGGTTGGCGATGATCTCGCAATCCTGGAACACTTCGTTGCCGGCGATATGGTCGTCATGCCAGTGGCTGAGCACGACGCATATCGAGGTCACGCCCATCTCTTCGAGGGTTCGCCGGATGAAGCGGGCATGCGGCAGCGATATGTGCGTGTCGTAGACAAGCGCCTGCGACCCGTCGACGATCGCATAGGTGCAGATGCCGAGCGTATAAGCGCCGTCGTCGAGCCAGTTCGGTTCGTCCGACCAGATGCGGATGCCGTCGACGCGGCCGTCATAGAAGCCAATCACATTCGGCGCCGGGCGGACCAGCCGCATCGTCGAGCCGAGGAGCGGCCTGGTCATGGCGGGGACCTCAGGCGAGCAGTTGACCGAGGCGGTCGATTTCTTCCGTCGTGGTCGCGAAGCTGGCGACGAAGCGGTAGATCGCTTCCTTGTCGCCGAGATGGCCGTCGAAACCCTGCGGAACGCCCCATTCGTAGAATTTGGCGCCGGCCGCCTGCAGCTTGTCGGCGGTTTCGCGGGCGAGGATGGCGAACACCTCATTGGCCTGCGGCAGCCAGGCGAGCCTGCCTGCCGGCGCGTCCTCGATGGTCTCGGCCAGATGCGCAGCCATCTGATTGGCGTGTCCGGCCATCCGCAGCCACAAATCGTCGGTCAAATAGGCCTCGAACTGGGCCGAGATGAAGCGGGCCTTGGAGAAGGTCTGTCCGGCGCGCTGGCGTAGCAGGCGCAGGTCCTTGCCGACATCGGGATTGAGGATCACCACCGCGTCGGCCATCCAGCAGCCGTTCTTGGTGCCGCCGAAGGAGATGAGGTCGACGCCGCTCTTCCAGGTCATTTCGGCCGGGCTGACGCCGGTCGCCGCAATCGCATTGGCAAAGCGCGCGCCATCCATGTGCAGCGGCAGCTTGTGGCGGCGGCTGACCTCGGCGATCGCCTTGACGTCGTCGACGCTGTACACCGTGCCGACCTCGGTCGCCTGGGTGACGGTGACCGCCATCGGCTGGCCGGCCGGAGCAAGGTCCTGCGAGTAGCGCTTGATGGCGCGGTCAAGAAGCTCCGGGTTCACGCGTCCAAGCGGTCCGGGCACCGGCGCCGTGCGCGCGCCGCCGGTGTAGGAACCCATCGCGCCGAACTCGTCGACATTCATATGCGCTTCGGAATGGCAGAGCGCGATGCCGCCGATGCGGTTCAACGCAGCCATCGAAAGCGCGTTGGCCGCGGTGCCGGTCGCGACGAAGAAGACCTGCACCTCGCGCTCGAAAATCTCGCTGAAGCGGCGGTAGACGGCGCGGTCCAGATCGCCGTCGCCATAGGCGGTGGCGACGCCGGCGGCATGGCGCGACAGGTTGGCCGAGATGTCGGGGTGGACGCCCGCCCAGTTGTCGGAGGCAAAGAACATCGAGAGGTCCATATCGTGATTGGCAAAAGCGGCGGGACTTGACCGCTTCGGCGGTCGAAGCGCAAGGGCCAATCGCCGGCAAAGCGGTGAAGCCAGCGCGTCGCCCCGAAGGCCGGACCAAAGCTTGCGTTTCCAGCGCTCGTCACGAAATTTTGTGTCGCGGCGCGCCCAAGTTTTTTGTGAATCGGTCTTGTGCAGGTCCCCGATTTCTGCCATAAAAAATTTAGGACAGTAGTGCTGTCTTATTTTGTCRCACAAAACAGGCTGGACTGGCGTATCATCGCTGCCATTCCGGCCATTGTCGCGAGCGGCGGGTAGACGGCCCGACTCTGACCTGTACGATACCGGATGCGAACCGGGCGTATGGCCGTATGGTTCGATGGATTTCGCGAGACGTGCAGCAAGATGAAGGGGAAGCATTCTCGCTTCCCAAGGCAAACCAGCGCCCTGAGATCGTCGGGGCCAAGGTGGAGAACGGAGGATAGGACGATGACGGAACTGACGCCATCTGCGATCAACGGCCAGGCCGCGCAGACGAAAGCGGCAGCCGTTAAACATACCGTCCTGACCAAAGAGCTGCGAACCACCAACGGCCCTGCCGCCCAGGGCCTCTACGATCCGCGCAACGAGCATGACGCCTGCGGCGTCGGCTTCATCGCCAACATGAAGGGCGTGAAGTCGCACGGGATCGTCGAGGACGGTCTGGCGATGCTGGAAAACCTCACCCATCGCGGCGCCGTCGGCGCCGACCCGCTGGTCGGCGATGGCGCCGGCGTGCTGGTGCAGATTCCGGACGCTTTCTTCCGCGAGGAAATGGCGGCCAGGGGCGTCGAGCTGCCGCCGGCCGGCCAATATGGCGTCGGCCACTGGTTCATGCCGCAGGACGCGGCACTGCGCGCCCATATCGAAGAGATCATCGCCGAATCGGCGCAGTCGGAAGGGCTGCCGCTCCTCGGCTTCCGCGACGTGCCGGTCGACAATTCGTCGCTGTCGAAGGCGCCGGATATCGTCGCCTCCGAACCGTTCCACCGGCAGGTGTTCATCGGGCGCACGGCCGACATCCCGGACGACGAGGAATATGAGGCGCGGCTTTATCTGCTGCGCAAGGTGATCTCGGGCCGTATCTATGCCGAGAACGACAATAAGGATGTCGGCGCCTATTGCGTGTCGCTGTCGGCGCGCACCATCGTCTACAAGGGCATGTTCCTGGCCTACCAGGTCGGCGCCTATTACAAGGACCTCAAGGATCCGCGCTTCGAGACGGCGCTGATCCTCGTGCACCAGCGCTTCTCGACCAACACCTTCCCATCGTGGAAGCTGGCGCATCCCTACCGCATGGTCGCGCACAATGGGGAGATCAACACGGTGCGCGGCAACAACAACTGGATGGCGGCGCGCCAGGCGTCGGTCGATTCCGAGCTGTTCGGCAACAACATCTCGAAGCTCTGGCCGATCTCCTATGAGGGCCAGTCGGACACGGCGTRCTTCGACAACGCGCTCGAGTTCCTGTTCCAGGGCGGCTATTCGCTCACCCACGCCATGATGATGCTGATCCCGGAAGCCTGGGCCGGCAACAAGCTCATGGACGCCGACCGCAAGGCTTTCTACGAGTACCATGCGGCGCTTATGGAGCCGTGGGACGGGCCTGCGGCGGTGGTGTTCACCGACGGCCGCCAGATCGGCGCCACGCTCGACCGCAACGGCCTGCGCCCGGCGCGCTATATCGTCACCGACGACGACCGCGTCATCATGGCGTCGGAAGCCGGCGCGCTGCCGGTGCCGGAGGAAAAGATCGTGCAGAAGTGGCGGCTGCAGCCCGGCCGCATGCTGTTGATCGACCTCGCCAAGGGCCGCATCRTCTCCGACGAGGAGATCAAGTCGGAGATCGCGACCAGGCACCCCTACAAGACCTGGCTCGCCAACACGCAGCTCATCCTGGAGGATTTGAAGCCGGTCGAGCCGCGCGCGCTGCGCAAGGATGTCAGCCTGCTCGATCGTCAGCAGTCCTTCGGCTACACGCAGGAAGACACCAAGCTCCTGATGGCGCCGATGGCCACCACCGGCCAGGAAGCGGTGGGTTCGATGGGCACCGACACGCCGATCTCGGCGATGTCGGACAAGTCGAAGCTGCTCTACACCTATTTCAAGCAGAACTTCGCCCAGGTCACCAATCCGCCGATCGATCCGATCCGCGAGGAGCTGGTGATGAGCCTGGTGTCGTTCATCGGGCCGCGGCCGAACATCTTCGACCTGGTCGGCACGTCGCGCCGCAAGCGGCTCGAAGTGCGCCAGCCGATCCTGACCAATGGCGATCTGGAGAAGATCCGCTCGATCGGCCACACCGAGGACCGTTTCGACACCAAGACGATCGACATCACCTACGGCTCGAACGAGGGCGCGGCCGGCATGCAGGGCVCCATCGACCGGCTCTGCGAACGGGCGGAGGCGGCGGTCGCGGGCGGCTACAACATCATCATCCTGTCCGACCGCCAGGTCGGTCCGGACCGCATCGCCATTCCCTCGCTGCTGGCGACGGCGGCGGTGCACCATCACCTGATCCGCAAGGGYCTGCGCACGGCGGTCGGCCTCGTCGTGGAATCCGGCGAGCCGCGCGAAGTGCATCACTTCTGCTGCCTCGCCGGCTACGGCGCCGAGGCGATCAACCCTTATCTCGCCTTCGACACGCTGCTCGACATGCACAAGCGCGGCGAGCTGCCGGCAGAGGTCGACGAATACGAGGTGGTCTCGCGCTACATCAAGTCGATCGGAAAGGGCATCCTCAAGGTGATGTCCAAGATGGGCATCTCGACCTATCAGTCCTATTGYGGCGCGCAGATCTTCGACGCGATCGGGCTGAAGTCCGATTTCGTCGAGAAGTATTTCACCGGCACGGCGACGCTGATCGAAGGCGTCGGCCTGGACGAGATCGCCACCGAGACGCTCAGCCGCCACAGCGATGCCTTCGGCAGCGATCCGGTGTTGCGCAATAGCCTCGAGGTCGGCGGCGAGTACATGTTCCGCATGCGCGGCGAGGCGCATATGTGGTCGCCCGACGCGGTCGCCAGCCTGCAGCACGCCGTGCGGCAGGGCTCCTGGGACACGTTCAAGGAGTATTCGGCGCAGATCGACAGCGCCACAGCCAGGGCGCAGACCATCCGCGGCCTGTTCAAGATCAGAACAGCCGAGGAAACCGGCCGCAAGAAGGTCGCGATCGACGAYGTCATGCCGGCGGCCGAGATCGTCAAGCGTTTTTCGACCGGGGCGATGTCGTTCGGCTCGATCTCCAGGGAAGCGCACACCACGCTGGCGCGCGCCATGAACGCCATCGGCGGCAAGTCGAACACCGGCGAGGGCGGCGAAGAGGCCGACCGCTATCTGCCGCTGCCCGGCGGCGGCAAGAATCCGGAACGCTCGGCGATCAAGCAGGTCGCCTCGGGGCGGTTCGGCGTCACGGCGGAATATCTGGTCAACTCCGACGTCATGCAGATCAAGGTCGCGCAAGGCGCCAAGCCCGGCGAGGGCGGCCAGCTGCCTGGGCACAAGGTCGACGCCACCATCGCCAAGGTCAGGCACTCGACGCCCGGCGTCGGCTTGATCTCGCCGCCGCCGCATCACGACATCTATTCGATCGAGGATCTGGCGCAGTTGATCTACGACCTGAAGAACGTCAATCCGGCGGCCGACGTCTCGGTCAAGCTGGTGTCGGAAGTCGGCGTCGGCACAGTCGCGGCGGGCGTCGCCAAGGCGCGCGCCGACCACATCACCATCTCGGGCTATGACGGCGGCACCGGCGCTTCGCCGCTGACCTCRCTCAAGCATGCCGGCAGCCCGTGGGAAATGGGCCTCGCCGAGACGCATCAGACGCTGGTGCTCAACGGCTTGCGTTCGCGCGTCGCGCTGCAGGTCGATGGCGGCCTGCGCACCGGGCGCGACGTCATCATCGGCGCGCTGCTCGGCGCCGACGAGTTCGGCTTCTCGACCGCGCCGCTGATCGCGGCCGGCTGCATCATGATGCGCAAGTGCCATCTCAACACCTGCCCCGTCGGCGTGGCGACGCAGGATCCGGTGCTGCGCAAGCGCTTCAAGGGCACGCCCGAGCACGTCATCAACTTCTTCTTCTATGTGGCGGAAGAGGTGCGGGCGCTGCTTGCCGAAATGGGCTACACCCATCTCGACCAGATCATCGGCGACAGCGATCTCCTGGAAAAGCGCGACGTGATCCAGCACTGGAAGGCGCGCGGGCTCGACTTCTCGAAGATGTTTTACAAGCCCGACGCGCCGCACGAGGCGCTGCACTGGACCGAACGGCAGAAGCATCCGATCGACGACGTGCTCGACCGCAAGCTGATCGAGCTGGCGAAGCCCGCGCTCGAAGCCAAGCAGCCCGTCACCATCGAGCTGCCGATCCGCAATGTCGACCGCTCTACCGGCGCCATGCTGTCGGGCGAGGTCGCCAAGCGCTTCAAGCACAAGGGCCTGCGCGAGGATACGATCACCGTCAAGCTCACCGGCACCGCCGGCCAGTCCTTCGGCGCGTTCCTGGCGCGCGGCGTCTCCTTCGAACTGGTCGGCGCCGGCAACGACTATGTCGGCAAGGGTCTGTCGGGGGGCCGCATCGTCATCCGCCCGCCGGAGGAAGCCAAGATCGTCGCCGCTGAATCGATCATCGTCGGCAACACGGTGCTTTACGGCGCCACCGAGGGCGAGGCTTATTTCGCCGGCGTCGCCGGCGAGCGCTTCGCCGTGCGCAATTCCGGCGTGGCCGCCGTCGTCGAAGGCGTCGGCGACCATGGCTGCGAGTACATGACCGGCGGCATCGTCGTCGTGCTCGGCAAGACCGGACGCAACTTCGCGGCCGGTATGTCGGGCGGCGTCGCCTATGTGCTGGACGAGAAGGGCGATTTCGCCGAGCGCTGCAACATGGCGATGGTCGAACTCGAGCCGGTCCCGGAAGAGGACGACCTGATGGAGAAACTGCTCCATCACGGCGGCGACCTCGACCACAAGGGTCGCGTCGACGTCTCGGGCGACATGACCAGCCATGACGAGGAACGGCTCTACCAGCTGATCTCGAACCACGTGCATTTCACCGGTTCGGTGCGTGGCCGCGAGATCCTGGACGACTGGCAGAACTTCCGGCCGAAATTCCGAAAAATCATGCCGGTGGAATACCGCCGCGCGCTGATCGAGATGGAACGCATGCGCATGAGCGTGGCGGCGGAATAAGCGTTGGGCAGGCCGGAGAGATGGTCACCGGCCGCCATCCTCACCAACAATCCTGACCCCGGACTTCGGTTGCCCTGGCGGCCTTATGGGGTTAACGGGTGCGCTGCAAAAGCGTGCCTTCGGACAGCAGGGACTGGACTATGGGCAAGGTAACAGGCTTTCTCGAGATCGACCGGCAGGTGCACAAGTACCAGCCGGCTTCCGACCGCATCCGGCATTTCCGCGAATTCACGCTGCCGATGTCGGACAAGGAGGTCGAGAAACAGGCCGCGCRCTGCATGGATTGCGGCATCCCGTATTGCCATGGACCGACGGGCTGCCCGATCCACAACCAGATCCCGGATTGGAACGACCTCGTCTACAATGGCGACTGGGACAGCGCGATCCGCAACCTGCATTCGACAAACAATTTCCCGGAGTTCACCGGCCGCATCTGCCCGGCGCCTTGCGAGGAAGCCTGCACACTGAACCTCGAGGACATTCCGGTCGCCATCAAGACGGTCGAGCAAGCGATCGCCGACAAGGCCTACGAGACCGGCCACATCCGGCCCTATCCGCCGGAAAAGAAGACGGGCAAGCGTGTCGCCGTCATCGGCTCCGGCCCGGCCGGCATGGCGGCGGCTCAGCAGCTCGGCCGCGCCGGCCATGACGTGCATGTCTATGAGCGCGAGAGCCGGCCCGGCGGGCTGATGCGCTACGGCATCCCCGACTTCAAGATCGAGAAGCACTATATCGACCGGCGCATCGAGCAGATGCAGGGCGAGGGCGTCACCTTCCATTGCGGCGTCAATGTCGGCGTCGACATGAAGGTGGCCGATCTCATCGAGGAGTTCGACGCGGTGCTCTATTGCGGCGGCTCCGAGACGCCGCGCCCGGCCGGTATTCCGGGCAGCGACCTCAGCGGCGTCTATGACGCCATGCCCTATCTCGTGCAGCAGAACCGCCGCGTCGGCGGCGAGCCGATTCAATCGGTGGCCTGGCCTTCACACCCGATCATCGCCGGCGGCCAGCATGTCGTCGTGGTTGGCGGCGGCGACACCGCGTCCGACTGCATCGGCACCGCCTTCCGCCAGGGCGCGGTGCGCGTGACCCAGCTCGACATCCGCCCGCAGCCGCCGGAGAAGGAAGACAAGCTCGCGGTCTGGCCCTATTGGGCGACGAAGATGCGCACGTCCTCCTCGCAAGCGGAGGGGGCCGAGCGCGAATTCCAGGTGGCGACGCTCGAATTCATCGGCGAGGACGGCCAACTGACGGGTGTGCGCTGCTGCGAGGTCGACGACAAGCGCAAGCCGATCCCCGGCACGGAGTTCGTCATCCGCGCCGATCTCGCCTTCATCGCCATCGGCTTTGCTGGTCCGGCGAGCGACAGCCTGATGAAAGAGCTCGACGGCAAGATCAAGGTCGTCACCGACAGCCGCCGCTCCAGGAATGTCGAGGCGAACGACCGCGACTACAAGACCAGCGTCGACAAGCTCTACGCGGCGGGCGACGTGCGCCGCGGCCAGTCGCTGGTGGTGTGGGCGATTCGCGAGGGTCGCCAGGCGGCGCGCTCGATCGACGAGGCGCTGATGGGATCGACGGTGCTGCCGCGCTGAAGCGGCGATCCATTAGAGCGTTTCACCGTTTCACGGAAATGGTGAGACGCCCTAAAGCGCGTCGCGATCTTTCAGATTCGCTCCAAGCATTTAAGTTTTGATTTTACGCATGTCTTCATCCCGAAACCGGTTCCCGCTTTCGGGAGATATGCTTTAGCTGAGCAGCAGCTTTATCGCCCAATAGAGGCCGATAGCCATCTGGACCGCGAACGCCGAGAATCGAGCCTTGACGGCGATCGGACTTGTCGACGTCAGATGAATGGCCGACTGCATCAGACGCGCGCCGAGAAACCAATATGCGAGCGGGTCGGTAATCGCGGTGCGCGAACTCATCATGGCCAGGGCCATGAGACCTCCGAATATGGGAAGGCCTTCGATGCAATTGGCGTGGGCGCGCGCCAGCCGCTGCAGGAAGGGCGAAAGGCCGGCGTTGTCCGGTGCAAAGCCATTCGCAAGGATGCGGCCGCTCACCACGAGATGGGTGCGCAGGATTTCCATCCATATGAGCAATAAGAGGGTCCAAGTCACGAACCCAAGCAAGGCATAGCCCGTTGCCGACATATTCGTCCCCCGACTTTGACTTCGGCCAAATCTAATAATGCCATTGTTCGGCTCGGCGCGAAATTGCCGCTACGCCGGAACGTCGGTCAAGGAGTTGACGGTGTCGGGCCGGATTCGACAGCTGCCGTCGCCGGCGGCTTCGGCGGCCAGGAAAAATCGTCGGCGCGGCCGGGCGAGGCCGTCGGCGCCTTGCCTTCCAGGATCAGCTTTTCGCCGGGCAGGTTCGGATCGGCCCTGGCCGGTTGCGTCGCGCCGAGCAGCTCGGTGCCGCCGTCGAGCGCCGGGTCGCCGAGCAGCATCGGCGCAGTGCGGTCGACGATGACGGGCGCGGCGGCCGGCTTCGGCGCCTCCACCGGGGCGCCGGCCGGCGCCGACACGGTCGTGATGCTTCCGGGCGCCGCCAGGCCGAGTATCTTTGCCAACGGCTTTTCCGTGTAGAAGGCGAGCTTGCGCTTGCCGGCCTTGGTGACGTTGATGCCGTCGTCGGAACGCAGGCGCACCGGCTGGCCGTTGATGTCCGGACCGGAGGTGACGAAAGCGCCGTTCTCGTCGACGAAGCCGTCCCAGACATCGACGAACTCGCCGCCGTGTTTCTGGGCGGCCGAATGATAGATGTCGTTGAAGGCGAGCATGTCGGAGTTCATCTTCGACACACCGAAAGCCGGCATGCCAACCCAAAGGAACGGCACTTTGGTGTCTTGTAGGGCCTTGCCGAACGCATCGGTGCGGCGCTCGTATTCCTTGGTCCAGTTCTCCGAGCGCGGCTGCTCGCGCACGTCGCCGACCTTCATCTGCTGGCGGTCGTTGGAACCCAGCATGACGATCACGGCCGCCGGTTTCTCGGTTTCGATCAGCGATTTGATCTGGGTCGGCCAATTGTAGACATCGTCACGAACGAAGCCGGACGACCCGTTGGCGCGGGCGACGATCCTGACGGCGGGATTGTCGGCAAAGGCCGTGTCCAGGCCCTCCGCCAGCCCGCCCGCCAAAAAATCGCCGACCACCAGCACGACCCGGGCGTCGTTCGTCTTCTCGACGATCGGCGTTTCCGGTTCCRCCGGCGGGCGCGGCTTGGGTTTCTTCTTGGGTTTCGGCCTTGGTTTCTGGACTTCGACCGGCGGTTCGATGCGTTCGCTGCGGCGCGGGAACAGAAGGTCGCGCAGCGACCAGCCACGGCTTTCCTCCTGCGCGAACGCAGGAGCGTGGAAGGCGCCGGCGGCGGTGACGACAAGCACCGCAAGGGCTAGAATCAGGATGGGCGCCCGGCGAATGCTCTGCCTGATACGCACAACCGAAACCAAACACCCTCTCCATCCTTGGCGCATGACAGGCAGACATGGGCAAAGTCATGCGCAAGCCGAAGCGCTACAGCATCCTAGCCGTCTTTGAAAGGATGCCTGGCGCCTTAAAGCGCGTCGCGCTGAAACGGATTCAGTCGACGCGCCTTAAGTCTTTGTTTGATGCATGTCGTTCCCCCAAAACCGCTGCGCACTTTTGGGCGACATGCATCAGAGCGGCTCAGCTACCGCTTGCGGAGCCATTTGAGCACTTCCAGACTCGGATAGCCATCCTGGGTCAAGCCGACCTTGGCCTGATAGGCCATGATGGCGGCCTTTGAGCCGTCGCCGATCTTGCCGTCGAACTTGCCGTCGTAATAGCCGTGCTCGGAAAGCCGCTTCTGCAGTTCCTGCCTTTCCTCGAAGCTGAGCTTGGTGAAGGGCCGCTGCCAGTCCTGCACAAGGCCGGTGCCGCCGGCGATCTCATCGGCGAGCRGGCCGACGGCCAAAGCGTATTTGTCGGCATTGTTGTAGGCCTTGATGACCGAGAAGTTCCTGATCATCAGGAAGGCGGGGCCGCCCCGGCCGTCGGGCACTTTCAGCGTCGCCTTGTCGGTCAGGTTCCTGAACGGTTTGCCATTGGCCCTGACGACGCCGAGCGCCTRCCACTGCGCGATCGTCTTTGCGCCGCCGGGCAGCTTGCCGGCGGGTATGGTTACCTCATAGCCCCACGTCTTGCCCGCCTGCCAGCCATTCCTTTTCAAAAGGTTGGCGGAGGTCGCCAGCGCGTCGGGGATCGAATTCCAGATGTCGCGCCTGCCGTTGCCGTCCATGTCGAACGCATAGCGCTGATAGCTGGTCGGAATGAACTGGGTCTGACCCATCGCGCCGGCCCAGGAGCCCATCAGATGGCTCTCGTCGATGTCGCCGGTCTGCAGGATCTTCAGCGCCGCGATCAACTGGGTGCGGGCATATTTCGAACGCTTGGGATCGCCATAGGCAAGGGTGGCCAGCGAACGGATGACGTTGCGCATGATGTCGTCGCGCTTGAGCGTCTCGCCATAATTCGATTCCATCGACCAGATGGCCAGAAGGATGTTGCGGTCGACACCAAACCGCGCCTCGATGCGATCGAGCCACGGCTTCCATTTGCGTGCCATCGCCTGGCCGTTGGCCACCGCCTGGTCGTGCACGCGGTTGTCGAAATAGTCCCAGGCGGGCGYGGTGAATTCCGGCTGGGTGCGGGCCTTTTCCAGCACGACCGGATCGGGCTCGATGCCTCTCATGGATTGATCGTAGACAGCGCCCGAAACGCCGCCCGCCACCGCGGTGGAGCGGAAGCCCGCGACCCATTGGCGGAACCCGGCATCGGCGAAAGCGGGAYCGGCGGGCATCAGCAAGGCCAGCGTGAGGCCGGCGGCCGTCATCAGTGCCGTCAGGCGCCTCGCGGTGTTGCGAACGGACATCATTTCCTCCTTCGTCAAATCAGGAAGGATCATTCAACGCCGAACCGGGTTAGTATTTAGTTTACCATAGGTGCCGCCGGGAACGAAAAGAGGTATCGCGGCTTTAGCTCTCACATTGAACGCTTGCCGTTAATCCAACATTCCGGCGTGAAAATGATTCCGCCGTGAAAATGTTCGGGGGGATTGCGGAGCGTGCCGCCGAGCGGATAATTGGCTCAAACGCAGGGGTGTCAGCATGAAGCGCGTTCGCAAGGCAGTTTTCCCGGTGGCCGGCCTCGGCACGCGGTTCCTCCCGGCCACCAAGGCCATCCCGAAGGAGATGCTGACCGTCGTCGACCGGCCGGTCATCCAGTATGTGGTCGACGAGGCGCGCGAGGCCGGCATCGAGCATTTCATTTTCGTGACCGGGCGTAACAAGGCGGTCATCGAAGACCATTTCGACGTCCAGTTCGAGCTCTATGACACGCTCGCCCAGCGCGGCAAGGACGACCAGCTCGCCCGCCTGCAGCGGTTGCAGCCGGCGCCGGGACAGACCAGCTTCACGCGCCAGCAGGTGCCGATGGGCCTCGGCCACGCCGTCTGGTGCGCCCGCGAGCTGGTCGGCAACGAGCCGTTCGCCTTGCTTTTGCCGGACATGATCATGCAGTCGGAAAAGAGCTGCATGAAGGACATGGTCGAGCTCTATGCCGAGACCGGCAACAACATCATCGCCGTGCAGGAATGCGATCCGGCGGAAGCGCATAAATACGGCATTGTCGGCCGCGGCGAGGACACCCATCACGGCTTCCGCATCACCGGCATGGTGGAGAAGYCGAAACAGGGCACCGCGCCGTCCAACCTCTTCATCAACGGCCGCTACATCCTGCAGCCGGAAATCTTCGGCATCCTGGAAAGCCAGGAACGCGGCGCCGGCAACGAAATCCAGCTGACCGACGCGATGCTGAAGCTGGAGAAACAGCAGCCCTTCTACGGCTATCACTACAAGGGGCGCACTTTCGATTGCGGCTCGCCGGAAGGTTTCGTCGAAGCCAATGTCGCCTTCGCGCTATGGCGCAGCGACATGAACGGAAGCATGGCCGGCGTCATCCGCACGCTGCTCGACGAGGTGCGGCCGGCGGAGCGCCGCGGCGCGGCGTTCTAGCCTATGCCGATATTCAGGTGAGGCCGGTCTGCGAACGGCAGGTTCCTGCGCTTCCGGTGCTCACGGCCATTGCCGCTACTCTTCAGCGCTGGACCTTCAGTCCGAGATAGACGCTGTTGGCCGTATAGTCGCGTCCAGGCAGGTTGCTGGTCAGCTTCTCCGTCCGCACCTTGGTGGTGAGGCCGGCATAGCGGTTCAGCCACCAGGTCAGCCCGGCCTCAGCGCTCAGGACCAGATCGTGGCCGTCGGAGCCGGTGTAGTCGCGCCAGTCGAGGCCAAGCGCCGAGTTCGCCGTCAGATTGGCGCGGATCTGGCGCTCGCCGGTCAGACGGCCGGAGTAGAGGATATCGCCGCTCTCGCCCGCCGTCGTGGTGGTCTCGACATCGGTCTTGCCGGTGAGMCCGATGATGGTGCCGCGCTCGGGCGACCATTTGAGGTCGGCATTGATGGACGGCCCGGCGATTGCCGGGAGGCGGCTGTCGTCGAGCGCCTCGCGTAACCAGCCGACGGAGAATTCACCCGATAGCTTCTCGCCCATATCGAGCTCGACGCCGGCGCGAGCCCCGAGCCGCTTCGAAGAGCGCTCAAAGCCGTCGGTATCGAGACGCTGATCATAGACCCTGCGGCCGACTTCGACTTCCGTGAAGGGCGTGAGTGCCGGTGAGATCTCATAGCCGGTGCGCAAGGTGCCGGTGTAGAGCGTGTTGTTGCGATCCTTCTGCGAGACCGTGGTGCCGTTTGAGAGATTGGCGTCGCCGTAGAAGTCATGCGAGACCGCGCCGGTCAGCGCGTAACGCATCTTGCCGACACTCTTTTCAAGACCCAGGCTGCCGTCCACGGTCTGGCGCAGCGGCTGCGAGGTGACGCCGGCGATCGCATCCGGCGAGGAGGCCGATTCCGGTGCTGCCTCATAGCCGAGCTTGGCGATGGCGCGCAGCTCGTTGTCGAGATCGACATTGAGCTGGCCTTCGATGCGGCCCTGCGCATCGTTGATCTTTTCGCCCGAGACGGTGTTGCGGAACTGGCCGTAGCCGGTGATCAGAGCCGAATTCTCGCGCCAGTCGGAAGTCGCGGTGAAACGCAGCGCCGTCTCGGACAGAACCGCGGATTTGCCGGTGCTGCTGGAATCGGCATTGGACGTCGCGGTGAAGCCTTGCTCCAGCGTTGGCCGGAACACAAAGGTGCCGACCTTGACACCGGGAGCAGCGAAGGGATCTTCCTCCGGCTTGACCTTCTGTCCATCGATCGATCCGGTGCGCTCCTGGCCCGGGTCGAGCTTCTGCTTGTCGACGCTGTCGATGGTGACGGCGCGGCGATTGCTGCCGTCGTCCTCGGCCGCTGCCGCGTCAGCCTTGTCGCCTGTGGAGGCGGTCGCGGCAGTGGTGGTGTTGTCGGTAGCCTCGCCCGCCTTCTTCTTGGCCTTCTTCTTGTCGGCGGTCTTGGTGTTCGCCTTGGTGTCGGTCTTGGCGTCCTGAGCACGCTGAGCGGCCGTCGAGGGCCGGCGCGGTTTTGCCGGCTTCGTCGTATCGGCCAGTGGATCGTCCGTTGCCTGCGGCTGGTCGAAGATGCTGTCCGTCGCGCCCGCCGTCTGATCGTCATCGGGAACGGCACCGGGRCTTGCCGGTTGATAGATCGTCGGTGCCGAGTCCTGGGCGGCCGCGGTCGCAGGCGGTGTCTGATCCAGCGACCCTTGCGCCCGCAACTGCCTCGCCTTGCGCTGCTGGTCGGCGAGTATGGCCGATTCGGAGACCTCGCCGCGCAGCTCGGTTTCCTGCGAAAATGCAGGCGCCGGACGCAGCAGGGCAAGCGCGCTTGCCGTCAGCAGCAGTGCTGCAACGGCAATGCCCTTCCGACCGTTTTTCGTTTCAGGCTGGCCCCCGGACATCGTCACCACTGCTTGCGCGGCGCGGTTGCGCCATACTTACCGAACCGTAAATGCGGATGGTTAACGGAGGGTTGAGAGAGCCGCCTCGGAGCCCCTCCAATCAGAGGCCTTAGGCAATTCCGTTGGACAGGGGCGCGGCAAAGCGCTAATCGCTTCGCCCATGCATGCGGGGTCCCCAGAAAGAAAGCGGCCGGACAGGCAGGCCGCGATCGAATCGGCGCTGAGAACAGTGGCGACGGAGCAGGCCGGCGTGGCGGCCCTTGCGGCCGCTCTCGCAAACGGGCTGTCCGAGCCTTTTGCCGCCGCGATCGACCTGATCTCTCGGATCGAAGGCCGCGTCATCGTCACCGGCGTCGRCAAGAGCGGCCACATCGGCTCCAAGATCGCCGCCACACTTGCCTCGACGGGCACGCCGRCCTTCTTCGTCCATCCGGCGGAAGCCAATCACGGCGATCTCGGCATGATCGCCCGGGACGACGCAATCATCGCCATGTCCTGGTCGGGCGAGAGCAAGGAATTGATGGGCATCGTCGCCTATTCCAGGCGTTTTTCCATTCCACTGATTGCCATCACCTCGGGCGAGAGCTCCGCGCTGGCGCGAGCCGCCGATGTCGTGCTGCTGCTGCCGGCGGTACCGGAGGCCTGCCCGCACGGGCTGGCTCCCACAACCTCCGCCCTGCTGCAGCTCGTTATGGGCGATGCGCTGGCGATCGCGCTGCTCGAGGCGCGCGGTTTCACGCCGGATCATTTCCGCACCTTCCATCCGGGCGGACAGCTTGGCGCCAACCTGACCCAACTGCGCGAGATCATGCATGTGGGCGAAAGGCTGCCGCTGGTGCCGCTGGGCACCGGAATGCGCGACGCGATCCTGGAACTGTCGCGCAAGGGGTTCGGCTGCGTGGCGATCACCGACGCCGACGGCGCGCTGGCCGGCATCATCACCGACGGCGACATCCGCCGGCACATCGCCAGCGACCTGCTTTCTATGAGCGTCGATCAGGTGATGACGAAGAATCCGAAGACCGCAAATCCCGACACGCTGGTGGCGACGGCGCTGCAGACGATCAACACCTCCGCCATCACCAGCCTGATGGTCGTCGAGGGCAGACGCCCGGTCGGACTGGTGCATTTGCACGACCTGCTGCGCATTGGCGCAGCCTGACGCCGGATGATTTCAGGCCGAACCGGCCCGAAATCTTGATCTGTCTCGGCTCAGATCGCCTCGACAATCAGCTCCAGATCGGTATCCGCCGCTCCGGTCACGCGTACTTGCGCGCCGACCGGCAGGTCCGGACCGGAGACGCGCCACAGCGTGTCGCCGAGCCGGATGCGGCCGCGGCCGTTCTTGATCGGCTCGGCCAGGGTCGCCGTGCGGCCGACCATCTGCGCGCCGCGGCGGTTGAGCAGCGGCTGGTCGACGCTGCCCTCCCGGCTGACGGYGATCTGCCGGCCGATATAGGCCGAGACGACGGCCAGCACGAGGAAGGCCAGGACCTGAACCTGCCAGGTCCAGAAGGCCGCGTCCCAGATCGCCAGCGACAYGGCGCCGATGATCAGCGCGGCGATGCCGATCCACAGCATGAACACGCCTGGCGCCACGACTTCCATCACCAGGAGCACGATGCCGAGAACCATCCAGTTCCACGGTCCGAGTTCCGAAACGATGCGGTCGATCATCGATGTTCTCMCACCCGGAGCAGTTCCTCGTTTCACGGAAACGAGGAACCGTCCTATTTCTCTGTTTGCCGCAATTCCGGACGGAAAACCGTGTCACCCTGGAATTGCGGCGGTCACCTCAACTGTCGGTCTGCCGCACGACCGGCGGACGCGAGCCCTGCCGCGGCGTGCCGGATGGGCCGTCGCCCTTGAAGACTTCGCGGGCGATCTCGCCGATGCCGCCGAGCGAGCCGATCAGCGACGAGGCCTCGAACGGCATCAGTACGATCTTATTGTTGCTTGACGAGCCGATCTTGGCCAAGGCCTCGGTGTATTTCTGCGCGACGAAGTAGTTGATCGCCTGCACGTCGCCCTTGGCGATGGCTTCCGACACGACCTGCGTCGCCTTGGCTTCGGCCTCGGCCGAACGCTCGCGCGCCTCGGCGTCGCGGAAGGCGGCTTCCCTGCGGCCCTCGGCTTCGAGGATCTGCGACTGCTTCAGGCCTTCGGCGGCCAGGATCTGGGCGCGCTTGTCGCGTTCGGCCATCATCTGGCGGCCCATCGATTCCACCAGATTTGCCGGCGGGTTGATGTCCTTGATCTCGACGCGGGTGATCTTGATGCCCCACGGGTGCGCCGCCTCGTCGACGACACGCAGCAGCCGCTCGTTGATCRCATCGCGGTTCGAGAGCAATTCGTCGAGATCCATCGAGCCCATGACGGTGCGGATATTGGTCATGGTGAGATTGAGGATGGCGTTCTGCAGCCCGGYGACCTGGTAAGCGGCTTGGGCGGCGTTCAGCACCTGGTAGAAGGCGACGCCGTCGACCCCGACGATGGCGTTGTCGCGGGTGATGATCTCCTGCGTCGGGACGTCGAGCACCTGCTCCATCATGTTCATCTTGGCGCCGACACGCTCGAAGATCGGGTTGATGATGTTGAGGCCGGGAGTCAGCGTCTTGGTGTAACGGCCGAAGCGCTCCACGGTGTAATTGTAACCTTGCGGCACCGTCCTGATGCCCTTGAAAAGCAGAATGATGACCAGAAAAACAAGAACAATGATGGCAATATCGAAACCGCTGAAGCCCATTTCGTTTCTCCCTCAAAGGCGGCGACCTCACGGAATCAATTAAGTGTGTTTCCGCAACGTTACAATCAGGTGATCGCCAATATCGCTTAGCGGCGGGTTTTGCGCAGCAGCTTCAAAGCCTGTCGGTGAAGCCGGTCACACCCAGCCGGAAAGCTCGCGCCGCACCAGCGCTTCGACCACCGCCATGCCTTCGGCGCTGTCGTTGAGACAAGGGATATGGGCGAAGTTCTTGCCGCCGGCGTGATGGAAGGTTTCGGCCGCTTCGCGGCCGATCTCGTCCAGCGTCTCTATGCAGTCGACGGAGAAGCCCGGATTGACGATGGCGATGGATCTCACGCCGTCCTTGGCCAGTTTCTCGACCGTGACGTCGGTATAGGGCTGCAGCCATTCCTGCGCGCCGAAACGCGACTGGAAAGTGGTGATGAGCTTGTTCTCGTCCCAGCCGAGCCTCTCCCGCAGCAGCCGCGTCGTCTCCAGGCAATGCGACTGGTAGGGGTCGCCCTTGTCGGAATAGGGTTTGGGGATGCCGTGATAGGAGGTGATCACCACTTCCGGCGCGAAATCGAGCGTCGCGATGTGCTTCTCGATCGAGCGGGCAAGCGCCTCGATATAGACCGGCTCGTCGTAGTAGGGCGGCACGCTGCGGATCGCCGGCGCGTGCCTGATCTGCATCAGCGCGCGGAACAATTGGTCGTTAGCCGTGGCCGTCGTCGTCGCCGAATATTGCGGGTAGAGCGGGAAGGTGAGAATGCGCTCGCAGCCCTGCTCGACCAGTCTCTGGACGACGCTTGYCGTCGAGGGATTGCCGTAGCGCATCGCCCAGTCGACCACCACATCGGGCAGGTCGGCGAGCGCGGCGGCCAGCTTCTCACCTTGAGCGCGGGTGAATGTGCGCAGCGGCGACTCGTTCATCTCCCGGTTCCAGATACGGGCGTAGTTGGCGCCGGACTTCTTCGGCCGGGTGGTCAGCACCAGCCCGTAGAGAATCGGGTACCAGACCGCCTTGTTGAGCTCGATGACGCGCGGGTCGGAGAGGAACTCGCGCAGGTAGCGCCACATCGGCTTGAAGTCGGTGCCGTCGGGCGTGCCGAGATTGACCAGCATGATGYCGATCTTGCCCGGCCTGACCGGCGCGGCGCCCGACGGCTGCGGGCCGGCGGCCTTCGCGGTTCTGGCATCGGTGGGGGTGGCAAGCGTCATCAACAATCTCCGGTCGCGCCGCGAAACTAGCGATGCCCTGCCGGGTTTCAATGCCGCGTCTGGCCGCACCTTATCGTGTTTGGGCCTGGAAAAGGAACACCCGCCCGGTTGTCCGGGCGGGTGCCATGAATCCGGATGACCGATTACTTCGCGGCCGGCGGAATGGTCAGCGTCGCGCCGAGCGGCAGGCGCCGCGGCCTATAATCCTTGTTGGCTTCGGAGATGAGCTTCCACTTGGTGGCGTCGCCATAGGCCTTTTTCGCCAGGTCCCAATAGGTATCGCCGGCAGCGACGGTGTGGCTGGTTTCTGCCGGCTTGGTTTCGGCGGGCTTGGCCGGTTCCGCGGCCGGCGCTGCCTCAGCCGGCTTTGCGGTCTCGGCGGGGGCGGTTTCAGCCGAAACGGCCGGCGGCGTGCCGGCAATGTCGCTCGAACCGGAAGGCAGAGCCGGCATCGCCGGTTCGCTGTTTGCCGGCGTAGCCTCGGCCGGTTTTGCCGCCTCGGCCGCAGGCGCCTGGGCGGCGGGAGCGGTCTCGGCGGGCTTGGCCGGTTCCGCGGGTTTGGCCGGTTCGGCCGCGGCCGTCGTTGCCGCAATCTCGGTGATGCGGCCGTCGAGCTTGGGCGTGTAGGGGCGATGCGCGCCGAGATAATCGGCCACCACCTGTTCGAGGCCCGGGCCGTAATCATAGGCGTCCGTCGCCTTGTCGGCGAAGACCTTGTAGCCGTCGCCGCCCTGGCGGACATAATTGTTGGTGGCCACCAGATACTGCTTGTCCGGATTGATCGGCGCCCAGGCGCCGTTCTCCATCACTTCGACCGATTTGACGCGGCCGGCATTGGGCGCGACCGATTTGTCGAAAGAATATTTCAGCCCGGCGACCTGCGGGAAGCGGCCGGCGCCGTCCTCGACCTGGCTGAGACCGCTTTCGAGGCCGGCGACCAGGTCCTTGCCCGAGATCTTGAAGGTCGCCAGCGTGTTCTGGAACGGCAGCACGGTCAGCACCTCGCCCATGGTCACCGTTCCCTGATCGATCGAGGCGCGCAGGCCGCCGCCGTTCGAGATGACGATCTCGACACCCTGGCCCTTGGTGCGGTCAAGGATGGCGTCGGAGACGAGATTGCCCATCTCGCATTCGCGCGCGCGGCAATTCTCGCGGCTGCCGTCGATCGCCTTGGTGGTCTCGGCCACCTCCTTGTTCTTCAGCGCCTCGATCGGCGCGCCGAGCTCCTTGATGCGGGCAAGGACAGTGGGATCGGGCGTGACCGACTTGTCGAGATAGATCGGGGCGCCGCTGGCTTCCTTGACGTTGCCATTGTCGTCGAACACGACCTTGAACTCGCCGAGATATTTCGAATAGGACGCCGCCTGCACGACCGGCACCTTGTAGCCGTCCGGGTTGTCGACCATCGTCGGGTACGGTCCCTCGGCCTTCGGATCGGTGTTCGACAAGAGCGTGTGGCTGTGGCCTCCGACCACCACGTCGATACCCGGGATCTTGGBGATCACGTCGCGCTCGCGCCGGTAGCCGATATGAGTGACCGCGATGATCTTGTTGATGCCTTCTCCCTTGAGCTTCTCGACCTCGGCGGTGATCGCCTTGACGTCATCCGTGATGGCGATGTTCGGGCCGGGGGAGGYGAGTTCCGGCGTGTCGTTGGTGACGGCGCCGACGATGCCGATCTTCTGGCCGCCGACCTCGACGACGATCGAAGGCTTGATCTTATCCTTGGCGCCGGACTTGTCGTTGGGCACGACATTGGCGCTGACGATCGGGAACTTCGCCTTGTCGAGGTAAGGCACCAGGGCGCTCTCGCCGTCGTCGAATTCGTGGTTGCCGAGCGTCACCGCGTCGGGCTTGATCTGATTGAGGAATTCCTCTTCCGCCGCGCCCTTGTAGGTGGTGTAGAACAGCGATCCCTGGAAGCTGTCGCCGGCATTGAGCAGCAGCACGTTCTGGCCTTCGAGCTTCTTGCGCTCCTCGGCGATCGCCGTGATCAGCCGTCCGGCGCCGCCGATGCATTCGCCTTTGGTCTCCTCATCGGCCGAACAGGTCGACTCGTATTTGTTGTTGCCTTCGATGCGGCTGTGCCAATCGTTGAAATGCAGGATGTTCAGCGTGTAGTCGGCAAAAGACACGCCTGCCGACAGGCCGAGCGCCGAGGCCGACAGGGCTAGAATCGCGGCAATCTTCTTCATCTTCGTCTCCCGGATGAGCTGACCTTCAAGGTGTCTAATGCCCTCGCTTGACCGGAAAATAACAGTCAGCCTCGGATCATGTTCACATCGGGTCCCAGCCGATGCAAGCGCAAATCAGGGAGATGTTTGCCGRCACAAAAAAGGACGGCGGCTCGCGCCGCCGTCCCTGTGGATCGAATATTCGCGAGCCCTCAAGCCCGGCGCGTCAGCACGAAGTTCTGGCCGCTGGCGCTGGTGCAGTTGAGCTGGCTGGTGGAGACCATCAGGCAGTTGAAGCTGACCGGCGTCTGGCGGATCAGCGAGGTGCCGTGGATCTCGACCGAGGTCGCCCCGGTCATGGTGTAGCTGCCTTCCGACAGCTTCTGGCCGGTGTCGGTGGCGACGGTGGTGAACTTGCCGCCTGCGAAGGTCGACAGGCCGGTGCCCTTGGCGTCGATCCAATTGCCCTCGACGCCTTTGGGGGCCGCCGTGGGCGGGGGTTCCGAGGGGCCGGTGGTGGTGCAGGCGGCCGCAGCCAGAAGGCTTGCCGCGGCGCCTGCCGAAAGCAGTTTGCGCGCAATGGTCATTTTGAAAAATCCTCTCCTCAGTCCGCGCCTTTTCAATCGCCCGATTTCCGGGCGATTGCAAGGCTGTGAGAGCAGTAGATCCCGCTGCTATCGGACCAGGATGTTGCGGAACTGCCACGGATCGTCCTTGTCCAGGTCCTCGGGGAAGAGGCCCGGCCGGTTATCCAGTGGCGTCCAGTCGGTGTAATAGCCCCTGACCGGTCCGAGATAGGGTGACTGCACTTCGAGGCAGCGTCGATAATCCATCTCGTCGGCTTCGACGATGCCGGCGGTCGGATTCTCTAGCGCCCAGACCATGCCGGCGAGGACCGCCGAGGTCACCTGCAGGCCGGTGGCGTTCTGGTAGGGGGCGAGCTTGCGCGCCTCGGCCAGCGAAAGCTGCGAGCCGTACCAATAGGCGTTCTTGTCATGGCCGTAGAGCAGCACGCCGAGCTCGTCGACGCCATCGACCAGCTCGTTCTCGTCCAGCACGTGGTGAACCGGCTGCGGCTTGCCGGCGGCGCCGAACATCTCGTCCAGCGACAGCAAGGCGTCGTTGCAGGGATGGTAGGCATAGTGGCAGGTCGGGCGGTATTGGACCTTGCCCTTCTTAGAGCGCACGGTGAAGAAGTCGGCGATCGAGATCGACTCGTTATGCGTCACCAGGAGGCCGTATTGCGCGCCCGGCGTCGGGCACCAGCTGCGCACGCGCGTGTTGGCGCCGGGCTGTTCCAGATAGATCGCCGCCTTGGAGCCGTGCTTGTGCTTCTTGCCGTTCTTCGGCATCCAGTTTTCATGCGTGCCCCAGCCAAGCTCGGCCGGCTGCAGGCCCTCCGAAATGAAGCCCTCGACCGACCAGGTGTTCCAGAACACGTTCATCGGCTTCGGCTTCTTCGTGCGCTGCGTGTCACGCTCGGCGATGTGGATGCCCTTGACGCCGGCCTTCTTCATCAGCCTTGCCCAGCCCTCGCGGTCTTCCTGCGCGGGCTCGGAAAACTCGAAACCGAGATCGGTGGYGAGATTGACCAGCGCCTTCTTGACGAACCAGGAGACCATGCCGGGATTGGCGCCGCAGGTGGAGACCGCCGTCGGGCCGCCGGGCTTGTCTTGCTTTTCCTTGATCAGCGCCTCGCGCAGCGCGTAGTTGGTGCGGCTGGCATTGTCGGCCTCGGCGTCGAAATAGAAGCCGAGCCACGGCTCCACGACCGTGTCGATGTAGAGCACGCCGAGCTTGCGGCACAGTCTCATCAGGTCCACCGAGYCGGTGTCGACCGACAGGTTGACGCAAAAGCCCTGGCCGCCGCCATTGGTCAGAAGCGGCGTGAGCAGCTTCTTGTAATTCTTCTCGGTCACCGCGTCCTGCATGAAGGTGATGCCGCGCTCGTCGAGCAGCTTGCGGTCGGTGTCGCGCGGGTCGATGACCGTCATGCGCGACTTGTCGAACTTGAAATGGCGCTCGATCAGCGGCAGCGTTCCCCGCCCGATCGAGCCGAAGCCGATCATCACGACAGGACCGGTGATTTCACCGTAAACGGGCCAGTTTTCATTCGCCATTTTTTCGCACACTCCTTCAAACACGCGCAAAACCGGGCGCCTTTGGCCCGACGGCCAAGCGCTACACCACAGATCATTGTCATAAACCAGCGAAAAGCGCCAATCGCGGGTAAGCCGGTTTGGTGGCGTGGTTAAGCCGATCCGGCGATACCGTCGAGGAATGCGACCAGCCGGTCGCGGTCGGCGGTCAGGCCCTTGTAGTCGAGCTGCTGCTGGTCGAGGGCCAGGAGTTGCTCCGCGAAGGAGGCGGCCAGCGTTGCCCGGTCCGGATGGGCTTCGAGCACCTTGAGCGGATCGAGATGGATGCGGATGGTGAAGAGAATGTCGCGCGACGCCGGCAACTTGCGCAGCGTCTGGCGCTCGACCCGGATGAAGGCGTGGGCGTTGACGTCGCCGTCGGGGAAGCGGCTAGGGCGGTTCGTGGCGCGGTCGATACGCTCGACATTGGAGAGCGGGTGATAAAGCCTGTCATCGGCCTGGATCGACCAGTTGAAGCGCTCGACCGCCTGGCCCTGCAGGCCGTCGAACATGCGGTTGATGAGCTCGGCCGGCCGCGTGCCGGGGCCGAAACCGGGCACCGGCTCGTGGATATCCTGCAGCGGCTTGCCGAATTTCTCCCGCAACGACCAGGACGAAGGGAAGCAGAGCGAGCCGGCGGCGAGCCGCCAGCCGCGCTCGTCGCGACGCATCAGGATCAGGTCTTCCTGGACAAGCAGCGAGGCCCTTGCCAGCGGCGCTTCGCGCAGGRCAGGAGGCAGCCTGTCGATCGTCCCCTCGAAACCGATCGGCTCGACGTTCACTCCGCTACGGCGGTGCGTGCCGGGATGCGCGGCTTCGAGATGCGCGACGAGCAGGTCCAGCACTTCGCGCTGAGCGTCGCGGGTGCCATCTTCCTCGACGAAGACCTTTTCCGGGATTTCCGCGTAGAGCCGTTGCTTCTCGGTGAGATGCGGCAGCAGCAATCCGTCGACCTCGATCCAGCGCTCGAAGTCGAGCGGCTTCAGCCCGATAGCGAAGAGCTTCGAGGACCCGTCATAGGGCGTGTGGGTCGGCTGGCGGACGGTCATGCCTGTTTGGGTGTTATCCAGTTTGTGTCTCCAGCGCGGTCAGCCAAGCCGCGCCGGGATCAGCCCGCGCAGCGAGTTGCCGACGAAGATCGCCTTCGCCGCCCTCAGATCGTCGAAGCTGTAGATTGCTTCCACGGCGCGGCCTTCGTCCAGAAGCGCGCCGCGCAATATTCCAGGCAAAAGGCCGCAGTCGAGGCGGGGCGTGGCGAGCGGGCCGTCGCCGAAATCGGCGAAGAGATTGGTGATCGTGCCCTCGCAGAGCTCGCCGCGCTCATTGGCCAAAAGCACTTCGTCGGCGCGGGTGGCGAGATATTCGGCGCGCGCATGCGTGTAGACCTGGCGCAGGCTTGTCTTGTGGCGCAGCAGCATGTTGGCGGAATCGAGACGGATGCGCGCCAGCTGCAACCGCCAGACCTTGTCGGCGGGCAGCGGTTCATAGGCTTGGGCGGCGGCCGTCGCCTCGCCATTGCGCTGCAAGGCGAGGCGCACGCGCATGGCAACTCCGTGTCCGCTGACGGTGTTCGAAAGCACCTCGCCGATCCGTCCCGGATCGCAGGCGAAGCCGAGTTCGGCGGCGGACGCATAAAGCCTGGCAAGGTGGCGCTCGAAGCGCTGGAAGCCCGAGCCGGGCTCCCAGCGCATGGTCTCGATCAGCTCGAAGCCGGCACCGTTCCCGTCGCGAAGCGCGCTTTCAACAGACACTCCCGATACTCCTCCTCGGCGGTGGAATCGAAGACGACGCCGCCGCCGACATTGTAGACGGCCTCGCCGTCGGCAAAGAGCGAGATGGTGCGGATCGCCACCGAAAAACGCATCCTGCCGCCCGGCGCGATCCAGCCGATGGCGCCGCAATAGACGTCGCGCGGCGCATCTTCCAGCTCATGCAGGATTTCCATGGCGCGGATCTTCGGCGCGCCGGTGATCGAGCCGCAAGGGAAGAGCGCGGCGAAGACCTGGCGGATGCCGATACCGGGCAGAAGCTTCGCCCGCACGCGGCTCACCATCTGATGCACCGTCGGGTAGGTCTCGATGCGGAACAGTTCCGGCACGTCCAGCGTGCCGACCTCGCTGATCAGCGAGATGTCGTTGYGCAAAAGGTCGACGATCATCCGGTTCTCGGCCTGGTTCTTCTCGTCGTTGCRCAGGAAGGCCTTCAGCCGCGCATCTTCCGCCTTGGTCGCGCCGCGCGGCGCGGTGCCCTTCATCGGGTGCGTCTCGATCATGCCGCCGGCATCGATCTCGAAGAACAATTCGGGCGAGCGCGACAGCACGACCGGATCGCCGAGCGAGACCAACGCGCCATACTTGACCGGCTGGCGTTCCGTCAACGCGTCGAAGGCAGCAAGCGGATCGCCGGACCATTGCGCACGGACCGGGAAGGTGAGGTTGCCCTGGTAGCAGTCGCCCTTGYGGATGTGGTTGTGGAGGCGCGCGAAGCGGCCGGCATAGTCCTCGGCGGACCATGTCGCCCTGGCGTCGAAGATCGGGCCGTTGCTGGCGGGCGCCTGCATTTGCGGCACGGCCTGCTCGACGGGCGCATCGAAGACGCCAAGGCAGACCAACGGCGCGCGGCGGCCTTCGGGCAGCAGCGGCACCAGCTTCGGCTCGAGCAGGTAGCCGGCTTCGTAGGAGAAATAGCCGGCCAGCCATTTGCCGGCATCGGAAGCAGCCTGGGCCCTTTCAAGCGCGGGGGGGAACTCTTCCGCATCGTTGGCGGCGATGATCTCGCGCGGTTGRCCGAAGACCAACTGACGAGCGGTCGCGTCGTTGCGGAAAATGGCTGCGGGCAGGGACATGAGCCTTGGAAGCGGACAATCTCTTTGTTTGGCGCAATTTCGAACGGAAAACCGCTACACACTTTTCCCGAAATTGCTCTAAGTCGACCGCTCTATATGGGGGRCCGGCGAGGCGCAATCGAGAGAGCGGCGTCGGGCGGCGCAAAGGCGTCCAGTTGGCGCGGAAGTTGTTCGCTAGCTGTGAGCTAATGCAGGGATTGGCGGAAACRCTCAAACCTTCGTCATCCACGGGCGGAGCGGGAGCGAAGCGGACGCGTAGACCCGAGGATCCATTCCGTGACCTCGCGCGAAGGATAAAGGCGGTGCAGAACGAAGACCTTTCTGCACCGCTGCAACGCTCGTAGGTAACGGAATGGATCCTATGGTCTGCGCTGCGTCGCTTCGCTCCTCGCTACGCCATAGGATGACGAATTGACGGATGTCTGGCCAACCTCCGATGCTGAGACGCCGGCGAGATGTTCAAGTGTTATTTGCGGTGCCAGCCGTCGGAAACTGCCTGGCGAATTCGGCCTCGTTGCCGGCGGCCAGCAATTTCGCCTGCTCGATCCATTTTTCGCGCGCGATGCGGCCGTCGAAATTGAGCACTTCCTCGACGCGCTTCACGTCGGCCTCGGTCCAGGCGGCGATCTGGGCATAGGTGGTGACGCCGAGGCCCTTGAGCAGTCTTTCGTTGACCGGGCCGATGCCGATGAGGCGGCGCAGATTGTCTGCCTTGCCGGCCGCGGCCTGCGGCGCGGCGGCTTTCCTGGCCGCGGGCGCCGCCGCCTTCTTGGGCGCGGYGGTTTTGGCTGCAGTCTTCGTTGCCGCTGGCTTCTTCGCGGCGGCCGACTTCGCCGGAGCGGCCTTTGCCGCCGATGTCGCGGTCGCGGGGGTCGACATCAGCGCCGCCGGAGCCGGCGTGGCGGCCTTGTCGGCGCCGCCCTTGGCGGAAGGCGCGTCGCGCAGCCGGCTTTCGAGATCGGCGCGGGCACGGCCGCAGGCGTCGAGCTCGCCCTTCAAGCGATCACTGTCGGCGCGCAGCCTGTCGCGCTCGCTTCGTGTGCGGTCGAGATCGTCACGCAGGCTGTCGAGTTCGCCGCGCAGGCGGCCCCAGATGAACCAGCCAACCAGGATACCCACAACGAACGCCAGGAGCATGTAGAAGAAAGTGCTCATTTCCCTCTCCAGTCCGATCTGTCGGCCGAGGCCCGGGAGGCGAGCGCACGCCAAGGATCGTCAAAGGTTCCGTGGTTGGCGGGACCGCCGGCTTCAATCGAGCCATCGGCGTTCGGCCTTGTCCGGAGCCGACGGCCATTATCGCATTCGCCGTGGCGCCGCGACCAGCCATCTCTGGCCTACGCGATGCGTCCGGCTGAGCTTGAAGCCGGACGCTATCATATGGCTTGTCGAAAGCTAGTTGAAAAATGTGCCGGAGAATTATTCAAGAACAGCTATTTAGGGCAAGAATAGATCTTTGCTAATATGCGTATCGGCTAAATTATTGCGACCGATGTGCGCRTCGTTGCTGTCGTCAATTGTCGAGCGCCTCCAACTCGTCGATCAGCGAACCGATCACGCCAAGGCCGATCTGCCAGAAAGCGGGATCGGTGGCGTCCAGGCCAAAGGGCGCCAGAAGCTCGGAGTGATGCTTCGTGCCGCCGGCGCRCAGCATCTCGAAATACTTCTCCTGAAAGCCGCGCTCGGCGTTCTGGTAGACGGCGTAGAGCGAGTTCACCAGGYAATCGCCGAAGGCATAGGCATAGACGTAGAAAGGCGAGTGGATGAAATGCGGGATGTAGGTCCAGAAGACCTCATAGCCCTCACGCAGCTTGATTGCCGGTCCCAGGCTCTCGGCCTGCACTTCCAGCCAGAATTCGCCGAGCCTGTCCGAGGTCAGTTCTCCGTTCTTTCGCTCGGCATGCACCTTGCGCTCGAACTCATAGAAGGCGATCTGGCGCACGACGGTGTTGATCATGTCCTCGACCTTCTGGGCGAGCATGGCCTTGCGCTCGCGTTTGTCTCCGGTCTGCTCGAGCAGCGAGCGGAAGGTCAGCATCTCGCCGAAGACGGAGGCGGTCTCGGCCAGCGTCAGCGGCGTCGAGGCCATCAGCGCGCCCTGGCCGGCGGCCAACACCTGGTGCACRCCATGGCCGAGCTCATGCRCCAGCGTCATCACATCGCGCGGCTTGCCCATGTAGTTGAGCAGCACGTAAGGATGCRCCGACGGCACCGTCGGATGGGCGAAGGCGCCGGGCGACTTACCCGGCCTGACCGGCGCGTCGATCCATCTGCGATCGAAAAAGCCGCGGGCGATTTCGGCCATGTYGGGCGAGAAGCGCTGGTAGGCGGAGAGCACGGTGTCCCTGGCGTCGTCCCAGCTGATCACCGCCTGYGGCGTCTCCGGCAGCGGCGCGTTGCKGTCCCAGTGGTTCATCACCTCCATGCCGAGCCAGCGCGCCTTCATCGCGTAATAGCGATGCGACAGCCGCGGATAGGCCTCGCGCACGGCCGCCGCCAGCGCGTCGACCACCTCGCGCTCGACGCGGTTGGCGAGGTGGCGCGAGTCGGCGATGTCCTGGAAGCCGCGCCAGCGGTCGGAGATTTCCTTGTCCTTGGCCAAAGTATTGGTGATGAGGGTGAAGGTGCGCAGGTTCTTGCGGAACGTGGCGGCGAGCGCCTCGGAGGCGCGGCGGCGGACCTCGCCATTGGCATCCTGCAACCGGTTGAGCGCCGGCTCCAGCGTCAGCTCCTCGCCGTCGACGTCGAAGCGCAGGTCGGWCATCGTCTCGTCGAACAGGCGGTTCCAGGCGCCGCGTCCGGTCACCGACTTTTCGTGGAACAGCTGCTCGACACGGTCCTCGAGCTGGTAGGGCTTGTCCTTCCTGAGGTCGAGCACCCAGGGCCGGTAGTGGCCGAAGGCCTTGTCGGCGGCCAAAGCGCTTTCGATCGCCGCGTCGTCGATCAGGTTGAGCTCGAGCGCGAAGAACAGAAGATGCGCGCTGGCATCCGTCATCTTCTCCTGGACGTCGCCATAGAGCTTGGCGCGCTGCGGATCGGCGGTGTTGCCGGCGTAGACGAGGCCGGCATAGGAGACGATGCGGCCGATCAGCTCCTCGAGCGCCTCGTAGGTTTGCAGCGCCTCGCCCAGCCGGCCGGCGCCGCCGCRCCCGGCTTCCGCGGCCAGYGTGCCTTTCCAGCGGGTCTCGAAGGCGACGGCGTCGCTGGCCGCCTTGGCGATGTCGCGCTTCAACTCGGGCGCTTCYATGCCGGAATAGAGATCGGCGAGATTCCACTCCGGCAGGTCGCCAAGCCCTGCGGCACCCTGGCCGGACGCTGGCGCCGCAAGCCGCCGACCAAACATCATGCGCATCAGCGATACCTCTTTTGAACCAACGGGCCAGAATCAAAGGGAAAGGAGAAGCCGGTCAAATCCTAAGGAATTCGTTCACCGGGTTTTTTGAAACCTTATTTAGAACCCTGTGCCAAGATGATCCATGGGATTTCTCGGGCGGACAACTCAAACAGTCATGACAGGTTCCATACTCATAGTCGATGACGATCCGGTGCAGCGCAGGCTTGTCGAGGCCGCGTTGACCAAGYTCGGCCACACCGCGATCGTCACGGATAGCGGCGAGGCCGGTCTCGACGTGCTCGACGGGCCGAACGCGCGCGAGGTCTCCGTCGTCATCCTCGACCTCGTYATGCCCGGCCTCGACGGCATCGGCGTGCTGAAGGCGATGCGCGAGCGCGCCATCGACGTTCCCGTCATCGTCCAGACGGCGCAGGGCGGCATCGAGACGGTCGTTTCGGCGATGCGGCACGGCGCCTTCGATTTCGTCGTCAAGCCGGCGTCGCCCGACCGCCTCCAGACCGCGATCTCCAACGCGCTCAAGGTGGAAGCCGTCGAGGACGAGATGAAGCGCGCCTCGCGGCGACGCGGCGGCGGCCATCTCACCTTCAAGGACATGATCACGCGCAGCCCGGCGATGGACCGGGTGATACGCCTCGGGCAGAAAGCGGCGGCCTCCAACATCCCGATCCTGATCGAAGGCGAGTCCGGCGTCGGCAAGGAGCTGGTGGCGCGCGCCATCCAGGGCAGCGGCCACCGCCGCTCGAAGCCCTTCGTCACCGTCAATTGCGGCGCCATCCCGGATAATCTCGTCGAATCGATCCTGTTCGGCCACGAGAAGGGCTCCTTCACCGGCGCAACGGAGAAGCACACCGGCAAATTCGTCGAGGCGAATTCCGGCACGCTGTTCCTCGACGAAATCGGCGATCTGCCGCTCGACGTCCAGGTCAAGCTCTTGCGCGCCGTGCAGGAAGGCGAGGTCGATCCGGTCGGYGGCCGCTCGACCGTCAAGGTCGATATCCGCCTGATCTCGGCTACGCACCGCAACCTTCTACAGCAGGTCAAGGACGGCAAGTTCCGCGAGGACCTGTTCTACCGGCTGAACGTCTACCCGATCTTCGTGCCGCCGCTGCGCGACCGCCGCGACGACATTCCCTATCTTGTCCGCCATTTCATGGAAAAGGTCGCTCCGGCCGATCCACGCCGCCGCCTTGCCGGCATATCGGCCACGGCGCTTGCGATGCTGCAGGCCTATGACTGGCCCGGCAACATCCGCCAGCTGGAGAATGCGGTCTTCCGGGCGTCGGTGCTTGYCGAGGGCGATRTGCTGACCGAGGAGGAGTTTCCGCAGATCCGGGCGCAGGTGGAAGGCACCGTCAATCTCGGAGCGGAGCCGGCATCCGCCATCGCCGAAACGATTGCGGACGCGACCCGGCAAACGGACGAGACCGTTGCCGATGCGACCGGGGCTGGCGTGTCCGACGGCGAGGCGCCGGCCAGGCCGCAGCCGCGCTTCGGAACGCTTCGGGCGCTCGACGAGCGCGGCAATGTGCGGGCGCTGGCCGATGTCGAGCTCGAGATGATCAAGCTCGCGATCGACCATTACAACGGCCAGATGAGCGAGGTCGCCCGCCGGTTGGGTATCGGCCGCTCGACGCTCTACCGCAAGTTGAAGGAATATGGCATTGATCCCGAAGCGGGTCGCGTCGACCGGCTCGCCTCGTGACAGGCAAGCTCCGAGCCAGCCTGCCCGCCTAAAATCCGAGTCAAATTGTCGCTTTTGACAGGAAAATCCTGGGTTTTCAGCGGTTGGCGTTGCCGAGGATCACGCATTAACGCTAACGGTAACAGATCGTGTTCTGGCCGAGGCCGGATTCTTGATCTAAACCAGCGGTTTACCACGAAATGCTGTGCATCATTTTTGACGGGATATCGCCACGGTGTTACCGCATTTCGGCTTCAATAAACGATGATTAACCATTAGGATCGATATTCGGATGTGAACACCACGCATCCGTTTGGTCAAATCCGGGGACAAACGGCAGCCTGAAAGCCATTTGATTTGAACAAAATCGAACGACACAAAAACGGGCGGCATTTTCACATGAGCGTCTGGCCGAGGTGGCTGACGTTCGTGATTTTGGCCGCCGGGTTCCTGTCCGCGACGATGCCGGGCGCCAGGGCTGAGGTGCGCACGCTCAAGCTCTATCACCTGCACACGCATGAGAAGGCCGAGATCGTCTACAAGCGCAATGGCCGCTACGATCCGGAAGGCCTGCGCAAGATCAACATCATCCTGCGCGACTGGCGGCGCAACGAGCCGACCAAGATGGATCCGCGGCTGCTCGACCTCGTCTGGGAAGCCTATCGCGAAAGCGGAGCCACCGACTATATCCAGGTCGTCTGCGGCTATCGCTCGCCGTCGACCAACGCGATGCTGCGCTCGCGCAGCCGCGGCGTCGCCGAGAAGAGCCAGCACATGCTGGGCAAGGCGATGGACTTCTACATCCCCGGCGTGCCGCTGAAGAAGCTGCGCAACATCGGCCTCAAGATGCAGGGCGGCGGCGTCGGCTATTACCCGACCTCCGGCTCGCCCTTCGTGCATATGGATGTCGGCAATGTGCGCCATTGGCCGGGCATCAGCCGCCAGGAGCTGGTTAGCCTGTTCCCGAACGGCAAGACGCTGCATGTGCCGAGCGACGGCAGGCCGCTGCCTGGCTATRAGCAGGCGATGGCCGCTTATCAGGCGCGTAAGGGCGCCGGCACGCCCAATATCGAACTGGCCAGCGCCGGTGGCTCGACCAAGCGGTCCGGCGGCCTGTTCGCCTGGTTCCGCGGCGGCGGCGCCGACGAAGCCGACGACGAGGCCGACGACAGCGCCCCGGCGCCGCAGCAGAAGACTGTGAAGCAGGTTCAGGTCGCGAGCGCCGCCACGGCCCGCACCAGCAATCTTCCGGGTATCGCGATCGTTTCGCCGAAGGATGCCAAGCGCGCCAACATCCCGCAGATCGCGGATGACAGCGCCGACGATTCGCAGCAGCCGGAGCAGGATACGCCCGAGACGATCATTGCCGCGCTGCCGCCCAAGGAAGTTCCGCTGCCCGACTTCGCGCCGCGTCCGAAGGTCGATGTCGGCCAGCAGACGCCGCAGAACGTGCCGTTCGCCACGGCCGACGCCTCGGCGACGACGGAGCAGGCGGTTTCGACGGCACAGGCGCCGGTGCCGGACAAGGTTCCGTTCGGCGCCGCCAGCGCCGCCGAGGCCGCGAGCACCGATCCGGCGCAGGTGGCGGTCAACAACATCCCGCTGCCGACCTGGCGCCCCGACCGCTCGACGCCGGCGGAACTTGCGCCGAAGGACAAGAACGTCCTTCTGGCGCTGGCCGAAACGGCTTCGCAGGACAAGAGCGCGACCGACGCGTTCTCCGTGCTGCCGACCGCCCGGCCGCAGCCCGGCAAGCAGGATGAGGTCAAGGCTGTCCTCGAACAGGCCAATGCGACCGTCGGGGTCGACGGCGGCGGCGCCGAATATCAGCTGGCGTCGCTGACCGAACCGGAGCCTCGCTCCGCCTTCAACGATCCGTCAGGCGTCGATGCGGCCTCGCCGCGCAAAGCCATCGCCGCCCTGCCGGCCGGGACCGATCCCGCGCAGGCGATCGGCGGCGGTGTGAAGACGACGGCCAAGGAAGCCAGGGCGTCCGCCCACGACCTGAAGCCAGGACCCAAGGCCATGGTGGTGGCGACGCCGCCGCAGGCCGCGCGCTGGGCGCTGGGCAGCGGCGTCAACATCGCCTCGGTTTCCGACCCGACGACGGCGCCGCGCTATGCCTACAACATCGTGCATACGCCGCCGAGCGAGGTGTACACGGCCGGCTTCCAGGCGGATGGCCAGGTGCCGGACGCAAGCCGTTTCACCGRCAATGCGGTGAAGTTCCTCTCGGTCGCGCGCTTCCAAACGAAATAGGCGAGCCAGCGTGACCACCGCAAAGCCGCGTTGGTCCGCCAGCGCGGCTTTTGTCTTTCGCGGCATGCGCCGCCCGTTTTGACCAGCCGGTCTTCCCGCTTCGTCTAATGGTAGGACAGCGCCCTTTGAAGGCGTGAATCGTGGTTCGAATCCATGAGCGGGAACCAGACTTGGCAATGTCCGAACCGGCGTTTCGTGTGTGCATGTTCACGCCAGGCTGAACTTACCGTGAAGTTGGAACGCCGAGCCCAATGATGGGTTAAAACGGGCTCGTTCCAAACTGAGGATATTCATGAAGAAGATTGTATTGGCGTCAGTTCTGGCGCTGGCTGCGGCATCGGCTGTAGTCGCTCCCTCGCAAGCCGAAACCGTGATCGTCAAGACCGGAAAGCACCATTGCGCGACCAAGCTGGTGACGCATTGGCGTCACCATCACAAGGTGGTCGAGAAGGTCAGGGTCTGCAGATAGTTGCGTTTCAAGACTGCCCCGGTCGGCGCAAGCCGGCCGGTTTAAGAGGATCGCGGCGCGCTTTGGTGCTCAGTCAACTTCCAGCGTGGCCGCTTCGCCCTTGGCCAGAAGCCGCGCGGCGTCGCGCGCAGGCGGCAATCCGAACTGGCGGGCATATTCGCGGCTGAACTGGGAAGCGCTTTCGTAGCCGACGGTGAAAGCAACCTGCGCGGCGCTGCCTGGTTGCGCGATCAGCAGATGGCGCGCTTCGAGCAGGCGAAGCTGCTTCTGATACTGGATCGGGCTCATCGCCGTCGCCGCCTTGAAGTGGCGATGAAAGGCGGCATTGCTCATATGCGACAGCTCGGCCAATTGCGTCACATCGATCGGCTCGTTGTAATGCGCGCGGATCCAAGCGGTGGCGCGGCGGATCTGCGAAAGGCGGCCGTCGGCGCGCGCGAGCTGGCGCAGCTTCTCGCCTTGCGGGCCTTGCAACAGCCTGAATGCGATCTCCCGTTCCAGCATGGGCGCAAGAACCGGAATCTCCGCCGGCCTGTCGAGCAGCCGCAGCATCCGGCGCCATGCGTCGAGCAGCAGGTCATCAACCTGATTGGTCACGAAGCTATCGTCATCGATCGCCGGCTTGTGGTCGATGAGCAGGCCGGCGATCAACTCGGTATCGAGCGCGAAGGCGATGGCCATGTAAGGCCGCGCGGCGCTCGCCTCGATCAACTGGCTGGTGGCGGGTGTCTCGACCGCATAGACGAAATAGCTGCCGGCGCTGTAGGCGAGCGTACGGTCGCCGATCAGCACCGTTTTGGTTCCCTGCAGGACGAACAGCGTGGTCGGCTGGCAAAGCTCGGGCAGCGGCGGCGTCGGAACCTCGCTGCGGCCGATCGTGACGCGGGGAATGGCCGTCTTCGTCCGCCGCCCATTCGCATGGCGGCCGGCGATCGAGATCAGTTCCTGAAGCGCGTCGTTCATCGCTTTCAGCATTGCCGATCCATGGCGGCCAGGCAACCAAGCGGGCACCCAACTGCAAGGATCAGGCAAGAGGCTGAGAGCTTTTGGCGCGCGAAGCGAGCCGGTTCACGTCATCTCTAGGTTCACCGAACAGGAGACATGGACATGACGACGCGAAAGAATGCGCTGGTGACCGGCGCCAACAAGGGCATCGGCTTTGAGACCGCCCGGCGGCTGGCGGCATTGGATTATAAGGTTTGGCTCGGGGCGCGCGACGCCGAGCGCGGCGAAGCAGCGGCGCAAGCGCTGCGCACCGAGGGGCTGGACGTCGAGTGGCTCGCACTCGACGTCGCCAGCGACGGCAGCGTGGCGGCGGCGGCCAAAGCCGTCGCGGCGCAGACTCCCAGCCTGGACGTGCTGGTCAACAATGCCGGCATCGCGCCCGGCTATGTCGAGGCGCTAGGCCCGGATGGCCGCTATGAGCGGCCGCCGAGCCGCGAGGATGTCGCGGACATGAAAGCCACCTACGACGTCAACGTCTTCGGCCCAGTGCGGGTCACCCAGGCGTTCCTGCCGCTGCTCGCGGCATCCCCCGCTTCCCGCATCGTCATGGTGAGCAGCTATCTCGGATCGCTGGCGCGCGCGTCCGGCAACAGCCAGTCGCCCAATGTCATGGGCTATGGCAGCTCCAAGACCGCGCTCAACGCCGTAACACTCGCCTTCGCCAGGGAACTCGCGCCACGCGGCATCATGGTCAATGCCGCCGCGCCCGGCTACACCGCGACGGATCTCAATGCGCACAGAGGCGGCCRCACGGTGCAGCAGGCGGCCGAGATCATCGTGCGGCTGGCGACGCTGGAGCCCGGCGGGCCGACGGGCGGCTATTTCGATGAGAACGGCCCGCTGCCCTGGTAAGCAAGCACGGATTACTTCTTGAGCTTGCTCGCCTCACGCGCCAGCGCTTCGATCTCGTCCCACCTGCCGGCCTTGATGAGATCGTCGGGCGCCACCCACGAGCCGCCGACGCAGATCACGTTGGGCAGGCTCAGATAGTCGGCGGCGTTCTTGGCCGTTATGCCGCCGGTCGGGCAGAATTTCACGTCGGCCAACGGCGAGGCGAAAGCCTTCAGCGACGCGATGCCGCCGGACTGCTCGGCCGGGAAGAACTTCAGGAAGCGAAGGCCGGCTTCGCGCGCGGCCATGATCTCGCCGGGCGTGATGGCGCCGGGCAAAAGCGGCACGGGGCTGTCYTTGGCCGCGTCGAGAAGCTGGCTGGTAATGCCGGGGCTGACGATGAATTTCGAGCCGGCGCTGGCTGCCTCATCGAACTGCCTGGCGTCGAGGATGGTGCCGGCGCCGACGACCGCTTCCTCGACTTCGGCCGCGACGCGGCGAATCGCCTCCAACGCATCGGCCGTGCGCAAAGTGATCTCGATGGCCCTCAAGCCGCCGCGCGAAAGCGCGCGGGCGAGCGGCACGRCATCGGCGACACTGGCGATCTTGAGCACCGGGATAAYCGGCTGACCGTTGAGGAGCGACAGGAGCTTTTCGGTCATGCTGGTCATGCTGGTCTCCATTTCGATCATTTTAAACCGATTAGCAGAAGGGTTGATCCAAGTCCACGAAGCTCGGCGTGTCGCGATGCCGCGCACCTGACCGCCCTTCCTGCTTTGCCTTGAAACGGCTTTCACCACGGTCTAGTGGCATAGCCATGACAATAGCCAAGGAAATTCAGCCCGTCCGTGTCGCCGCGCTCTATAAATTTGCCCGGCTCGACGGATACGAGGCCTTGCGCGCGCCGCTCGCAGCCTTCTGCTGCGGGCACGGCATCAAGGGCACGCTGCTTCTGGCGCGTGAAGGCATCAACGGCACCGTCGCCGGCAGCGAGGAAGCGATTGCCGCGCTCGTGGACCATCTGCGGGCCATCGAAGGTCTTGCCGGGCTGGAAGTCAAATACAGCGGCGCCGCCGAGATGCCGTTCCACCGCATGAAGGTGCGGCTGAAACGCGAGATCGTCACCATGGGCGTCGAGGACATCGACCCGGCGACCAGCGCCGGCACCTATGTCGCGCCGGCCGACTGGAATGCGCTGATCTCGKATGCCGWYWYCKKCKTSRWMRAMAMRMGCAACGCCTACGAAGTCTCGCTTGGCACTTTCAGGGGCGCGATCGATCCCAAGACCAGTAGCTTCCGCGAGTTCCCGGCCTGGATCGAAGAGCACCGCGAGGAGCTTGAAGGCCGCAAGGTGGCGATGTTCTGCACCGGCGGCATTCGCTGCGAGAAGGCGACGGCCTATGTGAAGTCGCTCGGCCTCAAAAATGTCTTCCATCTCAAGGGCGGCATCCTGAAATATCTGGAGGACGTGCCGGCCGAAGACAGCCTCTGGCAAGGCGAATGTTTTGTGTTCGACGAGCGGGTGTCCGTCTCGCATGGCCTGACCGAGGGCGAAGCGGAGCTCTGCCGCGCCTGCCGCCATCCGCTGACGGTCGAGGACCGGCWGTCGCCGAGATACGCGATCGGCGTTTCATGCCCGCATTGCTTCGAGGCGCGGTCCGATGCGGATCGCGAGCGCTATGCCGAAYGCCATCGCCAGGTGGAACTGGCGCAAGCACGCGGTGGCAAGCGTCATATCGGCAATTAGAGCGGCCGGCCCCGCAACCGAAAAGCGGCCCCGTCTTGTAATGTCCCCCATCATTGTAATGTTGATGTGCGGGGCCTACGTCTTGCCGGTCCGAAACCTTGCCCGCGCGCATTTGGCCGGGCCAATTCTGGAGGCATTGATGCTCGACCCCAAGAAGCTGCTCGACGACCTTCTCGGCTCGCAAATTCCCGGCACGGGCTCGACCGTCYGCGACAAGGCGGGGCAGGCGGTACAGATGGCGAAGGACAATCCGCTGGCCGCCGGCGCGCTTGCCGCCGTGCTGCTCGGCACCGGCACTGGACGGCAGGTGACGGGCGCGGCCATCAAGCTCGGCGGCCTGGCGGCGATCGGCGGCCTCGCCTACAAGGCCTACCAGAATTACAAGGCCGGCAATGAACCCGCGCAGGCGCCGGCAYCCGGCGAGCCGGAGCTGCTGCCGCCACCGGCCGATACTGCTTTCGATCCCGCGCAGGCGCCGCAAGGCGAGGCCGAGTTCACGCTGACGCTGGTCAGGGCGATGATCTCGGCGGCCAAGGCCGACGGCCATGTCGACGACGACGAACGCAAGAAGATCGCCGACAAGCTCAAGCTCGCCGGCATCGGCGCGGAAGCGGAAAAATTCCTGCTTGCCGAGCTCGAAAGCCCGCTCGATCTCGACACGCTGGTCGCCGGCGCCAAGACCGATGCGCAGAAGCTCGAGCTCTACACCGCCTCGCGACTGACGATCGATCCCGACACGCGCGCCGAGCGCGGCTATCTCGACCTGCTCGCCGGCCGGCTCGGCCTGCCGGACGCGCTGGTCGATCATGTCGAGGCGACTGTCTCGGCGGCAAAGGTGCCGGCGGGCAACGCGCCTAATTCGCCGTGGTGAATCATGTTGGTAAACGCCGCTGCGCACCGCCCTGCTGGTCGTTAATGTTTCGTTAACTCAGCAAGCGCATCATTCTAATCAGTCGGACCGGCTTTTCCTCCTCCCAAGCGCGGTTCAGATCGGGGCGGTCGCCAATGACCGCCCTTTTTGTTGGCCTCTTGTTTGTCGCCAATAGCGGCTTGCCATGATCCACGGCATTTGCGATGCCACGTCTTCCAGGCAAACCGGGAGGACGGCGATGACAGCCATAGCAGAGAAGACCGCCATCGTTACCGGCGCCGGCACCGGCATCGGCAAGAGCGTCGCCACGGCGCTGCTCCAGGCGGGCTGGAACACGGTGTTCTGCGGCCGCCGCAAGACGATGCTGGAAGAGGCGATCGCCGATGCGGGCAAGACGCAGGCCAAGGCATTGGCCGTCGCCTGTGACATCAGCAAGGCCGAGGAGGTCGACGACATGTTCGAGACCGTGCTCGAGGCCTTCGGCCGCGTCGACCTGCTCTTCAACAATGCCGGCATGGGCTACAAGTCGACGCTGATCGACGAGATCCCGGTCGAGGTCTGGAACGATGTCGTCGGCGTCAACCTCACCGGCTCGTTCCTGTGCGCTCGCGCGGCCTTCGGCGCCATGCGACGGCAGAAGCCGATGGGCGGTCGCATCATCAACAACGGCTCGGTGTCGGCCTATGCGCCGCGCCCGGGCTCAGCGCCCTATACGGCGACCAAGCACGCGATCACCGGGCTCACCAGGACTCTGGCGCTCGACGGCCGGCCCTTCGACATCGCCTGTGGGCAGATCGACATCGGCAACGCGCTGACCGAGATGGCGCAGCCGATGACCGTCGGCGTGCCGCAGGCCAACGGCTCGATCGCCRCCGAAGCGGTGWTGRACGTGCAGCGCGTCGCCGATGCGGTGCTGCATATGGCTAGCCTGCCGCTCGACGCCAACGTGCTGTTCATGACGGTGATGGYGACGAAAATGCCGTTTGTCGGGCGCGGGTAAGCGCCTGACGGTTCACTTCTTCAGAAACGCCTCGATCCGCTCCAGCGCGCGCAGGATGTTCTCCTCGGAATTGGCGTAGGAAAGCCGGATATAGCCTTCGCCGAGAACGCCGAAATCCGGCCCGCCGATCAGCGCCACGCCGGCGTCCTCCAGCAGCGCCGAGGCGAGCTTCTTGGCCTTCCAACCCGTCTTCGAGACGTTGGGGAAGGCGTAGAAGGCGCCCTTCGGCGTGACGCAGGAGATGCCGGGCAGCGCGTTCAGCCCCTCGACCACGATCTTCCTGCGGTTGTCGAAGGCGCGCATCATCTTCTCGACGTCGTCCTGCGGGCCGTCGATCGCGGCGATGCCGGCAAACTGGCTCGGCGCGTTGACGCAAGACCAGCAGTTCACCGCCAGCTTGCGCACCTTGWCGTAGAGATGGGCGCCCCTGTCGCCGTTCGGCCAGATCGACCAGCCCATGCGCCAGCCGGTCATCGCCCAGGTCTTCGACCAGCCGTTGAGCACGATCAGCCTGTCGCGGATCTCGGGGAAGTTGAGCAGCGAGCAGTGGGTCTCGCCGTCATAGGTCATGACGTCGTAGATCTCGTCCGACAGGATGGCGACCTGAGGGTGCTTCTCCAAGCCCTTGACCAGCTTCTCGATCTCGGCCCGCGGGGTGACGCCACCGGTTGGATTGGCGGGCGAGTTGAGGATCAGYAGCCTGGTCTTCGGCGTGATCAGCGCCAGCGTCTCGTCGGCCGAGAAGGCAAAGCCGTTCTCCTCGCGGATCGGCACCGGCACCGGCGTGGCGCCGGTGAACTCGATCATCGAGCGGTAGATCGGAAAGCCGGGATCGGGGTAGAGGATCTCGGTGCCCGCCTCGCCGAACATCRGGATCGCGGCGAACATGGTCGGCTTGCCGCCGGGCAGGATCATCACATTCTCGGGCGACACCTCGACGCCGGTGGTGGTCAGYGTGCGGCGCACGACAGCCTCGCGGGTGGCCAAGAGGCCGTTTGCCGGCGTGTAGCCGTGGTGGCCGTCGCGCAGCGCCTTGATCGCCGCCTCGACGATGTGCTGCGGCGTCTTGAAGTCGGGCTGGCCGATGCCGAGGTTGATGATGTCGCGGCCCTGATGGGCAAGCGCGGTGGCCCTCGCCAGCACCGCGAAAGCGTTTTCCTCGCCAAGCCGGTCGAAGGCCGCGATCGTGTGGAGCATTTTTCCCGTCCCTGTGGTTCTTTCTGTGAGCGAGCGTTTTTGTGACCGTCCGCCGGGAAAAGTCAACGGATTGGAGTGGCCGGTGTCGGAAGATCTGAAGAAATGGCAGCCGCGCCCGCGGCCGGAACGCAAGGCGATCGAGGGACGCACCGTCAGGCTGGAACCGCTGAGCGCGGCAAAGCATGGCGACGGCCTCTACGAGGCCTCCTCGGTTTCCGATGCCGGCGGACGTTTCGCCTGGCTGCCCGACTACCCGCCGGAAACTCGCGCCGCCTTCCAGCCCTGGCTCGATAAGGCCGAAGCCAGCGAGGATCCGCTGTTCTTCACCGTCATCGACAAGGCGAGCGGCAAGATCGCCGGACGCCAGACGCTGATGCGCATCGACGCCAACAACGGCGTCGGCGAAATCGGCAACATCTATTGGGGTCCGCTGATCTCGCGCAAGCCGGCGGCGACCGAGGCGCAGTTCCTGTTCGCGAAATATCTTTTCGACGATCTCGGCTACCGCCGCTACGAGTGGAAATGCAACAACCGCAACGAGCCTTCCAAGCGCGCCGCCGAGCGCTTCGGCTTCAAGTTCGAAGGCATCTTCCGCCAGCACCTTGTGGTCAAGGGTGAAAACCGCGATACGGCGTGGTATTCGATCATCGACAAGGAGTGGCCGGCCTTGCGCAAAGCCTATGAAGGCTGGCTCGATCCGGCGAATTTCGATAGCGAAGGCGGCCAGAAGCGGCGCCTTGAGGATTTTCGCGCCGACTTCGGTGCGTAGACCACGATCTCTGGAAGCGGAAACCGCTTGCCGGCAAGGTCAGACAGGAGTTCGGCAATGGCGCATGACCACGCTTCGCACGATCATGGCCCGGCCGGTCACAGCCATGGCGCCGGCCATGTGCATGGTTCGACCGACAAGAAGCGGGTCCTGATCGCGGCCTGCCTGACTGCTGGCTTCATGGTCGCCGAGGCGCTCGGCGGCCTGCTCACCGGCTCGCTGGCGCTGCTCGCGGATGCTGGCCATATGCTCGCCGATTCGATCGCGCTCGGCCTTGCCTGGTATGCCTTCCACCTGGCGGGGCGTCCGGCCACCGGCCGGCTCACCTATGGCTTCGCCCGGGTGAAGACGCTGGTCGCCTACACCAACGGCATTGCCATCTTCGTCATCGCGCTCTGGATCGTCTACGAGGCCTGGGGGCGATTGATGCACCCGTCGCCGGTGCTGGGCGGGCCGATGCTGGTGGTGGCGGTGGCCGGCCTGTTGGTCAACATCGCCTCCTTCTTCGTGCTGCATGGCGGAGACCGCGAGAGCCTCAACATGCGCGGCGCCATCCTGCATGTGCTGGGCGACCTGCTCGGCTCGGCCGCGGCAATCGCKGCAGCCCTCATCATCCTGGCAACCGGCTGGACGCCGATCGATCCGATCCTGTCGGTGCTGGTGTCGCTGCTGATCCTGTCGACGGCGTGGTCGCTGATGCGCGAGGCGGCCCATGTCCTGCTCGAAGGCGTGCCGGCAAGCCTCGACCGCGATGTGATCGCCAAGGACATCGAAAGCGCGGTCAAGGGGGTGCGCGAGGTGCATCACATGCATGTCTGGTCGCTCGACGGGACCTCCAACATGGCGACGCTGCATGCCTGCCTGAACGACGGCGTCGATCCGCATATCGCGGTGAGCGCCATCAAGAAGCGGCTTGCGATCAAGCACGGCATCGAGCATGCCACGGTCGAGCCCGAATTCGGACAATGCGCCGACAGCCATGACGAGCATGACCATCACCATGATCACGATCACGCGCATGGCGCGCCTGCCGATCGCCGGCATTATCACTGATCCCGCCGTGACGATGAAACCGAACAGCCTCGAAATGAGGACCGCCCGCTGATGGACCGTGACACAAAAAACGCGGCGATCGCCGCGGCGGTGATATTGCTGCTGTTCGGTCTCGCCGCCTATTTCCTGCCGGCCATCATGCTGGCCGCCGGCAAGGTGTCGACGGTGCTGGCGGCCGCCATCGCCGCGATCTTCATGGTCGGGCTGTTCGTCGTCCTGTGGCTGCGCGGACGCAGCCAGCGCAAGAAAGGTCTCTGAAGATGAGAATTCTAATCACGGGCGCGGCCGGCATGGTCGGCCGCAAGCTTGTCGCGCGGCTCGCCAAGGACGGCATGCTGCGCGGGCAAAAGATAACGGCGCTCGACCTGCACGACATCGTGGCGCCGCAGACGCCGGCGCTCGCCGGCGTCGATGTCTCGATTCACACCGGCGATCTTTCCGCGCCCGGCGCCATGGCGGCCCTCGTGGCTCCGCGCCCGGACGTGATCTTCCACCTGGCGGGCATCGTGTCGGGCGAGGCGGAAGCCAATTTCGATCTGGGCTACCGCGTCAATCTCGACGGCACGCGCGCGTTGTTCGACGCCGTGCGGCTGGCGGCGTTCGCGCCGCGCCTTGTCTTCACCTCGTCGATCGCCGTGTTCGGCGCGCCGTTCCCGGACGTCATCCCGGACGAGTTCCATCCGACGCCGCTCACCTCATACGGCACGCAGAAGCAGATGAGCGAAGCGCTGCTCGCCGATTACACGCGGCGCGGCTTCTTCGACGGCATCGGCATTCGCCTGCCGACGATCTGCGTGCGCCCCGGCAAGCCGAACAAGGCGGCGTCGGGCTTCTTCTCCGGCATCATCCGCGAGCCGCTCGCCGGGCAGGAGGCGATCCTGCCGGTGCCGCGCTCGGTGCTGCACACCCATGCCAGCCCGCGCTCGGCGGTGAATTTCCTCATCCATGCGGCCGAAATCGACGGCGACAAGGTCGGTCCGCGCCGCAACCTCACGATGCCGGGCGTCGCCGTGACCGTCGGCGAGCAGATCGAGGCGCTGGAGCGTATTGCCGGCGCCGAGGTGGCGAGGCGGATCCGCGAGCAGTCCGACGAGACCATATGGGCGATCGTCAAAGGCTGGCCGACGCGCTTCGAGGCGAGGCGGGCGAGGGAACTAGGCTTTGCCGCCGAGAAGAATTTCGACGAGATCATCCTTGCCCATATCGAGGACGAGCTGGACGGAAAGATCGCCTGATAGAGTTCAGACGCCGCCCGACAGGCTGGCCGACAGAAGCAGCAGTCCGACCAGGAAGATGAAGGCGGCCCCGCCGATCTCGAYGATCGAATGGATACGGTTGCCGATGCGTCCGTCGCCGGCGAAGTAGACCGCCCAGTTCTTGGCCGTCACGGCGATCGTCGCCAGCGCCGAGACGGTGATCGCGGTGCCGATCGACATCGCCAGCACCGACAGCAACCCGCCTAGCCACAGTCCGTTGAGCAACGCGAAGCTCAGCACGATCAGCGCGCCGGAGCAGGGGCGGATGCCGACGGCGGCCACCGCCGACCAGGCTGTCTTCCAGTCGAAGCGGTCGCCCGACAGCATCGCCGGATCCGGCGCGTGCGAATGGCCGCAGGTCTCGCAGACTTCGCCCGGGCCATGGTCGTGATGGGCGTGGCCGTGCGCGGCGTGATGGTCATGCGCGCCATGATCATGGGCGTGCGCATGCGAATGATCATGATGATCATGATCGTCATGCACGTGCAGGGAGTGCGCGGCGTGCGCATGTGCGTGGGAATGGCCTGCGTGCGAATGGGTATGCGCGTGTCCCGCATGCGAATGGCCCGCATGGGCAGCCGACAGGCTGTAAGCGGGCGTCCTGCCGAACAGGCGCAGGATCGACGGACCAAGCTTGCGCCACAAAAGYCAGGCACCGAACAGCGTCACCAGCACGAAGCTGGAGATTTCCAGGAACCAGGCCGCGTCGGTCATCGAGATCGCGGTGCCCCRCAGCACGAAATAGGCAAGCATCATGACGACCACCGCCGTCAGGCCMTGCAGCAGCGCCGAGACGAAGGAAAGCAGGATGYCGCGCCGCAGCGCCACTTCGTTGGCGACCATGTAGGACGAGATCACCGCCTTGCCGTGGCCGGGGCCGGCGGCGTGGAAGATGCCATAGGCGAAGGACAGGCCGATCAGCAGCCACAACTTGCTGCCGTCCTGGCGCATCGCCTTCATGGCGGCGGCCAGCGAATGGTAGAATTCCTGCTGCCTGAGATTGATCCACATCAGGATATGGGCGAACGGACCCGTAGTGGTCGGCGCCATGCCGTCATTGGTGCCGATGCCGAGCGAGCTCTGGGCATGGGCCACGCCCGACAGATGGGTCGCCATCAAGGCGGCTGCCAAGAGGCCGAGAGCCAGGCGGATATTCGTGGGATGTCCCACGAATATCCGCCTGGATTCCCTTGCTTGTCGCAGGTTCCAATCGCAAAACCGTGCGACACTTTTGCGGAACCTGCTTGCGCGCAGAGAGGGTCTCATCACCAAATCATCCTTCCGGCGGGCAGTTCAACTCGAGCTTGGTGGCGAAGATCTTGCTCATGTCGGTGCCTGTCGGATCGTTGAAGAACGCGTCCGTCAGGGTCTTCTGGTTTTCCTTGATCGCCTCGTCCGGATCCGGCCGGATGACCTTCTTGGTGCATGTCGAGGGCAGGCCTTCGACGGTCATGTTGGCGTCGTCGGTGAAGTCGATCGCGGTGTAGAAGGTCGGATCGTAGACGCCGATGTCGATCTTGCCGGCGAGCTTGATCGGCGTCTTCGGCTGCGACTCGAACAGGATGATCAGCTGGTCGTTGTCGAAATTCGCCATCAGATGCGGCGGCGGCACCATGGGCACGTCCTTGCCGTCCTGGGTGACGAGCTGAAAGTAGTTGAACTCAGCCAGCGAGGAATGGACGGTGTCGGCCACTTCCTTGAGCTCTTTGTCGTCAAGTTTCAGATCGGAGTTCTTGTCGAACTCCATCATCACTGTACTCGAAAACAAATCGTCGAAGCGCCAAAGGTGGCGCAGCGCCGTCACACTTTGGTGATCCTGGCTGAGGATGACGTCGAGCCGGGCTTCGGCGAAGACATGCGGATGGACTTCAGCCTGCTCGACCGAGGCCAATGTGGCCGCAAGGGCCGAAGCCAGCATGGTTGCTTGCCGTTTCAGATGCATTCCGTGCCGCGATTCCATTGACTTCGGGAGCAAGCCCGAGGGTTGACATAAAGCGGGCGAAATTGGGACGCGCTTGGTTTCGATGCATGTCGTTCGCCCAAAACCGCTGCGCACTTTTGGGCGACATGCCTCAGCTTCACTTTGATGCGCGCCGCTGCGGGCGTCGAGGCGACAGGCATCAGGCGGTGTCGCGCGTCCTGAACCAGTGCACCAGGAAGTCGACGAAGACCCTTACCTTGGCCGGCAGATAGCGGCGGTGCGGGTAGACGGCGAAGATGCCGGTGCCGGCCAGGAGGCGGTCGTCGAGCGCTGTGACCAGCTTGCCGGACGCGACGTCGGGGGCGGCGATGAAATCCGGCAGCATGGCGAAGCCCAGGCCGGAGAGCGCGGCGGCTCTCGCCACGATCGGGCTGTTGACCTCGATCGGGCCCGACACGGCGACGCTGATGGATTCCTCGCCTTCGCCCTTGAAGCGCCAGTTGGYCAGCGAGCGGCCATTGGTGTCGACGATGCAGGGCATGTTGGCGAGATCCTGCGGCCGCGTCGGCGCGCCATGCTTGGCGATCAGCTCCGGCGAAGCGCAAAGCCTGACCGAGAACGGCGCCAGCCGCCGGGCGATCAGCGAGGAGTTCTCCAGCCGCGAGATGCGCACGGCAAGGTCGAAGCCTTCCTCGACAAGGTCGACGAAGCGGTCGTCGAGATGGATGTCGAGCACGATGTCGGGATGCTGCCTGGCGAAGTCGACCAGCGACTGGCCGATCGGCGCGTCGGCGAAGGTGCGGGCCRCCGACAGCTTGATCCTGCCGCGGACGTCGCCGGAAGACTGGCGCACCGCCTCGGCGAGGCTGTCGACCTCGCGCACGATCTCGGACGCGCGCTGATAATAGGTGTGGCCGGCTTCGGTCAGCGAGAATTGCCGCGTGGTGCGGTTCAAGAGCAGCGCGCCGAGCTCGTCCTCCAGCTCGCGCACATATTTCGACAACAGCGCCTTGGAGCGGCCGATCTTGCGCGCCGCGGCCGAAAAGCCTTCCGCTTCGACCACGTCGATGAAGGCGCGCATGCGGGTCAATGTATCCATGGTCAGACCTTTCGTGCCGCGTCGAGAATCCTGCGGCCGAGCCGTATCAGGGCAACGTCGCTGCCGGAAGGCCCGAGCAGCGAAAGGCCGAAGGGCGCGCCGTCTATCGCGCCGATCGGCAAGGTGATCTGCGGAAAGCCCGAAAGCCCGGAAAGGCACAAAAGATGCAGCGCCCTTTCGCGATAGACCTGGAACTGTTCGGGCGTGCTGGCGGCAAGCGGCGCCGCGCCTGGAACGGTAGGCAGGACCAGAAAGCCGTTGTTGCCGAGCAGGGCGCCAAGCTCAGCCCGGAAAGCCAGCCGCCGCGCCGCTTCGGTGGCGGCAGTTTTGGCATCTATTGTGCGGCCGAAGCCGAAACGCTCCTCGACCCCCGGACTGAGGCGGCCGCCGGCCGAGATCCAGGGGCCATGCTCGCGCCAGGCTTCGAAGGCCTGCAAGCGGCGGAAGCACCAGTAAAGCTCGTCGGGGAACGAGGCGAAGGCGTATTCGGTCTCCGCGGGCTGGCCGATGACGGCGGCGGCCAGCGCCTTCATGCGCTGATATTCGGCGGCTTCCGCCGGACCCGTCACGAAGGCGTCCAGCCAGCGGATCGACAGCGGGCGGTTGAGCGGRTGCTGTTGCGGATCGCGACCGAGCAAAAGCTTGCCGACCGCCTCATAGGTCTCGATGTCGTCGGCGAACCAGCCGAACGTGTCGAAGCTCGATGCCAGCTTCATCGCGCCGTCGAGCGAGATGCGGCCATGAGTGGTGCGCAGCCCGATCAGGCCGCAGAAACTCGCCGGCGCGCGGATCGAGCCGCCGGTGTCGGAGCCGGTGGCGATGTTCGCCAGTCCGCCGGCGACCGCGGCAGCCGAGCCGGAGGACGAACCGCCGGTGACGCGGTCGGGCGCGGCGGGATTGACCGGGAAGGGGAAATGCGCGTTCTGGCCGAACAGCGAGAAGGCCAGCTCGTCGGTCTGGGTCTTGCCGACGAATCGCGCGCCGGCATCGAGAATCGTCTGCACCGCTTCGGCCGTGCGCGAGGCGGCATGCGCCTCCTCGAATTTCTGCGGATTGCCGCAGCCGGTGCGGTAACCCGCGACGTCATAGATGTCCTTGACGGCCAGGCGCAGACCGGCGAGCGGGCCCAATTCCGCATTCGCCACAGGCATTTGGCGCAGATCGAGGAAGGCGTTCAGCGGTCCTTGAGTTCCTGGCATCGTTCGATTTCCGGATACGGTGCGACAAACATTGTTCGATGCCAGAAATTTTACAACCTGCGCTTACGATTTTTATTGATTGTGAAACCCTTCGCTCCTATATCGCGCTTGCCCAAAGTCGCACGTGCCTGTGGGTGTCCGCCGATCCTCGAATGGTGAGGGCAATCGGTAAGGTAACTGGAGCCAACCCCTCCAGTCGGTCAGTGRCCAACCACAAGACCGAGGACACCTTGAAGCAACGACGGTGCGGGCCTTTCTGGTTCTCTTCCGGTCGTCCAAAGACCGGGGTTACTAAAGAGGCACACCTTCATTGCCGGCAGTGCGGACGGGGTTCTCCCATCCAAGCCAAGGCAGACAAAGCGAACCGAGGCCGGGCAAGGCCAAGGTTCATCGCCGCGAGACGGCATTTCATGGTTCCGGGGTCTCCACCGGCTGGTTCCATGGATTTGACGTCCCGCCTTTGTTTGATCGCGTGTTCGCGAGGCCGACAGCTCGCGTCCGCACCCTTGTGCGCRCCGAAAGGCGTGATGGAGAGACCCCGATGGCCACCCAGCGCATCCTTGACTTCCTCGCCACCCGACGTCCGAACGGTCCCTGCCTCGTCGTCGACCTCGATGTCGTGCGCGACAATTTCCGCGCCTTCGAGAAGGCGTTGCCCGATTCCAAGATCTACTATGCGGTGAAAGCAAACCCGGCGCCGGAAATCCTGCGCCTCCTTGCTGCGATGGGCTCGTCCTTCGACACCGCATCGGTTGCCGAGGTCGAGATGGCGATGGATGCYGGCGCGCCGGCCGATCGCATTTCCTTCGGCAACACCATCAAGAAGGAGCGTGACATCGCACGCGCCTACCAGCTCGGCATCCGCCTCTACGCCGTGGACTGCGTCGAGGAGGTCGAGAAGATCGCCCGTGTCGCTCCCGGCTCGCGCGTGTTCTGCCGTGTGCTGACCGACGGCGAAGGCGCCGAGTGGCCGCTGTCGCGTAAGTTCGGCTGCGTGCCGGCGATGGCCGTCGACGTGCTGCGCCATGCCAGGGGCCTCGGCCTCGACGCCTATGGCGTGTCGTTCCATGTCGGCTCGCAGCAGACCGACCTGTCGGCCTGGGACCGCGCGCTGGGCGACGCCAAGAAGGTGTTCGCGACGCTCGCCGAGGAAGGCATCGTCTTGAAGATGGTCAATATGGGCGGCGGTTTCCCGACCCGTTACCTGAAGGACGTGCCGGTGGCGCAGGCCTACGGCCAGGCGATCTTCTCGGCGCTGCGCAAGCATTTCGGCAACGCGCTGCCCGAGACGATCATCGAGCCTGGCCGCGGCATGGTCGGCAATGCCGGCGTCATCAAGTCGGAAGTCGTGCTGATCTCGAAGAAGGCCGACAACGACAATGTGCGCTGGGTGTTCCTCGACATCGGCAAGTTCGGCGGTCTCGCCGAGACCATGGACGAGGCGATCCGCTATCCGCTGGTCACCCGCCATGACGGTTCGGAGACCGCGCCTTGCGTGCTCGCCGGCCCGACCTGCGATTCGGCCGACGTGATGTACGAGAAGACGCCTTATCCGCTGCCCTTGTCGCTGACCATCGGCGACGAGGTGCTGATCGAAGGCACCGGCGCCTACACGACCACCTATTCGGCGGTCGCCTTCAACGGCTTCGAGCCTCTCCGATCCTACGTGATCTGACCGGTTCGCAAGGACCGCTCAGATCATCCGGCGCGGGCGATGATGTCGCCCGCCCGGGCTCGCTTGTGGAACAGATCTCCGCTCGTGAAGGATCGCGGACATGGAATACCTGACCAAATCGGCCATGGTGGCCACCGAAATTGCCCCCTCGTCCGGACCGTCGGCTGAGCTTTTCTCCGCGGGGGAGAATGGCTCGACGGCAGTGCTTCTTGGCGCATTTTCTTACGGCGAACCGGTTTCCACTTCGCCTGAAAATGCGTTCGCGCCCTCCCTTGCCCTCAGGGCACAGGCTGGCTCGCGCAGCGCGCCGGACGAGGGGGCCGCCCAGGCGCCGGCTTTCGTCATCCTTGGYGAAGGCGCTGGCGACGTCGCGGCGCGCGAAGYGCTACTCGATCGTGCCATGGGGCCGAAGCGCAAGAAGAAGCCGTCCGAGAAGCTGCGGCGCGGCCGCCGGCCTTCGGAAGGCTTGGCCTTCGTCGCCCGCGATGCCTCGGGCGCGGTCGTCGGCACGGTGCGGCTGTGGGATGTGAGGCTGGGCGAGGGCGGTCCGGCCGCGCTGCTGCTCGGCCCTCTCGCGGTCGAGCCGGGCTTGAAGAGCGGCGGCATCGGCTCGGCGCTGATGCGGCACGCGGTCGCCGAGGCCGAGCGGCTCGGCCACGGCGCGATCCTGCTCGTCGGCGACGCGCCCTATTACGGGCGGTTCGGCTTCTCGGCCGACCGCACCGGGGCGCTCGCCATGCCTGGCCCCTATGAGCGGCATCGGCTTCTGGCGCTGGAACTGAGGGAAGGTGCTCTGGCCGGCGCCAAGGGCACGATCAAGGCCGCCGGCCGCAAGATCAAGGGACAGGCGCCGGGCTTCGTGGCGTGACGTCTACTATTCGACAAAAAACAACGCCGCCCGATGGGCGGCGTTGTTTTTTGCGAACGATCAGCCGAGCAGCTGGCTGAGCGCCATGGCGACCGTCATGTCGCCTTCGACCTTCAGCTTGCCGGCCATGAAGGCCATGGTCGGGTTGAGGTCGCCGGCGATCAGCGAATCCAGATCGTCGAGCGAGAGCTTGATGGTGCAGTCGGTCGGCGCGTCGGTGGTCGAGACGGTCGCGCCGTCGATGACGATGACGCCGTCGCTGCCGGTGTCGAACTTGACCGAATGCTCAAAGCCGGCGCTGGCCACGCGCGACTTGATCTTGTCGGCAATCTCCTGAACGCCCATGGCGGTTCTCCTCGTTGGTTGCGTTGACGCGCACCGGCGCTTGGCCGCTGGGCGAGGTAGGCGCGCCACGCCTAAGCGGCCGCCCATCACGGCGCATATAGCTTCGGGTTGACGTAAACGTCAACGCGGTCACCCTGCGTCATATCGCTTGGAGAGCTGTGCCATGTCTCCGACGGCTAGGCCGTCAATGCTCCGGCGCGGTCTTGAACGCCTTGGTCATCGCCGCCGCCGTTTCGCCGGCATTCCTGCGGCGGCGAAGCGCGTTGTCGCGGATATCGTCCTTGGAGAGGAAGTTGACCTGATCGATCAGCACCTCGTGCACCAGCTCGACGCCGACGCGTGTGTTGATGGTGTCGCGGATCGACTTGCGGAAGGCGTCGAGATCGATCGATCCCTTCTTGGTGAAATCGATCTGCGGGTTGGAATAGAGGTAGGAATAGACCTGGTCGGTCATCAGCGCCTGCGCGGGGACCGACAGCTTCTTTATCTCTGCCGGTTCCACCGTATAGACGAGCTTGGTGAGGAAATAGCCGTCGATCGAGCCGTCGCGCAGCAGCGGCACCGAGATCATGTCGGTCTTGACGTAGTCGAGGCCGCCCAGCATCGGCTTCGGCGGTTCGGCCGCGCCGCGCTGGCCTGCAGCCTGGAAGGAATAGAAGACCGCGCCGAGCGTCACGGCGCAAATCCACAGCGCGGCGGCGATGAATTTTATCACCGGGTCTTTCCTTGCGCCCCGATCATCTCAATCATGCCCGCGCCATGCCGAACTCGCCGGCCGAATAGGTGCCGTCGGTATCGGCGCGCTGGATGGCGTTCCTCAGAAGCGTGGCGACCTCGTTGACCGCGTTGAGATGGGCAAGGATCGCCGCTTCGTTCTTCGCCAGCTTCTGGCGCAGCCGCACCAGGCCTTCCTTATGCTGCTCGAGGAATTCGATCTCATTGGCGCCCTTCAAGGCGCGGTTGAGCTCGTAGAGGTACCGGCTCTTGCGCGCGTTCGAGGCCTTGAGGTCATAGGCCGTTCCGCTGCGGATACCAGCGGTCTCCTCGTCCACGACTTCCTCGATGCGRCCGATGATGGCGGCGAGGTTGCCGGGTCGTGCGGCGGCGGGCGCCTCCATTGCGTTGGTGCGCGCGGGAAGGTTGGAAAGGTCCGTTTGGTCGGCCATGTAGGTCCCTAGATCTTGATGTCCGTTTTTATGGTTGTGTCGTCGCCGGTCATCGACCGTGCGGCCTTGYGCTCAAGCTCCTCGACCATCGAGGTCGAAAGCCGGGTCTGCTGGTCGATCTCGGTTTTCTGCGGTCCGCCGGCAACCGGGCCGACCGGCACCTTGTGCTTGCCGTCGAGATAGTGGTCGGCAAGCATCGACCGGGCGATGCCGATGCCGCCATGCGCGGCCATGACATCGGCCACCTTTTCGGCAAGCTGCGACTTCCACATGTCGCCGGCCAGGCCCTTGCCGTAAACGCCCTCGGTGTCCTTGGGCATCATGTTCTGGATGAAGGTCGTCAGCACCATCGCCTCGAAGCGCTGGAACTTCTTCGCGGGGTTAGCGGCTTCCGCCTTGTCGGCCGTGGCGCGCGAGAGCACGGAACCGGCATCGACCGTTGCGGATGGATCGAGGGAGAAAGCGCCAGGCGCACTACCCGCGCGCCTGAGGAGCGCCGCCCGCGCGGYCTCGACATCGGCCGGCTCCGCTGCGCGGGCAACGTCCATGACGATGTCGCTGGGTGGGGAAATGGCCAAGAAAGTCCGCCTTTTGCCGGTTTTGTTATCCGCACAATGACTGAACAAGCTTGTGGCAGGCTTGCGAAGGTTAGCCGTCGGAAGTTCGCTTTTGCGTGATCAGGTCGAGCCGCTCGCGGTCGGAGCGCTCGCGCTCGTCGCGGCGGCGAACATCCTTGTAGGCGCGCTCGATCATGTTGGTGCGCGCCGTCGCGGTGGCGATCAGCGCGGCTTCCTGGCGCGCATTTTCGAGGTTCTGTTGCTGCCGGCCGAGCGCGTCGGTGATGCGCTTGTGGTAGAGCGCGGGAAAGAGGCCGGCGAGCGATTTATCGGTGTCGAAGCGCTCGATCAACTCCTTGGCCTCCGCTTCGGCCTTGACGGCTGCGGCGAGGAAGCCTGCATGGCGGGTCTCGTGCAGCGCTTTCAACTGCTCCTGGACCTTGACCAGCTTCTTCAGGCGGTCTTTGCGCGTGGTCATGGCTACCGCGCCAGCGTGAGGTCGACGAAGCCGTCGACGAACAGCGACAGCAGCGTGCCGACGGCGAAATAGAAGATGATCATGCCGCCGGCGATGACGAAGGGCAGCGAGATGAAATAGACCGGGATTTGCGGCGTCAGCTTGTTGACGAAGCCGATCGTCAGATTGACCAGGATGGCATAGGCGACGAACGGGCTGCCGAGCCGGATGACCAGGAAGAAGGCGTCCGACACGGTGTCGGTGACGTCGACGAGGGCCGCCTGCGGGTTGAAGAACACGTTGACCGGGGCGACCTGGTAGGAGGCGACGAGCGCCTTGACGATCTCGTGGTCGAAATCGAAGACGAAAAGCAGAAGCAGCGCCGAGAACGAGATGATGGCGGCAAGCGCCGCCTGCGGCTCGGGCTCCTCGATCGCCGGGCCGCCCGAGCCGCCATAGCCGATCAGCATGGCAATGGCCGAGCCCATGAAGCGCAGCGCCTCCATGTAGAGCCTGGTCATGGCCCCGATCAGCCCGCCGACCAGCAGCTCGGAGACGATCATCGGCGCGAGCACCTGCGGACGCGGATCGACGAAGGGGTAGATGCGGTCCCACAGGAAGGCGAGCAGACCGCCGGTCGCGGCCACCGAGACGAACAGCCGGATCTGGATCGGCACACGGGCGCTGGACAGGCCCGGCATCAGCATGAAGCAGGCGCCGATGCGGCAGAAGGCGAGGAAGGCGGCGATGACGACGCCTTGCGAGAGCGCGTTCACGAGATCGTTCCGAGCACCTTGATCTCGACGCCCTTGGCGATCTCGACATGGCTGAGAACGGGAAGCGTCGTGAACAGCCGCTCGATGATCATGCGCACATAGGGACGCGCGTCGGGCGCGGTGACGAGCACGAAGCRCTCGCCGGCCTCGAGATGCTTGCGGATCGCCTTTGTGGCGTCCTGGCCGAATTCCTCGAGCTGGCGCGGATCGATGTCGAACTCGCGCACCTCGCCTTTGGCGTCGCGCTTGAGGCTCTGGTGGAAGGCGAGGTCCCAACGGTTGCCCAGGCGCAGCACCTTGAGCATGCCGCCTTCGGAAAGGTCGCCGCAGATCTGCTGCGCCATCCGGATGCGGACATGCTCGACGATCTGCTCTGTGCGGCGCACATGCGGCGCGATCTCGGCGATGGCCTCGATGATCAGATGCAGGTTGCGGATCGAGACGCGCTCGGCGAGCAGCAGCTTCAGCACGGCCTGCAGGCCGGGGTAGGAGATGTGCGAGGTGYAGATCTCGTCGGCGAGCTTGCGGTATTCGGGGTCGAGCCGTTCGAGGAGCGCCTTCATGTCCTTGTAGGACAGGAGCTGCGGCAGATTGTTGCGGATCACCTCGGAGAGATGCGTGAGCAGCACCGACATGTTGTCGGCGAAGGTGAAGTTCTCGCGCTTCAGATCCTCGGCGAAGGTTTCGAGCACCGAATAGGCGCGCATGCCGAAAGCCGGCTCGCGGATTTCCTCGCCGGGGATCTCCGGCACGCCGCGCGTGCCGAGCAGCACCATGATCTCGCCGACGCGCATCTGGTATTCGGCGACGACCGTGCCGTGCACCTTGATCTGGTAGCTTTTCGGCGGAATGGCGAAGTCGTCGGCGACGCGCACCTCCGGCACGACGAAGCCGTATTGCTGGGCGAATTTTTTGCGCATCTTCGACATGCGGAACACCAGCTCCTGATGCGCCACCATCAGCCTGGTCGAAAGCTGCTTGCCGATCAGCAGCTCGATCTCCGCGGTGACCAGCGAGGCCTTGACCGAGTTCTTCTCCTCCTCGACCTTGTTGGCCTTCTCCTGCGTCTTCAGGGCCTCGGCGGCAGCGCGCTCGCGGCTTTGGCGCAGCGGGATGATGTAGCCGAGGCCGGCCATGCCGCCGGCGAGCGCGAAGAAGGGGAACAGCGGCAGGCCGGGCATCAGGCCGAGGATGACCAGCAGCGAGGCCGCGACATAGAGCGCGCGCGGGTGCGCGCCGAGCTGCCCGAACACCGCCTGGTTGGCCGAGCCGCGCGTGCCGCCCTTGGAGACGAGCATGCCGGCGGCGAGCGAAACGATGAGGGCCGGGATCTGGGTGACGAGGCCGTCGCCGACCGACAGCTTGATGAAGACGTCGGCCGCCTGGCCAAGGCCCATGCCGTGGCGCAGATAGCCGATGGCGATGCCGCCGACGATGTTGATGGCCGTGATGATGAGGCCGGCGATGGCGTCGCCGCGCACGAATTTCGAGGCGCCGTCCATCGAGCCGAAGAAGGAGGATTCCTCTTCCAGCTCGCGGCGACGCAACTGCGCCGTCTTCTCGTCGATCATGCCGGCGGAAAGGTCGGCGTCGATCGACATCTGCTTGCCGGGGATGGCGTCGAGGGTGAAGCGCGCGCCGACTTCGGCGATACGGGTGGCGCCCTTGGTGATGACGATGAAGTTCACCACGATCAGGATCATGAAGACGATGAGGCCGATGACGAAGTCGCTCGACATCACCAGCTTGGAGAAGCCGGAGATGACATAGCCGGCGGCATGCGTGCCCTCATTGCCATGCGACAGGATCATGCGCGTGGTGGCGATGTTGAGCGATAGCCGCAGCATGGTTGCGATCAGCAGCACTGTCGGGAAGGACGAGAAATCGAGCGGCCGCTGGATCCAYAGCGCCACCATCAGGATCAGCACCGAAAGCGCGATCGAGAAAGCGAGGCCGATATCGATGAGGAATGCCGGGATCGGCAGGAACAGCACCGCCAGGATGACGACGATGCCCAGCGCGAAAAAGACGTCGCGGCCGTTCTTCGCCACCAGGCCGGACGGGAGTGTTTCGCTGATCGCCATGTCGTCCCCAAATCAAGACCCGCCACGCATAGGGCAGGCCCTCGACCGTAATCCTCCAAGCTTGCGCGAAGGTGGGAGAGTGGCGAAGTGGGTTTTCAGGCCTTTGCTGCGTCCGTCGTCGCGACGGCGACCAGCCAGCGCCGCACGGCGCGTTCCTCCTCGGCGGAGAGGCCGGCGGTCAGCTCGCCTTCGAGCTTGTAGACGCGTTCCCGGCACTTCTTCAGCAGGGCGCGGCCGCTGTCCGAAAGGTCGAGGTGCTGGATGCGGCCGTGGACGGCGTGTGGCCGACGGACGAGGGAGCCGGCCTTTTCCAGATTGCCGACGATCACGCTCACCGTCTGCGGCGTCAGCACGGCCAGCCGGGCCAGGTCGGCGTTGGACAGGCCGGGATAGGCCGAGATCATGGTGAGGGCCGCGAACTGYGCCTGCGTCACGCCGAATTCATCCAGCGTCCGCTCCACCTTCAGGCGATAGGCGCCAGCCGCCTGTCGCAGCAGATAGCCCAGATAGCCTTGCTCGCCGCGCTTGCCTTCACCGGCGGACGGAATGGAGGGATTCCTCTTGCGCATGATATCAGTACTCTTATATGTTGTTCGTGCTCTGATATTACCGCATCAAGGGACGAAAGACGATGGGCTATCGTATTTTTCTTGCGGGCGCCTCGGGCGCGATCGGCCGCCGGCTGGTGCCGCAACTGGTGGCTGCCGGGCATCAGGTGACGGCGACGACGCGCCAGGCGRCAAGAGCCGAGGACMTWCGCGCRCTCGGCGCCGATCCGGTGGYGGTCGACGTGTTCGATGCYAACGCGCTGCGCGCGGCGGTCGTGGCAGCCAGGCCCGAGATCGTCATTCATCAGCTCACAGACCTGCCGGCAGGGCTCGATCCGTCTAAGATGGCTGAGGCAACCACCCGCAACGCCCGCATCCGTGACGAAGGAACCCGCAACCTCGTCGAAGCGGCGAAGGCTGCCGGGGCCAAGCGGCTGATCGCGCAGAGCATCGCCTGGGTCTATGCGCCGGGCGCAGAGCCGCATGCCGAGACGGATCCRCTGGACAGTGGTGCGGAAGGCGGCCGCGCCGTCAGCGTCGGCGGCGTCATCGCGCTGGAGAAACATGTGCTCGGCGCCTCGCCGATCACCGGCATCGTGCTGCGCTACGGCCATCTCTACGGTCCAGGCACCGGCACGGAAACCGCCGCGGAGCCGGCCGTCCATGTCGACGCCGCCGCTTATGCGGCGCTGCTTGCCGTCGAGCATGGAACGCAGGGCGCGTTCAATGTCGCGGAGCCGAACGGCCGGATCACGACCGACAAGGCCGTCGCCGAACTAGGCTGGCATGCTGGCTTTCGCCTAGCCGGATGAAAGGAGTTGCTGTCATGATCGAAGACGTTTCTTCACGCAGCCTTACGCTGCTCGGCGTCGTCGCCATCGCTGCCGGGTTGCTTGGCATGGCCCTTGTCCAGAACAACAGGGCAATCACCGCCGCAGGTGGAATGGACGCGCATATCCACATGATGGGAGCCGATGCGGGGGAAGGGGTGGCGGCGCGTCCGACCACCACGGTGAAGCCGCTGTCCTGCGAAAAACTGCCGAATGTTCCTGGGCATTCGATCACCACGGCGCTGGTCGAATTCCCGCCCAATGCCTACACGCCGCGACACCGTCATCCGGGCTCCGTCACGGCCTTCGTCATCAAGGGAGCGCTGCGCTCGCAGATGGAAGGYAGTCCGGCGGTGACCTACACTCAGGGCCAGACCTGGTTCGAACCGCCTGGCGCGATCCATTCTTTCGCCGAGAACGCCAGCGCCACCGAGCCGGCCGAGCTGCTGGTGATCTTCGTCGCGGAAGATGATTGCGGCCCTCTCACCATTCCCGTACCTGACTAAGTCTATCTCCTCGGTCGTACGACAAGTCTTGTTTAAGRCTAATTCGCGCAACGCCAAAATGGCGCCACAAGCGGTCGGCATTGCGGTTGCCACGCATAGCCGCCGCGCGTATCAGGCACGGCAGCTGTTTTCCTTTCGCATACCGGCGAGCCGTTCCGTTGCCTGCCAGAAACGACCCACAAGTCTACGCTCGCCGGCTTCGCGCGGTGCTGATCAGCTCGATCCCCGTGCTCGAGGCGCGCGGCATCGTGATCGTGCTGATGGCCGGCATGGTCGGCGCCATCGCGGGCGCGCTGGTCACCGGCATGRGCGGGCTGGTGCAAGYCATGCACTGGCTGCTGTTYGACGTGCAGCCGGGYGGGCGGCTTTCGGYGATGTTCTCGCTCGCCGATCCGACGCAGGCGATGTACCCGGCGATCGGCGGCCTGCTGCTCGGCCTTTCCGTCATCTGGCTCAGAAAGCGCAAGTTCCGCACGCCAGTCGACCYGATCGAGGCCAACGCGCTCTATGGCGGGCGCATGTCGCTCACCGATACCTTCATCATCGTGGCGCAAACGATGATCTCCAGCGGCTTCGGCGCCTCGGTCGGCTTGGAAGCCGGCTACACGCAGATCGGTTCCGGCATTGCTTCCCGGCTTGCCCGCGCCTTCCACCTGCGCCGCAATGATGTGCGCGTCCTGGTCGGCTGCGGTGCTGCCGGCGCGATCGCCGCCGCCTTCGACGCGCCGCTGACCGGCGCCTTCTACGGTTTCGAACTGGTCATCGGCATCTACTCCGTCGCCAACGTGGCGCCGGTGATGACGGCAGCGATCTGCGCCTCGCTAACGGCGGAAATGTTCGGCGGCGTGCCGTTCCCGCTGGAATTGTCGGGTTTGCCGAATCTGACCGCCAGCGAATATGTGCCGTTCCTGCTTCTGGGACTGCTCRGCGGAGCGGCCTCGATCGCCATCATGCATCTGGTGAGCATTATCGAGCGCGTCTTCGTGCGATTGTCGGTCGACGCGTCGGTCAGGCCCTTCATCGGCGGCATCTTCGTCGGCCTGCTCGGGCTGGTCACGCCGCAAGTGCTCTCCAGCGGCCACGGCGCGCTGCACCGCGAGTTCGCCATGAACTACGCGCTGCCGGTGGTGGCGAGCGTCTTCGTGCTGAAGCTGGCGGCCTCGGCCATCTCGCTCGGCTCCGGCTTCCGCGGCGGCTTGTTCTTCGCCTCGCTGTTCCTTGGAGCGCTGCTCGGCAAGGTCTTCGCCGGCGTCATGGCGATGACCGCGCCGTCGGCCGGCATCGATCCGGCGGTCGCCGCCGTCGTCGGCATGACCTCGCTTGCGGTCGGCGTCGTCGGCGGTCCGCTGACCATGACGTTCCTGGCGTTGGAATCGACCCGCGACCTGACGCTCACCGGCGTCGTGCTGGCGGCCTCGATCATGTCGGCCATCCTGGTGCGCGAGACCTTCGGCTACTCCTTCTCGACCTGGCGCTTCCATCTGCGCGGCGAGACGATCCGCAGCGCCCATGACGTCGGCTGGATGCGCAGCCTCACCGTCGGCTCGATGATGCGCAAGGATGTCCGCACCATCCCTGCCTCGACCACGCTCGCCGAATTCCGCAAGGAGGTCCCGCTCGGCTCCGGACAGCGCGTCATCGCCGTCGAGCAAGCCGACCAATATGTCGGCATGCTTCTGGTGCCGGAACTGCACAGCGATCGCTCCGACGGCGATACGCCGGTGAGCGCGCTGGCCCAATTCAAGGACGCGGTGCTGGTGCCTTCTATGAACGTCCAGACCGCGGCCGAGACCTTCCAGCGCACCGGGGCCGAAGAACTGGCGGTGGTCGAGGACTTCGACGAGCGCATCGTTCTCGGCCTGCTCACCGAAAGCCATCTGATGCGCCGTTACGCCGAAGAGCTCGACAAGGCGCGCCGCGACCTGTCGGGCGAAGGTTGACCCGAACGACAGCCCGGCCAATAAGACGTCATTCTTGGAAGCCACCCCATGCAAGTCAAGCGCAACGGCGATATCTCGTTCTGGTACGCGGATCTGGGGCATATCCCCGCGCCGCGTCCGCCTTTGCCGGGCGACATCGAGGCGGATGTCGCGATCGTCGGCGCCGGCTATACCGGGCTTTGGACCGCCTACTACCTGAAGAAGGCCAAACCATCGCTGCGCATCGTGTTGCTTGAACGCGAGTTCGCGGGCTTCGGCGCGTCGGGGCGCAATGGCGGCTGGCTGTCGGGCGGCTTCGGCTGGTCGCGCGAGAAATATCTCAAGACCTCGACCCGGCAAGGCGTCACCGCCATGCAGAAGGCGATGGCAGGCTGCGTCGACGAGGTGATCCGGGTGGCGACGGAAGAGGGCATCGATGCCGACATCCGCCGCGTCGACAATCTGACGGTCGCCACCAATCCGGCGCAGCTGGAACGCGTGCGCGAGGAATGCGAGACGATCCGCTCCTGGGACGCCGATCCCGAACGCATCGAGCTGCTCGACGCCGAGGCGACCCGGGCGCGCATCGACATCCGCAACGTCATGGGCGGCTTCGTCATCCACGGCCAGGCGCGCGTGCAGCCGGCCAAGTTGGTGCGAGGGCTGGCGGCGGCGGTCGAGCGTCTCGGCGTTTCGATCCACGAGAAGACGACCGTGACATCCATCGCCAAGGGCCTTGTGACCACGGACCGCGGCACGGTGCGGGCCGAAACCATCATCCGGGCGACGGAAGGGTTCACGGCCGGCATCCCTGGCGAGGAGCGGACATGGCTGGCGCTCAACAGCGCGCAGATCGTCACCGAGCCGCTGTCGGAAGAACTCTGGCGCAGGATCGGCTGGGAGGGGCACGAGCTGCTTGGCAATGCCGCGCATGCCTATTGCTATGCCCAGCGCACGCGTGAGGGGCGCATCACCATGGGCGGGCGCGGCGTGCCCTACCGCTACGGCTCGCGCACCGACGTCAACGGCCAGACGCAGCAGGCGACGATCGACCAGCTGCACACGATCCTGACGACGCTTCTGCCACAGACGGCGGGGTGCCGCATCGATCACGCCTGGTGCGGCGTGCTCGGCGTGCCGCGCGACTGGTGCACGACGGTCGGCCTCGATCCCGCGACGCGCATCGGCTGGGCCGGCGRCTATGTCGGGCTCGGCGTGTCGAGCTCCAATCTTTCCGGACGCACGCTGACCGATCTGGTGCTCGGCGAGAACACCGAGCTGACTCGGCTGCCCTGGGTCAACCGCAAAGTGCGGCGCTGGGAGCCGGAGCCGTTCCGCTGGTTGGGCGTCCATTCGATGTATCAGCTCTACCGCATCGCCGACCAGCGCGAGGCGGCTGGGCTTGCACACACTTCGAAGCTTGCCGCCATTGCCGACGCCATGACAGGGCATTGATCGGCCAGAAGATCAGTGATCGATCGGGCCCTTGGGCGATACAAGCGTCGTGCCGGCGGTGGTGGGGCGCTCGATCATACGGCGCACGCGCGGCGGCTCCTCGCCGCTGTGCAGCGCGCGGATGCGCTCGCCGACCAAGGCGTCGGCGTGGGTGGCGCGCCGGTTGTGGCGGATGTACTCGACCCAGGTCGGCGTGTGGTAGTGCTCGATCCATACGGATGGATACTCCAGATCGCGGGCGAGCGTCCAGTTGCGCGCGCCGTCACGGCGGCGGATGCGGCCGCGCTCGGCCATGGTCGCCAGGAACTCCGGCACGTCCTCTTCGCGGATGATGTACTCAATCATGATGGCGATCGGGCCGCTGCGCGGCTTGAGATCGAGCGACAGCATCGGCTCCTTGAAGCGGTTGAGCGGATCGAGGTTGAGGACCGTCTGCTTCGGCAGCGGCAGGAAGAAACCGATGGCTGCGCCGGCAAGCATGGCGATCGCCGCCGCGATCAGCGCAATCTCGGCGCCATGCGCGTCGGCGACGACGCCCCAGATCCAACTGCCCAGAGCGATGCCGCCGAAGGTCGCCGTCTGGTAGATCGACAGGACGCGGCCGACCACCCAGCGCGGCGTGGACATCTGCACCGTCACGTTGAAATGCGAGAGTGCGATCACCCAGCAGGCGCCGCCGATGAGCAGGCCCGCGGATGTCTGCCAGGCATTGTGGCTGATGGCGGCGTTGAGGGCRCAGAGCGCGAAGCCGGYAAAGGCCATGCGCACCATCGCCTCGCTGGACAGCAACTGCCTGAGCCRCACGCTGATCAGTGCGCCGCCGACCGCGCCAATGCCGAAGGCGCCGAGCATGATGCCATAGGTCAGCGCATCGCCCTTGACGACGTCGCGGGCCACCAGGGGAAGAAGCGCCAGCACCGCGCCGGCGCTGWAGCCGAACGCCGAGCCGCGGACCAGCACCTTGGCGATGTTGGGCGACATGGCGACATAGCGCAGGCCGGCGCCCATCGCGGCACCGAGCGACTCGCGCGGCAAGGTTTGCTCGGGCAGCGCCGGCCTCCAGCGGGCGAGCACGAGGATCAGGCCGATATAGCTGATGGCGTTGGCGGCAAAGGCTGCGGCCGCGCCGGCTGCGGCGACGATGATGCCGCCGATGGCCGGGCCGACGCTGCGGGTGATGTTGAAGCCCAGCGAGTTGAGCGCCACCGCCGCCGGCACCTTGGCGCGCGGCACCATGTCGCCGACCGAGGCCTGCCATGACGGGCTGTTCAGCGCCGTGCCGCTGTCGATCAGGAAGGTGAAGGCAAGCAGCGTCCAGGGCGTCATCCAGCCTTGCCAGGTGAACAAGGTGAGCAGCGCCGAGACGACCAGCATGAAGGTCTGCGCCACCAGCATCACCTTGCGGCGGTTGAAGCTGTCGGCGATGGCGCCGGCGACGAGCGCGAACAGCATGATCGGCAAGGTGGTCGAAGCCTGGACCAGCGCCACCTGATAGGGCGAGGTGGCGATCGTGGTCATCATCCAGGCGGCGCCGACGCCCTGGATCAGGCCGCCGAAATTCGACACCAGGCTGGCCGACCAGACGGCGCGGAAGATGCCATGCCGGAACGGCGCCAGCGCGGAGACGCGTTCGCTTTCCGGCTCGTCGTCGATCATGGTTGCGCCTTCGTCCGCTATTCAGGCTCGCCGCGCCTGAAGAGGCGGGCGACTCGCCAAAGAGTGCGACCCAACAATAGGACGRCAAAAGCGAAAATGCGTCGGCGAAGCTTTAGACCAAGCTTCTTGCCGGTCTGGATCAAAATTTCGCGATTTTCGCGCCTTCAGCCTCGGYCCAGCCTATCGTCTCGCTGCTCATGCAAGCGCAAGCGCTTGTCTGCTTCGCGTCAGAAGCCGTGTTCGATACGCTCGAAGATGACGTTGGTGAAGGCCGAGATCTGGCTGCCGATGAACGGCCCGGTCAGCGCTACCACCAGCATGATGGCGACGATCTTCGGCACGAAGGTCAGCGTGATTTCCTGGATCTGGGTCAGCGCCTGGATGAGCGCGATGCCGATGCCGACCACCATCGCCACAAGCACAACGGGGGCGGAAGCGGTGAGAACCGTCCACACCGCGTACTGGACGATATCGAGGGCATCGGCCTCATTCATCGGCTGGCCCTGCGCGAAACCGGTTAGGCGGCCGGCTTGATCGACACGCCCGCGCCGACCGGGACCTGGGTGCCGTCCTGCAGCACCGCGATCAGGCCGCTGCTGGAAAGCGTCACCGAAGCCACCGTGCCGGTGGTCTTGCCGTCGGCCGAGGTGATCGAGCGGCCGATCAGCGCGTCGGCCTGCGACAAGGCCGAGGACTGCATGATCTGGTCGAGCTTGGTGTTGGTCTGCACCGACTGCTCGACCTGGGAGAAGGTGGCGAGCTGGGCAACATATTGCGTCGAATCCATCGGCTTGGTTGGATCCTGGTTCTTCATCTCGGCGATCAGAAGCTTCRGGAACGACTGGTAGTCCACCGCCGTCTTAGAGGTCTGCTGGCTGGCCTGGTTGGCGCCAACCGGGATCGTTGTCGTCATGTCGACGGCCATCTTATGCTCCTACAGCCAGTGCGCGGGGCGTTTCGGGAATGTCGTCATTGTCCTCGAGCGCCTTGCGCTCGAGCGGATAGAGYGCGCGGATCGCTTTCAGCGCCTCATAGATATCGTCCTCGCCGACCATGCGGTCGATCTGCTTCAGGCTGTTGCAGATGTCCTGGTTGTCGAAGCTCGCGWTCAGCATCGGCAGCGAGCGGCGGAACATGTCGCGCGCCTCCGCGGCGCCTGCCGGGTTGATCAGCATGATCTGCACGATGAAATAAAGCTGCCTGAGCGGCGTCGAGGCCTGGTCGGCCTGGATGACGTGGCTTTCGAGCAGGAACTGCACGTCGTTCATCAGCTCGATGGTGACCTTGCGGTCGACGCGGATGACAGCGCCGTTGATGTAGATCTTCTCGTTGGGCTTCAGCGAGATCTTCAGCGTGTTGGTCATTGGATGCCGTCTCGGATGATCTGGGAGACCTCGATCAATCCTTCGAAATTGTTGGTGCGGCCCTGGCGGATGTCTTCCGTCTCGCGCAGCAGCCACAGGCCGATCGAGATCAGGTTGGCGCGCAGTTCCTTGGGGAGCGCGTTGTCGCTGGAGCCGAGATCCTCGACGAAGGTGGTCCAGATGCGGTTGGTGAAATGCAGCRCTTCGACCGCTTCCATCGATTCGGTGCCGACGGCGGCTGCCRCTGCCAGCATGTCGATCGATCGGGTGAGCAACTGTCGCTCCCGGTCCTTGGCATCGGCGACGGAGTCGGTCTGGATGTCGGCGTAGGAGAATTGATACATCGTCGGCGCTCTGGCGTTCCGGTTTAGGTGTTCAAGTCAGATAGTTGAGCAGGCTGAGYTGCTGCAAACGCGCGGTCAAGGCGAAGGACGTCTCGATGTGCTGCGTCAGGTCGGCGACGCGAGTCGCGGCCTCCGACGGATCGACGCCCTCGAGATCGACGATATGCTTCTCGAAGAGGTCGACCTGGGTTTTCATGCGGTCGCTGGCATCGGACACGCGTTGCTGGGCAATGCCAGTCTCGGCCCGTATCTGGGTAATGCCGCCGATGGCTTCGCCGACCAGCGTCTGGGCGCGGCCGACGACGGCGTTCTGGGCGGCCTCGCTGATATTGCCGGTGAGCAGGCTGCTTACCATGGCGGACGCCATGGCAAGCTTGCGGATGCCCTGCTCATTGGCGCTGACCGAAGTCTGGGTGGTCTCGTTGAGCGAGATGCGGCTGGTGATCTGGTCGTCGGTGGCGCTCGACCAGTTGGYTTGCCAGCCGGCGCCCAGGAATTGCGGCTCGACCTGTGTGGTGATGAAGTTGTCCATCTGCGCGGCGGTGATGTTGGCCGCCGCCGGGTYGGTCTGGGCAAAGCCGAAATAGCTCGAAAAGGCGGCGTCGAAGGCGGCCTTGGCCGGCGAGCCGGCGGCGTTGAAATCGTCGATCGGCTTGACGTCGGTGTTGGTGCCGGCAAACAGATATTCGCCGTTGACGCTGGTGTTGAGGATGCCCGTCATCTGCTGCAGCGCCGAGGCGCCGGCGGTCTGCAGGATGCTGGTCGAGGAGTCGCCCGAGACGCCGCTGGTCAGCGCCGACAGGAAGCTCTGGGCGGTATCGGCGATCTGGCCGAGCGAATCCTGGGTCGATGTCAGGCGCGCCGAGACGAGCGCGTTGGAATCGACGATGCCGTTCAGCCGGTCGAGATCGCGCTGGAAGGTGACGGCCTGGGTCGTGCGGGCGCCAAGCGCCAGGCCGACATCGGCGACCGTGCCGGTCTGCGATTCCTTCGTCGCCTTGACGAGGTCGGCCTGCATCTTCGCCTGCTGGTAACGCAGCGCGTTGGAAATGGCAGCAGAGGAAACGCCTGTCGCTTTCATGAATTATCCCACCGCGCTCATCAGAGCGTCCAGCATATCGCTTACCGTCTTCATCATATGCGCCGAGGCCTGATAGGTGTGCTCGAGGTCGAGGAGCAGGGACATCTCCTGGTCGACATTGACCCCGGTGTCGTTGGACAGCGCCTCGGCCGTGCGCGCCGCAAGCGCCTGCTTGCTGTCGGCATTGGCCGAGGCCTGCTGGCGCACGCCTTCGAACCAGCCGATGGCATTGGCCGCATAGTCGGAGACGCCGGAGCTGACGGTGATGCCGGCCGAGCTGTCGAAGGTCATCGGCTGATCAAGCTTGCTGGAGTAGCCGATCAGAAGGTCCGCATAGGATGCGCCRCCGCCGCCGTTGGCGACATAGGCCACGCCGTTGGCGCCGCCGTCGCGCAACAGCGCGGGGTTGCCGCCGGCGCTCGGATCGAAGGCGGCGTTGACGCTGATCGTGCCGGCGAGGCCGTCGACCAGCGTGCCGGCAGCCGGAATCGCCGGCGCACCCGACCATGTGAACAGGCCGGTCGCATTGGGCTGCGATGGCGCGGTTTCGGCAAATGCAGTGACGAGGCCGCGCGCGATTTCGTCGAGCTGGCTCTGCATGGTCGAGGCGACGCCGTCGCGCAGCTTCAGAAGGCCCGCAAGCTTGYCGTCGGCGGTGGAGTTGTCGCCGGTGCCCGCCGAGACCGGCACGTTGTCGATATAGACGGTGTTGCCGGCCGTGCCGGCCGAATAGCCGGACGACGGCGTGAAGGTCACCGAGCGCGGCACGGTCTCGAACAGCGTTGTGCCGTCCTTGGTGGTGATGACCATGTCGTTGTCGCCGCGCGTGAAGGTCGAGACGGGAACATACTCCGATATCTTCTTCAGGAGAGCGTCGCGCTGGTCGAGCGCGTCAGAGACGTCGGTGCCGGAACGCGTGCCCGAGATGACCGCTTTGTTGGCGTCCTGGAACTGGCTGAGCAGCGAGTTGAGATCGTCGACGGYAGTGGCGATCTGGCTGTCCGCCTGGGTGCGGAAATCCTGGATCGCCTGGGTGCCGCTGTTCAGCGAATTCACCACTTGCTTGGCGGAGTCGACGAYGCTGGTGCCCAGGTTCTGGTTCGACGGCGTGGTGGCGTAGAGCTGCAGAGCTTTCTGCAGGTTGGCGATCGCGGTGGAGGGGGACGACGCATTGTCGACCCCGTTGACCGACAGATCGAGCTGATCCATGCCGTCGTAAAGCGCGCTCTGGCCGCTCCATGYCGACAGCGCCGAGAGGTTCTGCCGGAACAGAAGATCATTGGCGGCGCGCTGGATTTCCACCGCCCTGGCGCCGGGCGCCGTGCTGGTCACCACGGCGATGCGGCGGGTGTAGTCCGGGTTCGACGCATCGGCCACATTGCGCGATACGACGCTGGTTTGCTTGGACGTGGCCAGGAGCGCCGACTGGGCAATGCTTAGTGCGGAGGAAAGCGACATGCTGATCTTTCACGGGCGGCGCCCGTCGTTTATCTCTTCAGGTTGACGAGGACGTCCATCAGGTCCGAACCGGTCTGGAAGACCTTGGAATTGGCGGTGTAGCTGCGCTGCGCCGCAATCATGTTGGTCAGCTCCTCGGCGATATCGACGTTGGAATTTTCGAGCGCTCCGGAGACGATGGAGCCGAGCTTGCCTTCATTGGCAAAGCCGATGCGCACGGCGCCGGAGTCGGGGCTCTGCACATAGACGTTGCCGGGCATTGCGGTGAGGTTGTCGGGGCTCTGAACGTCGGCCAGCGGGATTTTGTACAGCGCCTTGGTYGACCCGTCCGCGAACTGCGCGTAGATGACGCCGTCCTGGCCGATCTGGACCTTCTGGATGGAGCTCGGCGCGTTGCCGTTGACCTTGGCGTCGGCGACGGTGAAGCCGGTGCCGAGCTGGGTCACCTTGGAGAGATCGAGGTTCAGCGTCGAGCCGCCCGGCACGGTGAAGGAGATGCTGTCGGTTGCGCCGGTGAGCTTGCCCGTGGTGGTGTCGAAGGTGAGGTTCGTCGATGCCAGCGCGCCGCCGGTATAGGGGAAGGAAGTGCCGGGAGTCGCCTTCGACTGGTCGAAGACCGAGACTTGCCAGGTGCCGGCGCCGGTGTTGGTGAAATAGACGTCGAGCAGCTTCTTGTTGCCGAGATCGTCATAGGCGACCAGCGACGTTTTCGACGTGTACTGGGCCGAAGCGCTGTTGGTCGAGGGCAGGCTGCCGGCCGCGACGGGAGTGGCGCCTGCCGGCAGGTTGCCGCTGAAGACGCCTTCCGTGCTCGGCGTCGCCGTCATTTCCTGGTCGGAGATCTGTACCGGCACGAGGCCTTCGAAGCCGTTGGCGGTCGCTGCCGGCTCGCCATTGGCGTAGCTGTAGGCCATGAGCTGGTAGCCCGCGGCATTGACCAGCCGGCCCTGCGCGTCCGGTACGAAGGAGCCGGCGCGGGTGAGGTAGGGTGTGCCGCTGGCGTCCTGCACGACGAAGAAGCCGTCGCCGTTGACGGCAAGGTCGGACACCGAGGTGGTGTAGGTCATGACGCCCTGCGTGCTGACGGCCGAGCGGATCGTCGTCGTCACGCCGCCGGAATTATAGGCGCCGCCGGTGCCGGGCATGATCAGGGACGAGAACTCGGCCGAAGAGCGCTTGTAGCCGGTGGTGTCGGAGTTGGCGATGTTGTCAGCCACCGCGGACAAGCGGTTGGCCTGCGCGTTCATACCGGAAACGCCGGTCCGCATCATTCCGTAGAGGCTCATCGATGGATCTCCGCAGTGCCTGGGTAGGAGGCCATGAAACTATGCCTCGTGTCTTGCGCGAGGCTGGCGCGGGATGGGCCTTGGGCGGCCATCAGAACACCAGCCGATAGCCGAGGAACCTCTTGGAATCGATTGGATCGTGGCCGAGCTTCTCACGCAGCTTCTTGCGCAGCTTCGAGATGTGGCTCTCCACCACGTTCTCCTCGACCTCTTCGTCGAAGATGCCATAGATGGCGTTGAAGACCTGCGTCTTGGTCACGCGCCGGCCGCGGTTGCTGGCCAGGTATTCCAGGATGCGCCGCTCGCGCCGCGGCAGCGGCAGCGGCTCGCCGTCGATCTCCGGATCGCGGCCGTCCATGAAGATGCGCATCGAGCCGACTTCGGTGTACGCGGCCTCTTCGGAGCCGCGGCGGCGGATGGCGGTGATGCGGGCGAGGATCTCGCGGATATGGACCGGCTTGCGGACGACATCGTCGACGCCGCTTTCGAACAGCCGCAACGTATGTTCGAGCGAGTGCTGTTCGCTGAGCGCGATCACCGGCGCGCCGGTGCGGTCGCGGATCTGGCGCGGCGATATCGCGCCGTCGCGGCAGTCGCCGATGAGAAAGGCCCTGACGGATCTGAGATCGGTGTCGGCGGCGGAACTCACCCACTCGCCGAATTCGCCTGGCGCGAAGCCGGCCGTGGCTACTCCCTCGCGATCGAAAAGTGAAGAGTAGCCCTCTGTCACGAGCTCTCGCTCGTCAACGATCACGATCATCGGCCCGCCCTCCGAATCAAATTCACTTGCCCCGTGCGGAAAGGGGTACCCGGCTCGGCGAATCCTGGAAAACCATCATTTCTTGTAGCTATTTTCTTGGGAGTTTTTTGGAGGCCGTAATAAAGCCGGTTGTGCAAGTGTATTCGCGCCGAACTGTCGGCTGACGATATTGGCGCCGGTTAGCATGCCGGCGACGGTCGATCGGTGTTCGAAGAGTGGCAACTATTGATTGCAGAAGGCGCTGGCGTTCGATGTCCATTTGCCGAAGCCGGTGGCGACCATGTTGGCGATGACACGGCAGACATAGACCTTCTGCGCCGGGTCGTTGTCGGGGCCGGCATGATAGCGGGCGACGGCCATCGACCAAGTCATGTGCCTAGCATGCAGGCTMACCAGGAAGCGCGCCGCGTAGTCGACATTCTGATGCGGGTCGAGCATGTCCTCGACGCTGCGGAACTGGGCGCCGTGATAGCGATGGTTGATCTGCATGCAGCCGAGATCGATCAGCGTCTTGCCCTCGCGCCGTGCATTCTCGAATGTGGCGAGCGCTTCGCCGCGGCTGTGGGGAAAGATGGCTTTTCCCTCTATATTCAAAGCATTAGGCTGCAGGCTGCCCTTCTTTCCGGTCTCCGTCAGGCCGACCGCGTAAAGGATGCCGGCGGGCACGCCGTAGCGGTCGGCGGCGCGCAGGATCTCCGGCTCGCAGGGATTGGCCGCGGCGCTGGCCGCGCTGACGGCGAARCTAGATATACATATCGTCGTCAGCGCGCTCGCGAAGAGGCGAAGCGGCACGACTGAATTCTTGTGCGCCATTGCCATCGTTCCTTCCCGGTTGCCGGTCGCCGCCCGCGCTGTTGCCGCCCGAGTTCCCGGGCTGGAACGAAGGCTGGTCGCGGCCTGTCGACATCGGCATGGCGCTGCTTGYGTCAACGCGGCTGGCCGCATGCGCTGCTATCGAAGGTTGCAGGATCGTAACCTTGTCGACATCGAAGCCGAGGCTGCGCATGGACTTGACGATAGCGTCGCTGTCGGCGGTGAGACGGTGATATGCCTCGTGTGTCTGCGGCTTCATCTCAATCGAAAGTTGCTCGCCCGACAGCCGCAGGCTGGCGGTGACCGATCCGAGCTCCGAAGGATGGAGCTCGATCTTGAGCACATGTGTCGGAACGGCAACAGAATTGGTCGTCTGCGAGCCTGCCGAGGCGGTTGCGAAGGCCTGCTGAACGCCCTTGTCGGAGGCAAGCGTTTCAACCAGCGCCGATGCCGTCTGGCCGATCGGGTTTTGCGCCGGCGCCGGGAAGCTCTGCTGGCTGACGACTTCCATGCGTGCGGCGGAAGAAGACGGCTTGCCCGGTGTCTGCTGCGTGGCCGACTGCGATTGTTGCGCGGTCTTGGCGGCAGAGGCCGGCCGCCAGCCTTGTGGCGGCACCAGGCCGTCCGCCTGCGGTTCGTTGCCTTGCGCCGGCATGATCTTGGCATCGCTGCGGCCCGGCATGTCGAGAGCCCCGTCCGCCTTGAGCGGCTTCTGCCCGAAGTCAGGCCCGTGGTCTTCAGCCGACGTCGAACGGGTGGATCGCGACTGCGGCTCGCCGGAACCGTCGACCGCCGCGCGCTTGCCCGGGCGCAGCGGCAATTGCAGTGATCCGTGTCCGCCGGCGCCATCGTCACCGTCGGTGCAACCTTTGTCGCCCGCGCCCGACGACTGCGCGAAATGCTTCATGTCGCTCAGCGCCATCAGCAATGGCAGGCGATCCTGCAGCGGCGCGGAATCGCTGGTTTGTGCTGTGCTATCATTGTCCGCCCCCGGCTTTGCGTCTCCGGCACTGTTCTTCGTGGCCTTTCCCGTGGTCGCTTTCGACGGGGCGGTTTTCCCCCCGGGGTCCTGGTCCGGCTCCTCTTTGCCAGTGGCAGATGAGCGCTCTGCGAGATGTGCGTCCGGCGTTACCGGTCCGGCGGCATGTCTGCTCTGCGGCCGATCTGATTTTTCCGCCCCGTTCACCATCTCGCCGAAATTCTGATCCTTGTCCTTGCCGCCGGCTGCGTGCTGCCGAGGCTGACTCGAAGCAAAGCCCGGCAGGGTCTGGTTGACGCTGGTCATTTGGGAGCTGCTCCGAGGAGTTGGTCGATCTGGTCGAGCTGACGGCGCGTGCTGGTCACCGCCGCGTCGATCGGGTCTTGCGCATCGGTCGTCGCCACCGGCGCGGATGCCTGCACAACCGGCGCGGCGCCAGTCGGTGCGGGAGCTGCCGCCGGCGTCTCAGCCGGCTGCGGGGCGGGGGGYGGCGAAACCGCGGACGCGTCTTTCGCCGGATCGCTCGCCGCGACCACCGGATCGCTTGACGCGACCGCCGGCTGGTCGGGCATCGCCCCTTCAACCGGAGGCAAGTCCGCATTGGCCGGATCGGCCGAGGCCTCAGCCGCGGATTTCGCGTCCTCGCCTTTTGCGGCGGTTGCCGGTGCGGCGTCGGCTTTCACGGCCGCTTTCACCGGCGCCACGACTTCGCCTGCGACAGCCTGCGCGGCGTCGAGCAGGTCGCGGTCGCTTTGCGAAAGCTTGCCCCGATCGATCTTGCCGAGCTTGGCACGGACTTCATCGACACTGGCCGATGTCATGGTGGAAAGGCCCGAATAGAGCTGGGTGCGCGGGTCATCCTGGTTGCCGTTGCCGTTGCGGCCCAGCTCTGCCTTGGCCGAGGCGAAAGCCSACAGCTCCGTCATGCCGTCGATCGCGGCGTGGCGCGCGATACGCAGATAGATCACCTTCTCGCGCTCGGGGTCCATCATCGAGGTGATGTCGGCGATCTTGTCCTGGCTGATCGCCATGTGCAGCGCGATGATGCCGGAAACGAAGGCATCGGCGAACTGGCTGGCGTAGGGCGAATAGAGGTAGGACGCGACATACTGGGTCGAGGCCAGCGCGAAGCGGGCAGCATCGCCCTGCGCGGCCGCGATGCCGACGGAGCGGCGAAGCGCAGCCTCCTCGACGAGCGTGCCGGGGCTGAGCAGGCGCGCCTCGTCGAGCAGCCTAAGCGCTGTCGCCGGGTCATCGGCCGCAAGCAGCGAGCCCTTGACCAGCGCCAGGAAGGCGCCGATGTCGGCGGGCACGCTCATCGGATCGATCGGCTTCAGCGTTTCGATGGCCTCGGCCGGCCGGCCGTTCAGATAGGCGACGACGCCCTTGGCGATGGCGAGGCTTTGCGGATCGGTCATCGCGCGCGAAGCCGCCGCCGCGACCGTCACCGGATTGCCGCCGCTCATGCCGTAGACCAGCAAGGCGCGGAAATTCTTCGGCTCCTTGAAATCCCCGGCATTGGCATCGCGCATCCGGGCGTCGATCATTTCGAGGAGCTTTGCCTGCATCGGCAGCGCGGCATGATCGCCGCCGGCAATGCGGTCCTGGATCAGCTGCAGCGAGCGCACCAGCTGATAGGGCTGCAACGCCTCCTGCGCGGAGGCCGCCGATGGCGATCCTGCCGCGAGCAATAACAGCGCTATCGCRCCGCCGATGACGCTCCCGCCCTTCATCCGCCGGCCGTCAGCAGGATTTCGATGCGCCGGTTCGCGGCCGCCATCGGATCGGAGGCGATCTTGGGCTGCCGGTCGGCGAAGCCCGCGACCYCGGTGATGCGGCTTTCGTCGACGCCGCCGCGCACCAGCATGTAGTAGGCCGAATGGGCGCGCGCGGTGGACAGCCGCCAGTTGTCGTAGGTGTCGCTTCGGAACGGCCGCGCGTCGGTGTGGCCGCTGATGGTGATGGTGCCCTTCTTCTGGTTGACGATGTGGCCGATCTTTTCCATCGCCAGCACCAGCTCACGGCGCGGCATGGCCGAGCCGATCTCGAACATGCCGAAATCGAGCTGGTCGGTGATCGAAATGACGACACCCTTGTCGGTGGCCTCGACGGAGACGCCGTCGGCGAGCTTTTCGCCGGGCAGGAATGCCTTGGCGAGTTCCTTCTTGATGTCCGCCGCTTCCTGGAGGGCGGCTTTGCTCGGCGTCTTGCCGCCCTTGTCGGCGGCCTGCTCTTGTTCGGTCTTTTCCGCCTCTGCCGCCTCGGCTTTAGCGTCGCCGGCCGCAGCCTCGCGCTTGTCGGTTTCGGCTTTCCCGCCCTGCGCCCTCTCGGCCTTGCTGCCTTCACTCGATGGCTTCCCGGACTCGCCCTGCGCGGCTTTTTCCGGGGTTGCCAGCGGCTCGAGCGGCGCGGCCGTGAGCGGAGGTGCAGCCGGAACGGCCTTCACCTTCGGCACAGCGACGGTGGCGACTTTCTCGCCGGGCTTGGCCGGATCCCCGTCGATCCTGGCGCGCTCGGCGGTGGCCTCGGCGCCGGGCGCCGCCACCTGCTGCGACCAGAAATCCGGCGCGAATGGATCGCGATAGGATTCGCCGCCGGACGCGCCGGTCGCCGGACCGGACGTCTGGGCGCCGCCTTCGCCCTTGGCGCTGACATTCTGCATCACGCCCGTATCGGCGGCGATCTCGGCCAGCACGGCGTAGGGATCGGCAAACAGCTTCTCATCGGAGAGCTGGGCATCCTGCGCCCCGTCCTTCGTCTGCCGGCGTTCGGAGGAGCCGGCGCCGCCCTTGCCGTCATCGCCCGCCTTGGTCGCGCCCTGCTGCGGGTTGTCCGCTGTCAGCCCGACCTTGCTCGGGCCGTCGCCCAAATCTTCCAGGCCCTTGCGGCTGGAGTTGCGGTCGATCAGCTCGACCGGATTGAAATAGCTGGCGACGGCTGCCTTGGTCTGCTCGTTGGCGGCGTTGATCAGCCACATGACGAGGAAGAAGCACATCATTGCCGTCATGAAGTCGGCGAAAGCGATCTTCCACACGCCACCATGGTGATCGTCGTCGTGACCGTCGTGATTGCGCTTGACGATGATGATCTCGTGCCGGGGGTCGGCATGGCCGACGGTGCTCATGACAAGACCTCCGACAAGGACGCCGACCACTCGGCGATACGCGTCTCGAACACCGTTTCGTCAATGGTGACCGTCAGGTCGAAGCCCGGCGCTTCGGTGAAGTCGAGATTGGCGGCGCGGGACCCGAGCGACGCCTTCAGCGGCTCGAACAGCGAGAGTGGTCCTTGGACACCGATACGCACGRCCTCGCTGTCGGCGACCGCAGTGACGATGGCGTGCGAAAGCGCCTGCAGCGAACGTCGCTGAAGGTCGTCGCTGAGAAGGCCGCCGACGATGCGGGCGACGGTCGCGCCGGCAAGCTCGGCAACGCGCCGCTCCATGGCTTCGATCCGCGTGGCGACCGCGGCGCCAAGATCGCCGCCGAAGCTTTCCAGGAAAGCTTTGGCCGCATCGTCACTGGCCTGACGCTCGGYGTCGAGCGCAGCCTGGTGGGAGAGCGCAAGGCGCGCCTCGAGCGCTGCCTCCGCGTCGGCAACCGCCTCTGCGATCAGCGCGCCGATATCGGCCTGCGGCGCCGGCGCGGCCGGCATGTGTTGGACGTCACCGTGATCTTTCGGCACCTGGCTGGCTGCCGAGGTCCGCGACCCGAAATCGGGCAGGAGATCGAAGAGGGCTGCCGAGGCCATGGCCTAACCCACGGCTTCCGGGGCGGCCGCCCATTTGCGCAGGATCTGCGCGGTGCGCTCCTCGTTGAGATCGACCATGCGGGCTAGCCGCTCCTGCGGCGCCGGCCGGATCTTCTGGCGCAGGTCGTCGAGCGGCGTTGCGCCGGCGCGCGCGCCAGGCAGGGCGCCGGCCGGGGTCTCGGCGGTGATCGCGGCGACGGGCGCATCGGGCGTCGGCAAGGAACGCTGCACGTCGTCGAAGCTCGGGCCGGCAATGGCCGCGGGCTTCGCCGACGCCGTCAGCGCCGCGGCCATCGGCTTCAGGCCGAAGAAGGCCACCAGGAAGACGACGACGATGAAGGCGCCGGCATTGATCAGCGTGCCGGTATAGGTGCCGATCGAGGCGAGGATGCCCGGTTGCTCGATAGGCTCGCCGTCGAGGCCGTTGATGAACTCGACCGCGGACACGTCGATGACGTCGCCGCGCTTGTCGTCGAAGCCGGTCGCCGAGGCGACCATCTTCTGGATATCGGCGACGCGTTTGGCGATCTGCTCCGGGGTGGCGTCCTTGCCGAGGATTGTCTTCAACCGATCCTGGTTGACGACGACCGCGATCGACATCTTGTTGACCGTGTAGCCGTTCGAAACGGTCGCGATCTTCTTCGAGTTGATCTCGTAGTTGGTGATCTCCTCCTTGCGGTCGTTCTGCGAGGAGGATTGCGGTCCCTCGGTGGTGGTGGTCTGCGTCTCGGGCAGGTTCTGCTCGACGCTGGTCGGCGTCGAGGCCTGCTTCTGGTTGCTGGCCTCGTTGGTCTTGACCGATTGCACCGAACGCTCGACGCGCGAGTTCGGATCGAAGATCGTCTCCTCGGTCTGACGGGTGTCGGTGTTGACGTCGGCCTTGACGCTGGCGCGGAAATTGTCCGGGCCGAGATAAGGAGTCAGTGCCCGGCGGATGTTGTCGCCGATCTGCGTCTCGACCGTCTGCTCGATGCCGAGCGTGYGGGCAGCGCTCGTGTTGGACGGGTCGTCGCCGGCGGYCAAAAGGTTGCCGTTGGAATCGAGCACCGTGACCTTGTCGGCCGAGAGGCCCGGAACAGCCGCGGCAACGAGGTGGYGGATCGACATGGCGCTCTTTTCGGCATCGTTGYCGGCATAGCGGATGACCACCGAGGCGGAGGGCTGCTGCTCGTCGCGGCGGAAATTGGCGCGCTCGGACATGACGATGTGGACGCGCGCCGCCTTGACGCCCGAGATCGACTGGATGGTGCGCGCGATCTCGCCTTCCAGCGCGCGCACGCGGGTGATCTGCTGCATGAAGGAGGTGAGGCCGAGCGAGCCGACATTGTCGAACAGCTCGTAACCGGCATTGGCGCTGGTCGGCAGGCCTTTCTCGGCAAGCAGCATGCGCGCCTGCGCGGTGGTGCCGGCCGGCACCAGCACGGAGGTACCGTCGGAGCCGACATCGAAGCCGATGCCGGCGTCGGCCAGCACCAGGCCGATCTGGTTGACGTCGGAACGCTCGAGGCCGACATAGAGCGTCTCATAGGCCGGACGGTTGAGATAGACGGACGCRATGCCGATGACGGCCATGACCAGGGCCGCGATGCCGCCCATGAGCGCCAGACGCCGCACGCCGAAGCTCTTCAAATTCGCGATGATGCCCTGGATCTGTTCCGGCACGATTCAACCGCTCCCAGCATGACTGTCCGCCGGAAGACTAGACCGCGAAGCTTGTGCGAGGATGATAGGGCGTGCCGCCAAAGAGCCAGCAAGATGCTGAACGCGCACTTTCCTTCCGGGCAACGAAAAAAGGCCGCGTTTCAGATGCGGCCTTTTCGTCGGTCGATGGTGATCAGGCGGCTTAGCCGTTCTTGAACAGCTGCAGGATCGACTGCGAGGAGCTGTTGGCGATCGACAGGGACTGGATGCCGAGCTGCTGCTGGACCTGGAGCGCCTGCAGGCGCGTCGATTCCTTGTTCATGTCGGCATCGACGAGCTGGCCGACGCCGCGATCGATGGAGTCCATCAGGCTCTGCGTGAAGGTCTTCTGCAGGTCGATCGAGCTCTTGGCGGCGCCGAGCACGGTGGCGGCGTCGGTAAGCTGACTCATGACGTTGTCGATCTTGGTGACCATCTGCGTGATGATGTCGTCGGTCACGCCCGTCGCCGTGATGTCGAGATTGAAGGCGGAGACGTTGTCGATCTTGACGGGCGTGCCCGACACCGCGGCCTGGCCGGCGGTGTTGGCGGCGATGTCGGTGTTGCCGGCGGCGATCGAGGCCGCATAGGCGGCATCATATGCCGATTGGTCCGCGGCGGTGGAATAGATCGAAGTCTTGCGATCGAGAATGCCCTGGTTCTTGACGGCCGTGGAGAGGCCGGAATCGAACAGCTTGGTGCTCTCGACATCGATGTCGATCGTTCCAAGCGAAATGGCGCCCGACGACGAGCGATTGAACGAGGAGACGATCTTGGCATCCGGCTGGACACCGTCATTGGCGGCTGCAACCTGCGTGGACGTCACCGACAGGTAGTTCGAGCCGGAGAAGGTGGCGGCGTCGGCGAAGGATTTCATCTGCGCCTGAAGCGCGGTGATTTCGGTCTGCGTCTTGGCCTTGTTGGCATCCGACTGGCCGACGGCCGACAAAAGCTTGGTCTTGATCTTGCCGATGGTGTCCAGCACGTTGTTCATGCCGGTATAAGCGGTGTCGACCTTCGAGGCGCCGAGGCCGAGCGCGTCCTGCACGGTCGACAGCGCCGAGTTGTCGGATCGCATCGTGGTGGCGATCGACCAATAGGCAGCGTTGTCGGAGGCCTCGGAAACCCGATAGCCGGTGGAGATCCTCGACTGCGTCTGCTCGAGCGACTTGTTGGTGGCGTTGAGGCTTTGAAGTGYAGTCAACGCCGCAGCGTTCGTCATGATGCTCGCCAAGAAACTCGCTCCTTCTCAAAAGCCGGCATGCCACACAGGCCGGGTCTCGACCTGCCCATCGGTTGCGATCGTGCCGGTCGGGGCCGAGTCGGCAACCTGTCGTATTCATTGGTTAACCATACCTAGCGCGATATGGTTAATGGCCTGTTAAAAGTAGGCTTTCGAGACGTTAAGAAACGAAGATTGCGCGGGCCTTGAGCAAAGCAATTCCAGGAAAAGTGTGAAACGGTTCTCCAACCGGAATTGCTTCGAAGCAAATAGAGACGAAGCGGTTCACCGTTTCCGTGAAACGGCGAACCGCCCCAATAAAAAATCGGGCCGCGCTTTTGGCGCGGCCCGATGCTTTAGCCTGGTCAGTATAGAGCGATCAGCCGCGGAAGAGCGACAGGATCGACTGCGACGAGCCGTTGGCGATCGACAACGCCTGAACACCGAGCTGCTGCTGCACCTGCAGCGCCTGGAGGCGGGTCGATTCCTTGTTCATGTCGGCATCGACAAGCTGGCCGACGCCGCGGTCGATGGAGTCCATCAGGCTCGAGGTAAAGGTCTTCTGCAGGTCGATCGAGCTCTTGGCGGCGCCGAGCTTGGTCGCGGCGTTCGTCATGTCCTTCAGCGCGGCGTCGACGACCTTCATCATCTCTGCGATCTGGGTGTCGCTGGCAGCGGTCGTGCCGGAGAAGATCTTCATGGTGGCGACCGAATAGGTGTCGCCCGCCGCAGCTGCCGCACCCAGGGTCGGGTTTTGCGCGGTAGTGGTGACGGCGCCGGTCGCACCGACGCGGTCGGCGTCGAGGATGCCCTTCGACACGCCCGACGCCGTGCCTGCCTCATACAGCTTGATGCTTTCCACATTGACGTCGATCGTCGAGATCGAAACCGCGCCCGAAGCGTCGCGGTTGAAGGCCGAAACGATCTTGACGTCGGCCGCGCTCGTGGCAGTGGCGCCGCTGTTGACCGACAGCATGTTGGTGCCGGAGAAAGTGGCGCCGTCGGCATAGGCCTTCAGCTGGTCCTGAAGAGCCTTGATTTCGACCTGGGTCTTTTCCTTCGAAGCGTCCGTCTGGCCGTAGGACGCGGTCAGCTTCTGYTGGATCTGGTTGATGGTGGTGATCGCGCTGTCCATGCCGGTGTAGGCAGTGTCGACCTTCGAGGCGCCGAGGCCGAGCGCGTCCGAAACCGTGGACATGGCCTGGTTGTCGGAACGCATCGTGGTGGCGATCGACCAGTAAGCGGCGTTGTCGGAAGCCTGCGAGACGCGATAGCCCGTCGAGATGCGGGACTGGGTGGTGTCGAGGTTCTTCTGGGTGGCGTTCAAGCTCTGCAGAGCGGTCAACGCCGAGGCGTTGGTCATGATACTGGCCATGGTACTCGTACCTATTTTACAGGGATTTTTTTGACATACCGGCATGTCCGGTATGACGGTGCGGCATCATGCCAATGACCGTTCGACTGGGTCACCCGCCATCTGCGAGCGACTATGGCGGGAAGTCCCTACCAAAGACCTAAATCGGAGGGTTAATCGAAAATATATTGCGCAAAATTTGTACGGAACGGGACGTCATTTCGACGCCCGTCCGAGCATCGTCAGGTGAACGATCGCACCAGGCTGCCGACCAGAAGGTTCCAGCCGTCGATCAAGACGAAGAACAGGATCTTGAACGGCAGTGACACCACCGTAGGCGGCAGCATCATCATGCCCATGGCCATGGTGACGGTGGCGACGATGAGGTCGATGACGAGGAAGGGCAGCACGATGAGGAAGCCGATCTCGAAGCCGCGCCGGATTTCCGAGATCATGAAGGCCGGCACCAGGATGCGCAGGTCGACGGTTTCGCGCGAGACGGTCTGGCCGCGCTCGCGGGCGAGGTCGGCGAAGAGGTCGAAATCCTTGTCGCGCACATTGTGCAGCATGAAATCGCGGAACGGCCCGGAGATCTTCTCGAACGCCTCGCCTTGCGTGATCTGGTTGTCCATCAGCGGCTTCACGCCGGTGTTCCAGGCCTGGTCGAAGGTCGGCGCCATGACATAGAAGGTCATGAACAGCGACAGCGAGATCAGGATCAGGTTTGCCGGCGTCGATTGCAGGCCGATGCCGGCGCGCAGGATCGAGAAGGCGATGACGAAGCGGGTGAAGCTCGTCACCATGATCAGAAGGCCAGGYGCCACCGAAAGCACGGTGAGCAGGCCGAACATCTGGATCAGGTAGCCGACTGTCGTACCGTCGGCCTTGCCGAYGCCGCCAAGATCGAGTTGCTGGGCCGCGGCGACGGACGTGGTGACGACAATGAGCGCCATGGCTATGAGGAATTTTCTCATTCGAGCAGCATCGTCCTGACGAGAACCTGTTTGACGTGGCCGGCGCTGCGCAGCGCCGCGCGCTCGTCGAGATCGGCCTTGAGATGCTGGTAGCCGCTGGCGCCTTCAATCTGGTGCAGCTTGAGCGTGCGCACGAATGCGAGCAGGTCCTGATGAACCTGCTCGGTCATTTCGGGCGGCTGGGGAGCATCATAGAGCAGCGACACCTCCAGCCGGATCCAGACGTCCGATGGCGAGGCGAGATTGGTGGTGATCGGCGCCAGTTGCGCGAGCGTCGGCCCGGCGGCCTTGCCGCCTTCGGCGGGTTTTTCCGCGGTGCCGGCGTTTTCCGGCGCCGCGGGCACCGGCGCCGGCGTTTCGCCTTGCTTGAGATAGCCGCCGGAAACCCAACCCATGCCGACGGCCGCGCCCGTCATGACCAGGAGCATGGCGAGCTGGATCACCAGGGAAGGTCCCTTCTTGGGCTGGACCTGCTCGACATTGGCCACGGCGGCGTTCTCCCGAACCTAGAAAGGAAGAACCTGGTCGAGGACCTGCTGGCCATAGGCCGGCTGCTGGACCTCGCTCACACGGCCTCGACCGCCATAGGAGATGCGCGCCTCGGCGATGCGCTCGTAAGGGATGGTGTTCTCCGCGCCGATGTCGGACGGACGAACCATGCCGGCGATGGTCAGCACGCGGAGCTCATAGTTGACCCGGACTTCCTGCGAGCCCCTGATCATCAGATTGCCGTTGGGCAGCACCTCGGTCACGACGGCGGCGACGTTGAGGGCGATGTCTTCYGAGCGCTTGATCTCGCCGTCGGCATTGGTCTCTGTGCTGGAGCTCAAGCCGGCGTCGCCCTTACCGCTTGTGCTCTTGCCGTCCCATCCGAGCGTGACGTCGTAGCCGAGCTTGCGCGCGGCGGTGCGGCTGCGGTCGTTCTGGTTCTTGAAATTGGCCCGGTCGTTGAGCCTGATGTTGACGGTAAGGATGTCGCCGGCGCGCAGCGCGCGCGGATCGGTAAAGAGCCGGCTCTGGCGGTCGTCCCACAGCGAAAACTTCTTCGGCCGCGAGGCCGGCGGCTCGGGATAGCTGTAGGGGCCGGAGGCACCGTCGCCGATACCGGAACCAACCGGYGATAAAGCGGGCTCCCTGCCGATCTCCTTGAAATTGGTGCCGCAGCCGGACAGCGCCGCTATCGCGACCAAGACAAAGAACTTCGACTTCATGACGGATCAACCCTTCGCGCCGCGCTGGCCATGATGCCGGTGAGAGTCGCCGCCGCCTTCTGGTCCATTTCGTTCAGGATGACGCCGGCCTTGCGTGAGTCGAGCTTCATCAGGATGGCCGCGGCGAGCTCGRCATTGACCATCGCCAGACGTTCGGCGGCAGCATCGGGCTTCATGCCGGCATAGATCTTGACGACGCCGTCCTCGGCGCGCGCTAGGAACACTTCGCGGCGCTTCAGCCATTCCTCGTATTCGGCCTTTTTTGCCTCCAACGCTTTCATGCGCTCATCGATGCCGGCCTGCAGCTGCTTCAATTCCTCGGCCTGAAGCGCATAGCGGCGGTCGCGCGCGGCGTCCGCAATGTTGGAGCAGAAGCGCTGGATCTCGCTTTCGTCGGGAGCCTTCCCCGCCGCGAGCGCGGCCGGYTGGGCCGATGCCGTCTCGCGCGTCAGTTCGGCCGGCTGAGCCGGCGTCTGACCGCCGGGCAGGACCTGCCGGACTTCCTCGGCGCCGACGGAAACGCTGCCGACAAGCGCGGCCGCCGCCGCGGCGGCGATCATTGTGAGGGGGTGACGTGTCTTCGAGGAGAAAAGCGCGATCATCGGCGTGCCTATTGGAGGACCAGGTCGGCCTGCAAGGCGCCGGCCGATTTGATGCCTTGCAGGATGGCGATGATGCCGTCGGGCTTCACGCCGAGGCGGTTGAGGCCGGAGACAAGCGTTTCGAGATCAGGGCCGTCGAGCACGGCAACACGCGCGTCGGGCCGGCTCGCCTCGATGGCGGTGAAGGGCTCGACTGCGGTCTGTCCCCTYGAGAAGGGTTCGGGCTGGACCACCTTAGGCGCTTCGGTGATACGCACCGTAAGGGTGCCATGGCTGATCGCCACGCGAGAGATCCGAACATTGTTGCCGATGACGATGGTGCCGGTGCGCTCGTCGATGACGACGCGGGCAGGGGCGTCCGATTCGACGACAAGATTCTCGATCTCGGCGTAGAAACGCGCGGCGGAGACGTTCTTCGGCCGCCTGATCTGCACCGTGCGCGCATCGCGCTCGGCGGCGACACGCATGCCGAAGCGCTGCGAAGTGTAATCGTTGATGGCGTCGGCGATGCGGATGGCGGTGGAGAAATCGGGATTGCGCAATTGCAGCGTCAACACGCCCTGGTCGTCGAACTCGGCCGGCACGGCACGCTCGACGATGGCGCCGTTGGGCACGCGGCCGGCGGTCGGCACGCCCTGAGTGAGTTCTTCGGCCTGGCCCTTGGYGGTGAAACCGCCGACGATCACCGAGCCCTGTCCCACGGCATAGATCTCACCGTCCGCCGCCTTGAGCGGAGTCATCACCAGCGTGCCGCCAGCGAGCGAGGTGGCGTCGCCCATCGAGGAGACGTCGATGTCGATGCGGGCRCCCGACTGGACGAAGGGCGGCATGTTGGCGGTGACGATGACGGCGGCCACGTTCTTGGCGCGCGCGCTGCCGCCTTCGGTGGCGATGCCGAGATTCTCCRGCATGGCGCGGATCGACTGTTCGGTGAAGGGCGAGTTGCGCAGGCTGTCGCCGGTGCCGGCAAGGCCGATCACCAGGCCGTAGCCGACGAGCTGGTTATCGCGCGCGCTCTGCAGCTGGGCGATGTCCTTGATGCGCGCGGCGACCTGGCCGGGCGGCAGCGTGCTTGGACCGGTCGAGACCCGGAACATGCGCTGGGTCGTGGCCGGATCATATTCCGGATCGTCGTAGACGCCGCCATTCTTCTGCGCGAGCTCGCGCTTGGCCTTGGGCGTCAGCCCATCCGCCAATGCCGGCTGAAGGCCGATGACGGCGCYCAGCAGAAGGACGAAGGCGCRCATCACGAAGCRCCGACCTTGATGGTGCCGTCGGCCATCACCGTGCCCGAGATGATCTTGCCGCTGTCGATGTTGCGGATCTTGATCTGGTCGCCGGCGGCACCTGGCTGCAGCGTGACGCCGGCCGCCGAGATGGTCAGCGCGCCGGCGGTGAAATAGACCTGCACGGAAGCGCCCTGCTCGACCAGCCAGGCCTCGCGGATGGCGGTGACCGGGATGTAGCGGCCAGGCAGAAGCGTGCGCTTGGCGACCTTGCCCTGAAGCTCCTCGGAGCGCGTCGCCATGCCGTCGGGCTTGTGCTTGCCGGGGATGAGCGTCACCTGCTTGAGCGAGCCGGGCTCGATGGTCTCGCCGGGATAGATGACCCGGTTGGGGATCAGCACGGCCTCGCCGGCGGGCTGGCCGGCTGCGATCTGGTTTGCCGACTGACCGGTCGTGTCCTGCGCGAAAGCCGGCATGCCGGCGGCCACCAGGACGGTGGCCAGCGCGGCGCGACGGAGCGCGGAGGAGATCGACCGGGCCATCATCCGTTACCTGATGTTCTTGGAGACCACCGAGGCCATATCGTCGGCGGCCTGGATGACCTTGGAGTTCATTTCGTAGGCACGCTGTGCCGAAATCAGCTCGGTGATTTCCTTGACCGGATCGACGTTGGAGGATTCCAGATAACCCTGCTGGATCGTGGCGAAACCCGGGTCGCCGGGCACGCCGACATTGGCCGGGCCCGAGGCAGCCGTTTCCTGGAAGAGGTTGTCGCCGAGCGGCGCCAGGCCTGCTTCGTTGGCGAAGTTGGYGATCTGAAGCTGGCCGAGCAGCTGCAAATTCGTCTGACCGTCCAAGCGGGCAAAGACCTGGCCGGTCTTGTTGACGATCACCTCGACCGCGTCGGTCGGCACGGTGATGGCCGGAATGACCTCGGCGCCGTCGACGGTCACCAACTGCCCGGTGGCGTTGGTGTTGAAGGCGCCGGCGCGCGAGTAGAGCGTGCCGCCATCGGCTCCCTGGATCTGGAACCAGCCCCTGCCGGTCAAGGCCAGGTCGAAGCTGTTGCCGGTGCTGGCCAACTCGCCTTGCGTGTGGACGTTGCGCACAGCCGTCGTCTTGACGCCAAGACCGATCGAGACGCCTTCCGGCACCAGTGAGGTGTTGGAGCGGTTGGGCACGCCCTGCGTGCGGTCGACCTGGTAGAGCAGGTCGGAGAACTCGGCCCGCGCCCGCTTGTAGCCGGTGGTGTTGATGTTGGCGATGTTGTTGGCGATGACTTCCAGGTTGGTCTGCTGGGCGTTCATGCCGGTGGCGGCGATGGCAAGGGCTTTCATGACGCGGTCCTAGATACTCATGCGACTGATTTCGAGATAGGCCGAGACGACCTTGTCGCGGATGGCGATGGTGGTCTGCAGCGCCTGCTGGGCGCTCAGCACCGCATCGACGACCTGGCGCGTGTCGGCGTCGCCCTTCAGCGCCTGGATCGACATCTGCTCGGCGCCCTGCAGCGTGTTGACGGTTTTCGTCGCCGCCTGGCTGAGGACTTCGGCGAAGCTGCTGCCGACGCTTTCGCTTGCCTGCGTTCCGATGCCGCCTTGCAGCAGACCCGGTGAAGCCTGCTCCGCTCCGTCGACTGCCGTCTTGAATTGTATTGCCCCGATACCGCCGATCATTACTGGTTCCTCATCAGGTCGATGGTCATGGAAATCAGATCGCGAGCCTGCTTGATGACCTGCAGGTTGGCTTCATAGGAGCGGTTCGCCTCGCTCATGTCGGCCATTTCGACCAACGTGTTGACGTTGGGCATCTTGACGTACCCTTTGTCGTCGGCGGCTTCGTTGCCGGGCTGGAATTCGATCGGGAAGTCCGAAGGATCGCGGGAGATCGCGCTGACTTCCACCAGCGAGCCGCCGGTCGCGCGATCGACCTCGGACTGGAAGGTGATGGTCTTGCGGCGATAGGGATCGGCGCCCGGCGTGTTGCCGGTCGACTGGGCGTTGGCGAGGTTTTCCGAGACCACGCGCAGGCGTTCCGACTGGGCGCCGAGGCCGGAGGCCGCGACTTTGAGGGCTGCGGTGAGGGCATCCATGGTCAGCTCTTCACCACCATCGTCATCATCGAATGGAAGGCCTTGACGATCGCCGTGTTGAGCTCGAAGGAGCGGCGGACCTCGCCGGCCTTCATCAGCTCCTGTTCGAGAACCACGGTGTTTTTCGACGGCATGATCGCGCCGTCGGGATCCTCGGGCTTGACGTTGAAGCCGGCATTGGCCGTTTCGGCGCCTAGGTGGCCGGCCTGCGTGGCGGCAAGCGTCACGGCGGTCCGGTCGAGCACCTTCTCGAACGGCTCGACGTCATTGGCGGTGTAGCCCGGCGTGTTGGCATTGGCGATGTTGGAGGCAATCGTCGACTGGCGCACGGCCAGCCATTGCGACTGCCGCGTGGCGAGATCGAAAAGATTTACCGGTTCCATGGGAATCTCCGGGGCAAGTACGCGCAAGACTAGGCGGCCAGTCTTGCGCGGACCTTGCGCGCGGGGCGGCCACATGGCCCGGCATAATTACTTGGAGAGCTGGATCACCTTGTCGGCGCTGGTGACGATCACCCATCTGCCGCCGCGCTGCTCGATCGAGGCGACGCGGCTGGAATCAGGCAGGATAGAGCCGCGCTGGACGAGCCACAGACCGGTATCGTCCTCGATCATGGCGCGGCCGTTGGCGACATGCACCATCTTGAATTCCGAAGCGGCGGCAGGGAAGGGCTGGTCGGCGGGCGGCGGCGCGGGATCGTCCTCGACCGTTCCGGTGGCAAAGAGGTCTATATCGGCATTGGGAACGTCCTTGGCCGTCAGCGGCCCGCTGCGTTGGGCCACGACGCCGCCGCCCTCGCGCCCGGCATTRCTGCCGCTGCCGCCGAACTTGATGGTCTGGACGCCGAACTGTTCCTGGTTGAAGAAGATGTACCAGGGGAACAACGCGCAGATGAGGCCGAGCGTGATGCCGAGCGCGGCGATGACGAAATCGCTTCGGCGGTCGGCGCTCCTGTCGACCAGGCGCGGGAACTGGGCTTTCGGTGGCTCCGGCCATTCGGTGCGGGGAAAGAGCCCGTCAAGCAGGGAATCGCGGCTGGCCTGCGCGACATCGGCCGTCTCGGCGGTGGATGGCCGCGGCGGATGCGGCCTGTCGGCTCTGGTCAGGAGAGCCGTTGCCTTCTGTGTCCTGGCATGCGCGGCCTTCTCCTTGGCAGTCCTTGCCGCGTCGGCCTCGGCTCTCTCCGCCGCCTCGGCCTCGGCAAGCATGTCGCGCAACATGCGCTCGGTGTATTGGAGCTCAGTCTCCTTGATCGCCATTCAGCTTCCCCTTGAGATGGCGGGCGAGATCGGCGAACGGATCGGCCGACGCGCGGTCCCTCGGCGATTGCGTGAGCGCCTCGTAGATCAGCGGCACCTGGCGCACCGCGTTGTCGAGCTCGGCGTCGGCGCCGCTCTGGTAGGCGCCCAGCAGGCGGATGTCGCGCGTATCCTCGAAGCGCGCGATCATCGATTTCAGCTTTGTCACCAGCATGCGCTGCTCCGGGCTCCAGGCCTTGTCGGCAAGGCGCGAGATCGACGACAGCGGATTGACCGGCGGATAGCGGCCCTGCTCGGCGATCGCGCGGTCGAGCACGACATGGCCGTCGAGGATGCCGCGCACCGAATCGGCGACCGGATCGTTGTGGTCGTCGCCGTCGACCAGCACGGAAATAATGGCGGTGATCGAGCCTTTTCCCTCGGCGCCGGGGCCGGCGCGTTCGAGCAACTTCGGCAGGTCGGTGAAGACCGAGGCCGGATAGCCGCGCGCCACCGGCGGTTCGCCGGTTCCGGTCGCCACCTCGCGCAGCGCATGCGCGAAACGGGTGATGGAATCCAGCACCAGCAGCACGCGGTGACCCTGGTCGCGGAAATGCTCGGCCACGCACATGGCGGTGTCGGGCGCGCGCCGGCGCATCATGGCGCTTTCGTCGCTGGTGGCCACGACGGCGACGGTCTTGGTCATGCTCTCGGCGCCGATCGTGTCCTCGAGGAATTCGCGCACTTCGCGGCCGCGCTCGCCGATCAGCGCCACGACGACGGTATCGAAGGCCTCGGCGCCTGCGAGCATGGCAAGCAGCGTCGACTTGCCGACGCCGGACCCGGCGAAAATGCCGAGCCGCTGGCCGAAGCAGAGCGGGGTGAAGATGTCGATCACCCTGACGCCGGTCAGGAAGCCGGTGCCGACGCGCTGGCGCGCCAAGGCGCCGGGCGTCGCGCCATGCGCTGCATCCGCCGCATTCGGCCTGATCAGCGGCGGGCCGCCGTCAATGGCGCGGGTCAATGCGTCGATGGCGCGCCCGCGCCAGGAGACATGCGGCGTGACCGCGAGAGGCCCGCGGCGAAAGACGGCGTCGCCGATGCCGGCATCGGCGCTGCGCTCGAAAGGGGCGACCACCACCTCGTCGCTGCCGATCTTGACGATCTCGCCGCGTCGCGCGCCGGCCTTGCCGCGCTGCTCGACGATGTCGCCGAGCCTGGCAATCCCGGACAGGCCGCGGACCTTGTAATGCGTCGGCGATATCTCGGCGATGYGGCCGCCGCGCGACAGCAGCGCCTGCGGATCGTCGAACCGCCRCCAGATGCGTTCGAGCGCGGCCAGCCTGTCGGTCTGTCCGGTGTCCGCCGGGCTCTCGGAGGCGCGCAACAGGGACGAGCCGGTCGTCATGCCGTCACTTCGAGCCGAGCGTCTTGATCGCGTCGTCGGTGGAGGAATCGGTCTGCCGCATCAGCGCCGCCGTGTTCTCGAAAGCGCGCTGCACCTGGATCAGCCGGGTCATTTCCAGCACCGGGTTGACGTTCGACTCCTCCAGGAACCCTTGAGCGACACCGACGTCCGAACGATCGGTGACAGGTTCGGGCGTGCGCGCCGGAAYGATGCCCGAATTGCCGTAGCGGACGAAATTCTCGCCGGGGTCGAAATTGTAGAGGCCGATGGCGCCGACCAGCTGGTCGTTCTGCCTGAGCGAGCCGTCGGCGCCTGCCTTGGGCGGGCCGTTGCGCGGATCGAGCTGGATCGGAGCGCCACCGCCGTCCAGCACCGGATAGCCTTCGATCGACATCAATTCGCCGTTCTCGTTCATGGAGAAGCGGCCGTCACGCGTCATAACCGTGCCGGCGGGGGTTTCGATGGCGAACCAGGCATCGCCCTGGATGGCGAAATCGAACGGGTTGCCGGTTTCGGTCAGCGCGCCATGCGCGCCGGAAAGATAGGTCTTGCCGGAAGAGGCGAAGGAGACCGATTTCGGCCCGGTGCCCGAGACCACGTCCTCAAACTTCACGCCGGTGGCGCGAAAGCCGATGGTCGAGGCGTTTGCGACGTTGTCGGCGATGGTGTCGAGACGACGCTCGAGCGCGATCTGAGAGGAAAGGGCGACGTAAAGACTGTCCTGCATGATCTTCTCAGAACTTCAACTGCTGCATGGCCATCATCAGATCGGTGGAGATGCCGACAGTGGTCGGCTGYGCGAAGAGCACGCTGACCRACGTCACCRCCGTCGAGGTCGGATGGGCGATCTCGTACATGCTGGTGAAGCGGGTCAGAAACTTGCCGAGCTTCTCGGGGTCGGTGAAGTCCTTGATGTCGAGCTTCTGCCCGAAGAGCTGCGCCTRCTTGTCGATGTCGGCGGTGGCGAAGGAATCCGGCAGGCCGAGCGCGGTACGCACCACGCTGGCTAAAGCGGTGTCGGCCAGCACGTCGTACCAGCTGGTGATATCGGGCGCCTTGCGCTGGAAATAGAGCGCCAGCCGCACGCCTTCGTTGGTCTGGCCGGCGTCCTCCTCCAATGTCTGGCGCAGATACATGTCGACGGTCGGCTGCTGCGCAGTGACGCGCGTGGTGGTCGTATCGCCGTACTGCGCGAAGTTGAAAGCGGCGGCGAGCCCGGCATAGGCCTTGTTGGTCTGCTGGTTGGCGACGCTGTCGGGATCCTTCACGCCGCCTTGCAGGACGGACTTGATCAGATCCTTGTCCTCGGTGACCGAATCCAGGCCGAACGCGGCCAGCGCGTAGGTGTAGAGCCGGTCGTTCGACATCAGGTCGTCGATCGACTTCACCTTGGTGATGTTGGCGAGATAGTAGGTCGTCTCGCCTTTCACATAGTCCGAATCCGGATCAAGGCCCGCGATCTCAGCCTGCGTGGCGTAGTTCGCCGTAACCTGCTGCTGTGTCGGGTTGTAGACCGTCGCATTGGCGCCGTCGGCAGCGAAGTTGAAGGCAGCGACGAACTGGGCGTAGCGCTTGTCGGTCAGCTTGTTGGCGAAGCTGTCGGGATCGGAGACGCCTTCCTTCAGCGCCTTGACCATGAAGGCCTTGGCGTAGTCCATGTCCTCGAGCCCGTAGGCCTTCATGGCATATTTGAACAGGCGGTCGTTGTTGACGAAATCGTCGATCGATTTCACCTTGGTGATGTTGGCCAGATAGTATTGGGTGTCGCGATCCACCGTCGGCTGCTRCTCGATGCGGGCGATAGACTTGGGGATGTCTTTGGCGATCAACTGATAGCTGATATAGGTACTGAGCAAAGGGCATGCCTCCGGCCGAAGCTATCCCCGCACGATAGCGCCACTTCCTTGCGCGAAGCTGAATCGCGTCCGCTGCCTTCGATTCAAGCCTCACACAAGGCACGGGGACTATCCCTGATTCACGACGTGACATGCGGAAGGACCTGTCGTGGGCATTCTGATCGGACTTGTGGTGACGCTCGGCTGCGTTCTCGGCGGCTTCATGGCCATGGGCGGGCATCTGCATGTGTTGYTGCAGCCTTGGGAAGCGGTGGTCATCTGCGGCGCCGCGCTCGGCACCTTCCTCGTCGCCAACCCGATGAAGACGGTCAAGGACACCGGCAAGGGCATCCTCGAAGCCTTCAAGCAGGCGGTACCGAAGGAGCGCGACTATCTCGAGACGCTGGGCGTCCTGCACAGCCTGATGCGCGAACTGCGCTCGAAGTCGCGCAGCGAGGTCGAGGCGCATATCGACAATCCGGAAGAGTCGGCGATCTTCCAGGCCTTCCCGACCGTGCTCAAGAACCATGACCTGACGAACTTCATCTGCGACTACTGCCGCATCATCATCATCGGCAATGCCCGCTCGCATGAGATCGAAGCGCTGATGGACGAAGAAATCCAGACGATCCGCACCGACAAGCTCAAGGCCTATCACGCGATGGTCGCGGTCGGCGACGGCCTGCCGGCGCTGGGCATCGTGGCAGCCGTGCTCGGCGTGGTGAAGGCGATGGGCGCGCTGGACCAGTCGCCGGAAATCCTCGGCGGCCTGATTGGTGCTGCGCTCGTCGGAACCTTCCTCGGCATCTTCCTGTCCTATGCGGTGGTCGGTCCGGTCGCCACCAAGATCAAGACGGTGCGCGAGAAGAGGAATCGTCTCTACATCATCGTCAAGCAGACGCTGCTTGCGTATATGAACGGCGCCCTGCCGCAGGTGGCGATCGAATTCGGCCGCAAGACCATTTCCTCGTACGAACGTCCGACGATCGATGYGGTGGAGCAGAGCACCATGAGCGCCGGCACCGCCGAGAAGAAGGCGGCCTGAGCATGCAGCATCCGAGACAGGGCCGCCTGCCGTCATGACCAGTCCGGCCAGTCCGTCAGAAACGCGGGCCTTGATCATCGAGCGGCTCGTCGGCGACAGCGGCGAGGCGGCGCAGGTGATCGGCGCCGGCCGCGGCATGGCGGAGCGGGCGCTGCCGTTGCTGCAGAAGGCGCTTGCCGCGGAACTCGGCGCGCCGGTGACCGTCGATCTGCAAGCGGTGGAGGTCGGCCGCGTTCCCGAGGCGCGTTCACGCGCCGGCGATGCCTTTGCCCTGACCGTCGTGTCCTCGCCGACCTCGGCCGACGCCATGACGCTGGTGATGGATGCGCAAGCGGTCGCCGTCATGGTGAGCGCGCTGTTCGGCGGCGATCCCGACCAGCCGGTAGCGCCGATCGAGCGCGACCTGTCGCAGATCGAGGCCGACGTGGCGACCACCGTGTTCCAGGAGGTCGCGGCGGCTCTCAACGGATCCGGCAAACGTTCGCTCGACCTGCGCCTGCCCGTGCCGAAAGCAATGTCCGGCAACGAGGCGAGACGGCGCGTGTTGCGCGACGGCGCCGCCGTACGCATCGTCTATGGCCTGTCGACGCCATCCGACAGCGGCACGCTCACGGTGATGATCCCGCAGCGCCTGCTGCTCACCTCGCGCAGCGGCGACGCCGCCGCTGGCGAGCATGGCGAGACCACGGAATTCGACTGGCGGGCCCGCTTCTCCGAGGAGGTGATGCGCTCGACCGTCCGGCTCGAAGCGACGATGCCTCTCGCCCGGCTGACGCTCGGCGACCTCGCGGCGTTCGAGCCCGGCCAGGTGATCGAATTGGAGGAAAACGCCCAGCTCAACGCCAGGCTCAGCGCCCGCGACAAAACACTGTTTGTCTGCGAGTTCGGCAAGCTGGGGCAGAACTACACCGTCCGCATCAGCCATCCGCATGATGCCGGGCAGGATTTCATCGACGGACTRCTGCCGGGCTGACGCCGGGCGCGGCATTCATGGAGACGACAGATGGCAAAGACCAAGGTGGAAGCCGAACCCGATCAGCCCGACGAGCAGCTCGACCGCGCCATCGAGGAACTGCGCGGCGTGCTGCGGGAAGAGGAAAAGCGCCCGGACGCCGCCCTCCAGTCGGGCGCCAACTCCTCCATCATCATGACCATTCCGGTCGACGTGCAGATCATCCTCGGCAGCACGGAGATGCCGGTCTCGGAGCTGATGGCACTGCAGAAGGGTTCCACCGTCGCGCTCAATCGCCGTATCGGCGAGCCGGTCGACGTCGTCGTCAACGGCCGCAAAATAGCGCGCGGCGAGATCACGGTGCTGGAAAGCGATCCGACGCGCTTCGGCATCCGGCTCACCGAGATCATCGCCGCGACAAAAAGCGCCTGAGAATGGACGGCGGGCGGACCAATCGGCAGCGAGGGCTACACGCATGACGACGGCATTGGCGCTGACACGTCCGCAAAAGGCGGCGGCCATACTGGTGGCCATGGGCAAGCCCGCGGCCAGCCGCCTGCTCAAATTCTTCAAGCAGGACGAGCTGAAGGCGCTGATCGAGGGCGCGCGTCTCCTACGCACCATTCCGCAGGCCGACCTGGAGCGCATCGTCGCCGAGTTCGAAGCCGAATTCACCGAGGGCGCGGGCCTGCTCGATTCAGCCGACCGGATGGACACGATCCTCAACGAATCGCTGTCGCCCGAAGAGATGAGCGCCATCATGGGCGAGAAGAAGTTCGAGCCGGTCGTGGAAGGGCCTCCGCCGATATGGCCGGAYCTCGAGAAGCTCGAGCCGTCGCGGCTTGGCAGCTTCCTTGCCGGCGARCATCCGCAGACATCGGCCATGGTGCTGTCGAAGCTTACGTCGCAGACGRCCGCCAACGTGCTGCTCACCATGGAAAAGCCGATGCGCAGCCAGATCATCAAACGCATGGTGACGATGGCCAACATCCCCGACGCGGCATCCAGGATCGTCGAGAACCAGCTGCGCGTGAGCGTGCTGTCGCAGAAGGYCAGCCGGGACACCACGGCCGGCCAGGAGCGTGTCGCAGGCATGCTCAACGAAATGGCGAAGCCCGAACTGGACGAACTCATGCAGGACCTGGAGGAAGCCGGCACGCCCGATCTCGCCGGCGTCAGGTCGCGGCTGTTCGCCTTCGACGACCTGCCGCTGCTGCCGCAGAAAGCCCGCGTCCTGCTGTTCGACGGGCTGTCGACCGAGCTCGTCACGCTGGCGCTGCGCGGCGCGTCGCCGGAACTCGCCGAATCGGCGCTGTCGGCCATTGGCGCGCGCTCCCGTCGCATGATCGAATCCGAACTCGGACAGGGATCGGAAGGCATTGCGCTTGCCGACATCATGGCGGCGCGCAAAAGCATATCGGTCGCCGCCATCCGGCTATCGCGCGAAGGGGCTTTCGAGCTGCCCTCGACGCAGACCGCCGCCGCCGAAGCCGCCTGACGATAACCACCCGGTCAGAGCGCCATGGCTGAAGCGGTCGACAAGGATTCCAAAACCGAGGAAGCCACAGAAAAGAAGATCCGCGACACGATCGAACAAGGCAAGCTGCCGCATTCGCGTGAGACCGCGATCTTTGCGTCCTTCCTCGCCATACTGGTCTTCGCCGTCTTCTACGCCAAGGACGCGATCGTCGATCTCGGCATGTTCCTGTCGACGTTCCTGGAAAAGCCGGAAGCCTGGCCGATGGACACCGAGACCGACGTCATCTCGCTCTACAAGCAGGTGATGACCGAGATCGGCCGCGCCGTCGTCAGCCTGCTGGTGCTCTTGACGGTTGCCGGCATCGGCGCCTCGGTCTTCCAAAACATGCCGCAGATCGTCGGTGAACGGATCAGGCCGCAGCTTTCGCGTATCTCGATCGCCAAGGGCTGGAGCCGGATGTTCGGCGCGCAAGGGTGGGTCGAGTTCCTGAAGTCGCTGGCCAAGCTCGGCTTCGCCATCGCAGTGCTGAGCTTCACGCTCTCGGAAGATCATCGCAAGCTGCTCGCCGGCATGATCACCAACCCGATCTCGTTCGRCATGGTCATCCGCGGCATCTTCGTCGACATCCTCGTGGCGATCGTCTTCGTCATGGGACTGATCGCGGTGGTCGACATCGTCTGGTCGCGCTTCCACTGGCGGCGCGACTTGCGCATGACCAAGCAGGAAGTCAAGGACGAGATGAAGCAGTCGGAAGGCGATCCGATCGTCAAGTCGCGGCTGCGCTCGCTGGCGCGCGACCGGGCGCGCCGACGCATGATGACGGYCGTGCCGCGCGCGACGCTGGTGATCGCCAACCCGACGCACTATTCGATCGCCCTGAAATATGTGCGCGAGGAGGATTCCGCGCCGATCGTGCTGGCCAAGGGACAGGATCTGGTGGCGTTGAAGATCCGCGAGATCGCCAAGGAGAACAACATCCCGATCTTCGAGGACGTGGCGCTTGCGCGCTCCATGTACAAGCAAGTTTCGGTTGATAGCGTGATCCCGTCGCAATTCTACCAGGCGGTCGCCGAGTTGGTGCGGATCGTCTACTCGAAGAAGGCCGCGCGCAAAGCAACCCAATGAACGGACGCCGCTAATCCATGGACCGGCAACCACACGCCAACTCCCGCGAGCTGATCGTCGCCAGCGCCATCGAGCCCGTGGTGGGCGAATTGAGGCTCATCGACGTTGCCGACTATATCGCCTTCATCCGGCTCGAGCATCTCGCCTGCCTGTCGGACCTCGTCGATTCGGCGGTCGAGCTTTACTTCCGGCCGGGGACGCTGCGGCTCGGCCACGGCGCGGAGGCGCATGTYGACTGGAGCGGCAGCCCGCGCATCGTGCTCGATCTGGAGCTGCGGCCGCGCGGCGTGACCGTCTATTTCCAGCTGACGCTGACCGAGCGCGAGGCTTCCGTGGTGGTCAACTACGTGTCGTTCGAGAAGCCCGGCGAGACGCCCGAGCACAACACGGCCTTGCTCGAGGACGCGATCGACGAAGCGCGCATCCGCAGGACCGAGCCGGTGGCATTTCCCTGATGAATTGATTGCGGTCGCCTAAGCAGGCTGCACCGCGCCCAGGTCCACTGCGACTACTCGATCAGCCCGAGCCGCAAAGCCTTAGCGACGGCCTGGTTGCKGTTGACCGCGTTGAGCTTCTGCGTCGACTGGGTGAGATACTGGTTGGCGGTATGCACCGACAGCTTGAGGAGCTTGGCGATCTCCTCGCTGGTGTTGCCGTTGGCGGTCAGCTTCAGGCATTCGAGCTCGCGCTTGGAGATCGAGCGCGTCCGGCCGGTGTCGCCGGGACGGATGCGGGCGACCGCCGCGAAGAGCGCGAAGGAGCGGGCGTGAATCTCGCAAAGCGTGTCGTCGGTGAGCGCGATCTCCGAGCCGAGGAAGACGACCAGCCCGCATTGCCCGCGATCGGCATGCACCGGAAAGGCGATGCCGTTGGTGCCGGGCGCCAGCGGCGCGGTCGGCTCGGCCCAGGCGAGCGACTGGAAGGCCTGCCGCGATCCGGCGGCGCCATCGTCGGCCCACCATCGCGGCGCCGTCGAGAGGCGGCTGTGGCGCACCATATCCTCGCCATTGGCGCCGGAAATGAACTTGGTCGCGACCGCGGTGCCGGGATAGTCGGAATCGAAACACGCCACGAGACGCGCGCGCTCGGGCGAGGGGCTGACGAAATAGAGGCCGAAAGCCGAAGCGTTGATATCGACGGCTATCCAGCGGCATCGGCGCACGGCATCGGGAATGGTGACGGCGTGGTGCGTCTCGGAGCCGAGCGAGAAGGCGCCGAACGGGTTGCGCTGATCGTTGAAAAGGGCTGCTGCCGCCTCTCTGGCCTGTGCGTGCTTCAAATGATGYCGCTCCTGATCGCCGTCGCGATCGCCATCGCGCGGTTCGAGGCCGCGAACTTCTGGATGGCGTGCGTGATGTAGCTGTTGACGGTGTTCGACGAGACGCCGAGGATGACGGCCACCTCGTCGGTGGTCTTGCCTTCCGAGACCCAGAACAGGCATTCGCGCTCGCGGTCCGACAGCGGATCCTGCATGGATGCCGCCGCGATCAGCTGCGGAATGCTGGAAAGCGCATAGCAGCATTTGATCTGCGCCTTCATCAGGGCGGCGAGGTCGATCTTGCCCGCTTCGGCCGCCGAGAACAGCACGAACAGGCGTTGCCGGCCGACATTCAACCGCAGCGAATAGATTTCGGCGTGGCCGAGCACGTCGAGCAGGCGGGYTTCCTCGCCGCTCAGTAATGCGCCGGCGTCGGGCGCGTGCGCTGCCACCAACGGCTTTGGGCGTACGCCCGGCGCCACGGTCAGGGGCCCCAACGCAAGGTTGGCAATCAGCCTTTTGCCGATCAGCTCTATGCCGTCGAAGATCCAGTTCGAGGAGAGGATGCGCGCATCGTTGCGGTCCTGGTCGTGCACGATGGBGACCAGCATGTAGCTGTCGGCGCCGATATCGGCGRCAAGCTGCATGAAGAAGGAGGTGAGATCGCCGCGGGACGTCAGGCGCGAGCCTGAGGCGTCGGGTTGGAGAAGCGCGGCGGAACTGCTCATTTTAATTCTTGGATTCTTGCCGGAATCGATCCTTGTGCCCGGTGCTGGAGAAACCAACGGCCGGACCCGAAACGCGTCACATTCACGAAGACACACTCATGGGCGCGAACGGCGCCCAATCACGCCGAATCCCTCTAGGGAACGCGAAATCCGTCCGCGTCTGGTGCCGGCCTGGCGCCGGAACTTGAGACTTTGGGTGGTCGCCGCGCCCCCCGTGGACCGGCTGATTCGGGTCTAATCTACCCGCAGATGAATCCGACATCAAACGCGATTTGACAAAATCGAATCYGGTGGACTCGCATTGCGACTCAGCAGCCGGTCTTTGCGTTACTTGGCGGTGATTTCAAAGCCGAATTGAGCCGATGATTTCGTGGCGCGGCGCAAAAATACGCCCCCGGCCGCAACCGAGGGCGTATGTCCATTCGGGTGCGGCTCAGCGATCCTCGAAGCCGGTCAGCACGCCGACGGCGTTGATGCCGATCTCTTCGACGGCGTAGCCGCCTTCCATGACGAACAGCGTCGRCAGGCCGAGCTTGGCGATACGGCGGCCGATCTTGGGATAGTCGACGCTCTTCAGCTTGAACTGGCTGATCGGGTCCTTCTCGAAGGTGTCGACGCCGAGCGAGACGATGACGACGTCCGGGGCATAGGCCGCGAGCCTGGCGCAGGCGTCCTCCAGCGACGCGCCCCAGCCGTCCCAGTTGGTGCCGAAGGGCATCGGGTAATTGATGTTGAAACCTTCGCCTTCGCCTTCGCCGCGCTCGTCGGCATGGCCGAGGAAGAAGGGATACTCGACCATCGGATCGCCATGCAGGTTGAGCACCTGGACGTCGCCGCGACGATAGAAGATCTCCTGCGTGCCGTTGCCGTGATGGTAGTCGACATCGAGGATCGAAACGCGCTTCGCGCCCTGGTCGCGAAACCATTGCGCGACGACGGCGGCGTTGTTGATGAAGCAATAGCCGCCCATGAAGGCGGCGCCCGCATGGTGGCCTGGCGGACGGCAGAGCGCGAAGGCGGTGCGCTCGCCGCCCTTGACGAGGGCCGCCGCGGTCAGCGCGACGTCATAGGAGGATTTGATCGCCGCCCATGTGCCCTCAACGAAGGTTGCGCCGGCGTCGAAGGAGTAATAGCCGAGCAAGGCATCGATGCGCTTCGGCGGCACGTCGCCGCGCAGRCCGCGCGTCGGCCAGGTGAAGCCCATGGCCGATCCCGTGAAACCGGCGGCGACCCATTCCGGCCACACCGTCGGCAGGAAGTCGATATAGTGGGCTTCATGAACACGCTTGGCGGCGGTCAGATCATGYTCGACCGGACCGATGATCGGGCCGAGCTTCTCGCTCTCCACTCGCGCCTTGATGAATTCGGCCCGCGACGGTTTCTCGAAGCCTGGCACGATCGCCGACGTGACCAGTTCCATCTGGCCTGAATGGYCGGCGTGGAGAGGCGAAAAGACAGTTTTCATTGAGTTCCCCTGGAGTGCGAAATCAGCTGGAAATGCGAAATCAGTCGAGGTTGAGATAGGGGTTCACGAGAGCCAGCCACATGGCTTCCACATCGTCCTCGATGAGGTCGAATGTCTTGCGATCCCGCTTCAGTCCGACAAGTCTGCAGGCGTGCCCGACCTCCATCATCACCAGGCCCAATCGCTTGGCGGTCTTTTCCTCGAGGGCCGGGTTCACATGCTGCAGCCAGGCTGCATAGAGGGCGATGATCTCTTTGTCGTATTCGTCCTGGATCGGCCTCAGGTCGGCGTTGCCGGATATGGCTTCGATCACCGGCATCAGCGTCGCGTTGTCGAGATAGATCCGCGACGTGTCGATAAAGAGCTTGCGCACTTCGCGGCGAAACTCTTCGCGGTTGTTGGGTGGGGAGACTTTGATGCGCTTGGCGATCACCTCGGGAAAGGACGACAGCCAGCGCCTGCCGAGTTCGAGAAGGATGGCTTCCTTGTTGGGAAAATACTGGTAGACCGAACCGACTGATAGACCCGCGCGCTGCGCGATGGCGAGCGTCGTCGGCGTTCTGGTTCCTTGCTCCCGCGTCAGGATCAGGGCCGCATCGAGAATCCTGTCGACCACCTTGCTTGACCGTTGCTGCCGCGGCTGCTTGCGCGGTTCGAGCGCTATTTTGGTCTTGCGGTCGAGACTGCGCTTCACGGCTCGTTGCCCCCGTTCCCCGCTCGACCCCACCATCGGCGCGCGGTGCGGTCCACTATACATTGCAAATTCCGGCTGTTGACAAACGCGAATAAACAGTCGCATTCTTTATCCACGCTGTCTTCAACGATAACAAGGGGAATTTCGAAGGCGGCGCATCGRCATCGACTTTGTCCCATGGCGCCGCCCGATGGATCGGCAGCTCGTTGGACGTTGGCGCTGTCGGTCCCTCAGCAAAATGTGGAGTCGCGATGTCGGTTGCGGGTGGTGGTGCGGATCTGGTGGTCGTCAACGGCCGCGTGCTGACCATGGACGACGACAATCCCGCCGCTGAAGCTATTGCCGTCAAGGACGGCGCCATCATCGCCATCGGCAGCCGCGCTTCGATCGAAGAGCTCAAAGGGCCCGCGACAAAAATTATCGACGCGCAGGGCGGTTCCGTTCTGCCGGGCTTCATCGAAGCGCATATGCATCTGTTCGGCGGCGCGGCCGAGCTCGACAACCTGCATCTGGCCGGCGTGCACGGCTTCGACGCGTTGCGCGACGCGATCCAGGATTTCGCGGCCAAGCGCCCGGATGCCCGGCTGCTGATCGGCGCCGGCGTGGACTACGCCATCCTGCCGGAGCCGGTGACGCGCCACGATCTCGACCGTATCATTCCCGACCGTCCCTTCGCCATGTCGGCTTCGGACCACCACACGATGTGGGCGAACACCAAGGCTCTGGAAGAGGCCGGGCTGCTGCATGGCAGGGAGGTCGGACAAGGCAACGAGATCGTCATGGGCGCCGACGGGCTTGCGGCCGGCGAGCTGCGCGAAGGCGAGGCCTTCGGACCGCTCCTCGACCATTACGGGGCGAACCGGACGCGGCTTGGCCTCGAAGGCGCGGAGCCCGATCCTTATCCTTCGGCGAAGGAACTGGCCGCCGATCGAGACCTGATGCATCGCGGTCTTGAATGGTGCGCCAAGCATGGCATCACCTCGATCCAGAACATGGACGGCAATCTCTACCAGCTCGAGCTGCTCGCCGGGCTGGAAAAGGAGGGGCGGCTGCTCTGCCGCACCAAGATCCCGTTCCACTTCAAGAACTTCATGAAGCTGGACATGCTGGAAAAGGCTTCGCGGATGGCCGCGACCTACAATTCCGAATGGCTGACGTCCGGCATGGTCAAGATCTTCTATGACGGCGTGCTGGACTCCTGGACGGCGGTGATGGTCGACGACTATGCCGACCGGCCCGGATGGCGCGGCGAGCCGCTGTTTTCGCCGCAACATTTCGCCGAGGTGGCGGTCGAGGCCGACAGGCGCGGGCTGCAGATCGCCGTTCATTCGATCGGCGACGGCGCCGTGCGCGCGGTGCTCGACGGCTACCAGGCGGCGGCGAAGAAGAACGGCCGGCGCGACAGCCGCCACCGCGTCGAGCATATCGAGGTGATCACGGCCCCCGACGTGCCGCGTTTCGCCGAGCTCGGCGTGCTCGCCTCGATGCAGCCGGCGCATCCGCCGGGCGCGCTGAACTTCCCGATGGAGCCGACGATCTCGCGCATCGGCCGTGACAAGTGGCCGCTGAGCTATGCCTGGCGCACGCTGAAAAACGCCGGCGCGCGCGTGGTGTTCGCGTCCGACTGRCCGGTTTCGCCGATCGATCCGATCCTGTCCATCCAGGCGGCAGTGATGCGCAAACCTTGGGCAGAAGGCATGCCGGACCAGAGCTTCTCGTTGCGGGAAGCAATCGAGGGCTACACGGTCGAAGGCGCTTATGCTGAGTTCAACGAACATCGCAAGGGTCGCCTGAAGACGGGCTACCTCGCCGATATCGTCGTCTTGTCGGCGGATATCGAGGCGACCGCGCCGGAAGCGCTGCACACCGTGCATCCGGTGACCACCATCTGCGGAGGGAGGATCACCTACCAAGCCTAACGATGGCATAGGAATTGCTTAATTGAATGGGGACTCGGATCGAGTCACTGCTGCGCAGTTGCCAAGCCGACCGGCTTATGGTGACAATCAAACAGGAACACACCTGCCGACAAGAGCAGGCGCTCTCAATGGGGTAATCGTGCCGGAACAACCGGGTAAGAACGCGATTGAAGTTCGCGGTGTTCGCAAGGTCTTCGGAACCGGCGAAAACCAGGTAGCCGCCCTCGACACGGTGTCGGTGTCGATCCGCGAGAACGAGTTTTTCACACTACTCGGCCCTTCCGGATGCGGGAAGACGACATTGCTGAGGCTGATTGCCGGCTTCGATTTCCCAACCGCCGGCGAAATATTGCTGCACGGCCAGGACATCGCACCGCTGCCACCCTACAAACGCCCGGTCAACACCGTCTTCCAGAGCTATGCGCTCTTCCCGCACATGACGGTGGCGCAGAATATCGGCTTCGGACTGGAGATGCTCGGCAAGCCGAAAGCCGAGATCGAGGCGCGCGTCGCGCAGATGCTGAAGCTGGTCAAGATGGAAGCGCTCAAGGCGCGGCGCACCAGCCAGATTTCAGGCGGCCAGCAGCAGCGCGTGGCTTTGGCCCGCGCGCTGGCGCCGCAGCCGAAGGTGCTCCTGCTCGACGAGCCGCTCTCGGCGCTGGACTACAAGCTACGCAAGGAAATGCAGATCGAGCTGAAGCGGCTGCAGAACGAGACCGGCATCACCTTCATCTTCGTCACCCACGACCAGGAAGAAGCGCTGACCATGTCCGACCGCATCGCGGTGATGTCGGCCGGCAAGATCCTGCAGGTCGGCACGCCGCGCGACATCTACGACCGGCCGGCCGAACGCTTCGTCGCCGACTTCATCGGCGAAACGAACTTCCTGCCCGGCACGGTGGTGTCGAAGCAGGCCGGCGTGGCAACGGTCAAGTTCGCCAGCAGCGCTACGATCAGCGCCGGCTATCCCGAAGGCTTCAACCCGACCGGCGAGGTGACGCTGGTGGTGCGTCCCGAGCACGCCGATCTGGTTCCCGATCCGGCCAAGGGCACGATCACCGGCACGCTCTCCAACATCGTCTATTTCGGCACCRACACCCATTACCACGTCAAGCTCGACGGCGGYGGCGAGAACTTCATCGTGCGCCACCAGAACAGYCGTTCGAGCGCGGTGACCTACGAGACCGGCGCCAAGGTCGGCATCCAGTTCGAGGAGGACGCCGCCCGCGTCCTGAAAGACTGATGAYGACAGCCACGCTCTCCCCGACCACGCTTTCCAAGGCCGCGTTGTTCGAAGCCCAGGCGGTGAAGACAAGTGCGCGGCGCAACCGCCTGCTGTCGCTGCCGGCACTGATCATCATCGGCATTTTCGGCGTGCTGCCGCTGATCATCATCTGCGTCTACTCGTTTCTCGTCGCCGCGCCCTATGGCGGCGTGCAGTGGCAGTTCTCGACCGACGCCTATCTCAATTTCCTGTTCCAGCGCGACATCTTCGACGACACGCTGCAGTTCACGCCGGACTTCCTGATCATCTATCTTCGCTCCTTCCTGTTCGCGGTGGTGACGACGATCATCTGCCTGCTGCTCGGTTTTCCGACCGCCTATTTCATGGCGACGCGRCCGCCGGCGCAACGCAACTGGTGGGTGCTTCTGATCACTATCCCGTTCTGGTCGAACCTTTTGGTCCGCACGCTGGCGATCATGTTCATCATCCGCGACGAGGGGCTGATCAACAACGCGCTCCTTGCKCTCGGCGTGATCGATAAGCCGATCACGATGCTCTACACCAACTTCGCCATCCAGCTCGGCCTGCTCTATGCCTTCCTGCCGTTCATGGTGCTGCCGCTCTATTCGAGCCTGGAAAAGCTCGACTTCCGCCTGGTCGAGGCAGCCTACGATCTTTACGCGACGCGCCGGCAGGTGCTGTGGCGGGTGATCATCCCGCTGTCCAAGCCCGGCATTATCGCCGGCTGCCTGCTCGTCTTCATCCCGGCGCTCGGCGCCTATGTGACGCCGCTGATCCTGGGCGGCGGCGTGCACCTGATGATCGGCGATCTCATCGCGCAGCAATTCGGTTCGGGCCGCAACTGGCCGCTCGGCTGCGCGCAGGCGCTGATCCTGATGGCGGCGGTGCTGGTGGCGCTGTTCTTCTATGTCCGCAACACGTCGGGGAAGGTGCAGCATGGCTGAGCCCCGTGTCATGGATATCAAGGACCAGCCGGGCTTCCGCTCGATCGCCGTCATCTGCCTGCTGGTGCTCTATATACCGGTGCTGATCCTGATGATCTTCTCGCTGAACAGCGGATCGCTGGTCACGCATTGGGAAGGCGTCACGCTCAACTGGTACGGCAGCGCGMTGCTCAACGAGGAGTTCCACAGCGCCGCGAAGAACACGCTGATCATCTCGGTGACCGCGACGATCGTTTCGACCATCTGCGCGACGCTGGCCGCGATCGGCATGACGCGGGTGAAGCCATGGCGCGGCTTGGCGGCGGCCTTCATGGTCATCAACCTGCCGCTGATGGTGCCGGAGATCATCACGGCGGTGGCGACGCTCTCCTTCTTCGCGCTGATCGCCGGYACGCTCGGGCTGAATTTCGGCATCGGCAACCTGATCCTCGCCCACACCRTGTTCTGCATCCCCTTCGCCTACATGCCGATCAGGRCGCGGCTGGAGGATATGGACCTGACGCTGGAATATGCGGCGGCCGATCTCTACGCGACGCCGTGGAACGCCTTCAAACGCATCACGCTGCCGCTCTTGGTTCCCGGCATCATGTCGGGCGCGGCGCTGGCCTTCATCGTCTCCTTCGACGWTTTCACCATAACGCAGCTCGTCGCAGGCCCCGRCCAGACGACGCTGCCTCTCTATATCTGGAACCAGATCCGGCGGCCGATGACGCCGGAGATCAACGCCATCTCGACCATCCTGCTCCTGGTGTCGATCCTGTTCGTCTCGGTCTCGTTCCTGATCGCGCGGCGGCGCGCAAAATGATCCGCGAGCTCCAACACAACAATGGGAAGGCAAGGAGAACATAAAATGTCTGGAAAACTGATGGCGGCCGTTTCCGCGGCCGTTCTGCTGTGGGCGGTGCCGGCGCTCGCCGACGGCGAACTGCACATCTACAACTGGGGGGACTACACCAACCCCAAGCTGATCGAAAAATTCGAGAAGCAATACAACGTCAAGGTGACGCTGGACGACTACGATTCCAACGAAACCATGCTGTCCAAGGTGYGCGCCGGCAATTCCGGCTATGACATCGTCGTGCCGTCCGACTACACCGTGAAGATCATGGTCGAAGAGGGCCTGCTCGAAAAGACCGAGCCCAACGCGATGYCGAACGGCAAGAACATCGATCCGCGCTTCGTCGACGTCTATTGGGACAAGGGCCGCCACTACACCGCGCCCTGGCAGTTCGGCACGACGACGTTCGCGGTCAACATGGACAAGTTCAAAGGCGACATCGACACGCTGGCCATCCTGTTCGACCCGCCGGACGCGTTGAAGGGCCAAATCAATATGCTCGACGACGTCAACACCGTCATGCATGCGGCCGAGCGCTATGCCGGCGTGCCGCGCTGCGGCGCCGACAAGGCCAATCTGAAGAAGATCAACGACATCCTCGTGGCCGCCAAGCCGTCGTGGAAGACCTTCAGCTATGACACCATCACCAAGATCACTTCCGGCGACGTGATCGTCACCGAACAGTGGAACGGCGCGACCTATCGCTCGCGCCAGAAGATTCCGGCCATCAAATATGCCTATCCGAAGGAAGGCGTCGAGGGCTGGATGGACAATGTCGCGGTGCTGAAGGGCGCCAAGAACMTCGAGAACGCCAAGCTGTTCCAGGACTTCGTCATGGCGCCGGAAAATGCGGCGCTGATCTCGGAATTCGCGGGCTACGACAACGGCATCGCGGGCAGCCACAAGTTCCTGTCGCCGGAGTTCGCCAACTCGCCCGAGATCACTCCGCCCGCCGGCTCGCCGACGCCCGAATTCGTCGAGCCGTGCCCGCCCGACGTGGTGGAGATCTACAACAAGATCTGGACCAACCTGCGCAAATAATTCCGCGCAAAGACGTGGAAGGAGGGGAGGCTCCGGCCTCCCTTTCTTGTGACTGCTACTGTGCATATCGCTCTCCCTTTTGAGCGACATGCCTCGGGAGGAAGCCTTGTCGTCCTATCGCAACTCCGATCCGCGGCCGCCGATCATGCAGGGCTCGCCGCCGAAGCTGGTGCCGCCGAAGCTCGACTGGGACCGGCCACCCTGGAATCGCTGGGCCTTCCAGCACATCCGCGAATTCCTGCCGACGGTCGAGGTGTGGCGCGGCAACGGCCATCGCCGTCGCCTCGAGCGCGCGGAGGTGGATCTCGACGACCTGCCGGTGGTCGACAGCAAGGGAGCGCCGACGACGCTCGCCGGCCTGCTCGACGAAACCTACGCCGACGGCTTCCTGGTGCTGAAGGACGGCAAGGTCGCCTATGAGCGCTACTTCAACGGCATGGACGAGCGCACGCTGCATCTGTCGCAATCGATGGCGAAATCGGTCACCGGCTCGGTGTGCGGCATCCTGGTCGGGCGCGGCCTGATCGATCCGGGCAGACTGGTGACCGACTACCTGCCGGAGCTCGGCGAGACCGGCTGGGCCGGCGCCACGGTCCAGCACGTGCTCGACATGACGACGGGCGTGCGCTTTTCCGAGGAATACACCGACCGCTATTCCGAGATCGGCCAGGTCGACGTCGCGACCGGCTGGAAGCCGATCCCGCCGGGCAGCGATCCGGACTTTCAATGGCCCTCGCACCTGTTCGAGCTGATCCTGCGGCTGAAGGATCAAGTGCGCTCGCATGGCGAGGCGTTCGAATACCGCTCGATCGAGACCGACGTGCTCGCCTTCATCATGGAGCGGGTGAGCGGCAAGCGCCTGGCGCAGCTCGTCTCGGAAGAGCTCTGGCAAAAGCTCGGCGCCGACGAGAGCGCCTGCTTCACCGTCGACAGCGCCGGCTATGCGCTTGCCGATGGCGRCTTCAACGCGACGCTGCGCGACTATGGCCGCTTCGGGCAGTTGATCCTCGACAATGGCGGCGGCGTCATCCCTGCCGACTGGATCGAGGCGACGCGCAGCGGCAAGCACGGGCCGAATTTCAGCCCAAGCCTCCCGGACGGCAGCTACCGCAATCAGTTCTGGATCGAGGATTCGCGCTCGCGCTCGCTGATGTGCCGCGGCGTGTTCGGCCAATTGATCCATATGAGCTGGGAACACAGGATGGTCGTGGTGAAGCTTTCGACCTATCCGGATTTCCTCAACGCCGCCTATTCGGTGGCGACGCAGAAGGCGGTGCATGCCATCGCCGCCGCGCTGGCCTGAATCGCAGAATAAAATCCCGGAGAGTGTCGTGATCGGCAAGAGCGCCTTCGAGGCCAGATACGGCTTTGCCCGCAAGGATGTGCGGCTTGAAACCTGGCGGCTTTCGCCGTTCAACCGATGGTCGTTCCAGAACGTCGGCGAGCTGGTGCCGAGCGCGCATGTCGCCGCGGCGCTGAGCGGCGGAGAGCAGGCGAAATCGCTCGGCGCCTTGCTCGAGGAGAAGGTCTCGCTCGCAGGCGGCAGCGAAACCGTCGGTAGCTTCTTGGAGCGTTCCGATACGGATGGACTGACGATCCTGAAGGCCGGCAAGCTCGTCGGCGACTGGTCGGCGTCGCATATGCCGTTCGGAGCCCGCCACATCATCTTTTCGATCAGCAAGTCGGTGACGGCGATCCTTGCAGGCATATTGGAAGGCGAGGGCGTGTTCGATCCCAACGCGCCGGTGACGCACTACATCCCCGAGGCCAAGGGCTCGGCCTATGGCGATGCCAGCGTGCGCAACGTGCTCGACATGATGGTGAGCCTCGATTTCGAGGAGGCCTATCTCGATCCAGAAAGCGCCTTTGCCCGTTACCGCCGCTCGACGTTGTGGAATCCCGGTGGCGGATCGGAGAGCCTCGCGGCTTTCCTGATGACGATCCAGCGGCTTTCCGAGCCGCATGGCCAGACCTATCGCTACCGCTCGCCCAATTCGGACATGCTCGGCATCCTGGTCGAGCGGGCGTCGGGCATGCGCGTGACCGAGCTGCTCCGTGAAAAACTGTGGCTGCCGCTCGGCGCCGCGAGCGACATGTCGGTGACGGTCGACATGGRAGGCACGGCGCGCACGGCCGGCGGCATGTCGATAACGCCGCGCGACCTTGCCCGCATCGGCGAGATGATGCGGCAGGGCGGCACGGCGAAYGGCCGCCGCATCGTCCCGGAAGCCTGGGTGCGCGACACGGTCGCCACCGGCGGCAGCTTTGAGGCCTGGCAGCGCGGCACGATGGCGTTCCTGTTCCCGAAGGGACGCTACCGCAACAAATGGTACCAGACCGGCCATGACAGCGGCGCCTTCTGTGGCATCGGCATTCATGGGCAATGGCTCTACGTCAATCCGAAGACGGAAGTGGTGATCGCCAAGATGTCGTCGCAGCCGGAGCCGGTGGACGACAAGCTGGATGAGGACCTCGTGGCGTTCTTCGAGGCGTTGAGCGGGATGGTGTGAGCGACCAGAGGCTGGTTCCAAGGGCTGTTTTCTGTGGACCTTCGGTGCATGATGAAACCGTTGCCGTTGGCGTAGCGGTTCTCCCGGCCTATGGTCGCCGCTCTTTTCGAGAGGGACCAGCATGGCATCGGACATCAAGCGCATCGCAGCAATCATTGCAGCCGAGATCGGCGCGCGGCCGGAACAGGCCGCGGCGGCGATCGGGCTGCTGGACGAGGGCGCCACGGTGCCGTTCGTGGCACGTTACCGCAAGGAAGTCACCGGCGGGCTCGACGACACGCAGCTGCGCGACCTCTCCGAGCGGCTCGCCTATCTGCGCGAGCTCGATGCGCGGCGCGAGACGATCGTCAGCTCCATCCGCGAGCAGGGCAAGCTGACCGAGGAGCTGGAGGYCAAGATCGCGGCGGCCGCCACAAAGGCGGAGCTCGAGGACATCTACCTGCCCTACAAGCCGAAGCGGCGCACCAAGGCCGAGATCGCCAGGGAGCGCGGGCTTGGTCCGCTCGCGGAGGCGATCCTCGCCGATCGGTCGAAAGTGCCGGCCGAGCTGGCGCTCGCCTATGTCACGGAAGAGGTGGCCGACGCCAAGGCGGCGCTCGAAGGCGCGCGCGACATCCTGTCGGAGCAGTTCGCCGAGAATGCCGATCTGGTCGGCAAGCTGCGCGCCTATATGAAGGAACGCGCCTTCCTGCGCGCAAAAGTCGTCGACGGCAAGCAGGAGGCCGGCGCGAAGTTCGCCGACTATTTCGACCATGTCGAGCGCTGGTCGGGCGTGCCCAGCCACCGTGCCTTGGCCATGCTGCGCGGCCGCAACGAAGAGGTCCTGTCGCTCGATATCGAGGTGGATGCCGACGATCAATCGCCGGTGAAGCCGGTCGAGCGCATGATCGCCAACGCCTATGCGATTGGCGGCAGCTTGCCCGGCGATAAATGGCTGATGGAAGTGGCCGGCTGGACCTGGCGGATCAAACTGTCGCTGCATCTGACGCTCGACCTGATGCGCGACCTGCGCGAGCGGGCCGAGGAAGAGGCGATCCATGTCTTTGCCCGCAACCTGAAGGACCTGCTGCTCGCCGCGCCCGCCGGCTCTCGGCCGACCATGGGGCTCGACCCCGGCATCCGCACCGGCGTCAAGGTGGCGGTGGTCGACGGCACCGGCAAGCTGGTGGCGACGACGACCGTCTATCCGTTCCCGCCGAAAAACGATGTGCGCGGCACGCAGGCTGAACTTGCCGCGCTCATCCGCCARCATAAGGTGGAGCTGATCTCGATCGGCAACGGCACCGGCAGCCGCGAGACCGAGAAGCTGGTTGCCGACATGCTGTCGGAGCTGCCCGCAGGGGCGGGGCCGAAGCCGCTCAAGGTGATCGTCAGCGAAGCCGGCGCTTCCGTGTATTCCGYGTCGGCGACGGCGGCCGCTGAATTCCCGGGCCTCGATGTCTCGCTGCGCGGCGCGGTGTCGATCGCGCGGCGCCTGCAGGATCCGCTGGCCGAGCTGGTCAAGATCGAGCCGAAGTCGATCGGCGTCGGCCAGTATCAGCACGATGTCGACCAATACCGGCTTGGCCGTTCCCTGGAAGCGGTGGTCGAGGATGCGGTGAACGCGGTCGGTGTCGACCTCAACACGGCGTCGGCGCCGCTTTTGGCGCGCGTGTCGGGATTGGGGCCGTCGCTCGCCGAGGCGATCGTCTCGCATCGCGACGCCGCCGGGCCGTTCGCCAGCCRCAAGGACCTGCTCAAGGTGGCGCGGCTCGGGCCGCGCGCATTCGAGCAAAGCGCCGGCTTCCTGCGCATCCCGAATGGAGCGGAGCCGTTGGATGCTTCCTCTGTGCACCCGGAAGCCTATGGCGTTGCGAAGAAGATCGTTGCCGCCTGYGGCCGCGACGTGCGCGCTTTGATGGGCGACAGYGCCGCGCTCAAGGCGCTCGATCCGCGCGTCTTCGTCGACGAGCGTTTCGGCCTGCCGACGGTGCGTGACATCATTGCCGAGCTGGAAAAGCCTGGTCGYGACCCGCGCCCCGGCTTCAAGACCGCGACTTTTGCCGACGGCGTCGACGACATCAAGGATCTGAAGCCAGGCATGCTGCTCGAAGGCACCGTCACCAATGTCGCCGCCTTCGGCGCCTTCGTCGACATCGGCGTGCACCAGGACGGGCTGGTGCATGTCTCGCAACTGGCCGACCGTTTCATCAAGGATGCGCATGAGGTGGTGAAGGCCGGCGACGTGGTTAAGGTGCGCGTCGTCGATGTCGACATCAAGCGCAAGCGCATCGGCCTGTCGATGCGCAAGGATGGCGGTGAGGGTGGGGCTCCCCGTGGCGGCCAGCGCGACCACGGCGGCGGCAAGCCGGCGCCGCGTTCGCCGGCACCGCAGCGCCAGCCGGAAAAGCCTTCGCAGGGTGCTTTCGGCGCGGCACTCGCCGAGGCGATGAAGCGCAAGTAGCTACCACGCGAGCACTGCCGGCTCCTTGCCGATCTGACCCAGCAGCCAGTCGCGAAAGCTGGCGACCGGCGGATGGCCGCGCTTGTCGTGCGGCACGACCAGGTAATAGGCGCTGCGGCTCTRCATCGGTGTGCCCGGCGCCGGCACCAGCTGGCGGCGCTGCAATTCGCCGGCAATCAGGATTTCCGGCAGCAGCRCCACGCCGAGGCCCGCCATGCAGGCCTGGGCGACCGTGCCGAACTGCTCGAACTGCATGCCCGGACCGGTCGGCGCCTCGAGCCCCTGATGCTCGAACCATTCGCTCCAGGCGCCAGGGCGGGTTGCCATATGCAGCAACGGCAGACGACTGATATCGGATGCCGCGACGACGGCGCGGGTGGCGAGGAACTCGGGCGAAACCACCGGCATCACGGTTTCGCGCATCAGAAGCGTGCTCTCGGCGTCCGGCCAGTCGGGCATGCCGTGATGGATCGCGGCATCGAGCCGCTCGCGGGCAAAGTCGAACCGCCCGATGCGGGTGGCGAAATTGATGGTGATGTCGGGGTGACGGGCGACGAAATCCGGGATCAATGGCATCAGCCAGCGCGTGCCGAAGGTCGGCAGGATGGCAAGGTTGAGAACACCGCTATGCCGATTGCTCATCAATCCAAGCGCAGCATCACGCAACTGGCCAAGCGCGGAGCGCACCGCTTCGGCATAGGTCTCGCCTGCGGCTGAGAGCCGGACGTTGCGGCTGTCGCGCTCGAACAGCCGGCGCCCGAACTGTTCTTCCAACAGGTTGATCTGCCGGCTGACGGCGCCTTGGGTCAGGTCGAGCTCGCGCGCGGCGGCGGTGAAGGAGCCGAGGCGCGCCACCGCCTCGAAGGCGGCGAGCGCGGCGGTGTTCGGCAAAAGGCGGCGCTGGACGTTCATGATCTATTACTAATGCTCATTGATCCGCGATGCAATTTCGTTTGATTTTTCCCTTGTGCGGGCGGATAAGCCGGGCACATCGAAATACTGGGAGCCCGAGGCCATGGCCGCCGAGAAGAACGCTTTCGTCTGGAACGATCCTTTCCTGATCGAGGACCAGCTTTCCGAGGATGAGCGCATGGTGCGCGACGGCGCGGCCGCCTTCGCGGCCGACAAGCTGGCACCGCGCATCGAGGAAGCCTATGCCGACGAGAAGACCGACCCGTCGATCTTCCGCGAGATGGGCGAGGCGGGCCTGCTCGGCATCACCATTCCGGAGGAATATGGCGGGCTTGGCGCCGGATACGTGACCTATGGCCTGGTCGCGCGGGAAGTCGAGCGCATCGATTCCGGCTATCGCTCGATGATGAGCGTACAGTCCTCGCTGGTCATGTATCCGATCCATGCCTATGGCTCGGAAGCGCAGCGCAAGAAGTATCTGCCCAAGCTGGCGTCGGGGGAATGGATCGGCTGTTTCGGCCTCACCGAGCCGGATGCCGGCTCCGATCCGGGCGGCATGAAGACGCGCGCCGAGAAGACAGCCAACGGCTACAAGCTCTCCGGCTCCAAGATGTGGATTTCCAACGCGCCGATCGCCGACGTCTTCGTCGTCTGGGYGAAGTCGGCCGCGCATGACAACCAGATCCGTGGTTTTATCCTGGAAAAGGGCATGAAGGGGCTTTCGGCGCCGAAGATCGGCGGCAAGCTCTCGCTGCGGGCTTCGATCACCGGCGAAGTGGTGATGGAAGGCGTCGAGGTCGGCGAGGACGCGCTGCTGCCCAATGTCTCGGGCCTGAAAGGCCCGTTCGGATGCCTCAACCGGGCGCGCTACGGCATCTCCTGGGGCGCCATGGGTGCGGCGGAAGATTGCTGGCATCGGGCGCGGCAGTACGGTCTCGACAGGAAACAGTTCGGCAAGCCRCTCGCCGGCACGCAGCTGTTCCAGAAGAAGCTCGCCGACATGCAGACGGAGATCGCGCTTGGACTGCAGGGCTCGCTGCGCGTCGGYCGGCTGATGGACGAAGGCAAGATGGCGCCGGAAATGATCTCCATCGTCAAGCGCAACAATTGCGGCAAAGCGCTCGACATCGCCCGCCAGGCCCGCGACATGCATGGCGRCAACGGCATCCAGATCGGCTACCATGTGATGCGCCACGCGCAGAACCTGGAGACGGTCAACACCTATGAAGGCACGCATGACGTGCATGCGCTGATCTTGGGACGGGCGCAGACGGGCCTGCAGGCGTTCTTCTAAGCCGGCAACGCTGCTTAAATTAGGTGCAGCGCAACATCTCTGCTTGGAGAAGGGCCAGCATTTATGTCAGGGTTCGGCGGATTGAAACGCCGAACTCCGGGGCACCATGGCAATTCTGGCAGCCGTCCATCACCTGACCCATTACAAATATGACCGGCCGGTGGTGCTCGGTCCCCAGGTGATCAGGCTGCAGCCGGCGCCGCATTCGCGCACCAAGGTGCTCAGCCACTCGCTGAAGGTCGAGCCGGCAAACCACTTCGTCAATCTGCAGCAGGACCCTTACGGCAACTTTCTCGCCCGCTTCGTCTTCCCGGAACCGGTGAGCGAGCTGAAGATCGAGGTCGACCTCGTCGCCGACATGACGGTCTATAATCCGTTCGACTTCTTCGTCGAGGAGAGCGCCGAGAATTTTCCGTTCGATTACCCGGAAGAGATCAGGGAAGACCTCGCCATCTACCGGCAACCCGAGCCGATAGGACCGCTGTTGTCGAAATTCCTGGAAAGCATCRACCGCAGCCCGGCAAACACCGTCAATTTCCTGGTCGGCCTCAATGCAAGGCTGCAGCGCGAGATCGCCTATATCGTGCGCATGGAGACCGGCGTCTATTCGCCGGAAGAGACGCTTGCCGCCGGCAAGGGTTCATGCCGGGATTCCAGCTGGCTCCTGGTGCAGATCCTGCGCAATCTGGGCATCGCCGCGCGCTTCGTCTCCGGCTATCTGATCCAGCTCAAGCCCGATCTCGTCGCGCTCGACGGACCGCCCGGGACGGCCGTCGACTTCACCGACCTGCATGCTTGGTGCGAGGTCTATATTCCGGGCGCCGGCTGGATCGGTTTCGACCCGACCTCCGGCCTGCTCACCGGCGAAAGCCATGTGCCGCTGGCCGCGACGCCGCATTTTCGCAATGCAGCGCCCATCTCCGGCATGGCGAGCTTCGCCAATGTCGACTTTGGCTTCGACATGCGGGTCGWCCGGATCGCCGAGCATCCGCGCATCACCAAGCCGTTTTCGGATGAAAGCTGGGAGGCGCTCGACCAACTGGGCGAAAAAGTCGACGCGGCGCTGAGGGACGGGGACGTGCGGCTCACAATGGGCGGCGAGCCGACCTTCGTGTCGATCGACGATTTCGAATCCGCGGAATGGAACACCGCGGCCGTCGGTCCGACCAAGCGCGACAAGGCCGACCAGCTCATCCGCCGGCTGCGCGAGCGCTTCGCGCCGGGCGGTTTTCTCCACTACGGCCAGGGCAAGTGGTACCCGGGCGAGAGCCTGCCGCGCTGGACCTTCTCGCTCTACTGGCGCACCGACGGCGAGCCGGTCTGGCGCGATCCGTCGCTGATCGCGAAGGAAAACGGTAATGCCGCGGTCGGGCCCGAACAGGCCGAAAGCCTGCTCAAGGCGGTCGCCGGCGAGCTCGGCATCGACAAGGCGATGGTCAGCGAGGCCTATGAGGATCCGGGCGAGTGGCTGCTCAAGGAAGGCAAGCTGCCCGACAATGTCGATCCCTCCAATTCGAAGTTGGAAGACCCGGAAGAGCGCAGCCGCATGGCGCGCGTCTTCGAGCGGGGGCTGACCAGGCCGTCCGGCTATGTGCTGCCGGTGCAGCGCTGGAACAGCCAGGCCGCCGGACAGCGCTGGCGCTCGGAGAAATGGAAGACCCGGCGCGGCCGCCTGTTCCTTGTGCCCGGCGACTCTCCAGTCGGCTACCGCCTGCCGCTCGGCGCGCTGCCTTACGTGCCGCCGGCGCAATTCCCTTATATCGTGCCGGTCGATCCCTCCGTGCCGCGCGGCGCGCTGCCGGCGCGCGATGCCATCCTGCCGGAAGCTCCAGCCGGCGGCGCCGACGAAATGGCGCGTCAGCAGGCCGAGGCCTCCTTCACCGCCGCCACGGCCCAGCAGGACCGGGTCGAGCAGCAACTGACCGAGATCGGCGGCGCCGTGCGCACCGCGCTCACCGTCGAGCCGCGCGACGGGCGGCTCTGCGTGTTCATGCCGCCGGTCGAGGCGCTGGAAGACTATCTCGAACTGGTGGCGGCGGCGGAGAATGCCGCCAAGGCGATCGGCCTGCCGGTGCATATCGAAGGCTACGCTCCGCCGCACGATCCGCGCCTCAACGTCATCCGTGTGGCGCCGGACCCCGGCGTCATCGAAGTCAACATCCATCCGGCCGCGAACTGGCGGGAATGCGTCGCGACGACGAGCGCGATCTACGAGGAGGCGCGGCAATCGCGGCTCGGCACCGACAAATTCATGATCGACGGCCGCCACACCGGCACCGGCGGCGGCAACCATGTCGTGGTTGGCGGCGCGACGCCCAATGACAGCCCGTTCCTGCGCAGGCCGGACTTGTTGAAAAGCCTGGTGCTGCAATGGCAGCGGCATCCGTCGCTGTCCTATCTGTTTTCGGGCCTTTTCATCGGTCCCACCAGCCAGGCGCCGCGCATCGACGAAGCGCGGCAGGATTCCCTTTACGAGCTGGAGATCGCGCTGGCGCAGGTGCCGCATCCCGACACGGGCACGGCACCCTTGCCATGGCTGGTCGACCGGCTGTTCCGCAATCTCCTGACCGACGTGACCGGCAACACGCACCGTTCGGAAATCTGCATCGACAWATTGTTCTCGCCGGACGGTCCGACCGGCCGGCTCGGGCTGGTCGAGTTCCGCGGTTTCGAGATGCCGCCCAATGCGCGCATGTCGCTTGCGCAGCAATTGCTGGTCCGCGCCATCATCGCGCGCGTTTGGAAGAATCCGCTCGAGGGCCGCTTCGTGCGCTGGGGCACCTCGCTGCATGACCGTTTCATGCTGCCGCATCATGTCTGGGCGGATTTCCTCGACGTGCTGGAGGATCTGAAGCTCAACGGCTTCGATCTCCGCCCGGAATGGTTCGCCGCCCAGCTCGAGTTCCGCTTCCCGTTTTGCGGCGAGGTGAGCCATGCCGGCGTCAAGCTGGAGCTCAGGCAGGCGCTGGAACCTTGGCATGTGATGGGCGAGCAGGGCGCRATCGGCGGCACTGTGCGGTTTGTGGACTCCTCGGTCGAGCGGCTGCAGGTGCGCGCCGAAGGCCTCAATCCGGAACGTCACGCCATCGTCTGCAACGGCCGCATCGTGCCGATGAAGGTGACGGACAATCGCGAGGTCGCGGTGGCGGGCGTGCGCTTCAAGGCCTGGCAGCCGRCATCCGGCCTRCATCCGGCGCTGCCGGTCAACACGCCGCTGGTCTTCGACATCTACGACCGCTGGTCGGGCCGCTCGGTCGGCGGCTGCGTCTACCATGTCGCGCATCCGGGCGGCCGCAATTACGACACCTTCCCGGTCAACGGCAACGAGGCCGAGGCGCGGCGGCTTGCCCGGTTCGAACCGCGCGGCCACAAGCCGGGCGGCTATGTGCTGCGTGACGAAGAAGCTTCTGAAGAGTTTCCCATGACCCTTGACCTCAGGCGGCCGGCGAGATTCTGATCGACAATGGCCAAGGGGAATCAGAGACGGGCGGGCGGTAGGCCGCGGGCGCAGGGACTGCTGGAACGCTATCGGCCGATCGAAGGCGTCGTCGACGAGATGGTCGACGACTCGGGCAGCCCCCGTCCGGCCTGGCGCTTCTTCATCGACGCGCTCGACGATCTGGGGGCGGAGCGGCTTGGACAGCGCTTCGCGCGCGCCGACCAGTATTTGCGCGACGCCGGCGTCTATTACCGCGTCTACGAACAGGCCGGCGCCAATGAGCGCGAATGGCCRCTCGCGCATGTCCCGCTGCTGATCGACGAGAAGGAATGGGCCGAGATCAGCGCCGGCCTCGTCCAGCGCGCCGACCTGTTCGAAGCGATCCTGGCCGACATCTATGGGCCGAATCGGCTGATCGAGAAGGGCATCCTGCCAGCCGGGCTGATCGCGGCGAGCCCCGAATATCTGCGCCCCGTCGCCGGCGTCTGGCCGGCGAGCGGGCATTTCCTGCATATGGTCGCCTTCGAGCTCGGCCRTGGCCCGGACGGGCGCTGGTGGGTGCTGGGCGATCGCGCGCAGGCGCCGTCCGGCGCGGGCTTCGCGCTGGAGAACCGCGTCGCCACCACGCGCGCGCTGTCGGACGTCTATGGCGAGATGCATGTGCATCGCCTCGCCGGCTTCTTCCGGCGTTTCCGTGACGCGCTGAACGGCATGGCCAAGGAATCCGGTGGCCGCGTCGCCATCCTGACGCCCGGACCGCTGAACGAAACCTATTACGAGCACGCCTATATCGCCCGCTATCTCGGCATCATGCTGCTTGAGGGCGAGGATCTGACCGTTTCCGGCGGCAGGCTGATGGTGCGCACGGTTTCCGGCCTGATGCCGATCGGCGTCTTGTGGCGACGACTCGACGCCGCCTTCGCCGACCCGCTGGAGTTGAGGCCGGATTCGCAGATCGGCACGCCGGGCCTGGTCGAGGCAATCCGGCGCGGCATGGTCTCGGCGGTCAACGCGCTTGGCTCGGGCCTGATCGAGACGCGGGCCTTGCTGTCGTTCCTGCCGAGGATCGCGCGGGAATTACAGGGCGACGATCTCAAGCTGCCGAGCATCGCCACCTGGTGGTGCGGACAGGAGGCCGAGCGCGCCCATGTGCTCGCCAATATCGACCGCATGGTGGTCGGCCCGGCGCTGTCGACCCGGCTTGCCTTCGAGGACGATGGTACGACCCGATTGGGGTCGTCCCTTTCGGCCGGCGAGCGGGCCGAGCTCGTGGCGCGGATCGAGGCGGACAGCGCCGGTTTCGTCGGCCAGGAAGCGGTGACGCTGTCGACCACGCCTGTGTTCGTCGGCGGCGTGCTTGAGCCGCGGCCCGCCAGCCTGCGCGTCTATCTGGCGCGCACGCCGGAAGGCTGGACGGTGATGCCCGGTGGCTTCGCCCGCGTCGGTTTTTCGCTCGACCCGACGGCGATCGCCATGCAGCGCGGCGGCCAGGCGGYGGATGTCTGGGTGGTCAGCGACAGGCCGGTCGAGCACGAGACATTGCTGCCGCAGGAGCATGAGGGCTTCACCCGCACCATGCCGGGCAGCCTGCCCAGCCGCGCGGCGGAGAACCTGACCTGGCTCGGGCGCTATATCGAGCGTTCGGAAGACACCGTGCGCGTGCTGCGCGCCTATCACGTGYGGCTGGCCGAGACATCYGATCCGGATATGCCGCTGCTTGCCGATATCAGGGACTATCTGGAGCCGTTCGGCATCGAGGTCGAAACGGCGATACCGCAGGGGCTGATCGGCACTTTGGACAGCGCGGTCTACAGCGCAGGGCAGATCCGCGACCGCTTCTCTCCCGATGGTTGGCTGGCGCTGAAGGATCTGTCGAAGACCATCCACAAATTCGCCGAAACGGTCGCGCCAGGCGATGACGCGACGCGGGCGATGACGGTGATGTTGCGCAAGCTCGCAGGCTTTTCCGGCCTGTTGCACGAGAACATGTACCGCTTCACCGGATGGCGGTTCCTGGAGATCGGCCGCAGGCTGGAGCGCGGCATCCAGACCGCACGCACGCTTAGCCGGCTGACCAGGAACGGGGCGCCGGAGGGCGCGCTCGACATGATGCTGGAGATCGGCGACAGCGTCATGACCCATCGCCGGCAATATCCGGTGCAGGCCGGGCGGCGCACGGTGATCGACCTGCTGGCGCTCGACCCTCTCAATCCGCGCTCGATCCTGTTCCAGCTCGAGCGGCTGAAGGCGGAGATCGGCATGCTGCCTTCGGTCGGCGGCGAGGGGCATATGTCGCCCGCCGCCAAGGAAATCCTGCAGCTCAACACGGCAATCGCCATCATGGAGCCGTCGGACATGAGCGCCAAGGTGCTCGACGACCTCGCCGGCCAGATCGGCGACCTCTACAACAGCCTCTCGAAGGCTTATTTCGGTTAGAGCATTTCCAGCGAAAAGGATCGCCTTCAATGCTCTATCTCTTTGTTTTTGCGCAATTCCGGACGCAAAACCGCTGCGCACTTTTGCTGGAATTGCTCTAATGCTCTACGACATCAAACTCCATCTGCACTACGACTATGCGGCGGCCGCCGGCGGCGGACGGCACCAGGTGCGCGTGATGCCGCAGACGATCGCCGGGGTGCAGCGCGTGATCGCCGCCTCGCTGTCCTTCCAGCCGCCGCCGGCCGAGCGCGCCGATTTTTCCGATTTCTTCGGCAACAGCGTCACCTCGATCGCCTTTCGCGACGCCCACGAGACGCTCGACATCCGAATGAACGCGCGCGTCTCGGTCTCGCGGCCCGAGCCTGATCTTGATGTCTCGCCCGACATAAGCGGGCTGAGATCGGAACTCGACCTGGTGCGCTCGCTATCGCCGTCCGCGCCGCATCATTTCCTCGCCGCCAGCGATCATGTCGGCATCGACGCGGCGATCACCGCCTATGCGCGGGAGAGCCTTGCCGGTTCCGCCGTGGCCACGGCGGTCGATCTGTGCAACCGCATCCATCGCGACTTCACCTATGACGGTAAGGCAACCACGGTGCAGACGCGGGCCAGCGATGCCTTCGCGCTGAAGCGCGGTGTCTGCCAGGACTTCTCGCACATCATGATCGCCGGCCTGYGTGGGCTTGGCATTCCGGCCGGCTATGTCAGCGGCTTCCTGCGCACGATCCCGCCCAAGGGCAAGCCTCGGCTCGAAGGCGYGGACGCCATGCATGCCTGGGTCAAGGCCTGGTGCGGGCGCGATGCCGGCTGGCAGGAGTTCGACCCGACCAACGGCATGCGGGCGAGCAACGACCATATCACCGTCGGCTATGGCCGCGACTATTCCGACGTGGCGCCGATCGTCGGCGTGCTGAAGACGACGGGCGGCCAGGTCGGCGAGCAGGCGGTCGACGTCATTCCGGTCGCTGCCTGACGCGTCAGTCATTCGCACTGCGGGTTTGCATTCGGAACCAGTCTTCGCCGCGCGGCTTTATCTACGGGTCATTTCGCGGAGCCGGCATGCTGCAGCATTTACAATTGTCATCGGACCGTTCGGCGCGGGCCGAGGAAACCCGAAGGAACGGCGCCCGCACCTCTGTCGAAGGCACATCGCTCAATTATGTAAGCGATGCCGATCCCGGCATCCGCAGATTGAGGAAGGGTACGGGATTCACCTATGTCTGCGCCGACGGCGGAACCGTCGACGAAACGACCCTTGCACGCATCAAGGCGATCGTTATCCCGCCGGCCTGGACGGATGTGTGGATCTCGCCCGATCCGGACGGCCATATCCAGGCGACAGGCCGGGATCAGCGCGGCCGCAAGCAGTATCGCTATCACCCGCAATGGACCGAGGAACGCGACGGCGTCAAATATTCCAGTCTCGTCGCTTTCGCCGAAAGCCTGCCTGYGCTGCGGCGGCAGATCGATACGGACCTGCGCCGGCACGGCCTGCCCTTGGAGCGTGTCGTCGCTTCGGTGGTCTGGCTGCTCGACAACACAATGATCCGTATCGGCAACGCGGCCTACGCACGCGACAACAAGAGCTTTGGGCTGACCACGCTGCGCGACCRCCATGTCGAGATCACCGGCTCCAGCCTGCGCTTCGCCTTCAAGGGCAAGTCGGGCAAGGAATGGAAGCTGAAGCTGGTCGATCGCCGGATAGCCAAGGTCGTGCGCGGCGCCCAGGATTTGCCGGGACAGAAGCTGTTCCAATATCTCGACGAGGATGGCGACCGGCGGCCGGTGCGCTCGGAGGACGTCAACCGCTATATCCGTGATGCCTCCGGCGCCGACTTCAGCTCCAAGCATTTCCGCACCTGGGGCGGCACGATCCATGCTGCGTCGCTGTTTGCCGCGACCGAGTTGCCGGAAAGCAAGACACAACAAAAACGGGTGGTCAACAGTGTCGTCGACAAGGTCGCCGAGCGGCTGGGAAACACCCGGGCGGTTTGCCGCAGATGCTACATCCATCCGCTGGTATTCGAGACATGGAGCCAAGGACGACTGCTTGACGAAATGGCCGAGGCCAACAAGCGCAAGCGCCTGATATCCGGGCTGGACGAGGAAGAAACGCTGGTCCTCAGGTGGCTCCAGGCGCACGGCGCCTGACAGGCAAGCGCAAAGATCGCCAAGTCCGTGATCCGTCGATACATTTTTTTATCGACCTCGTGTCGGGAAGGGCCCTAGTGTCGCGTCCTTTGATACGGAAAGGACGAACCATGCTCTACGCCATCCTCTGCTACGCCTCCGAAGACGTCGTCTGCTCCTGGAGCAAGGAACAGGACGACGAGGTCATGGCGAAGATCCTCGACGTGCAGGACAAATACGCCAAGGCCGGCCGGCTCGGGCCCGTGGCGCGCCTTTTGCCGACGACGGCGGCGACGACGCTGCGCAAGGTCAAGGGCGAGGCGGTCGTGCTGGACGGCCCGTTCGCCGAGACGAAGGAACAGTTCCTCGGTTTCTACACGCTCGAATGCAAGGGTCTCGACGAAGCCGTCGAGTTCGCGCGCGAGCTCTCCGAGGTCAATCCGAGCGGCGGCTCCTATGAGATCCGGCCGGTTTCGGTCTTCAACCCGACAAAGGTAGCGGTATGACGGATATTGCCTGGATAAGCACGGCGATCAGCAACGCCCGTCCGCAGGCGATGGGCGCGCTGCTGCGCTACTTCCGCGACCTCGACGCCGCGGAAGAGGCTTTCCAGGACGCGTGCCTGAGGGCGCTCAAGAACTGGCCGAAGAACGGGCCGCCGCGCGATCCGGCGGCCTGGCTGATCTTCGTCGGACGCAACAGCGGCATCGACGCCGTGCGCAAGCGCGCCAAGCAGGCGCCGATGCCGGAAGAAGACCAGGTATCCGATCTGGAGGACGCCGAGAGCGACATGGCCGAGCGGCTGGACGGCGCGCATTATCGCGACGACATCCTGCGGCTTCTGTTCATCTGCTGCCATCCGGATCTGCCGGCAACGCAGCAGATCGCGGTGGCGCTGCGCATCGTCTMCGGCCTCACCGTCAAGCAGATCGCGCGCGCTTTCCTGGTCGGCGAGAGCGCCATGGAACAGCGCATCACCCGCGCCAAGGCGCGTATTGCCGATGCCGGCGTGCCGTTCGAGACGCCGGGCGCGGTCGAGCGCTCGGAGCGGCTCGCCGCCGTCGCCGCGATGGTCTATCTGATCTTCAACGAAGGCTATTCGAGCAATGGCGGCGAGGCGCCGGCGCGCGCGCCGCTGTGCGAAGAGGCGATCCGCCTTGCTCGTCTATTGCTCAGGCTGTTCCAGCAGGAACCGGAAATCATGGGGCTGACGGCGCTGCTGCTTCTCCAGCATGCGCGCGCGCCGGCGCGCTTCGACGAGAATGGCGAGATCGTGCTGCTCGAGGATCAGGACCGCTCGCTCTGGAGCCGCAAGATGATCGACGAGGGCCTGGCTCTGGTCGACAAGGCGCTGYGCCACCGCAAGCCCGGCCCCTATCAGGTGCAGGCGGCGATTGCGGCGCTGCATGCGCGGGCGGCGACGGCCGAGGATACCGACTGGACCGAGATCGACTTGCTCTACGGCCTGCTGGAGCAGATGCAACCTTCGCCGGTGGTGACGCTGAACCGCGCCGTCGCGGTCAGCAAGGTGCGCGGCCCGGAAGCCGCACTTGCCATGATCGAGCCGCTGGAAGAGYGGCTGTCGGGCTATTTCCACTTCTTCGGGCTGAAGGGCGGGCTGCTGATGCAGCTTGGCCGCAACGAGGAGGCGCGCGTCGCCTTCGACCGCGCCATCGCCTTGGCCAACACGGCGGCAGAGGCCGCGCATATCCGCATGCATATCGATCGGCTGATCAAGGAAAGCGCCGAGAAGTCCTCATTGCAGAAGGCGCGCTGATCCGACCTTGGCGTCTGGCCCAATTTCACGCTCGGGCCTTAGACCATGYCGGGGTGGCGGTTTTTCCCTGAAACGAGTAATGYCACGCCATCAAAGCGCCCGGGCGTGCCTGACGGCACATCCAAGACATGGCGCATGGCTTCCATTTCCGCCCTATGAGAGGCGGAATCTGAAAGGGACAAAAATGACACTGGTGAAGGAAACGGCCTCGCTTCTCGAGAAACTGGGCGTCGCCAAGGAGGCGCTTGTCGGAGGCGACCTCATCGTGCGCAGCCCGGTGACGGGCGAGGAGATCGCGGCGCTGAAGTCGATCTCGGCCGCCGATKCCGGCAAGGCCATCGATGCCGCGCACAAGGCTTTCCAGGCCTGGCGGCTGGTGCCGGGACCGAAGCGCGGCGAACTGGTGCGCCTTCTTGGCGAAGAGTTGCGCGCGCACAAGGACGAGCTCGGCCGGCTGGTGTCGATCGAGGTCGGCAAGATCCCGTCCGAGGGGCTCGGCGAGGTCCAGGAAATGATCGACATCTGCGATTTCGCCGTCGGTCTTTCCCGGCAATTGTATGGCCTCACCATCGCCACCGAACGCCCCGGGCACCGCATGATGGAGACCTGGCATCCGCTCGGCGTCGTCGGCGTGATCTCGGCCTTCAACTTCCCGGTCGCGGTGTGGTCGTGGAATGCGGCCCTTGCCTTCGTCTGCGGCGATGCGGTGGTGTGGAAGCCGTCGGAAAAGACGCCGCTGACGGCACTCGCCTGCGAGGCGATCTTCAAGCGCGCCGCCAAGCGCTTCGGTGCCGACGCGCCGGCGGGGCTGCTGCAGGTGCTGATCGGCGACCGCGCCGTCGGCGAGGTGCTGGTTGACCATCCGAAGGTGYCGCTGGTCTCGGCCACCGGCTCGACGCGCATGGGCCGCGAGGTCRGTCCCAGGCTCGCCAAGCGCTTTGCCCGCGCCGTGCTTGAGCTCGGCGGCAACAATGCCGRCATCGTCACGCCCACCGCCGATCTCGACATGACGCTGCGCGCCATCGCCTTCGGCGCCATGGGCACCGCCGGCCAGYGCTGCACGACGCTCAGGCGCCTGTTCGTGCATGACAGCGTCTACGACGCGCTCCTGCCGCGCTTGAAGAAGGCTTATCAGTCCGTCTCCGTCGGCAATCCGCTCGAAGGCAAGGCGCTGGTCGGCCCGCTGATCGACAAGGCGGCCTTCGACAACATGCAGAAGGCGCTCAAGGAAGCCACCGCCCATGGCGGCAAGGTGACCGGCGGCGCGCGGTTCGAAAACGGTCATCCGGACGCCTATTACGTGCATCCGGCGCTGGTCGAGATGCCGAAGCAGGTTTCGCCGGTGACGGAAGAAACCTTCGCGCCGATCCTCTATGTGATGAGATACACCGATTTCGACGAGGCGCTCGAGCTGCACAATGCGGTCGGCGCCGGCCTGTCGTCGTCGATCTTCACCCGCGACCTGCAGGAATCGGAGCGTTTCCTCGGCGTCGACGGCTCGGATTGCGGCATCGCCAACGTCAACATCGGCACCTCGGGCGCCGAGATCGGCGGCGCGTTCGGCGGCGAGAAGGAGACGGGTGGCGGCCGCGAGAGCGGCTCGGATGCCTGGAAGGCCTATATGCGYCGCGCCACCAACACGGTGAACTTCTCCAAGGCGCTGCCGCTGGCACAGGGCGTGTCGTTCGACATCGATTGAGACCAGTGCGTTTCACCGTTTCACGGAAACGGCGAAACGCCCTATCTCTTTATTTTGATGCAATTCCGGACGGAAAACCGCCCACACTTTCCTGGAATTGCTCTATCGAGCGGTTCAGCTTGGAGAAGCCGAACCGCTCGATATTGCTCCTCAGAAAGCTTTGCCGGTCGCCGGGTCGAACAGGCGAAGCGCGTCAGCGTCGAAGACAAAGGCGCATGACTGGCCTTTGGCGACGCGGGCCTGCGGCGGCAAGGTTGCCGTCAGCCGCTGGGTTCCGACCCGCGCCGTGGTGACCTGCTCTGGTCCCGTCAGCTCGACGACATCGATCTCGACCGGCAGCGACATGTCGGCACCGCTGCCCGCTCCAAGGCGGAGCGCCTCTGGCCTGATGCCGACGACAACCGAAGCACCGTTGCGGACGGCGCTGGCGTAGCGTTGCGGCAGCGTCACCCGGGCATCCGTGCCGGCAATGGCGAGCTTGCCATCCTCGACAGCCGCTTCCAGCATGTTCATCGCCGGCGCGCCGACGAAGCCGGCGACATAGAGCGTCRCCGGGTGGTTGTAGATCTCCTCCGGTGTGCCGAGCTGTTCGATGCGACCGTCGCGCATAACGGCGATGCGGGTCGCCAGCGTCATCKCCTCGATCTGGTCATGCGTGACGTAGACCACCGTGGTGCGCAGCATTTCGTGCAGGCGCTTGAGCTCGGTGCGCATTTCCAGGCGCAGCTTGGCGTCGAGATTGGAGAGCGGTTCGTCGAACAGGAAGACCTGCGGCTTGCGCACGAGCGCGCGGCCGATGGCGACACGTTGGCGCTGGCCGCCGGACAACTGGYCGGGCTTGCGGTCGAGCAGGTTCTCGATCTGCAAAAGCTTCGCCGTCTCGCGCACCGCCTTGTCGCGCTCGGCGGCGGGAATCTTGCGCATCTCCAGGCCGAAGCCGATGTTGCGGCTGACCGTCAGGTTCGGATAGAGCGCRTAGGACTGGAAGACCATGGCGATGTCGCGGTTCTTCGGATGCACGCCAAGCACCGAGCGCCCGCCGATCTTGACGTCGCCGCTGGTTGCTTCGGCGAGACCGGCGATGATGTTGAGCAGAGTGGACTTGCCGCAGCCCGAGGAGCCGAGYAGCACAAGGAACTCGCCGTTCTCGAGCGCGATGTCGATGCCTTTCAGCGTCTCGACGCTGCCGTAATTCTTGCGGACATCGCGGATTTCAAGCGCGCTCATGGGCGGCATCCTCGAACTGGATCGGCCCGCCATAGTCGCGGGGCAGGGTTGAGATGGCGCGCGACGCCACCTGAATGGCGGTGGAGAGGCAGTCCTCCAGCGACTGCTCTTGCACCAGCGCGGCCAGGAAAGCGGCGTTGAAGACATCACCGGCGCCGATCGTGTCGATGACGGTGACGCTCGGCGCAGGCACTTCGATGAATTTGCCGTCGGAGCCGATGGCAATCGCGCCGTCGGGTCCACGCTTGACGACGACCGTCGCGCCATTCCTCATGCCGTCGCGGATCTTGCGCGCCGCTTCCGCCGGACTTGCGAGACCGGCCAATGTCGTCGTCTCGACCTCGTTGAAGAGCGCCAGTTCGCAGCGCGACAGCCAGTTGCGCGCAGCGGCGCAGTTCGCCTCGGTCCAACCGTCGATCGGCCAGCCTGTGTCGAGCGCGACGGCGATGCGGTGCGCCTCGGCCCAGTCGAAGAAGGCATCGTAATCGCGCGTCAGGTCGTCGGTAAGGAAAGAGCCGCAGAGCAGCGCGTAGCCGCCGGAAAGCCGATTTCCGTCAAGCACGGCGAGCACGTCGGCCAGGCTGAAGCGGGGCAGGTGGCCGCGCGTGGTGAAGAAGGTGCGCTCGCCGTCCGGATGGGTCATGCCGACCGACAATGTCGTGCCTTCGGGACAAACCGRCCATTTTTGCGCCCGGTCTCCAAAGGCTTCGCGCAGCCAGCGCCCGAACTGATCGTCACCGATATTGGCGGCAATTTCGAAGTCGATGTCCAGCGCCTGCCAGGCAAGCGCCGTATTGCCGGCCTGGCCGCCGACGCGGAGATCGTCGTGGTCGACGACGGTCTCCGTCCCTGCCTTCGGCCAAGGCGCGACCGGGCCGACGATCAGGTCGACATTGACGTTGCCGATCACCGCAAGCGGCCGCATCACTCGCTCCTGGTGATCTTGGTCGTACGCACCGGCGTTCCGGCGTTCTCGACGCGGGAATCGGCAAAGGCGATCATCAGGCGCTGCGCCACCGGCAGCATGGCAAAGACCGCCGCCAGGCCCGTGGCGGGTTCGAAGGCCAATGTCACGGCGCCCGGGACCGGCGACATGCCCGAGGCGTCGAAGACAATCAGCGGCGCGCCGGTCTCGACGACGGACAGGGCCATCGCGGTGACGAGGTCGGCGGTCGGGTCGTTGCCTCGGAAGAGCACGACGCCAATGCTCGGGCCCAGCATCTCCATCGGCCCGTGGCGCAGCTGGCCACCTTCGAGCGAGAAACAAGGCAGGCGCGACAGTTCGGTGAAGCCGAGCGCAAGGGCTTCAGCCACGCCTTGAAGCTTGCGGCCGGACGTGACGATGGTCGCGACCGTTCTCAGCGCCGCGAGCGCGGCATCGATCTCGACCATTCGAGGCGCCTTGAGCTCGTCAATCGCGGCGGCGGGATCGTCRCCAAGCGCGGCCAGGATGGCGAGATGCAGGGCGAAGGTCACGGTCAGGCTGCGGGTCGCGGCAAAGGCAAGCTCRGTGCCGCCGGCGCCGACGAGGCAAGGCACGGTGCGGCCGAGGAACGAGCCTTTCTCCAGCGTCAGGCCGAAGGTTTCGGCGCGACCGCCGGTCTCGGCAAACCAGCGCAGCACCTCGGCGCTCTCGCCCGACTGCGAGGTGACGAGCACCGTCCTGCCTTCAAGCGGCAGCGGCTGTCCGAGCTGTTCCGACAGCGGCAGCGCGATGGCGTCGATTCCATGGGCGCGATAGAGCGGCTCGACCGCGCGGGCGACGGCATGCGAGGCGCCCATGCCGAGCAGGACGAGCCGCCCGTTCTTCCTGATCGAAGCAGCGACCTTGGCGGCGGCATCCCTGTTATTCTCGAAGGAGGCCAGCGCATCCTGATGCTGGCGCGCCATCTCGCGATCGATCGCGACGAGCCCTGCCGGGCGTTTCCTTTCCGCAGTCATCTTTATCCTTTCACTCCGCCGCTGGTTAGGCCTGAGATCAGCGCGCGTTGCATGACGAGGCCGATCAGCACTGGCGGCAAGGCTGCCAGCACGCCGGCGGTGGCGATCAGTCCGTAGTCGGAGACGCGGCCGCCGGCGAGATCGGCGATGGCGACGGTCAGTGTCTTTGCCCGCTGGTCCGAGGTGARGAGCAGGGCGTAGAAGAACTCATCCCAGGCGAGTAGCACGGCAAACAACGCTGATGTCGCCACCACGGGCGCGGCCAGCGGCAAGGTGATGATGCGCCAAGTCTGGAGCAGTCCCGCCCCGTCGATCATCGCCGCGGCCTCGATCTCGCGCGGGATGGAATCGAAGCCCGATTTCATCAGCCAGGTGGTGAAGGGCGCGAGGATGGTCAGATAGATCAGCGCCAGGCCAAAGACGTTGTTGAGCAGGCCGAGCCAGGACAGGCCCATATAAAGCGGCACGGAGAGCGCCACCGGCGGCAGCATGTAGGTGGCGATCACCATCGACAGCGACCAGCCGACCGAGGGCGTGCGCGAGACGGCCCAGCCGGCGGGCACGGCAAGGACGACAGCGGCGAGAGTCGCCATGCCGGCGACCTCCAGGCTGTTGCGCAGCGATGACGTGAAGGCCGCGCCGGCGCTATTTTCGGCCCTCGACAGAAGCTGCGCGTAGCGGGAGAAATCGGCCGCCTGCGGCCACCAGCGCAGCGGCTTGGCGRCAAGATCGGCCGCCGGCGATATGCTCATGACGAAGAGCCAGGCGAGCGGCGCCAGGATCACGGCGGCGAGCAGGAGGGCGCAGGCATGGACGAAGACGGTGAAGACCGGGCTTCTGCGTTCCATCAGGCCGCGCTCCCGGCGGTTTTCCTCACCAGCGCCGCATAGGCGACGGCGAGCACGGTGACGAGCAGCGTGACGATCAGCGCCAGCGAGGCGCCGGAGCCGGCGCGCTGGAAGGAGAAGGCTTCCTGGTAGACGAGGATCGACAGCGAGCGCGTGCTGCTGGCGGGGCCGCCGCGTGTCATCACCCAGATGATGTCGAAGACCTTGAAGGCTTCGATGGTGCGCAGCACCAGCGCCACCATCAGCGGGCCTGCAAGATAGGGCAGGATCACAAAACGGAAGCGGTTGAACGGCCCGGCGCCGTCGACAAGCGCTGCGGCGGTGATGTCGCGCGGCACGGCCTGCAGGGCGGCGAGCGCAATCAGCGCGACAAGCGGAAAATTCTTCCAGCAGTCGGCGACGATCAACGCCGCGAGCGCCGTGCCGGGCTCACCCAGCCAGGAACGATAGTCGTCGATGAGATGGAGTTGCGTCAGCGCCGCGTTCAGCGCCCCATATTCGGGATTGTAGATCAGCCGCCAGAGCGTCGCGTTGACGACGGTGGGCAGCGCCCAGGGCAGGATCATCAGCCCGCGCAACACGGCACGGCCGCGGAACTCCTGATTGAGCAGGAGGGCCGCGAGCACGCCGATCACCATCTCGGCGGCGACCGAAATGACGGCGAACCAGGTGGTGGTGACCAGGGTGCGGGTGAAATTCGAGCTCGTCAGCATCTTGGCGTAGTTGTCGAAGCCGACATAGTTGCCCGCCGTGCCGACCAGTTGGGCGTCGGTAAAGGAAAGCCTGACGGTATCGACCAATGGCCAGCCGATAACGGCGACCATGACCACCAGAAGCGGCAGCATCAACAGCCACGCGCGAGTCGTCATCCAGGTGCCTGACATCAGAGGCGCCTCTCTCCCGTCATCCGGTCAGAGCGGTTCACCGTTTCACGGAACCGGCGAACCGCTCTATCTCTTTGTTTTAACGCAATTCCGGACGGAAAACCGCTTCACACTTTTCCTGGAATTGCTCTCGAAATAGCATGGGCGGCGCTCGTCGATGAGGCCGCCCGCGTCGAGGAACGCCAGATCAGAGGCCGCTGTTTTCGGCGGCGGTCTTGAGCGCGTCCTCCGGCGTCGTCTGGCCGAGCAGCGATTCCTGGATCGCCTGCTGCAGCGCCGTCGACAGCTGCTGGTATTTCGGCGTGGTCGGGCGCGGATACATCGCGGCGAGGCCGAGCTTGGCGGCGGCAATCAGCTCTTCCTGGCCCTTGGTGACGGCCGGATCGTCATAGGACGAGGCCCAGATCGGCAGCGAGAGCTTGGCATACTGGTTCTGCGTCGCCTGCGAGGTCATGAACTCGATGTACTTCCAGGCTTCGTCCTGATGCTTCGACACCGCCGTGATGCCGAGGCCCATGGAGCCGTTGACGGCGGACACCTCGCTGGTGCCGGCGACGCCCGGCGCCGGCACGACGCCGACCTTGCCGGCGACCTTCGAATCCTTCGGGTCGTTGGCCATGTTGTACATGTAGGTCCAGTTCAGCGCGAAAGCGGCATCGCCGTTCTCGAACACCTTGCGGACGTCCTCTTCCAGGAATTCTTTGGAATTCGGATTGGTTAGGCCCGATTTGTAGCTGTCGACCATGTATTTCAGCGCCGAAACGCCGCCGCCATTCTGGAAGTCGGGCTTGCCGTCCTTGAGGAAGTCRCCGCCATAGGCGCTGACCAGCGTGGTGTAATCGCAGACGGCTGCTTCGGCCTGCGACCAGCTCCAGGCGATCGGCGTCTTCAGCAACCCCTTGTCCTGGATGATCTTGGCCTGTTGGCCGAGCTCTTCCCAGGTCTTCGGCGGCGCCTTGATGCCGGCCTTTTCCAGGATTTCCTTGTTGTAGAACAGGTATTTGGTGTCGAGGATCCACGGCATGCCGTAATACTTGCCGTCATACTGGACGGTGGTCCAGGCGCCGGGCAGCACGCCCTTCTTCATGTCGTCGGTGATCTTCGACGACACGTCGACCAGCACCTTGTTGGTCGCGTATTCAGCAGGCCAGATGACGTCGAACAGCACCACGTCATAGCCGCCGCCGGATCCTTGGGCGAGCACGGTCTTGTCGTGCAGGCCTTCATAGGGAACGAATTCGAGGTTAACCTTGATGTCCGGATTGGCCTTGGTGAAGGCCTCCGTCATCGAGCGCACGTCAGCCTCGCTGTAGGCGGCCTGCGCCATGAAGAGCGCGTTCAAGGTGGTTTCGGCGAAGGCGTGGGGGACGTACAGCCCGCCGACGAACACCGCGCCCAGAAGTGTCTTACCGATCGATTTCAGCATTTGTCTTTCTCCCATTTTAGACAGCTGCAAGGGAGCGGCCAGCCGCTTCCTCGAATTCGCTTCGCGTGACCGGATCCGTCCTCAGCGGCGTGCGGCGGAGCCCGAAAGCCTTGCCGTCTTTTTGTAGAGCCGCGCGGGCCTCACCTATTAAGTCAATTCGCTTGACTTAATTAGTCGATCAATCCTTTAATGGAGTCAAGAGGGGAAGCGACGGTGCATGATATCAGCCCGATCCGTGCCAAGAGCGGCACCAACCAGGAGGGTACCAGCGCGCATAACCGCCGCGTCATGATAGAGGCGCTGCGGCTCAACGGCGCGCTCTCGCGCGCGGACCTTGCRCGGGCGACGCAGCTCACCAAGCAGGCGGTTTCCAACATCGTCGAGGATCTCGAGYGGGACGGCCTGGTCGTGGCCCTGGATGCGGTGCGCAAGGGCAGGGGGCAGCCTTTCACGCCCTATCGGCTGGTACCCGAAGGGGCGTTCGCCATCGGGCTGYAGATCGACCGGCATTTGACGCGCGTCGTGGTGGTCGACCTCGTCGGCAAGGTGATCGCGCGCGCCGAGGCAGGTCTGCCGCTCGACGAGCCATCAGCCGGCGCCAAGATCATCCTGAGCCTAGTCGACCGCGTCAGGCGGGAGTTGRCTTCCTTGTTCGCCCAGTCCGAGCGGCGGCTGGTCGGCCTTGGCGTCGCCATGCCGGGGCCGTTCGGCCTAAGGGAATCCGACGACAAATGGATGATGCCGGCCTGGCAGCAATTCCCGCTGCTCGAGACRCTTGCCGCCGGCACGGGATTGAATGTCGGGCTGCAGAACGATGCCGCTGCCTGCGCCACGGCAGAGCGCATCGTCGGTGCCGCGCACGGCGTCGACCATGCGGTCTGCCTTTATGTCGGCTATGGCATCGCCGCGGGGCTTATCCTGAACGGCGAGCTCTACAATGGCGGCAACGGCAATGCCGGCGAGATCGGCAGGGCATTGCTGTCGCCGTCCGGACCCGGCTCGACGCCGTTGGAGCATCGCGCCTCGCTCGCGTCGCTCTACCAGCATCTCGGCCTCGATCCCGCCGAAAGGGGACTTTACGAAAAGCTCGGCGCGCTGGCGCTCGTGCAAGACCCGAGGGTCATGGGCTGGGTCGAAAGAGCCGCGTCCGACCTGCGCTGGAGCGTACATCTGATCGAAACGATCTTCGACCCGCAAACCGTCATTCTCACCAGCAGCGCGCCCGAGGCGTTGGCCCGGCTCCTGYTTCAGGCCATGCATCCGCTGCTGCCGTCGATCGCGGACCGGCCGGTCCGGCGCCTGCCGCGGCTGCAGCTGGGCACCACCGATCCCTGGGCGATCGCGGTGGGCGCCGCGGCAGAGCCGATCAGCCGGGCCTTCGATCCGCGTTTTTCCGCTATCCTGAAGGCCGGATAGAGCCGGTCAGTCCATCGCTTGCGTGGTGCTGGCGGCGAAAGCCGCGTCGATGATGGCGAGCTTGACCGCCTGCGCGGTGAGGTATTCGCCATAGAATTCGTTCGAGATCCACATGATGGAATTGCCGCGCTGCCCCAGCCAGCCGACGCTGCCAAGCGCCTCGGCATCGCGCAATTTGCGCGCAAGGTGGGTGCGCGACAGCTTCAGCCATCTGGCGAAATCGCCGATCGACAGCACGCCGGTCGGGATACGCTCCTGGCCGGCATTCTGAGGGTCGACGCCCGAGATCAGCCAATCCATGACGACGCCGCCATTGTTGAGCCAGGTGAACAGCGAAAAAGTCTGTTGCGGCTCGCGCACCGGCACGGAGGAAACCAGCCCGTCCGCGATCAACGGCTGCAATTGCGCCAGCAATTGCGGCCGTGCCCGGAATGTTTCCAGCCGGTGCCCGCCGTCAAGAGCATCGAGCGTGCCTAGATGCATATGGATCCAGCCGATCAACGGCTCCAGGGTGATGGCGGGCAGCCGCAAAGGGCGAATGCGGCCGTCGTCGCCCGCCGGCCCGACCTCGATGAAATTGTAGTGCTGCATTTCCTTGATGAAGGCATGAGCCGTGTTCCGGCTTGCCACCGCATGCTGGACGGTGACGTCGACAAAACGCGCCGCCGTCAGCTCCTTCCGGTAGTCGCTGGGATCCCTGCGAAAATACAAGGCAAGACCGATATGCGCCATCAGCCAGCGTTGCTGGGTGGCAAAGACCGAGGAGGCTCGCGGGTTTCCTTGATAGGCTTGCTGCATCGCCAAGGCCTGTGCGCGCACGCAAGCGGGCAATGCCGGGTGACCGGCAATGTCTTCATAGGTCAACGCACCCTCCCAGCTTCCACCCCAAAGATGCTGTATGCTCGCACGCTGCGGATAGCAGTTTTGGCCCGCACTCGCCAGCGGGGCCGCGCCGTTGCGGTGGTCAGCGCTCTTTCAGAGCTGAGAGACAGGCCTCGAACGCTTCGTCGACGACGGCCAGCTTGGCTRCCTGGACGGCCATGTATTCGTCGAAGAAAGCCCTCGAAACCCACATCACGGAATGACCGCGCTGGCCGATCCAGCCGATGCTGCCGAGCGCCTCGGCATCATAGAGCTTGCGCGCCAGATGCGTGCGGGAGAGCTTCAGCCAGTGCGCGAATTCGCTGACCGAAATGACGCTGGTCGGTATCCTGTCGAGATAAGCGTCCTCCGGATCGATGCCGGACATCAGCCAATCCATGACGATGCCGCCGTTGTTCAGCCAGATAAACAACGAGAAAGTCGGTCCGKGCTCCCGCACGCCGTCGCTGGCGAGCAATCCGTCGGCGATCAGCGGCTGCAGGGTGGGGAGCATTTCGGGCTGGTCGAGGAAGGCCGCCAGCCGGGTTCCGCCATCTATGCGGTCGAGCGTTCTCAGATGCGCGTAGATCCAGTTGGTGAAGGTCTCCACGGTGGCCGTCGTGACCTGCATGGGGTGGGCGCGGCCATCACCGCCGGCCGAGATATATTCGGCGATGTTGTAATGCAGCATCTCCTTGACGAAAGCTTCGGCGGTGTTGCGGCTGGCCACCGAATGGCGGCGCACGGCCTCGATGAAGCGCGCCATCGTCATCTCTGTGCGGCGGTCGTTGGGATCGCGCCGGAAATGCAACGCCAGGCCGACATGGCCAAGCAGCCAGCGCTGCTGGGTGGCGAAGACGGCGGCCAGCCGCGGAGTCGTTTCGTAGACACGGATGAGCGCGCGCGACTGCTCCTGCACACTGCGAAGCGCTGCCGGATGACGGGCGATCTCTGCGGCACTTAGCGGCATTCCTTGCGGCACTCCATGCGATTCCAAGCAACGACAAATGAAGATTTCCAGTCTTGGCCGGTCGTGTCCAGTTGCCCATTGGGACAACGAACGATCAGGTGGTGAATTCGTTGCTAACTCTTTGCATCGGTTCGCGAAACCCGTCCCAATAATAGTCGGACCCGCAGCCCCGCGTTGAATTGACGAGTCCCTATGAGCGCGCCACCGGCGTGGGCTGTTTCCGCCGGACCTCCGGGGACGATCTTCGATATGTCCGCCCTTGCCGTTGGCTGAGCAGCCTGCCGGCACGGTTCCGGGGGTTTGTGCCGACACGCCTGTGCAAGGGCGGCAAGCCCGGCAACACCCTGTCGACGGTCTTCGGTGTCACGACGCTCTAGCTGGGATGATCCCGCGCGGCACGGCGCGCTGAGATCATTGTTTTGCCTGGCTGGTTCATGCGACATGGCCCAATGGCGTGGTTGCCTTTGCCGAACTGCGTTTCGTGGAGGTTGTCGAATGGCYGGCAAGACGGTCCTGATTGCCGGCGGCGCCGGGGGAATGGGTCTCGCGACCGGGCTGCGTTTCGCCGCTGACGGCGAGCGGATCGCGCTTGCCGATCTTGCCGGTCCCAAGCTCGACGCCGCCGTGGCCAAGATTGYCGCGACCGGGGCGCAGGCGATCGGTTTGTCGCTCGATATCCGCTCCGTTGCCGCCTGCCGCGATGTGGTGGGCAAGGCCAGGGACTGGGGCGGAGCGCTCGACATCCTGGTCAACGCCGCGGGCGTTTGGCTCGAAGGGCCGGCGAGCGAGGTCGCAGAAGACCAGTGGGACCTTGTGCTGGACGTCAATCTCAAGGGCGCGTTCTTCCTGATCTCGGCGGCCATCCCGCATCTGGCGGCGGCGCAGGGCGTGATCGTCAACATCGCGTCCGACGCCGGCATCGTCGGCAACAACGGGGCGTCCGTCTATTGCKCCTCGAAAGGCGGGCTGGTGCTTTTGACCAAGGCCCTTGCCCTGGAACTTGCCCCGCAAGGCATCAGGGTCAACGCCGTCTGCCCCGGCGACACGGCGACGCCGATGATCGAATATCAGGCCAAGACCTATGGCGGAGATGACCCCGACGGCTACAAGCGCCGGCTTCTGGGGCACTATCCGCAAGGGGACAAAGCAAGGTTCATCCAGGTGGAAGAGATCGCTTCCTTCATCCACTATCTTTGCCAGCCGGGCGCGGCGCCGATCACCGGGGCCGCGCTTTCGATCGATTTCGGCGTCAGCGCCRGTTACTGAACCCAGGGATCGGTTTCATCGCGATCGCCCGCGCCGGCATGCCGGCATTCTAACGGTGGAGAGGAAATGATTGTGTTCCGCAAGTCTCGCAGGGCGTTGGTGACCGGCGCGGGCGCCGCCGACGGTATCGGCATCGCTACCGCGCGGGCGCTGGGCGAGGCCGGTCTTTCGGTCGTCATCACCGCTTCCTCCGCACGCGTCGAGCAACGCGCGGAGGAATTGCGGGGGGAGGGGCTCGATATAAGCGCTGTCGTGGCCGACCTGACGCTTTCCGGGGATGTCGATCGCTTAGGCTCCGAGGTCGGCGAAATCGATATCCTCGTCAACAATGCCGGGATGGGCACCGTTGCCCAGCCGGCATTGCAGCGGCGGTTTCTCGATCTCAGCGAAAGCGACTGGGATCGCGGCATCGATGTCAGCCTGAAGACCGCCTTCTTGAGCACGCGCGGATTCCTGGCCGGCATGGTGCGGCGCGGCCATGGGCGCGTCGTCAACATGGCCTCGGTGACAGGGCCTTACGTGTCCAACGAAGGCGAGGCCGCCTATTCCGCGGCCAAGGCAGGCATGATCGGGCTGACGCATGCGCTCGCCCTGGAGGTCGGCCGCGACGGCGTCACGGTCAACGCCGTGGCGCCGGGCTGGATCGCGACCGGCGCCTCGACGCCGGAGGAGTTGGTCGCCGCGCRCAACACGCCGCTTGGCCGCGCCGGCAGCCCCGCGGAAGTCGCGGCCGCCGTGCTGTTCCTGGCCTCCGACGCGGCGAGCTATGTCAACGGCGCGGTCCTCGTCGTGGACGGCGGCAACATCCTGCAGGAACGCAAGGGATGAGCGCTGGGACGCGAACAATGGTCAGGAACGGCTCTGTCGCCTATATAGGCGTTTTTCCAGCCTGACCGTCGTTCCGTGACCCCTGCCGCCCGCCTGCAAGCCACAATCGAACTTATGCATGAAGTCGATAGCATTCCGCGTCCCGCGGATGCCGTCGTCTCGGTCTGGTTTCGGGCCCGACGCTATATCGGCGACAAGGACCGTGGCCAGATTCTGGAGCTGCTTTATGCGCTCCTGCGGCATCATGCGCGGCTTGGCTGGTGGCTGGCCAGGCATGGGCGCGAGGACAAGCCCCGCAACCGGCTGCTTGCATGGCTGACGCTCAAGRCAGGCACGACGCCCGATCAGATCGAACGCTTGTTCAATGGCGTGAAATTCGCGCCTGCCATCCTGACGGGTCAAGAGCACGCGCTGCTGGTCAAACTGCAGGGATGCACGATCGACCATCCCGGCATGCCGGAAGAAGTGCGCCTCGAATGTCCGTCCTGGGCGGCCGATCCGCTGCGGCGCCGTTTCGGGGAAGCGTTCAGCCAAGAAATGGCCGCGCTTTTGACGCCGGCGCCGCTCGACCTGCGCGTCAATCCGATCAAGTCGACACGTGAGGCCATGCTTGGCGCGTTGAAGGACCTTGGCCTGCGGGCGCAGCCTTCGGCCCTGGCCCCTTACGGCATTCGCGTGCAGGAGCGCCCCTCGCTGGCCAGCCTGCCGATGCTGAAGAAAGGCGAGGTCGAGATCCAGGACGAGGGCTCGCAGCTTGTCGCCATGCTGGTCGATGCCCGGCCGGGCGAGCGCGTGGTCGATTTTTGCGCCGGAGCCGGYGGCAAGACACTGGCCATCGCCGCGCAGATGAACAACAAGGGCCATGTGGTCGCCTGCGACGTCATGGAAGGCCGTTTGAAGCGCGGCGCCGAGCGCTTCCGGCAGGCAGGATTGCACAACATCCAGACCCGGCTCCTGGCCAGCGAAACGGATCAGTGGATCAAGCGCCACAAGGGTGGTTTCGATCGCGTTCTGGTGGACGTGCCTTGCAGCGGCACCGGCACCTGGCGCCGCAATCCCGACGCACGCTGGCGCGCGCCAGAGGAACAGGGTCTGGATAATCTCGTGTCGCTGCAAGCCCGCATCCTGGCGAGCGCGGCGCGTCTGGTGAAGCCCGGCGGACGGCTGGTCTACGCGACATGCTCCATGCTGTCGGAGGAGAATGAGGACCAGGTGGCCGCTTTCCTTGCGGCGCATCCCGCCTTTCGTGCCGTGCCGCTCAACGAGGCCGCGCCGCAACTGACGAATTCATCCCATTCCGACTACCTGTCGCTGTCGCCCGCGCGCAACGACACCGACGGCTTCTTTGCCGCTGTTATGCAGCGAGAGGCGGTGTCGCCACCCGGCGGGGGCTGAGATTGGACGATGATGGTGTGGTCAGCCAACCGGGGCTGATGCTCGAGGTTGAAGCCTTGGCGGGTAGCCATGCCTGCTATTCGAGATCCATTTTTTAAATGGCCCGAACGGGCCGCAAGCGGACTGGCAGCCTGAGGCTGCGGAACTCAAACAACTGCCACTCTGATCGGCGGACATTCTGGCGACGCTGGCGGCACGTCAGCGCCATTTCTCGCGTAGAATGCCCATGGTACTGATCATTTTCTGTGGGCTACCGATTCGACGTCGCGGTTGACCTTTTGTTTCTGCTGTTCCGATATAGGATCRCATCAGGCTGAGCAGAACACGGCTGGTGACTTAGAAAGCTCAAACCTTTGTCCAACGCGAAACAAATATTGGCGATGCTGCACAGTCGCGCTGAGGGCGACGACGAGCAATTCTATTCGATCGCGTTGCAGGTAGCCGCCTCCGAGGCGCGGCAGGGACGCCGCTCCAGCGCCGAGGCGCTTCGCTCCGCCGTTGAAATCGCACGGAAATCGCGCAGGGAAACCCCCGTCGCGATCCCGTTCGCCAAGCCGCGTGGCGAATTGGAAGGACTTATCGAGCATCGGGAACCCCGCTACACCCTCAAGGACGTGGTGCTGGATCAGACGCTTCGCGCGCGTCTTGATGAATTGGTGCGCGAGCAGCAAAAGCGGAGCTGGCTGCGCGAGCACGGCAAGACGCCAAATCGTCGTGCCCTATTCGTCGGCCCACCCGGCTCCGGCAAGACCATGACCGCCGAGGCGCTGGYAGGGCAACTCCTCCTCCCGCTTTTCGTTATTCGACTGGAAGGCTTGATAACGCGTTTCATGGGCGAAACCGCCGCGAAGCTGCGGCTCGTCTTTGACGAAACCGTGAAACGGCGCGGCGTCTATCTCTTCGATGAATTCGATGCAGTCGGCGGGAGGCGCAATGCCACAAACGATGTGGCCGAAATGCGACGCGTCCTGAACTCCTTCCTCCAATATATGGAGGAGGAGAACTCGACCGACAGCCTTATTATCGGCGCGACGAACCATCCCGATCTGCTCGATAACGCGCTGTTGCGCCRCTTCGATCTTGTGGCGCCCTTCGACATGCCATCGCAGGCTCAGGTAAGGCAAATCATCCTCAGCGCGTTGCGTCCCTTCAAAGCGCCGCGTCTCGCGTGGAAAACGCTGTTCAAGGCCGCCGAAGGCCTAAGTCAGGCCGAGATTGCCCGCGCGACGGAAGACGCCGTGAAATCGGCCATTCTCAGCGAGACCAATGTCGTCACCTCAGATCAGCTCGTCCGGCGGCTGGGCGAACGACGCGCTATGCAGGAGGCATTCTCCAACCCGAAGCCCCGCTAACCCGATATGCCTGATTTCGTCCTGCCTCATCTCGACATTTCCAATCGACGACAGACCAGCCTCTACAAATCACCTCCTCGAAACATGGGAGATGGAAGCGCCCCGCGCGTTCGCCAGGAGCATGGTGCTATGCTCCTTGACCAATTGCGCGCCGCCTTTCAGGAGGTCGCCGAATCCCCTTCGCCCGACGAACGGTTTGAACGTTCTGCGGGTGCCTATTACGAGGTGGAACTGCGAAAGGGTGCCGACGCGGAGAATCTCGACAAAAAGAACTCCGGCATTCTGTCAGGCGCGGCAAAGCGGGACGCCGAAACTGAAAAGCTGACTGCCVTCCTGTTCGTGCCGGACGAATCCCTGCCAGTGCTGGAGACCATACTGGAGGATTATCGCGCCGGGCCGCTGACCGCGAGGGATAAGCCGCAGCATAAATCCTATGTCGAGCCGATCGAGGGCATCAGGCGCGCTCGTCTGCTGTCCTTCTGGACCGACAATCCCGTTGCGCTTCCCGACGACCCACAGGCGCAAATCTGGTGGGAAGTCTGGTGTACTCGCGGCTTTGAGGGCGAGGTGCTTGAGGTACTGGCGCAGCTCGAATGCCAGATCGCCGATGACGACTACCGCCTGACCTTCCCCGAAACGATTGTTGTGCCGGTCTTCGCCCGCCGTACGGATATCGAAGTGGCGCTGTTCGCCTGCAGGGGCATCACCGAGCTTCGCCGTGGCTCCGACACGCCTTCCTTCTTTATGGAAGAGGAGCGCGAGAACCAGCATGATTGGGCCAGTGATCTGGCCGAGCGTGTCGCTTGGCCAGGTGCTGACGCTCCCCGCGTCTGCCTGCTCGATACCGGCGTCAACCGCGCCCATGTACTCATCGAACCCGCTCTGGCGGAAGCCGATCTGCTCACCGCCAATCCAGATTGGGTGCCCACTGACAATCAGGTGGATAGCCACGGCACGGAGATGGCCGGACTGGCGCTCCATGGCGATCTCTTCGCCGCCCTTCAGGATCAGGGCGAGAGRCCACTTCGTCACCGGCTGGAATCCGTGCGCATCATGCCCGCCGATGGCTTCCCGCCGAACGAACCGGCGAGATTGGGCACGATCACGTCGACCGCCATCRCCCTCGCCGAAATCCAGAATCCGGATTCGGATCGCATCTTTTGCATGGCCATCACCAATGAGGAAGTGTCGGGCGAACGCGGCACAAGTTGGAGCGCATCGGTTGATCGTGCCGCCATCGGCAGAATGGAGGGGGATGACGCGAACTCTCCGCGCCGCCTGTTCTTTATTTCGGCGGGCAACGTGCCAGCCGTCATGAACTTCGCCGATCTTCAACCCTTTGAGAATTATCCGATCGAAGACCCAGCGCAGGCTTGGAATGCGCTGACTGTCGGCGGATATACGCAGAAACAGATTATTGATGATGGGCTGGACGGCTATCAGCCCATGGCCCCAATGGGTGAGCTAAGCCCGTATTCGCGCAATTCGCTGGCCTGGGTGCAGGGCAAGACCCCTGTCAAACCCGAAATCGTCATGGAGGCAGGCAACCGGGCGAGGTCCGTCAACGGCCAGAGCCTTGTTTCCTGCCCCTCACTGGAGCTGCTGACGACCGGCAGTGAAGCCGACCGTCTGCCGATCGTGAACTTCGCTGCGACCAGCGCAGCCACGGCACTTGCCTCGCGGCTCGCCGCCCGACTGAAAGCCGATCATCCAAACTACTGGCCGGAGACCATCCGTGCGCTCATGGTGCACAGCGCCGAATGGACCGAGCCGATGTGGCAGCGCCTTCAGGCGACGGACAGCCTCCGCGAAAAGCAGYGCCTCGCGCGATGCTTCGGCTATGGCGTGCCATCCTACGAGCGCGCGACGGCATCGGCCACCGATCATCTGGCGCTTGTTGCGCAGCAGGTGATCCAGCCTTACCGCAGAAAAATCACCATCGAGGATGGAGTGAAGACATACAGCAAAGGCTTCAACGAATGCCATTATTATCCGCTGCCCTGGCCGAAGGAGATCTTGGAGCAATATGCGGATCAGGACTTCATCCTGAAGGTGACACTCTCTTATTTCATCGAACCGAACCCCGGCCGTGCGGCAGCCATAGACCCCCAAAAGTACCAGTCATTTGGCTTGCGCTTCGACCTCAAGCGCCCGCAGGAGAGTGAGATTCGGTTTCGTGCCGGTATCAATGCCGAAGAGAAATTGCCTCTCGGATTGGYCACAGCCGCGCGTCCCAATGACTCAGGTTGGCARTTCGGACCAAGCAGCATATCGGCAGGGTCGATTCACTGCGACCAATGGATCGGCAGCGGTGCCAGGCTTGCCTCGCGGGACCTTATCTGCGTGAAACCCGTCGGGGGCTGGTGGAAGGAGCGAGGCAACAAGGCGGTGCTAGAGCAGCAGGCACGTTATGCGCTGGTGGTGACGCTGGCGTCGCCGGACGTGGAGATCGATCTTTATACCCCAATTGCGGCCGAGATTACGCCTAAAATCCCTGTCGAGATCGAACTCACTAACTGACCGCGAAGAGCACACCCTGAGGCGGCGGAACGCTACATTGCTCTTTGGCTATTTCGTCAGGCGCAAACGTACGGGCAATGTCTGTTCTCAGCCTACGGCAAAGGCGCCATGAACGGCCAATTCTGGGCGCCAAGCTGCCGTCGAAGCCAGATCTGCTGGCTCGAACCGACACCCGGCAGGTCAGTTATGCTGACCGAGCGTTACGCCTCACTTCTTCAGCAGCGGCACGCCCTTCGTCGTGAACCTCTGCCCCCTGCCGATAGGCCTCACCGGCCGCTTCGTGGCGGCGGCCTTGCCGGTGCCGGGCGGCTGGTGGGCTGGCACGAGCTGGTCGGGGCGGGGGCCGATGAGGTCGGCGCGGCCCATCTCCTTCAACGCATCGCGCAGCAGCGGCCAATTGTCGGGGTCGTGGTAGCGCAGGAATGCCTTGTGCAGCCGGCGCTGCCGCCCACCGCGAACGGTCTCGACCTTGTCGGTCGCGCCGCGCCGCACGCCCTTCAGCGTGTTGACGCCGGTATGGTACATGGCCGTCGCGGTCGCCATGGGCGAAGGCAGGAAGGTCTGCACCTGGTCGGCACGGTAGCGGTTCTTCTTCAGCCAGAGCGCGAGGTGCATCATGTCCTCGTCGGTCGTGCCGGGATGGGCGGCGATGAAATACGGAATGAGATAGTATTTCTTGCCGGCTTCCTTGGCGGCTGCGTCGAACATCTCCTTGAAGCGGTCATAGGCGCCGATGCCGGGCTTCATCATCTTGTCGAGCGGCCCGCGCTCGGTGTGCTCGGGCGCGATCTTGAGATAGCCGCCGACGTGGTGGGTCACCAGTTCCTTGACATATTCGGGGCTCTTGACGGCCAGGTCGTAGCGCACGCCGGAGGCAACCATCACCTTCTTGACGCCCTTGACCTCGCGCACCTTGCGGTAGAGCCGGATCAGGTCGTCATGYGAGGTGTTGAGGTTGGGGCAGATGTCGGGAAACACGCAGGACGGCAGCCGGCAGGCCGCCTCGATCTTCGGGTCCTTGCAAGCCATCCGGTACATATTGGCGGTCGGCCCGCCGATATCGGAGATCACGCCGGTAAAGCCCGGGGTCTTGTCGCGGATCTTCTCGATCTCGCGCAGGATCGAGCCCTCGGAGCGGTTCTGGATGATGCGGCCCTCGTGCTCGGTGATCGAGCAGAAGGTGCAGCCGCCGAAGCAGCCGCGCATCACCGTCACCGAGAACTTGATCATGTCCCAGGCGGGGATCTTGGCATCGCCATAGGACGGATGCGGGGCGCGCGCGTAGGGCAGGTCGTAGACGGCGTCCATCTCGTCGGAAGTCAGCGGGATGGGCGGCGGATTGAGCCACAGGTCGCGGTCGCCATGGCGCTGGACGAGCGGGCGGGCATTGCCGGGGTTGGCCTCGCGGTGCAGCACGCGCGAAGCGCGGGCATAGGCGTCGCGATCGTCCTCGACCTGTTCGAAGGACGGCAGCCGGATCACGATGTCGCCGGGCTTGCGGCTCGCGCCCTCGTCGGCGGAATCGAGATCGTCTGCGTGGAGCTCAGTGAAGTGCTCGGGCACGCGGCGKAACAGGGCGACGCCCCTGACGGAATCGAGCTGGCGCGGCGTCTCGCCGGCGGCGAGCCGGTTCGCCACCTCGACGACGGCGCGCTCGGCATTGCCGTAGATCAAGAGGTCGGCCTTGGCATCGGCCAGGATCGAGCGGCGCACCTTGTCGGACCAGTAGTCGTAGTGGGCAATGCGGCGCAGCGAGGCTTCGATGCCGCCCAAAACCACCGGCACGTCCTTGTAGGCCTCGCGGCAGCGCTGCGTATAGACGATGGTGCAGCGGTCCGGCCGCTTGCCGCCTTCGCCGCCTGCCGTATAGGCGTCGTCGTGGCGCAGCTTGCGGTCCGAGGTGTAGCGGTTGACCATGGAATCGAGGTTGCCGCCGGTGACGCCGAAGAACAGTCTCGGTCTGCCCAGCGCCTTGAACGGTTCCGCCGACTGCCAGTCGGGCTGCGAGATGATGCCGACCCGAAAACCCCGGGCTTCGAGCAAGCGGCCGATGATCGCCATGCCGAAGCTCGGATGATCGACATAGGCGTCGCCTGTGACGAGCACGATGTCGCATTCATCCCAGCCGAGCGCCGTCATCTCGGCGCGGCTCATCGRCAGGAACGGCGCCGCCCGTCCGGCAGGAGGCTTGCTGCCGGACAGGGGAGCGATGTTTTGCTGGGCGCTGGCTATGGTTTCCATGGCCTCGACGTATAGGACGCCGGCAGCGCGAATTCAATTAACCTCGATTTCGGGTCGATTGACAGATTGTTTGAACACCCATAATCTTGTTTGACTACAAACAAATAATCGACCGCGCGAGGGGCGCGTTAGGTGGACCTGCGCATTGACCCAGTCTCAGTCGTCACACCGCTCATCGGCGCACAAGGGCGCGGCAGGAAGTCATCCGTTTGCCGGTYTCTCCGAGGCCATTCCCGGGGCCGGACGTCGCATGGGGATTGCCCGGCGCTGCCGGGCGGACATAGCCGAGAGGTAGACTCGGCAAGCAGGCATCCAGATCTGGAGGAGAACGAGATGCATCTGAATTCGAGGATTTCACGCCGCAAGGTGCTGTTCACCGGCGCTGCCGGCGCTCTGGCCGGCCTGGCCATGCCCTACGTCGCGCGCGCTGCCGGAGACCCCATCAAGGTGGGCATCCTGCAACCCTTCTCGGGCGGCCTCGAGGTGCTCGGCCAGCAGGGATTCCAGGGCGCTGAAATGGCGCTTCTGGAGGCCAACGAGGCGGGCGGCGTGCTCGGCGGGCGCATGTTCGAGATCGTCAAGGCGGATGACCGCACCGATCCCAAGACCGCGGTTGAGCGCACCAGCGAACTGATCCGCCGCGACAAGGTCACCGCCATCATCGGCCCCGTCACCAGCGCCAACCGCGACGCCATGCTGCCGACGATCGAGCGCTACAAGACCCCGCTGCTCTATGCCACCGACTATGAGGGCGGTGTCTGCAGCCGTTATGTGACCTGCTACAGCGCCTTGCCGGCGCACTGGGTCAACCCGTTGGTGCCCTATGCCGTGGAGAACCTCGGCAAGGCGTTCTATCTCGTCGGCAGCGACTATGTCTGGCCGCAGAAGATGAACAAGGCCTTCCGCGAGGAAGTCGAGAAGGTGAAGGCCAAGGTGGTTGGCGAAGAATACACGCCCTGGGGCGCCAAGGATTACGCGGCCACTCTGCGCAAGATCGAAAGCGCCGGCGCCGACGTCRTGGTCATCACCATCGTCGGCGCCGACGCCGTCACCTTCGTCAAGCAGTTCGCCGCCGCCGGGCTGCAGAGCAAGATCAAGATCATCTTCTTCGGCTTCAACGAGAACTACGTGGCCGGTCTCTCCGAGACGGAATCGAACGGCATCGTCGCGCCGTCCAATTTCATCGCCAATCTGGACAAGCCGGAGGCGAAGGCCTTCGTGCAGCGTTTCCATACCCGCTACGGCGCGAATGCGGTGGTCTCCAACACCACCGACGCGCACTACACGCTGACGCGCTTCTTCATCGAAGGCGTCAAGAAGGCGGGCGCCGACGACAAGGAAAAGATACTTGCCGCGATGGTCGGGCAGTCGCTGATGTCGGGCAATGGCGAGGTGGATCTGCGCGCCTCGGACCGCCACGCCGACCTCAACGTGCTCATCGTTCAGGTGGACAACGGCCAACTCAAGGTCCTGAAGGACCTCGGCCGTATCGTTGCGCCCAGCCAGTGCGGCTGACGCCGTGAACGAACCGCGTGGTCCTATCCTGCAGCTTGCGGGGGTAACCAAGCGCTTCGGTGGGCTCGTTGTCCTCGACGGGCTCAGCCTGACGCTGCCCAGGGGCGCCATGCAGTGCATCCTGGGACCGAACGGCTGCGGCAAGACCACGCTGTTCAACGTCGTCACCGGCGAGTTCGCGCCCGATGGCGGAGAGGTCAGGCTCGGTGGCCGCAACGTCGCCGRCCTTTCGCCCTATCGCATCTCGCGGCTCGGCGTGGCTCGCAAGTTCCAGGTTCCGGGCGTTTATCCGGAGCTCAGCGTGGCAGAGAATATCGAGATACCGCTGGCCGCCGGCGCGGGCCGCTACGGTCCGCTCTCGTTGTTGGGTTATCGTCCCGACCCTGTCCGCCGCGACCGGCTGCTCGATCTTTGTGGGCTTGCCGGCAAGGCCGGCGACAAGGTCGGCGAAATCGCCCACGGCGAGAAACAGAGGCTGGAGATCGCCATGCTGGTCGCCCGCGACGCGGAGCTCATTTTGCTGGACGAGCCGACCGCCGGCATGTCCGGCGCGGAAACCAGCGCTGTGGCAAGCTTGATCCGGCGCCTGCGCGACGAGGAAGGCAAGTCGATCCTGGTGATCGAACACGACATGAATTTCGTGCGCCAGCTCGAATGCCCGATCGTGGTCATGGTTCGCGGCAAGATCGTCGCCGAGGGCCGCTACGACGAGGTCAGCCGCGACCCGCGCGTCATCGAGTCCTATCTCGGGAAGCGTCATTGATGCTGCAGGTCGAAAATCTCGTTGCCGGYTATCCATCCGGCGGCCGCGTGCTGAAGGGTACGACTTTCGACGTCGCCAAGGGCGAGGTCGTGGCCCTGCTCGGCCGCAACGGGATGGGCAAGACCACTTTGATGCGTGCGCTCGCCGGCCAACTCGCCACACAGGGCGGAAGCTTCCGCCTGGACGGTCGTGAGCTCGGCAATTGTCCTTCTTATGTCATCGCCAATGAGGGAATCGGTTACGTTCCGCAGGGGCGCGAGATCTTCAAGGACTTCACCGTCGAGGAGAACCTGCTGATGGGCGTGCTCGGCAAGCCGCGCCTGCCCAACCGGCTGCCGCGGGACATCTACGACTTCTTCCCCGTCCTGGGCGAGCGGCGCAGGCAGAAGGCCGGCACCATGTCGGGCGGGCAACAGCAGCAGCTCGCCATCATGCGCTGCCTTGTGGGCCAGCCCAAGCTCCTGCTRCTCGACGAGCCGTCGGAGGGCATCCAACCCTCCATCGTCGACGAGATCGGCCGCACGCTGCAGGCCATTGCCCGCTCCACCGGACTGACCATTCTGGTGGTCGARCAGAATCTGGACTTCGTCGAGACGCTGGCGGGACGCGCCCTGTTCATGGAAAACGGCGTCATCGCCGATCGTGCCGACCGGATCGGGCAGTTGCGCGAAAGACCCGAACTCGTCCATCGCTACCTGTCAATCTGAGGCTGCCGTGCAAGCGACGATCGCACTTCTGCTCGATACCGCGAACTTCACCCTTGCCCTGCTGCTGGTGACGCTGGGCCTCGTCGTCATATTCGGGCTGATGAACGTCATCAACATGGCCCATGGCGAGTTCTTCCTGATCGGCGCCTATGTCGTCGTCGCGGTCAGCAATGCGACGGGCTCATTCTGGCTGGGCCTGCTGCTGGCGCCCCTTGTGCTCGCCGTCGTCGGCTTGCTGGTCGAATGGTTGATCATCCGCCACATCTACCATCGCTTCATCGACACCATCCTTGCCACCTGGGGCCTGTCCCTGGTGATCAAGCAAGGCGTCGTCGTGCTGTTCGGGCCGGGGGCCCAGAGCGTTCCAAATCCGCTTCCCACTGCCGTCGATGTGTTCGGCGTTCAGTATCCGGCCTACCGCCTCTTCATCATGGCACTTGCGGCCGCGCTGGCGCTCGCCACCTACTATCTGTTCTTCAGGACAAAACTTGGACTGCAGATACGCGGCGTCATCGCCAATCGCGCCATGGCGGCGTCCCTGGGCATCAACACACGGCGCATGGACCGGGCCACTTTCGCCGTCGGCTCGGCGCTGGCGGGCTTCGCGGGCGCTGTGATGGYGCCGATCATGAGCGTCGACCCGCAGATGGGCGTCGGCTTCCTCATTCCGTCCTTCCTCTCGGTGCTCGTGGGCGGCGTCAACTCGCTCGTCGGCGCGCTCATCGGGTCCGGCGTGATCGGCGGCGCCACCACCATCTTCTCGGCGGGCATCTCGCAGGCCGACGCCCAGATCCTGGTGTTCCTGCTCGCCATGATCATCATCCGTTTCTTGCCCAACGGCATCATCGGAGGCCGCAAATGACCCGCCCCGCGCGTCTCGGCCTCAGCCTCACGGTGCTCGCCTGGGCAGGGCTCGGACTGGCTCCGCTTGCGCTCGATGACTGGAATATCGGCCTGCTCACCCAATACGTGACCTACGGCATCTTCGMGCTCAGCCTTGGACTGATCTGGGGTCAGGCCGGCATATTGTGCTTCGGCCAGGCCATCTTCTTCGGCATCGGCGCCTATTCCATGGCGCTGGTGACGCTGGGCAAGCTGCCATGGCTTGGAGACAGCCAATGGACGGGCCTGGCGCTCGCCGTGCTGCTGCCCATGATGGTCGCCGCGCTGCTCGGCTGGATCATGTTCCAGGGCCGCGCGCTGTCAGGCGCGCATCTTGCCATCGTCACGCTCTGCGCGGCGGTCGTGTGCGAGATCGCGGCGCGGCGCTGGGAGTTCATCGGCGGTTTCAACGGCCTGTTCAACGTGCCGCCGCTGTCGGCGCCTAATGGCGATCCGCTCTCCACCAATGCAACCTATTTCTTCGTCGGTATCGCCGCGCTGCTCACCTATCTCTTGTCGTTGTGGATCGGGCGTTCGCCGCTCGGCACTGTGCTCGCCGGCATCCGCAACGACGAGCGCCGCACGCTGCATTTCGGCTACGACGTGCGCTTGCACAAGATCTTCGTGTTCACCGTCTCGGGCGCAATGGCGGGCTTCGCCGGCGGCCTGTTCACCACCCAGTTCGGCTTCGTCTCGCCGCCGCTGGTCGGATTTGCGCTCTCCACAGAAGTGCTGATCTGGGTGGCTGTCGGTGGCCGCTCGGTCCTGATGGGCGCCTTCCTCGGCGCGCTTGCCGTGCGCGCCACCGAGAACGCCATGTCGGCAAGCCTCGACCAGTACTGGCTGATCGCGCTCGGCGCGCTGTTCATCGTCGTGGTCGTCGTGCTGCCGCAAGGGTTGTTCGGCAAGCTGCTGGCGCTCGCGCCGCCGCGGCGACTGGGGCGGGGAGGGACAAGATAGTCCTGCCAYGCCGCAGGCCCGCAGAGGTGATCTGCCAAGCGGTTCAGCGCGTGCGCCGCAGGTTCGGGAACGCGGCAGCCTCGGGCGCGTTGGCCCAACTCTGCAAGGTCTGTCCACCGTCGATCAGCCAGTCGACCCCAGTGACATGGCAGGCGTCGTCGGAAGCGAGGAAGGCGACCGCAGCCGCCACGTCCTCGGGCTGGCCGATGCGCCGGAGCGGAATGCGGTCGGCGAAGCGCTGCACGCCGGCCAGATATTGCGCCTTGTCGGCGGCCGGAACGCCTAGCGTGGTCTCGATGACGCCCGGGCAGATGGCGTTGACGCGGATGCCGTACGGCGCCACGTCGAGCGCGGCGACGCGCGTCAAGCCGACCACGCCGTGCTTGGTCGAAGCATAGCCGGCGCCGCCGGCGAGCACATCCCATCCCGCCATCGACGAACCCATGTTGACGATCGAGCCCTCGACGCCGGCAGCGATCATCGCCTTCACCGAAGCCTTCAGCACCACGAACATCGAACGCAGATTGATGCGCACGATGTCGTCCCAGTCTTGCGTGGGCAACTCATGGACAGGGGCCACCTTGCCCGAGATGCCGGCGTTGTTGAACACCGCGTCCAGCCTGCCGAAAACCCTCACGACCTTGGCCACCGCCTCCTCGACGGCAGCCTCGTCGGTTACGTCCGCCGTGATCGCTATCGCCTTGTCGCCGATCGTCGAGGCGATGGTCTCGGCGCGGCCGGCATCGAGGTCCAGCACCGCCACCTTGGCGCCCTCCTGCGCGAAGCGACGGGCAGCCGCGCTGCCGATGGCGCCGCCACCGCCGGTGACGAGCACGGTCTTGTCCACAAAACGGGTCATCGTCCTTCTCCTGCCTTACTTGCCGTAGCCGCGCCACGAGCGGCGCGGCGCGAAGCCCAGCGTTTCGCGGGCATGGCTGTTGTCGATGACCGTGGCGTGACCCTCGAGCGGCCGTCTTACCGGGACCGCAGGAAAAGCGGCCTTCAGCAGCTCGGCCGTCGGCGTCTCCGAATAGGTGTCGGCGGCGCTGATGAAGGTGCGCAGGTGTCCCTGTCCCTTCCAGGCCAGCGCGCGGAGGAAGGCGTCGGCGGCGTCCTGCGCGTCGAGATAGCCCCAGAGGTCCCACGCCGCGTCCGGCGTGCCGCGACGCGGCCCGACCGTCTCGAAGAAGCTTTCCGGCGTTTGTATCCAGGGCATGCGCAGGCTTACCGCCGAAAAGGCGCCGCGGCGCACAGCCGCCTCGACGATCTCCTCGCCAAGCCATTTCGACAGGCCATAGGCATCCTGCGCGCCCGTCGGATGATCCTGGTCGATGGGCAGGTAGGCGGGCGGCGCGAGCCTTTCGCCGAAGGGGTAGCCGAGGACCGAGAAGGAAGACGCGTAGATGAACCGCGAGGCTCCCGAAAGCGCTGCCGCTTCCACCACATTGTAGCTGGCCGCCATGTTGGTGCCGAACACCTCGGCGGCGGCCTTGCCGGTGGGACGCGGGATCGCCGCGACATGGATCACCGCGTCGGCGTCGCGGATCAGCTGCAGGGCAAGGCCGAGATCCGTCAGGTCCGCGCTCACATGTTTCCAGGCCCCACGCGCGGGCGGCGCCAGGTCGATGYCCAGAACCTCATGGCCGACGGCCAGGCAAGCCGCCGCCACATGACGGCCGAGCAGGYCGCTTGATCCCGTGACAATGATGTTCATGTCTCATCCCTCATGACCGGCCACGGTGCGCRCCAATATCATTGATGGTCAAACAATCGGACACTTGAAACACCATGCTTGTCAACGGCTTTTTCGTTGCCGGTGAAGCGGGATGGCCGGCAACATGCCTCCAAGGATTGACTTCGGGCCTTGTACGGTTTTGTATGACCACCAACAATCAATGGCTGCCGGGGAGATCTGCCATGTCCGTGGACACTTTCTCGTCGCATCGACAGGAAGCAGGCGTCAGCATCGACGTGAAGCGCGCTGCGGTCGTCGTGGTCGACATGCTCAACGATTTCTGCAAGCCGGGCGGCGCGATGGTGCTGCCGGGTTATGAGGTGCTGGTCGGACCGCAACTCGCCGTCATCGATGCCGCGCGTGCGTCGGGCGTCCCGGTGATCTGGGTGCATGACGTCCACCGCAAGAACGTGCGGCAGGACCGCGAATGGCTGAAGCGCACGCCGCACTGCGTCGAAGGCACGTGGGGTGTCGAGATCATCGACGACCTCGGCGCGCGCGCCGACGAAATCCATGTCATCAAGCGGCGCTACTCCGCGTTCTTCCAGACCGATCTCGACCTGACGCTCAAGGACCTGAAGGTCGACCAGATCATCGTCTTCGGCGTGGTCACCAACATCTGCGTGCGTTCGACCGTTCACGACGCCTTCTTCAACGGCTACGAGGTCGTGGTGCCGAGCGACTGCTGCGCCGCCACCGGCCCGCGCGAGCAGGAAAGCTCGCTTTACGACATCGCCACCCATTTCGGCGTGGTCAGCGACTCGGCCAGCGTGGTCAGGGCTTTGCGGGAAGGCGTCTTCGTGGAAAACGCCAGCGTCGCGGCATGATCGCTCCGGTGCCAGCGACAACAGGCCTGCCAGGAGTTCAAGCATCCCRATGACGGTGACCGAGCAAACGAAGCGAACCAAGCGCAAGGCTGCGCAGGACAAGCGGCTGAGCCGCGAGGAGGCGCTCGCCCGCTATGCCGCGACCGGATACGATCTCGATCTGCACCCGGCCCACATCGTGCGCCGCGCCCATCAGCGGGCGACGCTCTGCTTCCAGCAGGAGATGGCCGGCGAGGACCTGTCCCCGACCCAGTTCGCGGCGCTGGCGACGGTGCTGCGTCACGGCGAGGTGTCCCAGAACCATCTCGGGCGGCTGACGGCGATGGATCCGTCCACCATCAGCCTCGTGGTGCGCAAGCTTTTGAAGCAGGGGCTGGTCAAGCGCAACGCTTCCAAGACAGACCAGCGGCTGGCCATCATCACGCTGACGGACGACGGCGTGCGCTACACGCTTGATCGCCTGGACCGTAGCGTCGAAGTCGGCCGGCAGCTTCTTTCGCCGCTCTCCACGGCTGAGCAGGCCACGCTGTTGCAATTGCTCCAGCGCATCAGCCGTGACGACACAGGCGACACGGCCGTCAAATGACCTACTGATCCCCAACCCAGACGCAGCAAAACAGCGGGCGTCGCTGGATTTTTCGGCGGCGGGATGTCCTCCCCTTGTCCGCGCCGAACAGAAGGAACCAGTCCGAYGTCCTCCGACCCCCAAGCCAATCCTGCTGCCGGGAAGACCGTCATCCGCAATATCGGCCTGATGCTGAGCGGCGACATCGCCCGCCMGATCCTCGACGCCGACACCATTGTGGTCGTGGATGGCCGCATCGCTGCGGTCGGCAAGCAGGGCGGCGTCGAGACAAGTGGAGCTGCGAAGGTCATCGATGCGCAGGGTTGCGTCGTCGCCCCCGGCCTGATCGACAACCACGTCCATCCCACGGCCGGCGACTGGACCCCGCGCCAGAACCAGCTCGGCTGGATAGACTCGACGCTCCACGGCGGTGTCACCACCATCGTCTCGGCCGGCGAGGCGCACTATCCCGGCCGCCCTCGCGACATCGTCGGCGTCAAGGCACTCGGCATCGCCRCGCAGCGCAGCTTCTCGAATTTCCGCCCCGGCGGCATGAAGATCCTTGCCGGCGCTCCGGTGCTGGAGCCAGGCATGACCGAGAACGATTTCCGCGAACTCGCCGAAGCCGGCGTGACGCTGATCGGCGAGGTCGGCCTCGGCGGCGTCAAGGACGGTCCGACGGGCCGCCAGATGATCGCCTGGGCCCGCAAATACGGCATGACCTCCATGACCCATACCGGCGGGCCCTCGATCCCCGGTTCCGGCCGCATCGGGGCCGAAGTCGTGCTCGAGGTCGACGCCGACGTGGTGGCGCATATCAACGGTGGYCCCACGGCGCTGCCGGACGACGAGATCCRTCGTATCTGCGAGGAAGGCACCCGCGCCCTGGAGATCGTCCACAACGGCAACCTGCGCACCGGCCTGTTCGTGCTCGGCATCGCCAAGCAACGGAACGAGCTCGACCGGGTCATTCTCGGTACCGACGGCCCGGCCGGCTCGGGCGTGCAGCCGCTGGGCATCCTTCGCACCATTTGCCATTTGGCATCGCTGGGCGGCGTGCCCACGGAGGTGGTCTTCTGCTTTGCCACCGGCAACACGGCACGCGTGCGCAAGCTTGCCGATCGCGGCATCATCGAGGCAGGCCGCGCCGCCGACCTTGTCTTCATGGACCAGGCAGCCGGCGGCCTCGGCAAGGATTTCCTGGAAAGCCTGGCGCTCGGCAACCTGCCCGGCATCGGCATGATCATGATCGACGGGGAAGTGCGTACCGCGCGCAGCCGTAACACACCGCCGGCCATCCGCGTGCCCGAAGTCGTCGCGGCCTGATCTGAGGAAAGCCGAAAAAAAGCGGCTCACGGGCCGCTTTTTTCGCCGGCGGGACAGCCCGTGGCTTTGCGAAGGTATCGCCCGCTGCCGGGAGTTGGAGCGGTTCACCGTTTCACGGAAACGCCAAACCGCTCTATCTCTTTGTTTTAGCCGCATTTGTGCGACGCCAAGCGATTCCGCTTGGCTGCAAAATGCTCTAGATCAGCCCATCCTTGCCGACGACCTGTTCCTTGGTCAGCCCGCCGACGCGTGGGTGCGGCCTGCCCGAATCGGTGACCGCGATCGCCACCACGATCTCGTCGTCGCGCGGCGCGTCCGGAACGCGCACTTCCATGCCGTCGAAATGGCTGCGCACCTTGGCCGCATCCTTGTGGCCGAGCGGAACATCCAGCGGAACGCCGAGGCCGCCCCGCTTCTTCGAGGACGGAATGAGCGCGGCACCCGTGCCAAGCACGTCCCGGAACGGCGCGCCGAGCTTCGGATGGAGGATCGCGGCGGCATGTTCCAGCTCGCCATTGGCGCCAACGGCGGCCGCCTTGCCGAAGCTTTCGACCTGGTCGCCGGGAATGCCGAGCGCTGCGACCGCACGCTTTGGAAGGATCTCGCCAAGCTCGGCCCCGATGTCGCTCAGTGCGGACAGATCGTCCACGTAGCGGCCGGCGAACGGATTGCGAATGACCGCGACTGCAGCTGCGCGACGCGTCGGGGGATCGACCGGCCGGCCGCCTTCCTCGCGCGTTTCTTCCACGATGGTTATGATGCGGCGGATTTCAACGCTCATCTCAGCCCGTCCTCTCCCTTGATGTCCTTCGCCTCCAGCCCGCCGGCGCGGGCATGGACGCGGGCGCCMGTCGTCATGGCCAGCACCAGTACGATCTCGTTGGCGCKCGGCGCGTCGTTGATGCCCACTTCGATGGCGTCGAAGTGGCTGCGCACGTACGAAGCGTTGATGTGCGTGACCGGGATGTCGATGCGCGCGCCGGGCCCGCCGACCTTCTTGGTCGACGGCACGATCGCCTTGGCGCCGCCCAGCAKTTCGCGCATCGCATAACCGCCCGGATTGTGCCACAGCGCGCCGTGCTCCAGCTCGCCGCCGCCGCCGACGATCGCGCCCTTGCCGTAGCCCTCGACCTTCGAGGGATCGCCGCCAAGCGAATTCAGCAGGCGTTGCGCCATTTCGAGACCGAGCGGCTTGAGATCCTCCATGAACCCGGTGATCTCCTCCACATAGCGGCCAGCGAACGGATTCTCGATCACCGCCAGCACGGCGCCGCGCTTGACCGGCTCTGCCCGCACCGGCCCGCCTTCGTGAAAAATCTCCTCGACCTGTACGACAAACTTCCTGACCGCTGGCTTCGGCATCGGCTGCTCCAATTGCCCTATGAAATTGTTTGAGTATCAACAATTATCGATCCGGCGGCTTTGTCAAGCCAATTGCGCGTCGTTCGGGAACGAAGGCATGGAACGTCGCGTGGCGCCAGATTGACAGGTCATTGGAGCACCCATAAGGTCATATGATCACCAACAAGTTTTCCGGCGCCCCTTGCGGAGCCGGCACTTGGGGCGACCTTCAAACAGGGGAGAAACATGAAAAAAATCATTTCGAAGTGCATCTTTGCCGGCRCCGCGCTTGTTGCTTCGGTCAGCCTTGCCTGCGCGCAGGGCAAGGTATCCGTGGCCGCCATCTCGGGCTATTTCGCGCAGGGCTTCGGCGTCTCGATCGTCAACGGCCTCAACAAGGCGAAGACGGATTTCGGCATCGACCTCAAGCTGGTCGATACCGGCAATCGCGCGCTCGACTATGAGGAGCAGTTCGCCAACCTGGCGAAGGACGGCAAGTACGACCTGATCTTCGTCATGGGCTGGGAGCTCGTCGACGCGCTGCAGAAGGCGAGCGCGGCCTATCCGAACCAGCGCTTCGTCTTCATCGACGGCGTCCTCGACAGCGACAAGATGATCTATGCCAACTTTGCCGAGGAACAGGGCTCCTTCATCGCCGGCGCGCTCGCCGGCATGATCGAAAACAAGGGCAGCGCCTTCGACAAGATCGGCGACGGCAAGGCCATCGGCTTCGTCGGCGGCCGCGACATCCCGGTTATCCGCAACTTCCTCGGCGGCTATGAGCAGGGCTCGAAATATGCCGCCCCCGACGTCACCGTGAAACCTGTCTTCGCCGGCACTTTCGACGACCCGGCCAAGGGCAGCGAGCTGACCCAGGCGCTCTACAATGAAGGCGCCGACATCGTTTACAACGTCGCCGGCCCGACGGGAGAGGGCGTCATGCAGGCCAGCGCCGCTGCCGACAAGTATTCGATCGGCGTCGATATCGACATGTGCTCCACGGCGCCCGGCAATGTGCTCGGCTCGATGCTCAAGCGCGGCGACATCGCGGTCTACAGCCTGATCAAGGACGAGGTCGAAGGCCACAAGGTCATGCCAGGCACCCGCACCTTCGATCTCGCCTCGGGCGGTGTCGAGCTGAAGGTCTGCGACGACATCGCGCCGAAGATCCCCGAAGAGGTCAAGGCCAAGCTCGACGAGATCAAGAAGGGCATCGTCGACGGCTCCATCAAGGTCGCCAAGGCAAAGTAGGCTTCGCGCCGTCCCGGAGTCCTCCGGGACTTTCATCCAGCCTCGTGCGGGTCGGTGGCCCGCACGCTCAACCTTGGAGCCGTGAAGCTACCGTGTCCGACGCRTCGCCATCTCCGGCACCTGTCAAGCCCGCCGCCGCYGAGATGGCCGTCGAGCTGATCGGCGTTACGAAGCGCTTCGGTGCTTTCGCCGCCAACGACGACGTTTCCATCGCCGTGCGTCGTGGCGAGATACACGCCATCATCGGGGAGAACGGCGCCGGCAAGACAACCTTGATGAATGTCCTGTTCGGTCTGCTGCAACCCGATCAGGGCGCGATCCGCATCGAGGGAAAGGATATGATAATGGCCGATCCGGCCGCGGCCATCGCGGCGGGCCTCGGCATGGTGCATCAGCATTTCAAGCTGGTGCCCTCGCTTTCCGTGGCCGAGAACGTGTTCCTCGGCATGGAGATCCGTCGCAACGGGCTGATCGACCACGCCGCGCAGATCGAAAAGACGCGCGAGCTTTCCGAACGGTTCGGACTGAGGGTCGAACCGACCGAGCGCGTCTCGCTGCTGTCGGTGGGCATCGAGCAGCGCATCGAGATCCTCAAGGTCMTGGCGCGCGGTGCGCGCATCATCATCCTGGACGAGCCGACGGCTGTGCTGACCCCGCAAGAGAGCCGTGAGCTGTTCCAGACCCTGCGCGRCTTCGTTGCCGGCGGCATGACGGTCATCTTCATTTCCCACCACCTCGAGGAGGTGATGGAGGTTTCCGACACCGTCACGGTGCTGCGCAACGGCAAGCATGTGGCGACGCGACCGACGGCCGAGCTGACCAAGGCCGATCTCGTTCGCATGATGGTCGGACGCGACGTCAGCTTCGCGCGYCGCCGCCGCGAACGGACAGCGGGCAGCGTCGTGCTCGAGGTGAAGAACCTGTGGGCCCGCGACGACCGTCGCCTGCCGGCGCTGCGCGACGCCAGCTTCACCGTGCGCGCCGGCGAGATCGTCGGTATCGCCGGTGTGGCCGGCAACGGCCAGACCGAGCTCGCCGAGGTGCTCACCGGCCTGCGTCCCGCCAGCCACGGCACAGCCGTTCTCAAGGGCCGCGACCTGACCACGCAGTCGCCGGCGCAGATCCGTGAGGCCGGACTGGCCCATGTTCCGGGCGACCGCATGGTGCGCGGCGTCGATGGCGGCGCCTCGATCTCGGCGAACCTCCTGATGGGGCGCCAGACGAGGGCRCCGTGGTCGCGCAACGGCATTCTCGACTGGCAGGCGGCCGCCAGCCAGGCCGCGGACATGATCAAGCGCTTCGATATCCGCGCGCGCGGCCCCCAGGATACCGTCAAGCGGTTGTCGGGCGGCAACATCCAGAAGGTCGTCCTGGCGCGGGAATTCACGAACGACGCGGACTTCCTGCTCATCGACCAGCCGACGCGAGGCGTCGACATCGGCGCCCAGGAATCCATCCACGACGAGATCATGCGCCAGCGTGCGGCCGGCCGCGCCGTGCTCGTCATATCGGTACAGCTCGATGAGCTTCTCACGCTCGCCGACCGCATCCTGGTCATGTTCAACGGCCGGATCATGGGCGAGGTCGACGGCGACGGAGCCGACAGCGAAAGGATCGGCATGATGATGGCAGGTGTCGAGGCCGGCGCAGCGACGGGCGGCGCGGCCCGATGAGCGACAGGTTGCGTGCCGTTTACGGGCAGCTGCTTGCTGTCCTCTTTGCCCTCGCCATCGGCGCCATCATCATCTTGATGGTCGACGAGAGCCCGGTAAAGGTCTTCATGACGCTGCTGCGGGGCGCTTTCGGCGACCAGGCCAAGATCGCCGGCACTCTGCTGCAGACCACGCCCATCCTGATCTGCGGCGTTGCCGCCTGCATCGGCCTGCGCGGCGGCATGTTCAATGTCGGCATCGAGGGCCAGCTGTTCCTCGGCGGTTTCGCAGCGGCATGGGTCGGCTTCGCCCTGCCGCTGCCGGCCGGCATTCACATGCTGGTCGGGCTGGCCGTGGCGACGCTCGCCGGCGCCGCCTGGGTAGCCATTCCGGCGTTCTTCCGTGCGCGCTACAACACCAACGAGGTGGTCTCCACCATCCTGTCGAACTACGTCGCGGTGCTGCTGACGTCCTATTTCACCATCTTCCTGTTCAAGAGGCCGGGCGGCTGGTCGGAGACGCCGCCTGTTCTGCCGACGGCCTATCTGCCCGAGCTCTTTTCCTTTTCGCGCCTCAACTGGGGCCTTGTCATCGGACTGGTGCTGGCGCTCTCCGTCGCGTGGTTCTTCCGTTATACGAGCAAGGGCTATTCGATCTCGATGGTCGGCTCGGCGCCGAAATTCGCCGAATATGGCGGTGTCAACGTCAAACGGCAGGGCTTCCTGGTCCTGCTGGTCTCCGGCGCGGTCGGCGGGCTGGCAGGCGGCGTCGAGACGCTGGGCGTGCATCACCGCTTCATGGAAGGCTTCGCGCCCGGCTTCGGCTTCGACGGCCTCATCGCCGCGCTGCTCGCCAACGGCTCACCGATCGGCACGATCGTCACCGCGCTGTTCTTCGGCGCGCTGCGCAGCGGCTCGCTGCTGCTGGAGGTCGAGACCACGGCCTCGCGCGAGATCATCACGGTCATCCAGGCCCTCATCATCCTCAGCGTTTCCGCGCAGGTGCTGATGAAGCGCCGCGGCGACAGCACGGCGGGAGAGCGTCGATGGAAGTTCTAGACAAACTCCTCAACGTCGCGCTCCTGGTCGCGACGCTCAGGACCACCGCGCCGATCCTGCTGGTCGGCCTCGGCGGCTCGTTCACCACCAAGGCAGGCATCTTCAACATCGGCCTCGAAGGCCAGATGCTCGTAGGCGCCTTCTTCGCCGTGCTTGGCTCCATCTGGTCCGGCTCGGCCTTTGTCGGCGTGCTGTGCGGCGTTGCCGCCGCGCTTGTCTTCGCGCTCGTCTTCGCGCTCCTTGTCGTGACTTTCCGCGCCAATGAGGTGGTGGTCGGCCTGGCGCTCAACATCCTCGCGGGCGGCATGACCATATCGTTGATGAAGGCGGTTTTCGGCACGCGCGGATCCATCGTCGGCCATGGCATCGTCGGCCTGCCGAAGGTTCAAATCCCATGGGCTCGTGAATTGCTTGGGTCCTGGGCGCCGCTGGTCTCGGGTTACACGCCGCTGGTCTATGTGGCCTTTTTCGCCGTGCCGCTGCTCGTGCTGTTCTACAGGCGCACCAGGCTCGGCCTCTACATCCGCGTCGTCGGCGAAAAACCCGAGGCAGCCGAGGCGCTCGGTATCTCCATCGCCCGGATCYGTTATGTCGCCTCGCTGCTGTGCGGTCTTCTCGCCGGGCTCGCCGGGGCGCATCTGTCGCTCGGCTACATCACCATGTTCACCGAGAACATGTCGTCGGGGCGCGGCTTCATGGCCGTCGCAATCCTGATCTTCTCCAACGGCGATCCGCTCAGGGTGCTGGGCGGCTGCCTGCTGTTCGGCTTCGCCGACGCCTTCTCGCTCAGGCTGCAGACCTTCGGTTTCCCGTCGTATCTGATCCTGGCGGTACCCTACGCGGTGGCGCTGGTGGCGCTGTTCGCGCTCTCCTACCGCAGCAGGCCCCGCATCATCCGCGAGACGCTCGAGAGYATGCGCAAGCTGCTTTCCGTCGAACCCGGTCGGGCCGACGCCGACAACACTCCCTCAACGTAAGGACCCCATACGCATATGGAACGCATAATCCTCGACGTGGATTCAGCGGGCGACGACATCCTCGCCGTGCTGTTTGCCGCAGCCAGTCCATACGTGAAGCTGGAAGCGGTCACGACCGTCACCGGCGCGGCCGGGCCCATCGAGCAGGTGACCAATGTCGTGCTCAACACGCTTTCGCTGGCCGGGCGCGACGACATCCCCGTCCATGCCGGCGCCTGGCGGCCGATCGTCGGYCACGCCAAGGCCGACATGGAAGCTCCGGTGCATTTCGAGAAGCGGCTGACCGCGCGCTTCGGCGACCGACTGAAGAAGTTCAATCCGCCGGCGCCCGCTCCGACACGCAAGGCGACGCCGGGCCACGCGGTCGATTTCATCATCGACACGGTGATGTCCAATCCCGGCGAGATCACGCTGGTCACCACAGGGCCGCTCACCAACGCCGCCATGGYCTTGCTGCAGGAGCCGCGCCTTGCGGACGCGCTCAAGCGCCTGCTGGTGCTGGGCGGCACCTTCCAGACTCCCGGCAACATGACGCCGGTCACCGAATACAACATCTGGGCCGATCCCGAAGCCTCGCGCATCGTGCTGAACGCCGAGGTCGACAAGATCCTCGTGCCGCTCGACATCTGCGAGGACAATCGCGTCGCAACCTCCATGCTGACGCGCGACGACATCGCCGACATGCAGGCGGTGGCGAAGGACAATCCGGTGGTCGACATGATCGCCGACGTGTTCCCCATCTATGTGGACATCTGGCGCGAATTCTTCGGGCTCGTCGGCTTCCCGCTGGATGACGTGATCACCGTGGCGCTGGCTTTCGATCCCAGCCTCGCCACGCTCACCGAACCGCTGTTCGTCGATGTGCTGACCGACGGCCATGTGGCTCGCGGCCAGACGGTTGCCTATCGCGGTTTCCAGATCCTGCCGGGCGGCGGACCGAAGACCACCCGCATTGGCACCGACCTCGACGGCCGCCGCTTCCTCAAGATCTTCAAAGACACCCTTGCCCGCTACGAGCGGACCGCATGACGAGCCCGACCATGACCCCTACGCCCATCCTCTTCGATTGCGATCCCGGCCATGACGATGCCATCGCGCTTGTCATGGCGCATCGCTCGCCGGCCGTCGAATTGCTCGGCGTCACCACCACCTGTGGCAACGCCGAGATCGAAAAGACCACCGCCAATGCGCTGCGAATCCTCGAATATATCGGCGCCGGCGCTGTTCCGGTGGCCGCCGGCTGCCACCGGCCGTTGGCGCGCCCGCTGGTGCTGGGCACCGCCGACGGCCCAAGCGGCCTGGAGGGCTCGCCCTACCTGCCACAGGCGACCATCAGGCCGGTGAAGCAGCATGCCGTGGACTTCTTGGCCGAGAAGCTRCTGTCGCGCGCCGAGCCGACCGTGGTCGTGGCCACAGGGCCGCTTTGCAACATCGGCCTGCTGCTGCTGAAACATCCGCATGTCCTGCCCAAGATCAAGCAGCTGATCTGGATGGGTGGCGTGTTCTATCGTAAGAGCGAGATCATCACGCCGACCGAGTTCAACGCCTTCTGCGATCCGGAGGCGCTGCGGATCGTGCTCGATTCCGGCGTGCCGATCACCATGGTCGGCCTCGACGTCACCATGCAGGTGCTGGTCGAGAAACCGCAATATGCCGAGCTCGCCAAGATCGATACACCGCTGGGCAAGCTGGTGAACGATTGGCTGCTGTTTTACGAGAAGCTCCACCGCAATTCGATGGGCGTGGGCGGCGCCATGCATGATCCGCTGGCGCTGGCGCTGGTGATCGACCCCACGCTCGTCAGGACGCGGCCGGCGCATATCGGCGTCGATCTCGGCGGCAGCTACACTTTCGGCGCCACCGTCGCCGACTTCTGGAGCGAGCGCGGCCTCAAGGACAACGCCATGATCGCCAACGAGGTGGATGCGGATCGCTTCTTCGAGCTGATGTTCGACCTGCTGAGGGGTTGAATTCGGCCGTATCAGAGCAATTCCGGGAGAAGCGCTTTTCGCCCGGAATGGCTCCAACTAGCGGATAGAGCGGCTCTGGAGATTCCGGAGCCAAGGCGGCCATGCGAGGCTTGACCGCCACCGTTACCGTTTTCGAGATACGTCGAGGCTCGGCGGAACAGAAGCCGAAATCGCCGGGCGTCTCACCGGGATCCTCGGTAAGGGCGCTTTCCCAACGGTGCCAAAGGAGTGTGGGGAAAGATGGTAGCGGGAGAGGGACTTGAACCCCCGACCCCAGGATTATGATTCCCGTGCTCTAACCAACTGAGCTACCCCGCCAGGGTGGCAAATGGCCCGGAAAACCGTCCTGAATGGACGGGCGTCGCGAGGCGTTCGCCAAGGTCGCGCGGATATAAGGTTGCGAGGGTGAGCCTGTCAAGCTTGTATAAGGCCGACATGCCGGCATAATCCGGCCGRCATAATCTCATCCCAGAAAAGCTTTGCCGGACAGACACTCAGCTGATCTCCCGGGGTTGAGTTCGGCGGGGCACGTCGCTATGTCTCGGCCATGAAATTCTAGAGTTTGAACGAATGAAGCCGCGCATCGCCGTCCTCGGTTGCGGATACTGGGGCAGCAACCATATCCGCACCCTCAAGGCGCTTGGCGCGCTCTATGCCGTTTCCGACGTCAACCGCGCCCGCGCCGAAGGTTTCGCCAGCGAGCAGGATTGCCTGGYGATCGAGCCGGACAGGCTGTTCGAGCGCAACGACATCGACGCCATCGTCATGGCGCTGCCGCCGCAATTCCATGCCGACACCGCGGTGCGCGCGGTCGAAAGCGGCAAGGACGTGCTGGTGGAAAAGCCGATCGCGCTGACCGTCGCCGATGCCGAGCGCGCGGTGAAGGCGGCAAAGGATAATGGCCGCATCTTCATGGTCGGCCATGTGCTGCGCTTCCATCCCGCTTTCGAGACGCTGAAGGCGCTGATCGACAATGGCGAGCTCGGCGAGGTGCGCTACATCCATTCGCACCGGCTCGGCCTTGGCAAGTTCCATACCGAAAACGATGCGCTCTGGGACCTGGCGCCGCACGATTTGTCGATGATCCTCGCCATCACCGGCACCGAGCCGATCGAGGTGAGGGGCGAGGGGGCGGCGCTCCTCGACAATCTCAGCGACTTCGCGCATCTGCACATGCGTTTCCCGAACGGCCTGCGCAGCCATCTCTTCGCCTCGCGCCTCAATCCCTATCGCGAGCGGCGCCTGACGGTGGTCGGCACCAAGGCGATGGCGGTGTTCGACGATGTCGAGCCCTGGGAGCGCAAGCTTGCCGTCTACCGCCACGCGGTGTGGCAGGACAGCGGCCAGTGGGCCTTCACCGCCAACGAGCCTTCCTATGTGGCCGTCGGCGAGGGCATGCCGCTGACGCGCGAGCTTGCCCATTTCATGCAATGCATCGAGACGCGCGCCGAGCCCCGCACCGACGGTGAGGAAGCGATCAGGGTGCTGCGCATCCTGACCGCCGGCACGGTGATCCACACCGGTTCGTGAACCTGCCCGAACCCGCGGCGATGAGCTCGAAAAGCCGGGCCTACGGACATTAATTTTACTCGGCGGGAATCTGCGCTGGACTGGCCGCGAGCCTGGACAGCATCGCCTCGGCCTCGGCTCCACGCTCGGAGCGCTCGATGAAGCCGCCGCCGAAGACACGCGCCTCGTTGCCGTCGTCGGAATAGAGCACGCAGGCCTGTCCTGGCGCGATGCCTGACTCGCCGTCGGCCAACTCGACGGACGTCACGCCGTCGCGGTGATGCAGCACGGCCGGACGCGGCGGCCTGGTCGAGCGGACTTTTGCGAAGAGCTCGATACCGCCGGCCGGAACATCCGACAGCGGCCCGTCGCCCAGCCAGTTCATGTTGCGCAGATAGATCTTGTGCGTCTCCAGCGCCTCGCGCGGGCCGACGATGACGCGCGCGCGGTCGGCGTCGAGATGAACGACATAGAGYGGCTCGCCGGAGGCGATGCCGATGCCGCGGCGCTGGCCGATCGTGTAGCGCAGGATGCCTTCGTGGCGGCCGAGCACGCGGCCGTCGATATGGACGATGTCGCCCGGATTGGCCGCGGCCGGCTTCAGCTTGGCGATGATGTCGGAATATTTGCCCTGCGGCACGAAGCAGATGTCCTGGCTGTCCTGCTTGGCGGCGACGGTGAGTCCCATCTCCTCGGCAATGGCGCGGACCTGCGGCTTCGACAGGCCGCCGAGGGGAAATCGCAGATAGTCGATCTGCGCCTGCGTGGTGGCGAACAGGAAATAGCTCTGGTCGCGGTCGGCGTCGACCGGCCGGTAGAGCGCGCGATGGGCGCCATTGGCGCGCGAGCGGATGTAATGGCCGGTGGCCAGCGCGTCGGCGCCGAGATCCTGCGCGGTCGCCAGAAGATCGGCGAACTTCACCGTCTGGTTGCAGGAAACGCAGGGGATCGGTGTCTCGCCGGCGACATAGCTCTCGGCAAAGGGATCGATGACCGCCTTGCGGAAGCGCTCCTCATAATCGAGCACGTAATGCGGGATGCCGAGCGTCTCGGAGACGCGGCGGGCATCGTCGATGTCCTGGCCAGCGCAGCATGAACCGGCGCGATGAGTGGCCGCGCCGTGATCATAAAGCTGCAGCGTCACGCCGACCACGTCATAGCCTTCGCGCTTCAGGATGCCGGCGACCACAGACGAATCGACACCGCCCGACATCGCGACGACGACGCGGGTTTCTTCGGGGCGGCGGGGAAGATCGAGGCTGTTCATGGTGCTTTCACTGTGCGGCGCTCAATGCCAATGGCCGGAATATAGGTCAAGCGCCACGTCTGCGCCAGCTTACGCCTCAGGACGAGATTACCGGCAATTTCAAGGCCTGGAGGCCGGTGTTTCAAATTCTAAACGAAATCCTAACCGGGCGTTCACGATCCTTACCTAGTGATTAGGGTTCGCTTAGGCAATTTTTAAAGCTGTGGCGGTACTGTGGCGGGGATTGGGTCTTTGAGTTTTTAGTAGAGAGTACGATGACCGATCTGGTTAGACCTAGAGTCAAGTATGTTATTGGGCCCGACGGCAGCCCTCTTACGATCGCCGATCTGCCGCCAACGAACACGCGGCGCTGGGTTATCCGGCGCAAGGCAGAAGTGGTCGCGGCGGTGCGCGGCGGCCTGCTCAGCCTTGAAGAAGCCTGCCAGYGCTACAAGCTCACCACCGAAGAATTTCTCTCCTGGCAGGCATCGATCGACGAATACGGCCTTGCCGGTCTCCGCACCACGCGGATCCAGCAATACCGGCACTAGCCAGGATAGCCGTAAATCGAAAGGGCGCGGAACACCGCGCCCTTTCGTTTTGGAAGGTATCAGACCGTCAGCACAACCTTGCCGATCGGCCGCGTGGCGAGGAAAGTGTGGGCGGCCCCCGCCTGGTCGAGCGGAAAAGCCTTCGCCACATGGGGCGCGAGCTTTCCGGCATCGACGAGCCTGGCGAGCTCGACAAGGCCTTCCCGGTCGGGCGTGACCGACATCCGCTCGACGCGGATGTTCCGTTCCTTGGCCTTTGCCTTTACCGCGTCGGGGACAGCGAGCAGCGACACCAGCACGCCGCCATCGCGCAACACCTTGAGCGAATCCGCGGCATGGTCGCCGCCGACCGTCTCCAGCACCAGATCGAGATCGCCGGCCTTTCCGGCGAATTCGCCCTTCGTATAATCGATGACCTCGTCTGCGCCGATCGAGCGAACATAGTCCGTTTTGTCCGGGCTGGCGGTCGAGRCCACCCAGGCGCCGCGCGCCTTGGCGATCTGCACCGCCAGATGGCCGACGCCGCCTGCTCCGGCATGGACCAGCACGCGTTGCCCCGCCTGCAGGCCGCCATGGCGGACAAGGCCCTGCCAGGCCGTCAGGCCGGCCAGCGGCAAGGYAGCCGCATGAACATGGTCAATGGCGGCTGGTTTCGCGGCGATCTCGCCCGCCGGCGCCGCGGCAAGCTCGGCATAGGCGCCGGCCTGCTTGGGGAAGCGCGGCATGCCGAACACCTCGTCGCCGACCTTGAAGGCGGTCACGCCGGAACCGAGCGCCGCGACAGTCCCCGAAATATCCCAGCCAAGGATGAAAGGCGGCTCGCCGAGCAGCGGGTAGAAGCCGCCGCGCACGGCGCCGTCGACCGGGTTGATGCCCGCCGCCTTGACGCGGACGAGCACTTCACCGGGGCCGGGCGAGGGGTCGGGCTGCTCGGCTACGAAAAGGACCTCGGGTCCGCCGACGGAATTCTGGATAACGGCACGCATGAACGCCTCCTGTTCGAGTGGATATGCCGCTATCATTTGGATAGTAATATTCGATTGTCGAGTATGTACCTTTTCTATATATAGACACCTTATGGATAGTGACGATAGATCCCCATTCGGCTACGACGCGTTCCGGCGCACCTGCCCGTCGCATACCGTGCTCGAGATGCTGGCCAGCAAATGGGTCTATCTCACCGTCTGCGCGCTGCGGCGCGGCCGGCTGCGCAATGGCGAGCTGGCGCGCAAGCTGGAGGGCATCACGCCCAAAATGCTGACCCAGACGCTGCGTGTTCTGGAGCGCGACGGTCTTGTGCGACGCGAGGTGTTTGCGGTCATTCCGCCGCGCGTGGAGTACGAACTGACGGAGCTTGGYCAGAACCTTGCTGGCCTGCTCAGCCAGATACGCTCCTGGGCGGAAGAGCATGCGCCCGAAATCAAGGATGCCCGGGCCCGGGCATTGGCAGATCACGGCGAGATGGGCGCTGTGCCCTGAAGACAGCGAGGCCGATTGCTGCCGATCGCCGGTTCTGAAGATGCCGGCAGGCCTCCGGCATGACTGCGAATATACCCGGCGATCAGCCGATCATGGCGCTGCGGCCGCCTGTTTCGGCCTCGCGAATCTTGGTGTCGCGCGATTCCAGCATCTCCGCCTTGGACAGCTCCGCTTCAGCTTCGCCGAGTAATGATTCGGCGGTGCTTCGCTGCTGGGCGAGGTCGCTTTGTGAGTTCCTGAGGTTGTCGCGGCRCAGGCGCGCCGCCTTGGCGAAGGTCGGATAGGCGAAATGGTTGATGTCRGTGATGCCGGCTTTTTTCTCTTCGGCGATGATCTGCGCTTCCAGCTCCACGGCCATGCGCTCGAACTCGGCGATCATCATGTCCAGCTGCAAGAGCTGCCGCCGTTTCTCATTCACCTGAAATTGCTTCAGTCGAACGAGGTTTTCACGTGACTTCATGACTCGATACTCCGCAACCGCACACTTGCAATACCRCCCAGTCCGCCCGGAACGATCCRAGCGCCGCCCGTTTCCCCCGGCTTTCCCTGGGCTATGGGAAACAAAGCCCTAAAGATTTTTGCCGGCGGTAACCATTCGTTTACGGGCATTGTTAATCATACGGGCGAGGACTTAAGGCCGGGTAAAAATTCCGGCTCTCGGCGGAAGCCCGGGCCTGCGAGTCTCTGGAGTCACTTAGGCTGGCTTATTAATGTGGTGCATTAGCGATTTTGGTCTGTGATTCGTTATTAGATTCAAGTGGGTGTAGAAAGGGGTTAAAAAATCTGGTATCGTGGATGACACGAAATTAGGATTTGTTAACCAGTCGGTGGCACCTTCTGTTCAGGCAATCACTGCTCCGGGTCCCGGACGGGTCGTGAGATGGCCCGGCAGCAGAAAAGGGGAATGAAATGCGTGTTCTGCTGATTGAAGATGACAGTGCAACCGCACAGAGCATCGAACTGATGCTGAAATCGGAGAGCTTCAACGTCTATACGACCGATCTCGGCGAAGAAGGTGTCGATCTAGGCAAGCTCTACGATTACGACATCATCCTGCTGGACCTCAATCTCCCCGACATGTCGGGCTATGAAGTCCTGCGCACGCTGCGCCTCTCCAAGGTCAAGACGCCGATCCTGATCCTCTCCGGCATGGCCGGCATCGAGGACAAGGTGCGCGGCCTCGGTTTCGGCGCCGACGACTATATGACCAAGCCCTTCCACAAGGACGAGCTGGTGGCGCGCATCCACGCCATCGTGCGCCGTTCCAAGGGCCATGCCCAGTCGGTCATCACCACCGGCGACCTGGTGGTCAATCTCGACGCCAAGACGGTCGAGGTCGGTGGCCAGCGCGTGCACCTGACCGGCAAGGAATATCAGATGCTGGAGCTGCTCTCGCTGCGCAAGGGCACCACGCTCACCAAGGAAATGTTCCTCAATCATCTCTATGGCGGCATGGACGAGCCGGAGCTGAAGATCATCGACGTCTTCATCTGCAAGCTGCGCAAGAAGCTCGACGCGGCGTCCGGTGGCCAGAACTATATCGAGACGGTGTGGGGTCGCGGCTATGTGCTGCGCGAGCCGGAAGATATCCGCGTCAGCGCCTAAAGCGCGTCGCGACCTTTCAGATTCGCTCCCTACGCTTTAGGCTTTGATTTTACGCATGTCTTTGTCCCGAAACCGGTTCCCACTTTCGGGAGACATGCTTTAGGCGATCCAACGATTCCAACGAAAACCCGGCTCCGGCCGGGTTTTTTTTGTTGGATCGGTGCCGCGAATCAGGCGGCGATCTTGAGGAAACGGAAGCTTTCGAGCAGTTGCGCGCGGTTGAAGGGCTTCAGCAGATAGCCTTGGGCGCCGGCGCGCTTGGCGCGCATGATCGCAGCCACATCGACCTCGACCAGCGAGACCAGGATCTGCGGCTTGACGGGAGCTTCGATGGCGCGGATGCGGCGAATGAGGTCGACCGCCTGGATGTCGGTCAGCCCGCCGTCGATGACGATGACATCGGGCATGTTGTCGGCGCAGATCTCGGCGGCTTCGACCCCGGTCGACGCCTCGACGACGATCATGTCCGAGCCAAGAATGCGTTTTGCAACCTTCCTGATGACGCTCGAATCATCGACGAACAGGCAACGCTTCATGTCCGGGTCCTCTTTGCCATCTGCCGAACCGGCAACCTCCGGTAACCGGAAAGCACCATAGGTCAATCTGGTAAAGAAGCCGAAAAGCCGTTAGGTAAAGTTTTTCCAAACAGGCGTATCGCGCGGTTTTACCTCCGCGGCGACGTTACATGAATTGCGGCTGGTACTACTCTACCTGCACTGCTGGAGCAAATATTAGCGATAAAAGATGCTTCGGCTCTTCTTATGCAGCCGTCAGCACGATCTCGTCGGCGGTCGCATGGATCGAGATCGTCATATTGGCCTCACGCGCCAGAAGCAGCGTGTAGTAAGGCTGGACCGAATGAGCGTCGATCGGCTCTTCCGGCTTGTGGCCRGAATGCAGCTCGAGGAATTTCGGYGGCACGCGCAGCATCGGGCCRCTGGCCGACAGCGAAAAACGCGGCTCGGTCTCAAGGTTCTCCAGCGTGACCACCAGCTTGCCACCGCGCGGTATGGCCGCGTTGGCGACGAGAATGAGGTTGAGCAGCAGCTTGACCTTGTTCTTGGGCAGGAGCGCCCGGGAGCCGTTCCAAACCAGTTCCGGCTTTTCGTTCTTCAAGAAGGCGRTGGCCACGGCCTCGGCATCGCCGGTGTCTATCATCATACCGGCGGAACCCGCGGCGCCAAAGGCAATGCGGGCAAACTGCAGTCGCGCCGAGGCGTTCCTGGCGCTCTGGCGAATGAGCTTCATGGCGTCTTCGTCGGCGCCGCCCTCGTCGAGCAGCTCGAGGCCGTTGTTGATTGCGCCCACCGGCGAAATGATGTCGTGGCAGACGCGACTGCAAAGCAGTGCCGCGAGATCAGGCGCGGAAAGGGTGAAAAGCTCGGCCATCGGCGAAATCCCTGCTTAAGTCACTTGTTCATGGCCGAGCGACAGTTTTTCGCGCCTGCCCACACGAATCACGCTCTTTTCCAAGGCTTTCTGAATACACAGGGCCCGGGCGCGCATCAACAAATCCAAAATTATCGGCGGCGAAARTGGTGTGTTCGCGGGGGAAACCCGCCGTGGAGGCGCAAGCGCGGCCTTCTAACCGCCATCTTCGTGTGGGAGCTTAATGGTTGAAAAAGGATTACGGCATAGTTTGCCAGTGATAGCCACCCTGAACGGCCGGCAAGAGCCGCAGGGGTGCGAGGCGTCGGCGAAAGTGCTCCCTGACGGAGATTTGGAAGCATGTTTTCCCGATACTACGACCGGACGTTCGTCCGAGTCCTCACCATGACCATCACACTCCTGGCGGCCCTGGTCCTTTCGACCTCGGCATCGCGGGCTCAACAGTACACCGCTCAGGAAATCGTCGATTCCGGTCATAAATTCTTCGGCGAGACGTCCGGCGGCCTGGCCACCGTCGTCGAGAAGATATTTGCCTCCTACGGCCTGCCCAACGGCTACCTGCTGGGCGAGGAAGGGTCCGGCGCGTTGATCGGCGGCCTGACCTATGGTGAGGGGACGCTCTACACCAAGAACGCCGGCGACCATAAGGTGTTCTGGCAAGGTCCGTCGCTCGGCTGGGATTTCGGCGGCGAGGGATCGCKGGTGATGATGCTGGTCTATAACCTCGACGACATCAGCAGCCTTTATAACCGCTTCGGCGGCGTCGCCGGCTCCGCCTATGTCATTGCGGGCGTCGGCTTCAACGTATTGCAGAGCAACCGGGTGCTGCTCGTGCCGATCCGCACCGGCGTCGGTGCCCGCCTCGGGGTCAATCTCGGCTATCTGAAGCTCACCGAAAGGCCGACCTGGAACCCGTTCTGATCGGATTGCGCTCGCTACAATCGCTCGGACTGTGCTGATCGCGCCGCGGCAAGCTCTTGCCGCGGCGTTGAATTTCCGCCATGCCAAGATGGTACAATCCCGCGATTGCCGCCCCGTAAAGTGGATAGCACGCCTTGGTCCAGTCGGTTCTGTTCTTCGTACTTGGTTTCCTTTGCGCCGTTTTTCTGGTGTCGCTGATCGCGCCGGCGGTCTGGCGGCGGGCCGTTGTCCTGACGCGCAGGCGCCTCGAGGCTTCGTTGCCGCTGACGCCCGCCGAGATCCAGGCGGACAAGGACCGGGTCCGTGCGGAATACGCCATGACGACGCGCCGGCTGGAGATAACCGTCAAGAATCTGCAGGAGAAGGTGGCCGAACAGCTGGTCGAGATCGGTCGCGGGCGCGAGGCCTTGAAGGGGCTCGCGGTCGAAACGAAGGACAAGAACCAGGCGCTTTCCGATCTGCAGGCCAAGAATGCGGAGCTCAGGCAGCGCGAGGAGGATCTGCACCGCCTGTCGGAAAAGCATGCACAGACGGAGCGGGCTTTGGAGAAGCGCGCGCTGGAGCTGCAAAAGCTCGAGCAGATGTATGATGACGCCAGCTTTTCGTCCTCGAATCGCCAGATCGAGCTGGTCGCGCGAGAATCGGAGCTGGAAAAGCTCGCCAGCGATATCGCGTTGCTCAAAGCCCAGCGCAAGGAGGCGGACCGGCGCAACCAGGAGGTCGCTTCCGAAAGCAAGGCCGCTCGCGAAGCGTTGAAGGTTGAGAAGAAGAAAACGGCCGAGCTCGAGAAGAAGGTGGAACGGCTGCTCGCCACGCTTGCCGATCGCGAGGAAAAGCTCGACCGGCATGAGAAGGACCTTGCTCGAATGCGCGAACGTTCGAAGGAGACCGCTGCGGCGAACGGCGTCGCGCGGCTGGCTGCCGGCTCGGCCGCGAAAAGTGACGATGTCGATAAGGCAATCGCCAGGCTCGAGGGCGACCGGGAACGGCTGGAGGCAAGGCTGACGGCGCTGGCGCGCGAGAACAAGCGGCTGAAAACCGATCTTGCCGCCGCGGGGACGCCGTTGCCGGAATCGGCGGGCGACGCACGCTCCGGCGCCGGCCTTCGCGAACAAATGAACGAACTGGCGGCCGAGGTCGTCAATCWGACGATGAAGCTCGACGGGCCGGATTCGCCTATCGCCAAGGCGCTGGCAGGCGAGGGGCAGCAGAATGGGCGCGGCGTCAGCCTTGCCGACCGCGTGAGGGCTTTGCAGAAGGCCGGCTCCTAACTGAGAAAGACGACCGCGAGGTGCCCCGGGTCGTTCCGTGGCTACCGGTCGGAAAAGTGATGCAGCGCTATTGCGGACGCCGCGGCGACGTTCAGGCTGTCAAAACCTTCCGCCATGCCGATCCTCACAGTGCGCAGCCGGGTAAGCAGGTCCCGCGGCAGGCCTTCGCCTTCGGTGCCGAGATAGAGCGCCAGCCTCGCTGGCCGCTCCGCGGCGCGGATGTCGGTTGCTCCGCCCGGCGACAGAGCGAACTGGCTGAAGCCAAGCCGATCGAGCGTCGCGGTGAAGGCTCCGRTATCGCCGAACGACGCGAAGGGAACCTTCAGCGCCGCGCCCACCGAAACACGGATTGCCTTGCGGTAGAGCGGATCGCAGCAGGTCCGGTCGAGCAGTACCGCGCCCGCGCCGAAGGCCGCCGCGTTGCGGAAGATCGCTCCCATATTGTCGTGATTGGATATGCCGACCAGGACGACGGCCAATGCGCGCGGGGGCAAGGTCTCCACCAGAATCTCGGCGGGCACCGGGTCGCTACGCATGCCGATCGCCAGGATGCCGCGATGCATGTGGAAGCCGGCGATCCGGTCCATGACCTCACCGGCGGCAACATAGACGGGGAAATCCGGCAGCGCCTTGTCCAGGATCTCGCGCACGCCAGCCAGCCTGTTTTCGAGGATGAGGGCAGACTCGGCGGCGAAGCGCCCGGCCGACAACAGGAGGTCAAGCACCACCTTGCCTTCGGCGACGAAGCGRCCTTGCCGGCCGATGAGATCGCGCTCGCGGATGTCGAGATAGGCGGCGACGCGCGGGTCCCGGGGGTCGTCGATGGGGATGAGGTTCATGCGTGGCTCGCCGAAGACCAATGCATGTCGCCCAGAAGTGTGCAGCGATTCTGGGACGACGACATGCATCAAAACAAAGACTTAAAGCGCGTTGACTGAATCCGGTTCAGCGCGACGCGCTTTAGTCGGCGAGGTATGAGCGACTGGAACCGCGGGTCAAGCCCCGGCGCGGCGCAACCGGTAGGCCATCTGGGAAAGATCGCCTTCGCCGAAAATGCCTTCCAGCATGCRCAGCAATTCGCGTACCGCTTCGGATTTGCAGGAATAATAGATCATCTGGCGGTCGCGCCGGGTCTCGACGAGATCGAGCGCCCTCAGCTTGGCGAGATGCTGCGACAGCGCGGACTGGCTGAGCTGCACCTTCTCGGCGATGGCGCCGACCGACATTTCGCCATCCATCAGATAGGCCACGATCAGCAATCGCTTTTCGTTGCCCATGAGAGTGAGAAAGGCGGCCGCCGATTCCGCGTTGGCGATTAGCTTATTTGAGATCATAGATCCCCCAAGGGTCCTGGCTCATCCTGGCGCCAGGGGRCAATGGCGCCTGATTCCACAATGTTCAGATGTCGATGGGCGCTGCTGAATCAGCGTCACAACGAAGGTAGATCATTTTGTTTAAATCTCAAGCGTTGCTTTCGCCGGCTCGCGATCAACTATCGGTCTTGCTCTGCCGCGCGCCCCGCCTTTGCCATCTCGACAAGCGTCGGACGCAATTCGCGCGCACTTTGCAGAGGCTTAGGGAAGAAAATCCTGCAGGTCGCGTCCRGGGCGGCGAGATCCATGCCATCGGGATCGAAGCCGGTGGCGATCCAGTCGCCGCCCTCGGCACGGCCGAAATGGCGGGCATAAAGGGCAAGCGCGTCGCGATGATCGGCATTCATATGATCGAGCGCCGCCTGCTCGCCGCCGGCGAACTCCTCGACAAGGGCGGCGCTGGTGATGAAATCGTCGCGGTCGAGAAGAAAGGCCTTGCCGAAGCCGCCATTCAGGCTGGCGCGTTCGGGCTCGAGCCGGAAGAACGAGAAGTCGCCGAGGCCGGCATAAAGCTTCGCCTTCGGATTGCGGTTGAGGTAGCGCCGTTCGGCGCGGATCTGATCGGCCGTTCCCCGCTCCAGCCGTAGGGCGCGGCACGCCAGGCTGATGCGCGGATGCGCCAGCGGATCACCTTTGCCTGGCTCGCCAAGCAGCAGCGAACAGCGCGGATCCGCGAGCAACGCACCGGTGTGCGCGGACAGCATCGAGATCAGGATCAGCGGTGCGCCGTCGATGTCGGTGGCGACGCCAACCCGGCTTGCCAGCGGCGCGCCGGTGCCAGGCTCGATCGCCGCGAGCGCGCCGAAACGCGCCGATCGGATTAGGGTTTTCGCCAGCCTGACCGCTTCGGCGTCGGTTTCGCGGATGACATCTTTTTTCGGTTCGGTCACAAGCTCACCCGAGATAAGTTGATTTTTATTCTCCGATTATCGGCCGACTACACCCGCCTTTGCAAGGCTCCGATTTCCTCCTCGCTCAAACCGAAACGGGTCAATATGACCACGGGCTGGCGATCGCCGGCGGCCGGCGCCGCGGCAAGCGTCTGCGGATTTTGCGAGAAACGCGGCGCCGGCGCCGGGCGATCGAGCCCGCCGGATTTCACGAAGCTCTGCCTGGCGCGATTGTGCGGGTGATCCCTGGCTTCGACCAGGGACAGCACGGGCGCGACGCACGCGTCGGTCGCGGCGAACAGCGCGGCCCATTCGTCGCGTGTTCTTTCCCTGACACGACCGGCAATGGCGGCTCGCATCGCGGGCCATGACGACTTGTCGTACTGGCTGCCGACAAAACGACTGTCGAGCGGCAGCAGCCTGGCGAATTCGGCGAAGAAGCGCGGTTCGAGGCAGCCGACGGCAATATGCCTTGCGTCGGCGGTCTCATAGGTATCGTAGAACGGCGCACCGGAATCGAGCAGGTTCTCGCCGCGCCTGTCGCTCCAGAGGCCCGCGGCCATATAGGCGTGGATGGGTGCTGCGAGCATCGAGGCTCCCTCGATCATCGAGGCATCGATCACCTGGCCCTTGCCGGTCAGGGAACGCTGGAAAAGAGCGGCGAGCACGCCTGCGATCAGCATCATGGCGCCGCCGCCTTGATCGGCGACGAGGTTGAGCGGCGGCACCGGCGGCGCGTCCTGCCTGCCGAGAGCATGCAAGAGGCCCGCATAGGCGAGATAGGTGATGTCGTGCCCGGCTCGCGCGGACAGCGGTCCGTCCTGGCCGAAACCGGTCAGGCGACCATAGATCAGCGCCGGATTGCGCTGGAGAACGACATCGGGACCGAGGCCGAGCCGTTCCATGACGCCGGGGCGGAAACCTTCGACGAGGATGTCGGCCTTTGCCGCAAGGCGCAGCAGCAGTTCCGCGCCCGGCGGGTCCTYCAGGTCGAGCTTGAGGATGGAACGGCCGTGGCGGTCGAGATCGTATTCTTCCGGCAGGCTCAGCAGCGGCTGGCCAGAGTCGGCGCGTTCGATGCGCAGGACCCCGGCGCCCATCTCGGACAGCATCAGCGCGGCAAGCGGCACCGGGCCCAGCCCGGCCATCTCGATCACTTTCAGGCCGGCGAGCGGGCCGGTCTTTTCGGTAGAGGCACCGGCGCCTGTCGGCGAGCCAGTCATCCCGTTTATTTCGGCGCCATGCGGATGGCGCCGTCGAGGCGGATGGTCTCGCCGTTCAGCATCTGGTTCTCGACGATGTGGAGAGCAAGTGCGGCATATTCCGACGGCTCGCCGAGCCGGGGCGGGAAGGGGACGGAGGCGCCGAGCGAATCCTGCACCTCCTGCGGCATGCCGGCCATCATCGGCGTCTTGAAGATGCCGGGCGCGATGGTGCAGACGCGGATGCCGGAGCGCGCCAGGTCGCGCGCCACAGGCAGCGTCATGCCGACGACGCCGCCCTTGGAGGCCGCGTAGGCGGCCTGGCCGATCTGGCCATCATAGGCGGCGACGGAGGCGGTGTTGACGATGACGCCGCGCTCGCCGCCGGCGAGCGGATCGAGTTTCGCCGCCCGGTCGGCGACGAGGCGGATCATGTTGAAGGTGCCGATCAGGTTGATCTCGATCACCTTGCGGTACTGGTCGAGCGGATGCGGTCCGTCCTTGCCGATCGTCTTCACGCCGATGGCGATGCCGGCGCAATTGATCAGGATGCGCGGCGGCCCAAGCCTTTCGGCCGCTTCAGCGATTGCGGCCGTCGCGCTGTCGCCGCTAGAGACATCGCATTGGACGGCAACGCCGCCGATGTCGGCCGCGACCTTCGCGGCGCGCTCGATGCCGACATCGAGGATGGCGACGCGGGCGCCCTTGGCGGCAAGCGCGCGCGCCGTCGCCTCGCCAAGGCCGGATCCCCCGCCGGTGACGATCGCGATCTGGCCGTTCGGGTTCATGCAAGCCTCCCAGGATTCCGGATTATGCTACGAAGCGCGCAAAGGCGGCGCAACCGCAATAGGCGGGTCGATCGACGGCTGCGCACTGGCGGCCGAACGCGCCAAAGCCGGGGCAAATTCCGCAACCCTTGCCGTGTTGGCGTGACAGACATCGCCGGCAAAGCGGGCGACGGCGCCCGGCTTGATCTCGTGATGCAGCAGCCGGTCGAGATCGACCGGGCGCGGCATTGTTATCTGCCCGCGCGGGAAACGCTTGAAGCCGAGCGGTCCGTAGTAGGGCTCGTCGCCGACCAGGATGACGGCAGGCGCACCGGCCTTCCTGGCAGCCTCCAGCGCAATCGCGACCAGCTTGCGGCCGATGCCGAGATTCTTGAAGGCGGGGCGCACCGCAAGCGGGCCGAGCATCATGGCGCGACCGGCGCCCGCGGCCACGCGCGTCATGCGCACCGACGCGATCACCGTATCGTTCTTGACGGCAACAAAGGACATCGAGCGGTCGTGCCCGCCGGCCTCGCGGATCTTATAGGCGGCAAGCACGAAACGACCGGGGCCGAAGGCCTCGTCGTTGAGGGCTTCGATTTCGGCATCATGCGCCGGGGTTTCCGGCAGGTATTTCACGTCGGCAAGGCTCATGGTCTTTGCGTTCCGGTATACGAGGAAGGTCTGCTGCAAAGCGGCAGCGTTCGCCAGTCAGCGCTTCTTAAGCGCGGGCGCCCTTTCGTCGTCGGTCGAACCGGATCGAGGCAAAGTCGAACATGGGCGCCTCCGCTAGCACCAATTTTGTGCCGCTGCAATCGATGCCTTTTGTCTTTCTTTGTTCCAGCCGATGAACTGGTTCGTCGTTTGACGAACTGTTCAGTGCCCGAAGGCTTCGCCAGTCCGCTTATCGGTCTAGATATCTCTAAAGCCACAGGGAGATTTTTCGCATGGGATTGCTGATCGAAGGCAAATGGYAGGACCGCCCGTTCGACACCGACAGCGGTGGGCGGTTCGTGCGGACGGAGTCRCAATGGCGCGACTGGATCACGCGCGACGGCGCGCCGGCGGAAGGCCGCACGCGCGGCTTCAAGGCCGAACCCGGCCGCTATCATCTCTATGTGTCGCTCGCCTGCCCCTGGGCACACCGTACGCTGATCTTCCGCGCCCTGAAGAAGCTGGAGGGCATCATCTCCGTCTCCGTGGTGCACCATTTCATGGGCGAAAACGGCTGGACCTTCAAAACCGAGGACGGCGCCACGGGCGACACGCTCTACGGCCTCGATTTCCTGCACCAGATCTACGCCAAGGCCGATCCCGCCTATTCAGGCCGCGTGACGGTGCCGGTTCTGTGGGACAAGCAGGAAAAGACGATCGTCAACAACGAGTCCTCCGAGATCATCCGCATGCTCAATTCGGCCTTCGACGAATGGGGCGATGCGGGCCTCGACTTCTACCCGGCGGCGCAGCGCGCGGAGATCGACAGGCTCAATGCGCTGGTCTATCCGGCGATCAACAACGGCGTCTATCGCGCCGGCTTCGCCACCACGCAGACAGCCTATGCGGAAGCGTTCGGCGAATTGTTCGCGGCGCTCGATACGATCGAGGAGCGGCTTTCGAAGCAGCGCTATCTGGYTGGCGAACACATCACCGAAGCGGACTGGCGGCTGTTCACGACGCTGGTGCGTTTCGATCCGGTCTATGTCGGTCACTTCAAATGCAATCTGCGCCGCATCGCCGACTACCCGAACCTGTCGAACTATCTGCGCGATCTCTACCAGGTGCCCGGCGTCTCGGGCACGGTCAACCTGCATCACGTCAAGGCGCATTATTACGGCAGCCACAAGTCGATCAACCCGACGGGGATCATTCCGGTGGGGCCCGAGCTCGACTATGCGGCGGCGCATGATCGCAACAGGTTCAGGAAGGCGGCGTGATCACCAGTAGGCTGAGATACGCTCGCTGCCAAAAATCTCTCCGATCCGCCGCAGCGTCGCCGGCGTCGTGCCCTCCGGCAAACGGTCGATCGGAAAGAAACCTGCTTCGGCGATCTCATGGTCCGGCCGTTTCGGCGCGGTCTGGCTGAAGGCTTCGATCAGATAAAGGCCGACATGGTCGCGCTTGCTGGAGCGGCGGTTGAAATGCATCGACTTCAGCACAGGCGGGGCCGTCAGGACGATGTTGCCTTCCTCGGCCAGCTCGCGCGCCAGCGCTTCCTCGAGCGTCTCGCCGATCTCGACGCCGCCGCCAGGTAGCTGCCAGCCCGGAACATAGGTGTGGYGGATCAGGAAAACGGCATTGGAAGCGCGGTCATAAACCAGGCCGCGCACGCCAAGCGTCATCGGGCGGCGCAGCACGAAATAAAAATGAAAGAGCCTCGCCCGCAGGCCCGGCCAGCCTGTCTGGCGGAACACCTCTTCCGGATCGCTTGCGCCGGTCATCGAACGATCCCTGGGCGAACARCAAAGGGTGAGTGGAAAGCCTCGCCGGCGTCGCTTAAGAAGAGACCATGTTCAGGCTCGCGCATATTTCCGACGCTCATCTGGGACCGTTGCCCGATGTAACCTATCGCGATCTCGCGTCCAAGCGCGTGCTCGGCTATGTCAACTGGCAGCGCAACCGCCGCCGCCATATGCATGACGCCGTCATCGACACCATCGTCGCCGACATCAAGGCGAATGCGCCGGACCATCTCGCCGTCACCGGAGACCTCGTCAACCTGGCGCTCGACGGCGAGATCGAGATGGCGAAGCACTGGCTGGAGACGCTTGGATCGCCACACGACGTTTCCGTGGTGCCAGGCAATCACGACGCCTATGTGCCGGGCGCCTTCGACAAGGTCTGCCGGGCGTGGGCTCCCTGGATGACGGGCGACGGCGTCAACAGCCCGGTCGACCGCAATTCCTTTCCGTATCTGCGCGTGCGCGGCAATGTCGCGCTGATCGGCGTCACCACGGCGCGCGCCACAGCACCCTTCATGGCCAACGGTTTCTTCATGGAAGGGCAGGCCGAGCGGCTCGGCAAGGTTCTCGACGAGGCGGCGAAGCAAGGGCTGTTTCGCGCCATCATGATCCACCATCCGCCAGTGCGCGGCGCCGTCCAGCAGCATAAGCGGCTGTTCGGCATCGCCCGTTTTCACAAGGTCATTCGCCGGCATGGCGCGGAGCTCGTCCTGCACGGTCATTCGCATCTGCCGTCCTTGTTCAGCATCGGCGCACGTGGCGCGAAGGTGCCCGTAGTCGGGGTTGCCGCCGCAGGGCAGGCGCCGGGCGGCAAGCATCCGGCCGCTCAGTACAATCTGTTCGAGATCGATGGCGAAAAGGGTGCCTGGCGCGTGCGCTTGACGCGACGCGGCCTGACCGGACCGGCGCTGCCGCCTTCGGACCTGCAAACGACGGATCTCGACATGCCGGCCGTGAAGGACCGCGAACTCGTCAGAAGCTGATCTTCATGTGCACGATGCGATCCCAGAACATCGCCAGCGAAACCGCCAGGCCGACAAGGGCGCCGGCGGTGATCAGGCCGAGGCCGGCGAAGAAGGTCGTCCAGCCATTGAGGCGATTTTCAGATAGCATGGGCGGCTCCGCTTCCCGCACCACGGGACGATGCAGGCCGGGAACGGCGCTCTCCAGGCCGCCCTCCATCATGTGCTGCCGCTCGACGACCCGTTCGGCCACGTAGCGCGTCACTGCATCGGCGACGGCTTTCATCTCGGTCGTCTCGGCCAGCACCACACGGCCGACGCGCGTATCCTTGAGGAAGCGGTAGGTGCGGCGGTCGCGCCCCATGGCGACGTGGCTCACCGCGTCTATCCATAGCCGCGGCTGCAGGCCCGACGAGACGGCGAAGTCGAAGCTGTCCATGTCGGCCGGGACATCGGCAAAGACGGGTGCAAGCTCGGTCGCCAACAGATCGAGCCGCATGCGGTGCGCCTCGCGCATGTCGACGACCACGTCATCGCGGTCTGCGAACGCGTTCTTGACCTCGCGTATGGCGTCCGAGAGCTTTCGCGACGGCTCTATCGGGGTGATTTTGTCGCCTGCATCCTTCATGGGCGGCTGCCTCGTTGTAGGTTAACAGCGAGTTAACACAGTCGCCGGGAAAATGCACTGCCGATGACGAGCCGCGCGGCCGCCCGGTCCGCATGAAGCGCGTTACGGTTGCTTTTCGAGATCGGTCCTGGGAACCCGATCCCCGCAGGGCACTCAGCAATCAACTCGCGGCTGCGCCCAGCGGTGGACGCAACCGGCTGGCACGCCGCCGCGTATTGCGACGCACGATCTCGGCAACCAGGGCCGGGGCCTCCTCGACCAGCATATGGCCGGCGTCAAGAACATGATGCAGGTGGAAATGCGGCGGCAGAGCCTCGGCCTGCACGACAGGCAGGAGCGGATCCTCCGCTCCCCAGACAACCATTACCGGCATGTGGAGCGTATCCAATTGCGCCCCGGGAATGATGCCTTGCCGGTCATCTTTGGTCATCGCCGCCGCCATATCGATCAGGGTCTGCAACTGGCCCGGCCGTTTGCGCATCCGGCAGATTGCGTCGACCACATGGTCAGGCGGCACGCTGCGCGGGCCCGACATGGCTGCAAGGCAGGCCCGGATATCTTTCCCGCCGGTCGCGGCGGCATAGCGGCGCAGCAAGCCTGCGTTGATTTCCGGGCCGAAACCGCCGGGCGCCAACAGAGTGAGCGAGGCCACCCGACTGGGGTCGGCAAGCGCCATTAATGTCGCGATCGCGCCGCCCATGGAGTGACCGACGAGATGAACCTTGCCCAACCGGCGAGCGGCAAGATCGGCCAGGATGGCCCGCGCCGCCGGCTTGGCGCCCCCCATGCCTTCGCATTCCAGGGACTGCCCATGGCCGGGCAGATCGTAGGCCAACAGTCTCGCTTCCGCCGCCAGCGATGCCATGACGTCACGCCAAATCTCACAGCAGGCTCCGAAGCCGTGCAGAAAGATGATCGTCTTCGGACCAGCGCCGCCCTCGACGGCATAAGGGAATGGAAGCATGAAAATGGAACGGTGAAGAAGACAGGCCGCAATTAGAAATTGCGGCTGAATTGCTCCCGATCCAGACCCATGGCCAGTAAAATTTTTGCGACTGGTTGCCTGTGAGGCGCTCAAGGCGCAAGCATTTCCTAATACCTGCCGGATCACAGGGCTTTATTTTGTGCTTGGGGATCCTGTGGCCCAAACACAGACGCAGCGCTGGATTAGCTCGGGTTGCCAATCCCGGCGGCTCGCAAGGACTGCACCAGCCGGTCGGTGAGATCGGCGGGGTATTTGCGGTCGACGAATGTCGCGCGCGGGTCGGCGACGAAGTTCGGGAATTCGGCGGTGAGCTCGTTGGCAAGCTCGCCCGCCAGCTTGTCGCGCCCTGARATCTTGGCGCCGATCAGCCGCGCGGCCAGATAGTGCGACTTGGATGCCGTCGTGCGCAGCGATTCGCTGGCGATCGCGGCCTTCTTCATATCGCCCTGCATGAAGGCCCCGATGAAGAGGCCATAATCCCACCAGGTCGGATGGCCGCTGAAGGCTTCGACCGCGTGACCCAGGATCGGCGTTCCCTCGTCATATTTGCCGGCGAAGATCAGCCCGTAGCCATAGGCGGCGGCCATGCCGAGATCATAGGGATTGAGTTCGTAGGCCTTGCGCGTCAAGCGGATCGCCTCGTCCGCGTTGCCGAGGCGTGAGTTGAGGTAGCCGAGGGCGCGATGCGCGTGCGGGTTCATCGGCCCCATCTGGACGGCGCGATGCGCAAGCGACATGGCCTTTTCGAGCGTCGCTTCCGGTGGATAGGGATAGTGGGCGGTGACAGCCTCGCCATGAAGCGCGGCCAGTTCCGCGTAGACGAGCGACGATTTGGTACCTTCGCCGACCAACTTCTCCAGGCAGCGATACGCCACTTCGTGCGTCTGGGCGCTCATGTCGAGGAAATAGCGGTCGTCGAGCACCAGGCATCCGATCTGAGTGGTCCGGATGTCGCTCTGGTCAATGTAGCTGTAGATCGCGCCCGAAGCGGGAACGGTCGAGGTGAGGAGGCTGGCGATGTTGCTTTCAACCACGCCAGGGGCACTTTCGGCCGGTGTCAGATTGCGCGACAGGAGAACCCGCCCGGTCGCGACGCTCTGCAATTCCACCGCGACGTCGCCGGAAGYAGGCCCGGGAACAATGTCGAAAACGAAACTGATCGGATCGGCGGACCGATTGCGCGTCGAATCCGCATCGCRCCCGATGAAATCGATGGTGTCGAAACCGGCAAGGYCAGCGCGCAGCGACGACGCGACGCGAGCCGCCTCCGCTCCGTCGGCTTTCACCGCGATGTAGATCAGTGGCAGGGAATCGAATGTCGGCTGGGCAGCGGTGCCGGTCACGCCCGCCGTTTCGACGGTCGAGGCCGTGTCGCCGCCGCCGAGGAAAGCATTGCCTTGACGCACGATGAGCACGCCGAGCATGATGATGACCAGGACCATGGCTGCCCAGAAGAAGCGCAGTTGCCGCGTGAGCGACTGCGCGGGTGCCGCCGGCGCCGTCAGCGCCGCAGGCTGCCCCGGCCCGGAGCTGTCGAGATGCTCGGGCACAGCCGCAGCGGCTTCGGCCGATACGTCGGGCCGCTGCGTAACGGTGTCGGAGGCGGGCCTGGCGTTACCAGGCAGCCGAATCTCGTTCAGCTCGTAGGAAGGGACATAGCCGCCACGCGGGATCGCGATACGCACCGGCTCGGCGACACCTTCATTGGCGAAATACTGCTCCAGGAGTTCGCGCAGTCGACCGGCCTGGACCCTGACCACGGCATCGGTGGAGGCGTCGAAATCGCCGTCCTTGCCGAAGACGTCCATGGCGATGGAAACGCCTTTCAGCCTGTCCGCCTCGCCGGCCTGCTCGCGTTCCACCAGATAGCGTAACAGCCGGCGTGCACGCTCGGAGCGTCCGAACGTTTCGCTGGCAAGCAGTCGCTCCAATGTCTCGCGCACTGCGGGGGCGGCAGGCGGGGCATGCTCCAAGTGTCGATCCTCTCGAAGTCGGCACAGGTTAGGGCGCGATCATATAGCGCTCGCGCCGGCGCACAAGGATGCTTGTATTATGCGATCGCGTAAGCCACCGGAAATTCCCCCGCCGGTTAACGAATGGCAGCTTCGCGTCGTTTTGAAGCGGGGCGCAARCTGGGCCGCGCCACGCTTCAGCACTGAATCCGATCAGCCGGCTTGGCGGCCGATGATACGGTTGGYAGCCGAAACAACGGCCTCCAGCGAGGCGGCGACGATGTTGGTGTTGATGCCGGCGCCGAACAGCTTGCCACCCGGATATTCCATTTCGACATAGGAGATGGCCGAGGCGTTGGAGCCGCGCTGCAAGGAATGCTCGGAATAGTCCAGCACCGACATATCGACGCCGACATGGCGCGAGAGCGCGTCGACAAAGCCGTCGATCGGACCGGTGCCCGAGCCGGTGATGGTCACTTCCTTGCCGTTGTCGAGGATCTCCGCCTCTACGATCCGTCGGCCCTTCGCCTCGGTATCAGGGAAGGTGCGATGGTCGAGGAACTTCAGCCGAGCGCCGGGCTGGTCGACATAGGTTTCGAGGAAGCGTTCGTGGATGCGCTTGGCAGGCACTTCCTTGCCTTCCGCATCGGTGATCGCCTGGATCGCCTGGCTGAACTCGATCTGCAGATTGCGCGGCAGATTGAGGCCGTAATCCGCCTGCAGCACATAGGCGATGCCGCCTTTGCCCGACTGCGAGTTGATGCGGATGATCGCCTCGTAGGTGCGGCCGACATCGGCCGGGTCGATCGGCAGATAAGGCACTTCCCACAGCGGCGTGTTGGCCTTCTTCAGCGCCTTCATGCCCTTGTTGATGGCGTCCTGGTGCGAGCCGGAGAAGGCCGTGTAGACCAGTTCGCCGACATAAGGATGGCGCTCCGGAATCTTCAGCTGGTTCGAATACTCGTAGACATCCTTCATCCGGTTGATGTCGGAACAATCGAGCTCGGGATCGACGCCCTGCGTGTACATGTTGAGCGCCAGGTTGACGATATCGACATTGYCGGTCCGCTCGCCATTGCCGAACAGCGTTCCCTCGACGCGGTCGGCGCCGGCCATCAGAGCGAGTTCGGTCGCGGCGACGCCGGTGCCGCGGTCGTTGTGCGGGTGCAGCGAAATGATCAGGCTGWCGCGATTGTCCAGGTGCCGGATCATCCACTCGATACGGTCGGYGTAGACATTCGGCGTCGAGGATTCGAYGGTCGACGGCAGGTTGATGATCAGCTTATTGTCGGGCGTCGGCCGAACGATCTCGGTGACGGCGTTGCAGATTTCCAGCGCGACCTCGAGCTCGGTGCCGGGAAAGCTCTCCGGCGAATATTGGAAGCGATAACCGCCGCCGGCCTTGGCGGCCATGTCGGTGATCATCTTGGCGGCATCGGTGGCGATGCGCTTGATGCCGGCGACGTCCTTCTCGAAGACGACGCGGCGCTGCAATTCGCTGGTCGAATTGTAGAAATGAACTATCGGAGTCTTGGCGCCTTTCAGCGCCTCAAAGGTGCGCGTGATGAGCTCGGGACGACACTGCACCAACACCTGCAGGTCCACATCATCGGGGACATTGCCGCCCTCGATGCACCAACGGGCGAAGTCGAAATCGGTCTGCGAGGCCGAGGGGAAGCCGATCTCGATTTCCTTGAAGCCCATGTCGAGCAAGAGCGCCAGCATGCGCGCCTTACGCTCCTGGCCCATCGGATCGATCAGCGCCTGGTTGCCGTCGCGCAGGTCGACCGAGCACCAGATCGGCGCCTTGTCGATGACCTTGTTCGGCCAGGTGCGATCGGCAAGGCCGACGGTCGGGTAGGGTTGGTATTTTCGGGTCGCGTTGGGCATGCCCTGAGCGGCATGCTTGCCTTCAGCCTCGCCGGCGCGGATTTCTTCTCGTGCGTTCATCGTCTCTTCTCCGGGCGGCTCGCATGTTCGCCTTGGGCGGATTGATGGCGAGCGTCGCCTCTACCAGAATTTCATTCGCTTGATTGTGACTTTGCCAAGGAGCATGCGCCTGAGGCGGCGGGTATCGACCGCCGGGCGCTCCTTCAGCAAGCCCGGCGATCGCCGATAAGGCCGAGAAGAAGCAGGGTCGAAGCGAGCGCGCGCGCGGTCTCGCCGGCAAAGCCGGTGCGAGAGGAAGCGACGGAGCGGACGCGCGTGGTCATGGCGGCTCTCTTACAGGAGCGGCACGGCGGAGGCAAGCGGGACGCATGGCGGATCGCGATCCCCTACCTGCGGACGGACTTCCCCGCGCGCCGCAAATGCGCCAGACTTCAGCCATCGGCGGCAGCCGCCGGGGAGGGGTCATCCATGAACTTCGTGTTCTTCTCGCCGCATTTTCCCGCCAACGGCGCCGAGTTCTGCGACCGGCTGAGGAAGGCGGGCGCCACGGTGCTAGGCATCGGCGACGCGCCTTACGAGACCTTGAGCGGCAAGCTGAAAGCGGCGCTGGCGGAATATTACCGCGTCGCAGACATGGAAGACTACGATGCCGTGTTCCGGGCGATGGGGCATTTCATCCACAAATGGGGTCGCATCGACCGCTTCGAGTCGCTCAACGAGCATTGGCTGGAGCTGGAAGCCAACATCCGCACCGATTTCAACATCTTCGGCACCAAGGTCGATTTCGTGAAGAATTTGAAGCGGAAGAGCCGCATGCGCGCCTTCTTCCGCAAGAGYGGCGTGGAGACCATCCCGCAGCGCAAATGCTCCGACCGCACCGGCGCCATGACCTTCATCCGTCGCGTCGGCTACCCGGTGGTGGTCAAGCCGGATTCGGGCTCCGGCGCCTCGAACACCTTCAAGATCTCCACCRCCAAGGAGCTCGACCAGTTCTTCCGGGACAAGCCGGAGGGCGTGACCTTCGTCATGGAGCAGTTCATCGAGGGGCTGGTGGTGACCTTCGACGGGCTGGTCAACCGCGACGGCGAGGTTGTGCTGGCGGCGAGCCACCGCTACGACCAGAGCATCATGGATGCGGTCAACAAGGACCGCCACATGAGCTACACCTGCTTCCCCGAAATCACTCCGGCGGTCGAGGAGGCGGGGCGCAAGATCCTGAAAGCGTTCGACGTGCGCGAGCGTTTCTTCCACATCGAGCTGTTCGAGACCAGGGACGAGCGCATCATAGCGCTCGAGGTCAACATGCGCCCGCCCGGCGCCTGGATGACGGACGCCATCAACTACACGTTCGACATCGACGTCTATGCCGCCTGGGCCGACATGGTGGTCAAGGATGCCGCCGGCGGCCCCTACAAGGGCAGGTATTTCACCGCCTATGCCAGCCGCAAACGCCATATCGACTATTTRCACAGCCATGCGGACGTGCTAGCCGCCCACGGCGACAAGATCGTCCATCACCAGGCCATCGAAGAGGTCTTCAGCCGCGCCATGGGCAATTACGCCTACCAGATGCGTTCGAAGGATCAGAAGGCGCTGCGCCAGGCGGTCGACTATATCCACGCGGAAAAGGCCTGAGCCGATGGACGTCTCCTATCACAAGGGCCATGCCCGCAATCTCGGCCGCGACATGGAATACAAACGCTATGGCCATGCCGGGCGCCCGGTGGTGGTGTTCCCGACCTCGCAAGGGCGCTTCTACCAGTTCGAGGATTCCGGCGGTGTCGGCGCGCTCGCGGAGTTCATCGACACCGGCCGCATCCAGCTCTTCACGCTCGACGGCATCGATTCGGAATCCTTCTTCAACAAGCATGCCGACGCGGCGCATCGCATCGCCCGCCACGAGGCCTATTTCCGCTATGTGCGCGAGGAGGCGTTGCCTGAGCTGCAGGCGGTCGCCGCCAAGTCTAACGGCGGACGCGGCTTGAAGCCGCTGTTCTGCGGCTGCTCGATGGGTGGCTACCACTCGTCGAACTTCGTGTTCCGCTTCCCGGAACTGGCGAGCGGCGTGATCTCGCTGTCCGGCGTCTATTCGGCCCGCGACTTTTTCGGCCGGGCGCTTGAAGGCAACATCTATTTCAACTCGCCGCTCGATTACCTGCCCGGCATCGTCGACCAGAAACTGCTCGGGCGGCTCAGGGCGCTCAGGCTGATCTTCTGCTGCGGCCAAGGCGCCTGGGAAGAGCGCATGCTGGTCGAGACGCGCGAGCTGGAGCAGGTGCTGCGCGACAAATCCATCCCGGCCTRGGTCGACTATTGGGGCGGCGACGTCAGCCATGACTGGCCGTGGTGGCACAAGCAGCTTGTCTATTTTTTCGGCCRCTGGCTGGATGACGATTTGATGCATAGGCTGGAGTAATGACCACACCTGATCCGATCCGCCGCTTTGTCGAAGCCACCAACGCCGATGATAGCGAAGCCTTTCTGGCTACCTTCACCGACGATGCCTTTTTGAGCGACTGGGGCCGTGATTTCCACGGCCGCGACGGGGTCGCGCGGTGGAACCGGTCGGACAATATCGGCGTCCAGTCCAATCTTCGCATCGTTCGCGTCGCAGAGCGCGACGGCGTCTACCATGCCCGCGTCGCCGTGACGGGCAACGGCTTCAACGGCGAGGGCGATATGGCCTTCACGCTGGACGGCGACCGGATCGCGAGCCTGGTCATCAGCTGAAACCGGATGCGTCACGGAGCTTCGCGCGGCTTCATCCAAAAATATGACTTTTATAATCATGTTTTAGTGGCAGTGCCGCTTGCACTGTGGCATGCCGGCGCCTGGCGACACCGAGCTTCGGCCGGTGCCGTCGCACTTGGTATCGAAAGGCCCGGCGATGAATCTTTTGAGCGCGCAAACCCGTATCCAGAATGATGACATCCGCGCGGTGATGGACAGGCTGCGCGCCGAGCATGGCGACCATGAAATCGACACCGGCGTTGCCGGCCAATGGGAATTCCGCATGCATTACGGCGCGTTGAATGCTTCATTCGACGACAGCGGCGTGCTGGTCCGTGTCTCGGCGGAGGACGAGACCTGCCTCTCCTACATGAAGATGATCTTCGCCGGCCACATCGCCGCGCATCTCAGCACCACCGAAGGTTTACGCTGGCAAGGCGACGGCAAGGATGCCGGCACGCCGGTGTTCTTTCGCGAGATTTCGGTCCTTTCCTCGATGCGGCTGTCGCCGCATATGCAGCGCCTGCGCTTCTCGGGCCGCGACCTCGGCCGCTTCGCCCATGGCGGATTTCATGTCCGGCTTCTGCTGCCGCCGGCCGGACGCCAGGCGGTCTGGCCGACCATGGGCGCGGACGGTCTGATCGTCTGGCCCTCGGGCGAGGATGCGCTGACCATCCGCGTCTACACGATCCGCGCGCTGGACGTGGCCGAGGGCTGGCTCGACATCGACTTCGTGCTGCATCCCGGCGCCGAGACGCCGGCCGCGACTTTCGCACAGAATGCGCGGGCCGGCGACATCATCGGCATGATCGGCCCCGGCGGCGGCGATGTGCCCGAGGCATCGAACCTCTTTCTTCTGGGTGACGATACCGCGCTTCCGGCGATCGGCCGGATGCTGGAAGAGCTTGCGCCGTCCGTCCGTGCCGAGGCCTTCATCGAGGTCAACGGTCCGCAAGACCGAGTGACGTTGGCGGCGGGCGAAAACATCGCCGTCCATTGGCTTTATCGGCACGGCCGCGAAGCAGGCCGCGCCGGCCTGCTGCCGGAAGCGCTGCGCGAGCGCGGCAGCGGGGCCGACGATCTCTTTGTCTGGGCCGGATGCGAGTTCACCGACTTCCGCGAGATCCGCCGGATCGTGCGCAAGGAATGGGCCCTGCCGCGCGACCGGCATCTTGTCACCGCCTATTGGCGCCGCGGCGCGTCGGGCGAAGACGGGGCCGGCGAGGGATAGTTCCGTCTTCAGTCGCGGTCGCTGACCATGGCGATCGCCGGCGCCGCCAGCAGCGCGATGACGCCAGCGCCGCCGAACAGCGCGCCATAGCCCAGATGCTGCGCCGCATAACCGGCTAGGACGCCACCCGCCATGCTGACGAGTGCGTCCATGCATTGGAAAAGCGTGAAATCGACACCTRCCTGCCTTGGGTCCGACCAGCGCATGAATTGCGCATAGAGCGCCACGAAGCCGAGCGCCATGATGCCGGAGGAACTCAGCATCGCGACGGTTACCAGGGGACCTGTCGGGAAAACGCCCGAAAAAGCGAAGGCGGCGAGGATGAACAGCGATCCGGCCTGCAGGACGAGCGCAAGCACAAGCACGCTGCGCGTGCCCAGCCACCGGACGAGCGCGCCGCCGGCAAGCGCTGCCGCTCCGCCGAGGATCATGCTGCCGGCGCCGTTGACCAGCCCGATGGTGGAAAGGCTGAGCCCGGCATCGACGAGAAACGGGCCGAGCATGGCCAGCGCCGCCTTCTGCGCCAGCACATAGATCGCCGACGCCGCCAGGCCGCGGCGTATCTGCGGGCGCCGCAGCGCCGTGCCGAGTGAGGGCACGTGCTCGCGCACTTCCTCGCGCGATTTGATGGCGATGCCGAGCAGGAAGGGCAGCCCGAGCAGCACGAGCAACGAGGCCATGGCCGACACCGCCGCGCGCCAGCTATGGATTTCGACCAGATAGAGGAACAGGCCGGCGCCGATCGCCGAGCCGAGATAGGCGCCGCCGACCTGGGCGGCATTGCCCCAGCCGAGATTTTTGCCGGCAAGGTTCTGCACCGCAAAGCCGTCGCAGGCGATGTCGACTGTCGAAGCTGCAAAGGCGACCACCGTCAGGCAGGCGACCACGGGCCAGAAGGCGGCCGGGCCGAGCTGGGCGACGGCCAGCAGTCCGGCGATGGAGACGAGGCCGCCGACGAGGACGATCGCGCCGGTGCGGTTCCTGCCTGCCGGCGGAAGCCGGTAGCGTTCCACCGCCGGCGACCACAGGAACTTCAGCGCCCATGGCAGGGCGATCAAAGTGAGCAGACCGATGCGGTCGAGCGGCAGGCCCTGGTCGCGCATGACGGCCGGCAGACCTGTCCAGGTGATGCCGCCGATCACGCTCTGCGCCACATAGAGGCCGCCGATCGCCGCGACGATGGYGGCCGGCGACAAGGCGGTCCGGTTCGAGACGGAGACCGACATCAGAAGCGATAACGCAGGCTGCCGAACAGCGAGCGGCCCTCGTCGCGGTAGCAATAGCCGGCCGAGCAGATCGTCTGCTGGTTGTCGAACAGGTTCTTGGCGTTGATCTGCAGCTTCACGCCTTCGAGCTTCGGGTTGCGATAGCCGAAATCGTAGGACAGCGAAGCATCGACGAAGGCGCGCGCGTCGTTCTTGAACGTGTTGGTGTCGTCGCCGTAGCTCGCGCCGGCGAAACGCACGCCGGCGCCGAGCCCGAGCCCTTCAAGCGTGCCGTTCTCGAACTGGTAATGACCCCAAAGCGACAGGATGTGGTTCGGCGTCGCCGACAGTTCCTTGCCGTCGGTGCCTTCTGCGCCGCGTTCGATCTTCACGCGCAGATAGGTGTAGGAGGCGATGACGCTGAAGCCATTGTCGAGCGAGGCATTGGCTTCCAGCTCGACGCCGCGCGAGTTGAGGTCAAGCTGGCGCTGCTTGTTGATGCCGGTCGAGGCGTCGAAGACGACGCCATCCTTCTGGTCGATGTCGAACAGCGCGGCGCTGACGGTCGCGTTGTGGTCGGGGATCTCGTATTTGACGCCGATCTCCTTCTGCGTGGCGATGGTCGGGCGGGCGACGCGGTCGACCGGGCTATTAACGTCGTCATAGACGAAGCCAATGTTGGGCGAGAACGAAGTCGAGTAGTTGACGTAGGGGATGATGCCCCATTCGGTCCGGTAGGAGAGGCCGACGCGGCCGGAAAAGGCGCTGTCCTTCTGCTTCGACTGGCTGAAATCGGCGGCGGTGGAGGTGGTGTCGACCCAGTCGTAGCGACCGCTGGTGAAGAGGGTGAAATCGCTCCACTCCATCTGGTCGTGCAGGTAGACGCCGAGCTGGTTCATCTCCTGCCCGCCGGAATGAGGGACGGGGGCGGCCTTGATATCCTCGACCGAGACATAGGAGAGCCCGCTGCCGGCGTCATAATCCGACCAGGCATAGTCGATGCCGGCAATCGCGGTGTRCCTGACCGGGCCGGTGTCGAATTCGAGCTGCGCCATGTTGTCGACGACGAAGTTCTTCATCGTCTCGGTGTAGTGGCCCCAGTAGCGCTCAAGCGGCTGATCGGCGCCGATCGAATAGTGGCCGCTGTATTCGATGTCTGAATCGACAGCGTTGTAGCGCAGGTTCTGGCGCACGGTCAGCCAGTCGTTGAAGCGGTGCTCGAACTCGTAGCCGATGCGCCCCTGATCCTGGGTGAAATCGTTCCAGGCCGGATCGCCTTCATAGACGTTCGACAGCACGCCATAGGCGGAATTGTAGAAAGCTGCGGTGCCGCCGGTGACGGACTTCGAATATTCGCCGAGGATGGTGAGCTTGGTATCCTCGTCCGGCTTGAAGGTAACGGCAGGCGCCAGATAGAGCTTGTCGTCGGGATAGTCGGGCAGGCCGGTCTCGCTCAGGCGGCCGAGGCTGGTGAAGCGGTAGAGGATGCTGTCGTCGTCATTGACCGGCCCGGAAGCATCGAGCGCCGCCTGGAAGCGGTTGTGCTCGCCTGCCAGCAGTTCGATCTCATGGAACGGCTCGTCCTTGGGGCGCTTGGTGACGACGTTGACGATGCCGCCCGGACCGCTGACGCCGTAGAGCGAGGAGGCGGGTCCCTTCAGGATGGTGACGCCCTCGATGCCGTAAGGCTCGGTCTTGAACCAGGCGGAGGGGCCGTTGTACTGGCGCAGCCCGTCGCGGAACATGCCGTTGTAGAAGGCCTGGAAGCCGCGCAGGAAGAAGGCGTCGTAGCGCGTGTCGAAACCGAAGCTGTTTGGATTGGCGCTGGCCGTATAGCCCAGCGCGTCGTTCAGCGTGCGCGGCTTCTGGTCCTCGATCTGCTTCTGCGTGACGACCGAGACCGCCTGCGGGATCCTGGCGATGGGCGTGTCGGTCTTGGTGCCGATGCGGTCCTTCTTGGCGACATAGCCGTCCTGCTTCAGGATCTCGTTGCTCTCGGCGGTCACCTCGATCCTGTCGAGAACGGTGGCGTCGCCGCCGTCCTGGGCAAGTGCCGGCCAGGCATTGCCGAGGATGGCGCTGCCCGCCAGCAATGATAATCCCCGGCGCCACGTCCTCGACCGCTTCGGCATTAACCTGTCTCCAATTCTCATGTTTTTGTTGCGCTTCCGCGCTCTCAAATATGAGTATGTGAGTCAAGTATTTTTTATACGTCGCCGGACTTGACGGCGTCACGTAGCGTCAGCCTTCCTGGCAGGCCGGGACAGGCGCGACGTCTTGTTCCGATGCCGATCCGCGGCGCAAGCCAAGGAAGACGACGATGGCGGTGAGCACGGTGATCGTCGCCAGCACGATGAGCAGCCGGTCGAAAGCCGTCTCATAGGCTTGGACCAGGGCAGTGGCGTCGGCCAAGTGCAGATGTTGCACCGTTTCGCTGATATTGCCGGTTGCCAGTAGCTGGGCCGCCGCGGCCGCCTCGCCAGGCGAGGCCAGTCCTTGAGCGCCAAGCTGCGTGGCCGTGAAACCGGACAAGGCCGCCATGACGATGGCCAAGGCCACGCCCTCGCTGGCGACGCGGGTGGTGTTGAAGATGCCGACCGCCATGCCGGCGCGCTCCTTCGGCACGACGCTGACTGCCAGTCCATCCATCAGCCCCCAGGGCAAGGCGATGCCGATGCCGATCAGGATCAGCGGGGGCACCAGCGCGCTGCCCGCCGCGGGCACGCGGCTCAGCCAGACCAGACCGGCCGCGGCGACGAGGAGGCCCGCACCGCAGATCGTCGCCGGGGCGATCCGGCGTGCCGCCTGGCCGGCCAGCAGCGGCAAGATCAGCAGCGGGCCGGAGAGGCAGATCATCAATTGCCCCGCCTTGATCTCGCTCATCCCTTCGATGCCGATAAAGCGGATCGGCAGGAGCACGAGCAGGACGACGAAGGCATAGGCGGGCGCCGCGGCCAGGAACTGGACGCCGACGAAACGCGGGAAGCGAAACAGCGTCAGGTCCAGCATCGGCCGGCGCACGCGCCGCTCGACGATGACGAAGGCGGCAAAGAAGACGGCAGCCACGCCTAGGAGCACGATAACGAAGGGATTGGCCCAGCCGCTCTGCGGCGCCTGCAGCACGCCGTAGGTCAGCGCGGAAAGCGCGATGGTGAAGGTGCCGGCTCCCGCCCAGTCGAGCCCGGTTGCGTCCGGGTCGCGCGATTCGGCGATCGTGCGCAGGCCAAGCGCGGCGGYGGCAACGCCAAGCGCCGCCACGAGAAGAAAGATCGAGCGCCAGCCGAATGCGTCGATGAGCAGGCCGGAGGCAACGGGACCGAAGGCAAGGCCGATGCCGAAGCTGGTGCCGAGGAAACTGAAGGCGCGCAACCGCGATTGCCCGTCGAATTCCTGCGCGAGCGCGGAGGCGCCGCCGGCGAAGGCGGCGGCGCCGCCAATGCCTTGCAGGGCCCTGAACATGTCGAACCAGACGATGCCGGGCGCCAGCGTGCAGCCCAGCGCGGCAAGGAGATAGGTGGCGAGGCCGGCAAGGAAGATCCGCTTGCGGCCATGATTGTCGGCCAATGCTCCGGCTGCCATCAAGCCGGCGCCGAAGGTCAGCATGAAGGCGTTGGTCACCCAATTGAGGGCGAGCGGACTGCCGCCGAGATCGGCGGCAATGCGGGACAGCGCCACTGCCGGACCGGTAAAGCTCAACGGCATGGTCATGGCGGCGAGGCAGACCGACAGCAGCACGAGCCATCTGCCGGCCGGGCCGGTCCTGGTCATCAAAGTCATGGATTTTCCTATCTCAGGCGGGGTTGCCGGCATGCCGCTGACTGGCGGCGCCGATCGCAACGACAAGATAGGGCGGCGACATTTACGGCAGAATAGTATTAGATCTCCGGTCATCCCGGAATGAAACGCTCGAATGGATTCAAGCGATGGATCGTCTCAACGGCCTTCTTGCCTTCGCCCGCACCGCCGAGCTCGGCAGTTTCGTCACCGCCGGACGGGCGCTCRGCATCTCGGCTTCCGCCGTCGGAAAGAGCGTCGCCCGGCYCGAGCAGGAGCTCGGCGTGCGGCTCCTGCAGCGCAGCACGCGGCGCATCGGCCTGACCGAGGAGGGCAAGCTGTTCAACGAGCGGGTGCGCCGCATCCTCGACGATATCGAAGACGCGGAAGCGATGCTGTCGCGGACACGCGAGACGCCACGCGGACGACTGCGCATCTCCACCCCGATCGTCACCTATCATCTGCTTTTGCCGGTGCTGTCGGAATTCATGGCGCGATACCCGGAAATCGAGCTCGACATCGATTTCAACGATCGCATCGTCGACGTCATCGAAGAGGGTATCGACGTCGCGATCCRCAGCGGCGAACTGCCCGATTCACGATTGGTGTCGAGGCCRGYCGCGCCTTTTCGCATGATCTTGTGCGCTGCCTCTTCCTATCTCGATCGRCATGGCACGCCCGACACCCCGGCGGACCTCGCGGCCCATTTCGGCATCCATTTCCGATTCCTCAACAGCGGCAGGCTGCTCAACTGGCCGTTCATCACCGGGAGCGCCGCGCCGCAGATTCGTTCGATGCTGACCTGCAACAACATGGAGGCTTTGAAGGGTGCGACGATCGCCGGTCTCGGCATCGCTTGCATGCCCGATTTCTTGGTGCGGGAGGCGCTGGAAGAGGGAACACTGCGAACCGTGCTCGACGAGCATGTCGACGGCCGCGGCCAGTTCCGGATGCTGTGGCCGTCCAACCRCCACCTTTCGCCGAAGGTCCGCGTCTTCGTCGATTTCCTGCCGGAGCGGCTTGCGGCCGGACGATAGGTTTCGCGGCAGGCRGCGTGAGGTCAGTAGGTGGTGCGCCCGCCGGAGAGATCGAAGGTCGCTCCGGTGGTGAAGGAGTTCTCGTCCGACAGCATGAAGACGACCATGGCGGCGGCCTCCTCGACCTCGACGAAGCGGCCGCGCGGCACCTTGCCGAGCATATAGGCGACCTGCGCCTCGGTGAGCTGCTCGAGGATGCGGGTGYGGGCGGGCGAGGGCGTCAGCGCATTGACGGCGATGTCGTGGCCGGCAAGCTCCTTGCCGAGCGACTTGGTCAGCGCCAGCACGCCGGCCTTGGCGGCGGAATAGGCGGCGGCGTTGGGATTGCCTTCCTTGCCGGCCACCGAGGAGATGTTGACGATGYGGCCGTAGTTGCGCGCGACCATGCCGGGCACCAGGCGCTTGCAGCAATAGAAGACGCCGTTGAGGTCGATATCGACGATTTGGCGCCAGGCGGCGGGGTCGTAATCCACCACGGTTGCCGCCGGCCCGGCGATACCGGCATTGTTGACGAGGAGATCGACGGGGCCGAGCGTGCGCTCGGTCTCGGCAGCGGCGCGATCGACGGCCTCGATCTGCGACTGGTCGCAGAGGATGGCCTCGACGCGGCCGAGCGGCGCGAGTTCGGCGGCGGCCTTGGCCATCGCGGCCTGGTCGACGTCCCAGATGGCGACGCCGGYGCCCGACGACACCAGGCGTCGGGCAACCGCAAGGCCGATGCCTTGCGCGCCGCCGGTCACCACGGCGACGCGGCCGGAAAGATCTACGGCATTCTGACGGCGTTCCATGGGCAATTCTCCTCAGCTACCCTTGCACCCTTGGATATCGCGGATCAGGCCCTGACGTTTCGCGCCACCAGCCTGGCTACGCTTGGCCCAATGAGCAGCACGACCAGGAAGCGCGCCGACTGCAAGGCCATGACGAAGGAGATGTCGACGTTGCGCGCCGCCGCCGCGATGATGGCGACACTGTCCATGCCGCCCGGGCTGGTCGCCAGGTAGGCGGTCAGCGGATCGATGCCGAGCAGGCGGCTGATGACGAAGGCCATGCCGCCGCAAAAGGCGATCAGCGCGACGATCGAGCCGATGATCTGCGGCAGGGCGCGCGCGGCATGGCGCAGGATCGGCCGGGTGAAGTTCAGCCCGATCGACCAACCGACCATGGCGTAGCTGGTCGCCAGYAGCCAGGGCGGCAACTGCATCGGCACGCCGAGACCGAGATGGACCACCGCGCCGAAAATGAAGGTGCCGAGAAAGAACGGCGAGGGCAGCCTGACCAGCTTTCCGGCCAGGCCGCCGACGATCGCGATGCCGATGGTGGCGGCAAAAGCGAAAGCATCGATCGGCGGAAACCAGACGATCGGCGGCGCTTCGACGTCGGAAGTGTCGACCCACATCTTGGCGACGAGAGCGGCCGTCATCGAGACGAAGATGACGCGCAGATATTGCATGAAGGCGACGAGACGCTGGTCGGCGCCGAAGGCGCCGGCCATCAGCACCATGGCGGTCGCGGCGCCAGGCGAGGAGCCCCAGACCGCCGTGGTGCCGGGCAGGATGCGCCAGCGGCTGATCAGCCAGCCAAGCAGGCTGGAGGCGGCGACGGTCGCGACCACCACGCCAAGGAACAGCGGCCATTCGTGATAGAGCGCCGGAAAGATGTCGGCCGAGATCGAGCCGGCGACCAAGCAGCCGACGATCGCCTGGGCCGAGCCGAACAGCGGTCGCGGCACACGCACGGTGGCGCCGTTGGTGCCGGCGAGGATCGCGGCAAGCATCGGGCCGATCAGCAGCGCCGCCGGCAGGGCGGCCAGTTCCAGCGCGCCGGCGAAGAGCAGCGAGAAGACCAAAAGCACCAGCCATTGCTGCGGCGGGCGCAGGCGCGCCATGCGCTCGATGGGCGCTTGGTCCAAGGGCGGTTGCTCTGGCGAGGAGTCCATATCGGGCCCTTAGACGGGACGCAGACAAATGCGAACCCGCTTTTCGCGAAAAATGCCCGTCCGGGAGATCAGCCAGCCTTTTCGGGCGACGGCAGTCCAAAGCCGCCAACAGGATGAGTCTCGATCTGGAATTCGAAACCGGCGATGAACGGACGCGCCTTGGCGATCGCGGCCTGGACTTCCGGCAATTGCAGCGAGGCCTTGTGGCTCGCCTGGTCGGTCCACACTTCGGTGACCCAGATCGCGTCGGCGTCGACCGGGTCGATGGYGATGATGTAGCTCAGGCAACCAGGGAGCGCGGCGGTGCTTTCGCGCAGCACGTCGATCACCGCGTCGCGCTGGCCGCGCGCCGCCCGCATCTTGCCGATCAGTCCGTACATGCCCTTGCTCTCCCTCCAGATTGGGTCGCGCGCTGCATCAAGTATGCAATCGCCGGCTCACGGCATCAACTGGCCGCCATTCACCTCGATCACCTGGCCGATGATGTAGCCGCTCAACAGATCGGACGACAGGAAAAGATAGGCGCCGACGCAATCCTCGGGCGTTCCGGCGCGGCCTTGCGGAATGGTGGCGACCATGGCCTTGATCTGATCGGCGTTCGAATAGCGTTCGTGGAAGGGCGTCAGGATGGTGCCCGGCGCGACCGCGTTGACGCGGATGCCGAAGCCGATCAACTCCTTGGCCATGCCGCGCGTCACATTGGAGACGAAGGCCTTGGACGACCCGTAGAGGCCGGCGCCGCCGCCGGCCCCGTTGCGCGCGGCGATCGAGGTGGTGTTGATGATGAAGCCGCCCTGGCGCTTCAGCCACGGGATCGCCTTGCGCGAGGCGGTGAGCACCGAGCGCGCGTTGAGGTCCATCACGGCGTCGTAATGCGCCTCGTCCTGATCGGCGTAGGCGACACGGCCGAGCATGCCGCCAGCATTGTTGACCAGCCCGTCGAGCCGGCCGAAATGCTTGGCGCTCTCTTCGACCACACGCTCGACGTCGGCAGGTATCGAAAAATCGCCCTGAACCAGAAACACCTCGCCGCCATCGTCGCGGATGGTCCCGGCCACGGTTTCAGCGGGCGCGCGGCTCGCATTGTAATGCAGCGCGACGCGGCATTTCTGCGCGGCGTAGGCACGGGCAAGGGCGGCACCGATGCCGGTCGAAGCGCCGGTGACCAGAACCGCCTTTCCGGCAAGATCGGGGATGGCAAGTGTCAGCATGTCGGCTGGCCTCCGCGTTGCCGTCTTTCGTAGGCCATTGTCGACCTTGCGTTCAAGTAGGGGCGTTCAAGTAGGGGCGTTCAAGTGTTGGCCTTCAAGTCCGGGCGCATTCAGGGCCTGAGATAGACATAGCCCTGGCGCTGCAACTCGGCGAGCTTCACGACGCCGCCCTTCTCGGCAAGCTCGAAGCCCGCCAGCAGGTCGGTCAGCGTGATGTCCATGCCACGCAGCGTGTTGCCGCAGGCTTGCGGGACGAGCCCCTGCTGGACGAGGCCGGCAAAGCGGCTGGAAACCGCGCCGGAAGCGCCCTTGGACTTGAAGGCGGCAAGAGCCGGGCCGTGCACCACAAGCACGATATCGACATTGCCGCCGGCGCCTTCATAGTGGTTCTTGATGTTGCCGAGGACAAAGTTGACCTTGTCCGTGTCGCTGAGATGATAGGCGACTTTCAGCCTTTCCTCCGATGTTRCCGCATTTGCCCGGCTCAGGCCGAAAAGGCCTGCGGCGCCTGCGAGACCGGCACGAAAAATGTCACGGCGCAGCATCGTATCCTCCGTTCGCTCGCCCGCTCGCGCGATTTTGCATGGCCCGGGCGGCACTCCTAGACTAGCATATCCTGGTCCTGTCGGTGGGAGGAGGATCACATGTCATCGAGGACCATGGTGGCGAGGACCATGGCGGGCGTGGCGCTTTGCGCCGCCCTTGCCGCTTTTGCCGGCGCGGCGCGCGCCGAACAGCCGCCCAAGCTTCCCGAGCTCAGCCCGACCGGCGCCGACGCCTGCTTCGGCCGCGTCTACGACGCCGCCCATCTCAAGGCGCATCCGCGCCAAAAGGTGGCGCGCATCTTCTTTTTCTACGGCCACGATCCGGTGAGCCGGCCGAACGAAGAACCTCCCGCCAACCAGGATAATTCCTACAATGGCTTCCTCACCACCACGGTGCGCGGCGCCAAGAAGCCGGAATGGGCGAGCAGCTGGTGCAACAAGGAAGATCCGAGCGACAAGGCAAGTGGCATCCGCTGCGGCATGGATTGCGACCGGACTCTGGCCTCGCTGAAAGTCGACGACAAGGGAAAGCTGCTGCTGTCCGGCCTGTCGCAAGACGTCTATCTCGATCCCGACGCGTCGGAGTCGATGAGCAAGGCGGAGTATGCCAAGCAGGCGTTGGGCAGCGAGGACGACAATTTCAAGCTGGACCCGATGCCGGCCGATAGCTGCAAGGGGGAGTTCACGCGCATCGATCCCATCGATCCGGCGCTTGGTGATCCGCTGCGCGTGCGGCTGAAGCCCGATCAGCCCTTCTGCTTCGGCCGCGACTACGACGAGCAGCATCTGAAGTCGCACCCCAACCAGCTGACGCAATCGATTCGTGTCTTCCGCGGTCCGGTCGAGCTTGCCTCCTTCGCCACCGGCGGCGATGCCGCGAACTGGCCCGACGGCGCGGATATCGCCATTTCGGTGACGACAAGGCAGAAGGGCGCCAAGGTCACGCAGACCTATTCCTGCCAGGGCGATGCCGACCAGTGGCGCTGCTCGGCCAGCCCGAAGATGAGCGATTTTTCCTGCGACATCTCGCAGAAGGAAATCTTCCTCAAGCGCGGCCCCAACGGCACGATGATGGTCGCCAACCCCAACAATGCGGTGGCGGTAGTCGATCTTTGCTCGAAGGCGGTGAACGGTAAGACGAAATCCGACGACAAGGTCTATCGGTTGACRCCGATGCCGCAGTCGGCTTGCGCACCGTAATCAGCGCTTCGTCATTCCAGGGTCTCCGCGACGGAGCTTCGCTCCTGCTCCGCCCTGAAATAACGAACATTTTGCGTCAGGCGAAAGGCACCGCCGTGGTGCCTTTCGGCAGCTTGGCCTCGTCGTCCGGCTCGACGTGGATGGTGACGCGCACCGAGGGGATCTCGGCCTTCAGCGCGTCCTCGATGCGGTCGCAAATGACGTGACTGGCGCCGACCGTCATGTCGGCGTCGACCACCAGATGGAACTCGATGAAGGTGGCGCGCCCGGCGATGCGCGTCTTCAGGTCATGCACCTCGAGCGCGCCCTTCGAATTGGCCGAGATGATATCGCGGATCTGCATGTTCTCCTGGCTGTCGACGGCGCGGTCCATCAGTCCGTTCATCGACGAGCCGATGACATGCCAGCCTTGCCACAGGATGTTGAGCGCGACGATGACGGCCAGCGCCGGATCGAGGATCTGCCAGCCGGTCAGCACCGCGCCGACAAGGCCGCCGAGCACGCCGACGGATGTCACCACGTCAGTCATGATGTGCTGGCCATCGGCAACAAGGGCCGGCGACTTCGCGTTGCGGCCGGTGCGGATTAGCGCCCAGGCCCAGACCGCGTTGATGAGCGTTGCGACGCCGTTGACGGCAAGGCCTTTCCAGGGCTGTTCCAGCGGCGCGGGGTGCTGCCAGGACTGCCAGACCTCGTTGAGAATCAGGAGGGCTGCGACGACAATCAGCACCCCTTCGAGCACGRCAGAGAAATATTCGGCCTTGTGATGGCCGAAGGGATGGTCCTGGTCGGCGGGCTTGTAGCTGACCTGGATCGCCCAGAAAGCGGCGGCCGACGCAATCACGTTGACGATCGATTCCGCCGCGTCCGAGTAGAGCGCGACCGAACCGGTGATATACCAGGCGACAAGCTTGAGGACGAGYACGACACAGGCGACGACAATCGACCAGAACGCAAGGCTGGCGACCTTCTGCCGTGTCGCCGCCTTCGTCTCCTGGGTTGTCGTCATGATGGCCRCACTCATTCCTGGGCGCCGCCCTAAGCGGCCTTTTCCTTAGCCTTGCGCGGCAGATGCGCAACGATGTTCTCGATGATGCGCATGCCCGCATTGTGGCCGAGCGTCATGATCGATTCGGGATGGAATTGCACCGCCGCGATCGGCTCCTTGCGGTGCTCGAAGGCCATGATGATGCCGTCCTCGGTCTCTGCGGTGACCACGAAGCCGTCGGGCAGGCGCACCGGATCGGCGAAGATCGAGTGGTAGCGGCCGACGGTCACTTCCTTGGGGAGCCCTGAGAAGATGATGCCGGGCTTGGAGACGCGGATGCGCGACGGCTTGCCGTGCATGGGGATGTGCAATTGCCTGAGCTCGCCGCCATAGGCTTCGGCCAGCGCCTGCAGGCCGAGGCAGACGCCGAAGATCGGCAGGTCGCGGGCGCGCGCCCGTCTGATGGTGGCCGCGCAATCGARATCCGTCGGCGTGCCCGGTCCGGGCGACAGCACGACGAGATCGGGCTTCAGACGCTCGAAGACCTCTTCCGGTACCGGGGTGCGCACGGTGGAGACATTGGCGCCGGTCTGGCGGAAGTAGTTGGCGAGCGTATGGACGAAGGAGTCCTCGTGGTCGACGAGCAGGATGTTGACGCCGTCGCCGACGCGCGCGGTGGTGCGCTCGGTTCCGGTGGCGTTGCCGGTCTTGGCGTCGCGGATGGCGGAGAGCATGGCGGATGCCTTCAATTCGGTTTCGGCTTCTTCTTCCTCGGGAACRCTGTCGAAAAGCAGCGTGGCGCCGGCGCGCACCTCGGCGATGCCGTCCTTGATGCGGATGGTGCGGAGCGTCAGTCCGGTGTTCATGTCGCCGTTGAAGTTGACCATGCCGATCGCCCCGCCATACCAGGCGCGCGGGCTCTTCTCGTTCTGCTCGATGAAGCGCATGGCCCACAGTTTCGGCGCGCCGGTGACAGTGACCGCCCAGGCGTGCGACAGGAAGGCGTCGAAGGCATCCATGCCTTCGCGCAGCCGGCCCTCGATGTGATCGACGGTGTGGATCAGGCGCGAATACATCTCGATCTGACGGCGGCCGATGACACGCACCGAGCCCGGCTCGCAGACGCGCGACTTGTCGTTGCGGTCGACATCCGAGCACATGGTCAGCTCGGACTCGTCCTTCTTCGAGTTGAGCAACTTCAGGATCTGCTCGGAGTCGGAGATGGCGTCGTCGCCGCGCTTGATGGTGCCCGAGATCGGGCAGGTCTCGACGCGGCGGCCGTTGACGCGCACGAACATCTMCGGCGAGGCGCCGATCAGATATTCGTTTTCGCCGAGATTGATGAAGAAGGAATAGGGCGAGGGGTTGATCGATTTCAGCTTGCGCGAGATGTCGGAGGGCTGGGTCTCGCAACGCTCGTAGAACATCTGTCCGGGCACGACCTCGAACAGGTCGCCACGCTTGAAGCTCTCCATGGCGCGCCGCACCAGGTTGGCGTATTCGCCAGGCTCATGGTCGCCGCGCGGCGGGATGCGGTCGGCGGTCCTGAACGGCTCGGCATGGGCGTCGCGGGCCAGGCCCTCGGTCGAAAAACCGTCGCCGGAATAGTCGTAGCGATCGGTCCAGGCCTTGGTCGAATAATGGTCGACGACGAGGATCTCGTCGGGCAGGAACAGCACGAGGTCGCGCTGGCCTGCCTTGCGCTCGAGCTTGTAGTCGACCGGATCGAACTGGAAGGCGAGGTCGTAGCCGAAGGCGCCGTAAAGGCCGAGATTGGCGTCCTCGGCGGTCTTGAACAGCGCGGTGATGGCGCGCAGCACTGTGAAGACCGACGGAACGCGGCTGCGCTCCTCCTCGGTGAAGACACGGCCGGGCTTGGCGACATCGAGACGAATGAGCGTCTTCGAGGTTTCGGCGATCGTGACTTCGCTCAACTGACCAAGCGCTTTGCCGATCACCGGCAGCAACACTTCGCCGCGCTTGTTCAGCGCTTCGATGCGCATCGTGCGTCCCCGCGCGGAGATCACCAGCGGCGGATCGATGATGGCCGTATCCCAGCGCGTGTAGCGGCCCGGATATTCATAGTTGGAGGAGAACACGGCGCCGCGGCGCGAATTCAGGCCGTCCACATAGGCGTCGATCGCGCCTTCATAGGGCTGGTCGTGGCGCTCTCGGGTGATCGTCACGCCGCCAGCGGTGACGAAGCGCTCGGCCCCGTTGTCCAGAACTTTAGTCGTCATTGCCGTCTCCATCAGCGTTTTGGGCAACGGACCCGGGAATGGCTCTAAAAACAAATGGCCGCCCGGACATTCCGTTGCGGCCACCCTCTACTTTCACGCGCACGCGCACGAACAGGCCGCTGTCAGCAGCCMCACCACCAAATGGTCTTGTTCGAACGCATGTTCATGGCGACTCCCATAGCGGCGAATGACCGGATCGGCAAGCGGAATCGGGGAACGCGCCGGATGGAGCAAGTCGTCCGCGGCTTCCGTGCGAGCCGCGGGCGGCGTTCGGCATTTCGCGCGGCCGGCCGAGATGGACAGCCGGCCAACTTGCATGGCGGGCCCGGCAATCGATTGTGTGTGAATTCAAGAGGCATGAATTTGATCAAAATCTGAAAAGGTTGGAAGCTCCACCCTTGACATTTCGGCAGGCCCTGTGACGTTCGACGATCGAGTATGATCAAATCAATCGAGGATCAATGGGAATGCCGCACGACGAAATCGATACGCAGAACGCCTTGCTTCTGGCCCGCCGCTTCTCGATGGCCGGGCGGCGCGCGCTGGTCACCGGCGGCAGCGTCAGCATCGGCCGCGAGATCGTCAGGGTTTTCGCGGAGGCCGGCGCCGATGTGGCGGTCCATTCGGCCCGCGCCGCCGACATCGCGTTCGGCCAGCCCGACGCCGCCGCCGATGCTGTGCGCGAAGTCCATGAAAGAGGCCGGCGCGGGGTGGCGATCGACGCCGATTTCGCCGAGCCCGGCGAGGCGACGCGCTGCGTCCATGAGGCGATCGCTGCGCTCGGCGGGGTCGACGTGCTGGTCGTCTGYGCCTCCATCCAGTACCGCACGCCTTTCCTCGAATTGCCGGCCGACCAAGTGGAGCGCCAGATCCAGATCAATTTCAGGGCGACGATCGAGCTGCTCCAGGCAGCGTTACCAGGCATGAAGGACAATGGCTGGGGCCGGGTGCTGACGATCGGCAGCATCAACCAGACCCGCCCCGAATCCGATCTTGCCGTCTATGCGGCGCTGAAGAGCGCGCAGCACAATCTGTCATTCAACCTTGCCAAGGATTACGCGCCGCACGGCGTGACGATCAACAACCTGTCGCCGGGCCTTGTGATTACCGAGCGCAACCGCTGGCGGYGCCAGGATGCGGCGAAGTGGGCTGAAATCCAGAAGAATTCAGCRCCAATGCGACGGGCAGGCGAGGCAAGCGAGATGGCCGGAGCGGCGGTGCTTTTGTGCTCCGATGCCGGCAGTTTCATCACCGGCATCGACCTGCAGGCAACAGGGGGACGTCACCTCGGCTGGCTCTGAATCAAAGAGATGGAGCATGATGTTGTCCGAAACCGCTTCACACTTTTCGGCATCATGCTCCGGCGGCGCGATCGTGGCCTAGCCGGCGAACATCGGCTCCGGCAGGCCCGCCACCCCGACATCGAGCGCCAAAAGCGCACCGGCAAGCGGCTGCTCGGCCCGTTCCACGGCGTTCAGCGTCTGGGTGGCGGTGGTCACGTAGAGGGTCCTCAAGCCCTCGCCGCCAAAGGCGCAGGAGGTCGGCTGGCTGACCGGGACCCGCACCAGCCTGTCCAGCGTGCCCTCGGGTGCGAGGCGGGCGAGTGCGCCCCCTTGGTAGCGCGCATTCCAAAGGAAGCCTTCCGCGTCGACAGTGGCGCCGTCTGGCCGACCCGGCGCCGCTTGCGCCGTGACGAATGTCGACCATCGGCCGACGCTGCCGCTCGCCGGATCGAAGTCCGCACGCTCGATGTCGCCTTTCCTGGTGTCGGTGAAGTAGAGCGTTCGCTTATCCGGGCTGAAGCAAAGTGCGTTGGGCACGGCGATCCGCCCGCGTAGCAGGGGCGGGTCCCCTGTCGCGTCGATCCGGTAGAGAGCGCCCGACGGGTGCAATCCGTAATCCCACATGCTGCCGCAGATGATGCCGCCGGCGGGATCGCATTTCATGTCGTTCAGGCGATGCTGCGGTGGCCCGTATTCGACCGTCGTCAATCGGCTCAACTGGCCGTTCTGCGGATCGAAAGCGYGGAGGTCGTGCCTGAGCGCGACGACCACCCCGCCTTTCGCCCGCGGGACGACGGAGCCGATCACGTCGGGCATCGGCCATGAGGTCACGGTCCCGCTTTTCGGCTGCAGGCGGTGCAGGCAAGGGCGGCGCAGGTCGACCCAGAACAATTCGCCGGTTTGCGGATGCCAGATCGGCGATTCGCCCAGAATGTCGCCCGTCTTCGCGGCGACGTCGAACTCGGCGGCGGTCACTGCAGGCCGATGTCCGGCTTGGGATCGACGGCGATCCTGTCCAGAAGGTCGTGCTTGGCCTTCTCGATATGCGCCCCCATCAGAACTGCCGCCGAGCCGGCATCCTGGCGCTCGATGGCGCGGATGATGTGGCGGTGATCGTTGATGACGCCGTGGAAGCGCCCCTCGTCATAGCCGTAGCGCTGCCAGATCGCCGCCACCAGAAGCCAGTTGCGATCCACCATGGACAGCGCGCCGGGATTGCCGGCGGCCTCGTTGATGACGCCGTGGAAGACGTTGTTGGCATGCGGCACGGCAAGGAAGTCCTCGCTCGCGACCCGGGCTTCGAGCAATTCCTCGGCCGCCTTCAGGTCGCGCAGATGATCGGCGGTGCGGCGCTCGCTGGCGCGCCGCGCAAGCATGGTCTCGATGGCGCTGCGGATGTCGAAAAGGTCGACCACGAAAGACATGTGAACCGTCCTGACGCGGGCGCCGCGATTGGGCTCCAGCACCACCAGGCCGGTGCCGCTCAGCGCGCGCAGCGCTTCGCGCACCGGCATATGGCTCACGCCATAGCGGCTCGCCAACTCGTCGATCCTCAGCCGCGAGCCGAACGGAATGGCTCCGGAAATGATGTCGTCACGAAGCAGTTTTTGAACGTCGGGAATTCGCGCCATATGTCCCTGCTACCCGGATTTGAGCAAATATTGCTCGCATGGCCATCAACAGAAGTCAATTTTGCCCTTGCCAATGGAACATTTGATCAAATATGAGATTTGCCAGGAGATCGCCTGCAGCGACGGTTCGGGAACGCCAGATGCCTCCACATGCCTCCGACAAAGGGGAAATCGATCGCCTGCCGTCCTTTCGCGGCTTCAGCCGGGCCGATGGAAGCGTCGGAGTCCGCAATTACGTGCTTGTCCTGTGCATCAACGGGCTTGCGCTGCGGGTGAGCGAGCGGATCGCCGCCAGCCTGGAGGGCGCGCTGCTGGCGGCCACGAGCGCCGGCAGGGGCCATATCGAACCGGATCTCGGGTTGCACGTTGATCAACTTGTGGGTCTTGGGCGCAACCCCAATGTGGGCGCGGTGCTGGTTGTCGGGGTCGACAACGCGACGACCGCGATGGTTTCGGCCCGCATCTCGGAAGACGGCAAGCCCGTCGCCAGCGTCTCCTTCGCCGAGCAGGAGGAAGATATGCTTTCGGTCCTGGAGCAGGGCATCAGGCGAGGTGCTGCGCTGTTGCGCGAGGYCTCCCGCGCCCGCCGCGAAACATTGCCGGGAACAAAACTGGTCGTCGGCGTCGAATGCGGTCATTCCGACGCGACGTCGGGTCTCATCAGCAACCCGGTCGTCGGCGCCGCGGTGGACCTTCTGGTGTCGCGCGGCGCAACCGTCATCGCCGGCGAGACCGTCGAGTGGCTGGGCGCGGAGCATATCCTGGCCGGCCGCGCCCGCGATCCGTCGATCGCACAAGGAATCCTGCGTGCGGTGGAGCGCCGGGAAAGCCTTGCCAGCGCGTCGGGCCGCAGCCTGACGGGCAACAATCCCGGCGAGGAAAATATTCGCGGCGGGCTAAGCACGATCGAGGAGAAGTCGCTCGGCGCCGTGGCGAWGACAGGCAGCTGCCCGATCGACGGGATGCTCTCCGTCGCCGAGCCGCCGCCTGCCGGCGGGCTTTACCTGATGGACGGCCCGTCCTTCTCGCCGGAATCGATGACCGGCTTCACCGCCGCCGGCGCCCAGCTCATGCTGTTCACCACCGGGCCCGGCAACAGCACGGCGAGCGCGCTCGCGCCGACGATCAAGATAACCGCCCGGCGCGAGACCGCGCGCCGGCTGCCCGAGCAGATCGATTTCGACGCCAGCCCGGTCGCGGAAGGAGCCGAAACGATCGAGGAGGCCGCGTGCCGGCTGCTCGCGACGATCTTCGAGGTCGCCGGCGGCACGCTCACCTTCGGCGAGATATTGGGAGAGGGCCTGGAAGTCCCGACCCGGATACGAGGTTCGCTGTGAGCGCGGTTTTCTCAACAAGCGTGAAGGCGGCCGGCCCAACGCGGTTTGGGGGAGCGCTGGTTTATCTGCGCACGATGGCGCTGTTCGTGCTTGCCTGGTATGTCGGATCGCTCTTCGTGCCATCAAAACTGCTGCTGCCGTCGCCGTTGGCGGTCGCCGCAGCGCTTCGCGACACCGCGCTCAATGGCGAGCTGTTCGGCAATGCGCTGATCAGCCTGGCGAGGCTTTTGGYCAGCCTGCTCGCCGCAGCCGCGATTGYCGTGCCGCTCGGCCTGCTGATGGGCCGCAGCCGGCTGTGGAACGATCTGCTCGAACTGCCGGTCGAGATGCTGCGGCCGATCGCCGGCATCGCCTGGATACCGCTCGCGCTCTACCTCTTCGGCATCGGCCATCGCCTGCCGCTGTTCATCATGTTCTACACGGCGTTCTTCCCGTTGCTGGTCGGCACGGCCGCGGGCGCCGCCGCGGTGGATAAGCGCCTGATCGCCGCGGCGCGCACGATGGGCCTGTCGGGGCCGACGATCATGCGGCGCGTCATCGTGCCGGCGGCGCTGCCGRCGATCCTGGTTTCGGCGCGGCTTGCCGTCGCCGCGTCGTGGACCGCCGTCGTCGCCRCCGAGCTGGTCGGGGCGCCGAACGGGCTGGGCTACGCGATCGAATATTATCGCAGCATGTTGTCGACCCCGACGGTGATGGCCTTCATCGTCACGATCGGCGTGCTCGGCTTCCTGACCGACAAGGGGCTGCGCCAGCTTTCGAAGGTTCTGACCCCGTGGGCACAGACGGGGGCGGCGCGATGAAACGCATGGCGCTTCGACTTATCGTCCCGGTTCTGCTCATTGCCGGCTGGCAGCTCCTCGCTTCGGGTTCGGACCATGCGCCGCGACCGAGCACCGTGGTCGAAGCCGCGATCGCCATGCTGCGGGACGGTGACCTGCTCGCCGGCCTTGCCACCAGCCTGGGGCGCGTCTTTGCGGGCTTTGCCATCGCGGCATGTGTGGCAATCCCGCTCGGCATCGCCATGGGCAGCATGCCGACGGTCGAGCGCAATCTCGACCCGCTGGTGGAGACGTTCCGGYCGATCGCGGCGCTCGCCATCCTGCCGCTCGTCATCCTCTGGCTGGGGTCGGGCTCGGGCGCGGCGATCGCGATCGTCGCCTATGCCGCCTTCTTCCCGATCCTGATCAACACCATCTCGGGCGTGAAGCGCATCGAGCCCAGCCTGATGCGCGCCGCGCTGACCATGGGGCTTAAGCCGCTCACCCGCATGCGCGTGGTGCTCCTGCCAGCGGCCTTGCCGTCGATCCTCGTCGGCATGCGGATCGGATTGGGGATCGCCTGGACGGCGATCATCGCCGCCGAGCTTGCGGTTGGCGCCAAGTCCGGCAGCAGCGGCGGCATCGGCCAGATGATGTTCGTCTTCTACGCCTACTCGATCGACCTGAACGGCATGGTCGTCTGCATGATCGCGGTCGGCATCGTCGCCTTCGCCCWCGACCGCGCTCTGCGCTGGGCGCTTGCCATCACCGTACCGTGGAGCCGCCTATGAGCGCGCCGAAGATCCGGCTCGATAGCGTCAGCAAGTCCTTCGGCGGCTCGGTCGTCGCCGTCGAGAAGCTGTCGCTGGACATCAGGGACGGCGAGTTCCTCGCCATCGTCGGACCCTCGGGCTGCGGCAAGACGACGGTGCTCAACATGCTGGCCGGTCTCGAGCCCGCGACGTCCGGCACCATGGCGCTCAACGGCAAGCCGATCGAGGGGCCGGGCGCCGAGCGCGGCGTGATGTTCCAGGACTACGCGCTGTTTCCCTGGCGCACGGTGCGCGGCAATGTCGAGTTCGGACTGGTCTATGGGCCGGCCGGGAATGGGCTGTCGCCGGCCGAGCGAACCGAGCGCGTCGAGCGCACCATCGAGATGGTCGGGCTCAAGGGTTCGCAGGACAAGTATCCGCACCAGCTCTCGGGTGGCATGCGCCAGCGCGTGGCGCTGGCGCGGCTGATGGCGAGCGAGCCGGAGATCCTCTTGATGGACGAGCCGCTGGCCGCACTCGACGCGCAGACCCGCGTCATCCTGCAGGACGAACTGCTGCGGATCTGGGGGCAGGACCGCCCGGCGCCGGAACGGCGCACGGTCGTGTTCATCACGCATGCCATCGACGAGGCCGTGTTCCTGGCCGACCGGGTGGCGGTGCTGAGCAGCCATCCCGGCCGGCTGAAGCAGATCGTCGACATAGACCTGCCGAGGCCGCGCGGCGACGCGACCCGCCGCTCGGGCGATTTCGCCAGGCTCTGCCAGTCGATCTGGGAGCTGATCCGCGAAGAAGCATACCGCGCAACGATGAACTGACACGACAGGACGGAGGAATGTCATGACAAGATCTACGCAGAGCATCTTCACCCGCCGCATGTTCCTTGCGGGCGCCGCCGCGGGCGCCCTCGCCATGCCCGCGATCGTGCGGGCGCAGGACCGCAAGACGGCGAAAGTCTCGATCGGGCGCCAGCCTTACGCCGCCGGCAATTCGCCGCTGACGCAGCGCATGATCAACGAGAAGATGCTGGAGAAGGCAGCAAGCGAGCTCGGCTACGACCTGACCGTCGACTGGCGCGACTACCCCTCGGCCCTGCCCATGGTCGAGGCCTTCGTCTCGGGCGATCTCGACATCGGCATGTGGGGCAACACGCCGATCGTTCGCCTGCTGTCTCAGGCGCAGCCGATCAACATCCTGACCGTGGGCGAGGGCCATATGCGCATGGTGTTGGCGACCCGCAAGGGCTCGCCGATCAGGAACATCGAGGACCTGAAGGGCAAGACGGTCGGCGCGCTGGTCGGCGGCGACCCCTACAACGCGCTCTCGCAGATGCTGCTGCAGGAATTGGGCGACGCCGATCCGCGCGCCTTCAACATCAACATCGTCAACACGCCGACCCAGGCGGTGGCGGCATCGCTGCCGGAAGGCATGGACGCGTCGGTCGTGATCTACCCGGCCTTTCTCAAGGCCAATGCCGAGACGGGGCTTACGGGCATCATGAATTCCTTCGGCTACACCGAGGCCGGCTACAGCGGACCGGCGGGCGAGGGCGAAGGGCATTTGCTGCCGGGCGTCAAGAAATCGAAATTCTATCCCGACGGCTACTATCTGCACCGCTCCTTCTGGATCTGCAGCGACCGCATCGTCGGCGATGACTCGCCGATCGGCCAGGCCTTCCTGGTCGCCGCGCAGCGGGCGCTGGCGGAATTGCAGAAAGTCGACCCGAAGGACATTTCGCAATCGGTCAACAAATATTGGGGGCTCGATCCCGCGCTCGGCGCCAAGGTCGTCGGCGACGAGGTGCTCTTCCAGCGCGGCTGGATCTGGCCGACGGAAGGCGATGCGGCCGCGGTCAGCCAGATTTCCCAGTTCATGGTGGCCGGCAAGATGATCCCCGAGGCGTTGAGCTGGGATCAGGTCAAGGCCGCCTTCGGCAAGGCGGCTCCATTGCTGCAGAAGGCCTATGAGGGGACGGGCAAGGTGCCGGACGAAAGCGGCTTTACCGACAAGAGCGCCAAGGACCTGCGCGGCCTGCCGGCCTGGCAGCTCGACCAGTGGAAGGCGCCTTCCTGAGCAAGCGCATTCCTAAGAAACTCAGCGAAAAGGAAGCATTGATGACCGAAGTAGGTTTTGTCGGGCTTGGAACCATGGGCGCACCGATGGCCCGCAACGTGCTCAAGGCGGGATTTGGGCTCACCGTCTTCGATCTCAATCCCGCGTCGGTGGCGAAACTCGTCGACGCGGGCGCCCGCGCGGCGGCTTCGCCGCGCGAGGTGGCGGAGCGGTCGGAGGTCGTCATCACCATGCTGCCRGACGCGCCCGACGTCGAGGCGGCCGTGCTCGGCGAGAATGGCATCGGCCATGGGCTGAAATCCGGCAGCCTCTATATCGACATGAGCACGATCGACCCGCAGACCACGCAGAAGATCGGCGCGTGGCTCGCCCAGCGCGGCGTCGACATGATCGACAGCCCGGTGGGCAAGACCGTCGAGCATGYGATTGCCGGCACGTCGACATTGATGATCGGCGGCGATGCCGYTGTGCTGGAGCGCGCCCGCCCCGTCCTGTCGGCAATGGGTGCGGACCTCATCCATTGCGGCGCGCTCGGCATGGGGCAGGCCATGAAGCTCACCAACAATCTCCTGGCGAGCGTATTGATCACCGCGAGCTCGGAGGCGCTGGTCGCCGGCGCCAAGGCGGGGCTGACGCTCGACACGATGATCAGCGTGCTCAAGACGACGATGGCCTGGAACCAGCAGCTCGCGGTCGCCATGCACAATCGCGCGCTCAAGGGCGACTTCGAGCCCGGCTTCATGGTCAAGCTCGCGCACAAGGACTGCCGCCTGGCGTTGGCGATGAACGAGGCGCTCGGCCTGGAGGCGCCGGTCGGCGCCGCCACGCTTGCGGTGCTTGGCGAGACGATGGACGCCGGCATGGCGGGCAAGGATGTCGGCGCGGTGCTGAAGCTCAGGGAGGACGCTGCTGGCGTCCAGGTGCGGCTGGCAAGCGCATGAGCCGGTCGGGCGCCATCGTGCTGCATGCCGACGACGACGTCGCGGTGCTGGTCGGGCCGGTGGAGGCAGGGGCGAGCGTTGCGACGCGCGGCGCCCGCGAAGGGCTCGTGCTTACGGCCGGCGCATCGCTCGATGCCGGTCACAAGCTGGCGCTGCGTGATCTGCCGGCCGGCGCCAAGGTGCGCAAATATGGCGAAGTCATCGGCCGGCTGACGGCGCCCGTCGCCGCCGGCGACCATGTCCATGTGCACAATCTGGAGAGCCTGCGCGGCCTCTGATCCGAAACATTGTCGCGAGCGCTTCAGTCCTCCAGCGTGCCGGAGCGCGCGTCGGTGCTCCGGGCATCGCCGGCGAGCTTCAGCRGGTCCTCGCCGGTGCGGATGATGCGGCGCGCGCGGCGGGTCAGGRTGAAGCCCGACTGCGGGGCAAACACTTCCGTGCGGCCACCGGACTCGCCGGGCGCATGCACGATTGTTGCCAGCCTGTCGCCTTTCCTGACGCGATCGCCAGGCTTGAYGTCGTAGAGGATCGCGCCGGATTTGGGCGAAGGCATCATGTCGATGTTTTCCAACGGCACGACAGGGCCGGAAAATGTCTCGAATTTCGGTATGGACGAGTCCTGGACGACGCCGCGCGTCACCAGCAGGCGGTAGAGTCCGGCGGCATCGGCCGCGGCCAGGGCGCCATCGACATCGAGCATGCCGCGATATTCGACCGTGGTGACGGCGCGCCTGTCGAAGCGCGCAACGCTCGTCGGCGCATTCTGGTAGGGCATGATCGAGGCGCCCTCGAAGGTGCCGCTGTTGTCCTCGCTCCACAGCAGGACGGCTTCGGCGCCCATGGCGGCCGCGCAATCGGCCATATGCGGCCACAGGCTGGTGTGGATGTAGAGATAGGCGAGGCCTTCGTCGTCGCAGTGGAGGTCGAGCACGATATCCTGCCCAAGCGACAGCTGGACCAGCCGGTTCTTCAGCCGGCGATCGGCACCGCCCAGGCTGACATCCGGCAGCAGCCTGGCATCAGGCGTGGCAAGCAGCGGGAAGGAGCGGTTGAAGTTGATGCGGGTGCCGAGATTGAAGCGGCCCTGATGCTCGCCGAAATGATATTGCGCGCGGCCGATCGGGTTGGCCCAGGGCACGATGGTGATCGGACCCCTGATGCGGCCCTCGGCCTCCGCCTTGGCAAGCATCGGCATCAGCGCGTCGATGGCGACGACGCCCGGCAGCTCGCCGGCATGGAGAGCGGCCTGCAGATAGGCGGAAGGGGCCGCCTTGTCCTTGCCCTCGAAGCGCAGGACCGGAAATTCGTAAACGACGCCTTCGCTGTCGCCGGCAATGCGTTCGATCGTCTTCTGCATGGGATACCTCCGCGTGACGAGGTTCACCCATGCATTTTTGCGATCGGGCTGTCGAGTGGTCCAGCCGCTCCGGGCCGTCGGGGCAGTCGCCGCTACCCTGCCGGTTGCGGCTGCAAGACTGTCCGGCGGTCGAGCGCCTGTGACAGCACGGCCACAGCGACGGCGAGAAGCGCGAGCGCCGCGCCCACCAGCGGCAGGTTGGCGTAGGAGACGCCGAGTGAGATGGCGAGGCCGCCGATCCAGGCGCCACCGRCATTGCCGACATTGAAGGCGCCCTGGTTGAGCGTTGCGGCCAGGTTCGGGCCTTCGGCCGYGGCCTCGACGACACGGATCTGCAGCGGCGGCACGACGATGAAGATCAGCATGCCCCACAGGAACACGATGGCCACGGCCACGCTTGCGATGGCGCCGAGCTCCGTGAAGGCGACGAACAGCAGGGCCATGGCGAGCAGCGTGGCGATCACCGTCGGCATCAGCTTCCAGTCCGCCAGCCTGCCGCCGATGATGTTGCCGATGGTCATGCCGGCGCCGAAGAGCAGCAGAACCCAGGTGACGGTTGCCGTCGACAGGCCGGAGACGTCGGTGAGGTAAGGCTTGATGTAGGTGAAGACGGCGAACAGGCTGGCGGAGGCGAGCGAGGCGATCAGCATCGCCAGCCAGACCTGCAGCTTGCCGAGCACGCGCAGCTCGCCCACCAGGCCGCCACCGCTKGGCTCCGCGACGTCCGAAGGCACCAGCCAGGCGATGGCCGCGACCGAGATGAGGCCGATGCCGACGACGGCGAGGAAAGTGGCGCGCCAGCCGAAGGCTTCGCCCAACGCCGTGCCGGCGGGAACGCCGAGGATGTTGGAGAGCGTCAGGCCGGCGAACATCAGCGCGATCGCGCTCGCCCGCTTGTTGCGCGGCACGAGGCTCGCGGCGACGACGGAGCCGATGCCGAAGAAGGCACCGTGGCCGAAAGCGGTGAAGACCCGCGCCGCCATCAAGAGCCAGTAGTTCGGCGCGATGGCGCAGAAGAGGTTGCCGATGACAAAGAGGGCGGCGAGACCGATGAGCACCGGCTTGYGCGGCAGGCGGGCGGTCACCATGGCGACGATCGGCGCGCCGAAGACGACGCCCAGAGCATAGCCGGTGACMAGAAGGCCAGCCGAAGGGATCGAGACACCGAGATCGGCCGCGACCTCCGGCAGCAGCCCCATGATGACGAATTCCGTGGTGCCGATGCAGAAGGATGCAATGGCGAGCGCTAGGATCGGCAGCGGCATGGGATATCCGGACTGAATCGGTTCAAATTAGACTGGCGTTGCATGCGCCTGGCGCGCAAGCGCCATTGTTGCAATGCAGCAATGCAGAAACGGGAGAACGCCGCTGCCAGGCTTAGACCAGCGGCTTAAGCTCCTGGGCGATCGTGGGGAGCAACTCCGAGACATTGGGGTGGATGTGCATCGCCCGCGCGAGTGTCGAGATCGGCGCCTTGGCGTACATGAGGTCGAGCACGCAGTGGATCGCCTCGTCCCCGCCCGGGCCGAGCACCGAGCAGCCGAGGATTTCGCCGGTGTCGGCATCGGCGAGGATCTTCATGAAGCCCTGCGTCTCACCTTTTTCGACCGCGCGGCCGACACGGGTCATCGGCCGCTGACCGACGAGCGCGCGGCGGCCGGATTTCTTCACGGCGGCTTCCGTCATGCCGCAGCGTCCGAGCGGCGGGTCGATATAGAGCGCATAGGCTTCGATAYGGTCGCTGACCTTGCGCGGATCGTTGTCGAGCAGGTTGGCGGCGACGATCTCGAAGTCGTTGTAGGAGGTATGGGTGAAGGCGCCCCTGCCGTTGCAGTCGCCCATCGCCCAGATGCCGGGCACGTTGGTGCGCAACTGGTCGTCGACGGTGATGTAGCCGCGCTGGTCGACGGCGACGCCGGCCTTGTCGAGGCCGAGATCATCGGTGTTTGGAACACGGCCGAGCGCCAGCAGCACATGCGAGCCGACCGCTGGCGGCGTGCCGGCGTCGAATGTCACAGCGATGTTGGCGCCTTGTCTGGCGAAGCTGATGTTGCCGGCGCCGACATGAACGGCGATGCCTTCGTTCTCGAGGATGGACTGGATGGCGGCGGAGGTGTCCTCGTCCTCGCGGCCGGTCAGCCGCGGCGCCTTCTCGATCACCGTGACCTCGGAGCCGAAGCGGCGGAACATCTGCGCGAATTCGAGCGAGATGTAGCTGCCCCCGACGACGATCAGGCGGCTGGGCAGCACATCGAGATCCATCATCGAGGAATTGGTGAGATAAGGCACGTCGTGGATGCCGGGCAGGTCGGGCACCGAGGCGCGGCCGCCGGTGTTGAGGAAGATCTTCGGCGCCGTCAGCAGCTCGTCGCCGACGCGCACCGTATTGGCGGATTCAAAGCGCGCGTGGCCACGATAGAGCGTGCAGCCCTTCATGCCGCCGATCCATTTTTCGAGGTTGCCGCGGGCGTCGTTGGTGACCTTGTCCTTGCGCGCCTTGATGCGCTTGTAATCGACGCCGACGGGGCCTGAGAGCGCGACGCCATAGTCGGCAGCGCGGCGGGCGAGATGCGCGGCATAGGCGCTCGCCACCATCGTCTTGGTCGGCATGCAGCCGGTGTTGACGCAGGTGCCGCCGATGAACTTGCGTTCGACCAGCGCGACCTTCATGCCGGCGGCCTCGAGCCTGCCGACCAGCGGCGGCCCGGCCTGACCGGCGCCGATGACGATGGCGTCGAAGCTCCTTGCGCTCATGCGACCGCCGCGACGATGAGCAGGCCGCCAATGATGGCCACCGCATCCTCGATGAAGGCGGCGGGCGGATCCTTGCCGAAAGCCGCGGCCAGTCGCGCACGCGCTTCCGCGCCGCCCAGCGTGCCGATCACCGCGCCGATCGCGCCGGCGACCAGGCCACCGATGGTGGCGCCGGCCGTGGCGCCGATGACCGCGCCGCAGAAGGCGCCGACGACGACACGCGCGCCGAATTGCGGCGGCACCTTGCGGCTCGGCGTCGACGGCAGTTGATCTGTGATGAGCTCGACTATGGCCAGGATGGTGAAGATGCCGACCGCGATCCAATGCCCCATGAAGCTCGCCCAGGTGCCGGCGACCGGCAGCCAGCCGAGATACGAACCCCAGGCGACGGCGGCGGGCGCGGTCATGGCGCGCAGGCCGGCAATGATGCCTATCAGCAGTGCAAGAATGTAAAGCATGATCGCCCCCCTCAAACTGAGCCCGTCGCATGGTCTCGCAACGGCAGGCTAGCACAAGCCAGGCGTTTGGCCACGGGGCTTTTGTCTGACAATCGATTATGCTCTGGCGACGGTGCTTTGGCAGCAGACGAAATCCGGAGGTGTCGCATGGCGACAAGCGAGCGCATGAAGATGGCGGCTGGCGAATGGTACACCTGCATCGACGATGAGCTGGAGGACTTGCGCGTCGCCGCCCGCGATGCGGTGTTCGAGCACAATGGTCTGCCGCCCAGGCAGCGCGGCAATATCGCCCCGGCCTTGCGGGCGCTGCTCGGCGGCGCGGGCGAAGGGGCGCGCATCGAGGCGCCGTTCCATTGCGCCTACGGCTTCAACCTGTTCCTCGGCGAGGGCGTCTTCCTCAATGCCGGCTGCACCATCCTCGACACCGCGCCGGTGCGCATCGGCAAGGGGACGCTGCTCGGGCCCAATGTGCAGATCTACTGCGCCGAGCATCATCGCRAAGCCACTGGACGGCTGGCCGGGCTGGAGATCGCAAAAGCCGTAACAATCGGCGACAATGCCTGGATCGGCGGCAGCGCGGTGATCCTCGCCGGCGTCAGCATTGGCGAGGGCGCCATCGTCGGCGCGGGCGCGGTGGTGACTCGCGACGTGCCGGCCAGCGCCACCGTTGTCGGCAACCCGGCTCGGGCCGTTACAAAAGGCTGAGCCCGCCTGGCGCCTGGGTGCTTCTCGAAAACTCGCGCCGGTATTGCCTCGGCGAGGTCCTGAGCCGCGCGGCGAAATGCTGGCGCAGCGAGGTGGCGCTGCCGAAGCCGGCTTCGAAGGCCACCATGTCCATCGATTTGTCCGTCTGCTCCAGCAGCCTTTGCGCCAACGCGAGACGTTGGTCGGCAAGCCAGTTGCCGAAACTGGTGCCGGTGGTTTTCTGGAAGCGGCGCGTGAAGGTGCGGCGGGTAAGKCCTGCTGCTTCGGCGACACTGTCCAGGCTGTGGGCTTGGCCGARCGATGCCCGCACATCATCGAGAGCCTTGGCGAACCGGTCGGCGTTCGGCGTCGGCGCAAGCGGGCGCTCGATGAACTGCGCCTGCCCGCCCTGCCGGTGCGGCGAGAGCACGACATGGCGGGCAAGCCGCAGCGCCGCCTCCGCGCCATAGCGCGCACGCACGATATGCAGGCAGCAGTCGAGCCCGGCGGCGACGCCGGCGGAGGTGATGATGTCGCCCTCGTCGACATAGAGCACGTCGGCGTCGATCGCGATGTCGGGATGAAGCCTCTGCAACTGGTCCGTATAGGCCCAGTGGGTGGTCGCCTTGCGCCCGGCAAGCAATCCGGCGCCGGCGAGGGCGAAGGTGCCGAGGCACAAGCCAACGATCAGCGCGCCGCGCCGATGCGCGCGTCGCAGCGCCCCCTTGAACGGCGCGGCCAGGGGATCCTCGAGATCCTTCCAGCTCGGGATGATGACGATATCGGCCTCGTCGAGCGCCGAAAGATCGTGCGGCACGACGATGCTCAGCCCCGCATCGGTATGGATGGGTCCGTCCTCCATCGCGCAGACGCGGAAGTCGAAGCGCGGCAGCCCAAGCCTGGTTCGATCGGCGCCGAACACCAGGCACGGCACGGAAAGATGGAACGGGCTGATGCCGTCGAAAGCGACAGCGGCGATGATCGGGTTCTTCATGGCAGRCATCGTTCCGTTGAAAGTCAAATGTCCCAATTCTTTCGAATGATGTCAATCGGGACACTTTCTCGATCCGGAACACTCCCTTAGCTTTGCACCATCAACCCGATCGAAAGGAAAACCGCCATGTCAGCACCAGCCACCCAGCCGCGCCGCGCGCTTGTCGTCGTCGATGTCCAGAACGACTATGATGGCGGCAATCTCGCTATCCAGCATCCGCCTTTCGCCGAGACCGTCGCCAATGTCGCGCGCGCCATGGACGCGGCCGCGGCGGCCGGCATCAAGATCGTCATCGTCAAGCAGATGGCGCCCGAGACCTCGCCGATCTTCGCCAAGGGCAGCCATGGCGGCGAGCTGCATGCCGAGATCGCCCGGCGCGGCCGCGACCACTATGTCGAAAAGACCCTGCCTTCGGCGTTCACCGGCACGGACCTCGAGGCTTGGCTGCGCGCCAACGCCATCGATACGATCGCGGTCGTCGGCTACATGACCCACAATTGCGACCTGTCGACCATCATCCACGCGGTGCATATGGGCTTTGCCGTCGAATTCCTCTCGGATGCCAGCGGATCGGTGCCCTATGCCAACAGCGCCGGCTATTCGTCGGCCGAGGACATACACCGGGTGGTGAGCGTGGTTCTGCAGTCGCGCTTCGCCGCGGTGCTGAAGACCGCCGAGTGGATCGATTGCCTAAAGACCGGGAGGCTGCCCGAGCGCGACACGATCTACGCGTCCAACCAGCGGGCCTTGCAGCGGAACGCTGCCTAGTTCGAACCGATTTGGAATGGCGAGGCGCCGCCAGGATCGCGGCGCTTTTGCCTTGGCGAACGATTTCCAGGCAGAGCGTGAGCCATTTCACGGAAGCCGCTCCGGTATTTTCGCAAAGTCGCCGCGCATGCGAGTAAGCGCGGTTGGCTTTTGGGGGCTGGATTGGAAGCGCGCGTTGCACGAACCGTGGTCGTCCTGATCCTCGCCATCGGCGCGGCGCTGCTGCCTTGGCCCGCCTTCGCGCAAGTTCCGCCGCATGCGCCGGGCACGATCTGCTTCACCCAATTCTTCTGGTGCTGGGCGCAGCCGCCCGGGCCAGCGGGCTATCCCTGCGGGTGCCCGTCGCAATATGGTTTCGTGCCGGGTTACCTGGGCTAGTCGTCGGGGGGGCGCGATGACGACATCCCACGATCCTCTTGTTTCCGGGTTGCTTGCCGACGCCAAGCTGGTTGCCGGCTATGGCCGCTACGGCGTGTTCAAGGATAGCGCGCTGTTCGCCGCGATCGGCGATGCGGAAAAGCTCAATGATGCGACGGCAAGCCAGCCCGAGGTCGTCAAACTTCAGACGGTGCTCAACGWCTGTTCCAACACCGTGCCATTTTCCACACTGGCTGCGCTGCGCACCGGCTGGTCGCCGGGCGACATGTCGCGCCGGACCGCGCTCGCGACCTATTTCCTCATCGCCCTGTCGGTGACGATGATGATCRTCATCGGCAAGCTGACCTATGTCTACAACAGGGGCGTCTCGATCAACGCGGAGCTGCAGGAGATCGACAACAACGATTTCAGCGCCCGGTTCGGGCAGTCGATCAGGCAGGTCTGGGCGACCAAGAAACAACTGAGCTCGGCCACCGCCCAGCAGGCGTCGACGACCGACCTGACGCTACTGAAAGACGCCTATTACAATTCCRTCGACAGCCTGCATTCGCTCGACCAGCGTTTTTCCTCGTTGCTGGTGCGGGCGCAGGGCTTCATGACGCAGGAGGYGCCGTTTCCGCTCTGGGGCATGCAATGGGCCTATTGCAAGCTTTCGGCTTCTTCGGCCAAAGCGGGCGCGCCGCTTGATTTCTCGAACCCCAGGCAGATGGCCATAGACCAGTTCTGTGGTCAGCAGGTCGCGCTGGCGCAACAGCAAGGCGGGGCCGAAAACAGCCAGCCGCTTAAGCAGTCGGATTTCGATTGCAGGAACAACGGCAATATTCAAGGCGGCGTGCAAGCCGTGAGCGCCGCCGCCACGGCCGGCCAGTTGGAAGACGTGAACGCGGATTTCGACGAGGCGACACGCGACCTGCAATGCGAAGGCGTCATCACCATCACGCCGAATTCGATCTCGACGCTGACATTGCAGGCCAAGACGCTGAGCGAGGTCCTCAGTCCCTATGCGCTGTGGATCCTGYCCGCGCTCTACGGCGCGCTTGGCGGCATCATGTTCCACATGCGCATGATCCTGAACCCGCTTCTGCCCAATCCGCCGCTGTCGCGCCTCATCCACCGGATCGCGCTCGGCGGGCTTGCCGGCATGATCCTCGCCTGGTTCATGGCGCCCGGCACCAAGCTCGGCGGCGAGGTGACCGGCATAGGCTTCAGCCTGTTCACCTTCGCTTTCCTGTTCGGCTTCAGCCTGGATATCTTCTTCGCCATCCTCGACCAGTTCGTCTCGATGTCGGTCGCCGGCATCAGGAAGTTCGGCTCGCCCACGGTGGCATGAAAGCCGGCGACGCAAAAAGGGCGCCGCGATGAGGCGGCGCCCTTGATCGTTTCCAGCCTGAGGGTGCTTAGAGCGGTTCACCGTCTCACGGAAACGGCGAACCGCTCAATCTCTTAGTTCTTACGCAATTCCGGACGGAAAACCGCTGCGCACTTTTCCTGGAATTGCTTTAAGGCTTGTGGGGATTCATCGTGAATTGATGACGGCTGCGGCGAGATGGATCATTGCTGCGAAGCTTTGATCCGTCTTGTCGGCTCGCATAGCGATGCGCTTGAACTCCTTGAGCTTGCAGAAGAAGTTCTCGATGAGATGCCGCCACTTGTAGAGTTCGCGATCGAACGGCAGGGGGCGTGCCCTGCGTGGATGCTGGGAGATGACGACCTTTGCGCCGCGTTCGTTGAGATCGGCGACGATACGATCACTGTCGAAGGCCTTGTCGGCGATCAGTCCGCCGAACTCGATGCCTTTGAGTAACGGCTCGGCGCCGACCGTGTCGAAGCGTTGGCCAGGCAACAACTCGAACCGTACGAGATTGCCCAGCGCATCGGTGAGCGCCAGGATCTTGGTCGTCATGCCGCCCTTGGAGCGGCCTATGGCCTGACTCTGAGTCCCCCTTTTGCGCCCTGGCCGTGACGATGGACCTTGACGATGGTGGCGTCGACCATGGCGTATTCCATGTCCGGTTCGTCGCTGCAGGCCTCGAATAGTTTCACGAACACATCGGCCTTGCGCCAGTCGCTGAAGCGGCGGAATGCCGTGCTCCAGTTCCCGAACGTCGCCGGCAGATCGCGCCACGGACTGCCCGTGCGCGCGATCCACAGAACAGCCTCTATGAACAGCCGGTTGTCACTGCCGCTGCGCCCGGGGTCGCTCGATTTGCCCAAGCAATGCGGTTCCATCTTCGCCCATTGGGCGTCCGTCAACACGAATCGTTCCATCCAAAGCTTGAATCACATTCAAGCTTCAACGTGAATCCCCACAAGCCTTAGAACAGGCCTTCGATCTGACCCTGCTCGTTGAGGAAGATCTTTTCCGAAGACGGGGRCTTGGGCAGCCCCGGCATGGTCATGATCTCGCCRCAGATGATGACGACGAAGCCGGCGCCGGCCGAGAGCCGGACCTCGCGGATCGGCACCGTATGGCCGGTCGGCGCGCCGCGCAGGTTCGGGTCGGTCGAAAACGAGTACTGGGTCTTGGCCATGCAGACCGGCAGCTTGCCGTAGCCGGCTTCCTCCCAGGTCTTGAGCTGGTCGCGCACCGACTTGTCGGCGATGGCCTCGGAGCCGCGGTAGATGCGCTGGACGATGGTGTTGACCTTCTCGAACAGCGGCATCTCATCCGGATAGAGCGGTGCGAACTGCGAAGCGCCGGATTCGGCGAGCGCCACCACCTTGTTGGCGAGATCCTCGATGCCGGCCGAGCCCTGCGCCCAGTGCTTGCACAGGATCGCCTCCTCACCCATCGAGGCGACATAGTCTTTCATCGCCTGGATTTCGGCCTCGGTGTCGGAATAGAAGTGGTTGATGGCAACCACCGCCGGCACGCCGAACTGGCGGATGTTCTCGATATGGCGGCCGAGATTGGCGCAGCCCTTCCTGACCGCCTCGATGTTTTCCTTGCCGAGGTCTTCCTTCTTGACGCCGCCATTCATCTTCATGGCGCGCACCGTGGCGACGATGACGGCGGCAGCCGGCTTCAGCCCTGCCTTGCGGCACTTGATGTCGAAGAATTTTTCGGCACCGAGGTCGGCGCCGAAGCCGGCTTCGGTGACGACATAGTCGGCGAGCTTCAGCGCGGTCGTGGTGGCGACGACCGAGTTGCAGCCATGCGCGATGTTGGCGAACGGGCCGCCATGCACGAAGGCCGGGTTGTTCTCCAGCGTCTGCACCAGGTTGGGCTGGATGGCGTCCTTCAAAAGCACCGCCATGGCGCCGTCGGCCTTGAGATCACGGGCATAGACCGGCGACTTGTCGCGGCGGTAGGCGACGATGATGTCGCCGAGGCGCTTCTCGAGATCCTTGAGGTCGGTAGCAAGGCACAGGATCGCCATCACTTCGGAAGCGACGGTGATGTCGAAGCCGGCCTCGCGCGGGAAGCCGTTGGCGACGCCGCCCAGCGAGCAGATGATCTCACGCAGCGCCCGGTCGTTCATGTCCATGACGCGGCGCCAGGCGACGCGGCGGGTATCAATGCCGAGCTCGTTGCCCCAGTAGATGTGGTTATCGATCAGTGCCGAAAGCAGGTTATGGGCGGTGGTGATGGCGTGGAAGTCGCCGGTGAAGTGGAGGTTCATGTCGTCCATCGGCACGACCTGGGCCAGGCCGCCGCCGGCGGCGCCGCCCTTCATGCCGAAGTTCGGGCCGAGCGAGGCTTCGCGGATGCAGATGATCGCCCTCTTGCCGATGCGGTTGAGGCCGTCGCCGAGACCGACCGTGGTGGTCGTCTTGCCTTCGCCGGCCGGCGTCGGGTTGATGGCGGTGACCAGGATCAGCTTGCCGTCCTTGTTGCCCTTCACCGACTTGATGAAATCGGCCGAGACCTTCGCCTTGTCGTGGCCATAGGGTAAGAGATGCTCGTTCGGGATGYCGATCTTGGCGCCGATCTCCTGGATCGGTTTCTTCTTGGCTGCGCGGGCGATCTCGATGTCGGACTTCACTTCGGCCATGACGGCTTTCCTCTGGAGTGAGCGGTGGAGGGGAGGGGGTCGATCATTCGTGCATGGTCGAAACGCCGCCCGGACGCAAGGGCATGTAACCCTGTCGCTGYCACGGCGTCAACTTCCATGCAACTATGTTTCCTGTTAAGAAAGAGCGTTCCTGTCGCCGGGCCTCTTCAAAGCAGTCATCTCGGGCCTGGTCGTTGCGCCGTATAGAAGCCAGAGCGGATGCCGCTCCGCCGTCTCAAAACAGCCGCCTAATGCGCGAAAAGCGACAGGGGCGACGACGCAAATCCGCCATCGCCCTGTCGCCTCGAGACGGCGCTATTGCGTCAGCACGTTGCTGATTTCGACCATGTTGGAGCGAACGCGCAGGATATAGAAGCCCATCGTCGTCAGATGCGTCGGCAGGAGCCAGCCATCCTCGCGGCCATTGGCGATGATGAAAGRCTGGATGCGCAGCGCCGACACGAATTGCTGATCCATCGTATCCCACAGGTTCTGCAGGTGCTTTTCCTTGATCACACCCTCGAAGTCGGCCTGGGCGCCCTTCATCAGGCCGTAATAGGCGTAGAGCTGGCCGTAGGCGAACCAGAAGCGGTCGTCGGCGCGGAAGTCGAACCAGCCGTCATTATGGTTCTCGGCGCGTTCCTTGAGGATGGCCGAGGTCGAGCCGATGTCGGAAGCGATACGGTCGATATATTGCTTGAGGTTGTCGGCGCGGGCGTCGAAGGTCGCCTGGCAGGAGGCAAGCCGAGCGTTGAAGGAACGCAGCTTGCGCACCGCGTCGCGGTAATAGCTCGGCGTCGGCGTCTTCGGGCCGAACGGACTCAGGCCGAAATWCCAGGTGTATTCGTCGAACTGCAGATTGCCGCGCGCATCCTGCAAGTCGGCGTCGATCTGCGAGGTCRTACGCACGCGCCCGAGATTGTCGGCAAGCTCCGTCGCGGTGCGCCGCACCGCCTGGTTGATGCCGCGCTGGAAGGAAGCCTTGTTGTCCATCCAGGGCGTGTTGTCCCAGTTGATGCCGAACAGGCCGAGCTTGTAGAGGATCATCGACGAGATCCAGGCATTCTGGTTGACGTTGAAATCCGTCAGATCGGCGGCGACCTGGGCGATGGCCGAGTTGCCGCAGGTCTTGGCCGTGTCGGTGCCGCTGCCGGCCGAAACCTGCTCGCCGGCGGAAACGTCGCGCTTCTCGAACGTGTAGGTGTCGGGATAGCTCGGGTTGAAATTGTTCCACCACTGCGTGGCGTAGAAGAAATTGGCGTAGAGGCCGATCAGCACCAGGATGGCAAGGCCGACCACCGCCTTGAGGATCCAGCCGCGCTGCCCGTACCAGCGGCCGACCCACATGAACGGCCATAGGATGACGCCGATGACGAAGCCGATGCCACGGCCGATCCATTGGAAGATCCGGGTGAAGAAGTTCACGATCGGGTCGAGCATGGCTGTGGCACCCCCTTAGCATGATGCCAAAAAGTTGCAGACTTTTTGGGTAACATCATGCGCCAAAACAAAAGTCAGAACGAAATGACGGTTAATTTCGTTCTAGTCAGTCAGGCCATAAAGCCGCGCGCGGAACGCCGCCTTGTCCTTCAAATATGTGGTTTTCAGAACGYCCACAACATGCGTCCGCCACGCGTCGCTGAAGCCGTCATAGTCCTTGTAGAAGCCGGGCTTGTTGAAGACGTAGCGCGAAACGAAGTCCTGCGGCACGAAATCCGAGATCAGCTGGTTGGTCARCCAGGCGTCGGGGTGTTCGGGCTTGGCGCGCACGACCAGGAAGCGCTGGCGCGGCGGCACGTCCTCGATCTTGAGGTGRCCGAATTGGGCGATCTCGCGCTTGGCGGCGTTGAGGAAGGGAAAATTGCCGTCGCTGGCGATCAGGTCGGCATGGCCATGGATCCAGGTCTGCAGCCAGACCTTGTCGACGTCGGTCAGGTTGCGGTTGGGCTCGGCGTCGCGTATCAGCGCGCGCACGATCATCTCGGCGCGGTGCTCGAGATAGCCGGAAGCCTCGATCCAGGAGGCGCGTGGCAGGTCGAGGCGGCCGGTGGCGGCCAGGAAGCGGAACACCTTGTCGGCGTCGTTGATCGACAGATAGCTCACCTGCCAGGGCCGCGAGCGGCGGAAGCCGGGAGCGGCAGGGTCGCTGATGACCGTCGTCATATCGGGGTCGACGAAGACATAGAGGCCGCCGAAATGGCTGGTCCAATAGGCGTTGTGGCGGAAGATCACCTGGTCGGGCACCAGCGCGTTCTCGCGGATGTCGCCGCAGACCTTGGCAAGATCGACCATGCGCTGGAGCATGGCGTTGTCGCGCCAGGCGTCGGGCTCCTGCTTCAGCCGGTCGACCAGCTTGCCGAGCTCGGCCGCCTTGCCCAGCACGTCCTCGGCCGACAGCACCTTGAACTCGACCTGGTTGATCGACAGCAGGTCCTCGATGTCGTTGACCTTGGGGACCGAGTCCTCGATCTCGCCGTAGATCACGTCCTTGATGGTCAGCGCGTCGATGGCGCGCTGGTTCTTCGACATGAATTCGAACATCAGCTGCGAGGTGTTGGAGAAGGCGGTGTGCACCACCGGCAGGTCGATCTGCGACGGCGTCAGGATGATGAAGCGGCGGTTGACCTCGTTGGGATCGAGATAGTTGTAGTCGCCGCACTCCTCAGCGATCTCGGGCGAGAAGCCGGTGCGGTCGATCTGGAAGCTCTTAAGCTTGGTCGGCTCGAGCCCGAACGCAGCAAGCGCCTTGTTGTAGCGCTGGATGAGATGCGGCTCGTCGATGGCGAGCAAGCGGCCGTAGATTAGCTCGTTGTCGCGCAGGAGGTCGGGCTTTTTGGCGGGGCGGGTCATGCCTTCTCCCCGTTCACGGGGAGAAGGTGCCCGAAGGGCGGATGAGGGGCGGCGCCGGCGCTCATCGTTCTTGCTCCGATCTTGCGGCCGGCAAAAATCTCACGTCGATACCAATCATCTTTCGATCCAACCGACCATCCAGCGCCGCAACAATCGTCTCCAACACACTCGCGCGGCTGGTCAAAACATCCGCATGCCAAACTCTCAGTACCGACCAACCATTTCCATTCATCGTCTCATCTCTGTATCGATCCCTGGATCGACCGGCATGTTGGCTGCCGTCAACCTCGACAACCAGATTGGCTCCGCGGCAAGCGAAGTCCGCGAAATAGGGGCCGATCGGCAGTTGGCGAACAAACTTGTGGCCGTTCAATCGCCGCCCCCGCAGTTCATGCCACAGCCGTTCCTCCGCATCGTTTTCGACCTGCCGCAGCTCGCGGGCTCTCGTAACCTTTGGCTCATTTCTGCCACGCACGGCGCTGCCCCTCATCCGCCCTTCGGGCACCTTCTCCCCGTGAACGGGGAGAAGGAAAAGATCACCACGCCCCCTTCTTCTTCAATTCCTCCATCTCGCGCGCTGCTCGCTCGCGCAGCCTTGCGTCGCGCAGGAGCTTCTCCACCGCCGCGTCATCCGACTTGTCGGAATAGCGGAACTCGGAATCGGCGTAGCGGTTGATCTCCTGCATGACCATGTCCATCGAGAACGGCCCGCGCAGTTCCTCGATCATCGCCTTCTTGTCGTCGTAGCTCTTATGCATGAAGGCTTCCGGCTTCTCGAACCAATCGTCCGGCAGCTCGATGTCCATGGCGCGCATTTTTATCGCGTCGGTGACGTTCTTGATGGCGCGGCCGGTGAAGCGCGGCTCGGCGTCCTTGATCAGGTGCAGGTAGGTGCCGACATCGGCCATGGTCTTGGGCGCGCCATTCTCCTTCATGTAGCGCTCATAGACCTTCATCAGCCCGTCTTCCTGCGGCTTTTCATGTTCCTCATAGGCTTCGGCCACGGCGCGCTGAATCTCCTGCGCGGCATAGAGCTCGTGGTCCCCGAGCGGGATCTTGTGGTTCTTGCCGGCGAGCAGCACGAAGATGTCGATGTAGTCGTCGCGGGTCTGCGGGCCGTCGACCAGCCAGCGGGCGCCGGCGCGCTGGCGCAGCGCGTCGTCGACATTTTCCGGGTAGTTGGAAAACATGCCGAAGGAGCAATTGCCGCGCACCACCGTCGAGGCGCCGGCGAAGGCGTCCATCAAGACGCCGGTGATCTCCTGCTGGCCGGCGGAAGCGCGATCGTCGGAACGGCGCGCCGCCACCTGGTCGATGTCGTCGATGGTGCCGAAGCCGATGACGCGCGGATTGAGCACGTTGTTGATGAACTGGCGGCAGTTCTGGCCCGACTTGCCCTGATAGGACGAGATCTGGTCGACGCCGAAATTCTCATAAGCGAAGGGATAGCCGGCGACCTGGCAGTAGCCGTTGACGAGGCCGGCGATCATCTGGATCAGCGTCGTCTTGCCGGTGCCCGGCGCGCCGTCGCCGATGAAGGTGAACAGGAAGCCGCCAAGCTCGACGAAGGGGTTCAGCTCGCGCTCGAAATCATAGGCCATCAGCATCTTGGCCAATTTGACCGATTGATACTTGGCGATGTGGTTGCCGACGACCTCCTCCGGCTTCTTGAAGGTCATCACCAGCGGCTTGGAACGCTTGCCCGGCGCGACGTCGAAACCGTCGAGGGTGAAGTCATCGATGTCGATGCGGATATGCGCGTTCTCGAACGGACCGATGCCGTCGAAACGGCCTTTTCGCGCCAAAAGCCCGTCGATGGCGACGCGGGCAAAAGCCCGCGTCCGCGTCGTCAGATCGGCGTCATCCTTCGAACCGGCGATCGCCTTGTCGAGGCCGGCGACGATCGACTTCACCGCGTCCTGCGGCGTGTCGAAAAGGAAGTCGGGCTCGGGGATATCGTTCGGCGCCTCGCCGTCGCTGTCGATCAACTGGAGCAGGTAGGAGGCGAAGCTGAAGGCCGAGACGTAAGCCGAAGCCGACAGAAGCCTCTTGAAGGTGGCTGCCTCGTCACCTTCCAGCGGCGCCCGCGCGTTCTTCGCCTGCAGGCTTTCGAGGTCGGAGCCTTCGGCGAAGACATCCGAAATAGCCAGCGCGATCGCCAGGCCGCGCCGGGCGCGGTAAAGCAGCGTGTGCTGCGGGATGCTCATCAGCTGGTCGTCAGGGTGGATGGCGGCCACCGTTTTCGTGAGCTCGACCTCGCGCGTGCGCCGCACCGAGCCGACCGACACCGTCGAGACGAAGCGGCGGTTGGTGCCGGCAAGCGCGGTGCCGGATTCGCGCGAAGGGTCCTCAAGCACGACGATGCGGGTGATGAAGCTCTGCGCGGTCGCGCGGTGCTTCTCGATAGCTGCTTCCGAGATCGTTGTCAGGCCGGTGTCCATGAAGGATGCTCCGCGGTTTGACGGTCACACATCGCTGATCACCTGTCCGTTGGACAGGATGTGGACCTTGTAGCCGGAAAAGATCTTCTGCGCTTCGCCGGCGGCATAAAGCGCCTGGTAGGCCTCGTGCGGGATCAGCGCGTGGTTCTCGTAGCTCGACACGCCCTGGCGCGCCGCTTCGAGGTCGTCGGTGTTGATGAAGAACTCCTGCGTGGTCTTCTCGCTGGAGAAAAGACCCTTGCGGCCCGGCTTCTCGCTCTTGGAAAAGACCTCCTGGATGGTCCAGGTGAGCAGCCAGGCATTCTCGGGCTTGCGCACCTTGGAGAGCACCTCGGCCACGGTCGAATTGTTGTCGGTGATGCCGGCCGAGTAGAAGGGCCCAAGYACGACGCGCCGCAATTGCTTGGGGTGCAGTGGCTCGAAATCCTTGTCCAGATTGACGGCGATCGTCRCTGGCGAGAGCGTGTAGGCCGAATTCTTCTCGGTGAAGTCGTCGAAGCGGTGCGCAAGCTCGGGATTGAGCAGGCCGTCGACGGGTAGCGGGATATCGACCTTCTCGTTCAGCTTGCCATTCACGTCGACCAGCTGGCGCACCATGCTTTCGGAGGAGTCCTCCACCGTCACCATATAGACCAGCGGCAGGTTGGCGCTGCCGTCGAACGTCGCCCAATGGACCAGATAATAGGGCCGCATGGTCTTCGGGTTGACCGAGACCTTGGCCGTCTGCGCCAGGGTGAACGGGCCGAAGGTCGCCTCGCTCTTGACGTCCTCCAGATAGAGCCGCTCGGCCATCGACTTCTGCAGCGCTTCCGGAAATTCCTTGTGGCRCAGGATGAAGTCGGCCATCTCCTCGCGCAGCTCGCCGGCCTGCGGGATGTTGGCCAGGCGGGCGTCGGCCTGCTGGCGGTCGTTTTCCAATTCGAGCAGGTTCTGGAAAACGGGATAGCCGCTGTCGGCGCGCGAGATGCGGAACGTGTCCATGAAGCCGAGCCGGTTGCGCCAGCAGGCAAAGGACTTGTCCAGCCGCGCGATATATTCCGCGACGATCCTGGCGACGATGCCGTGCCGGTAAAGCGGCGAGCGATCGTCGCGCATGAACACTTCCAGCCCGCTCAGCGCCGCCGTGATGGCGGAGAAATAGCGAGCCGCCGCGTCGTTCTCAGGTGTCATGGGAACTGCCGTTGCAATGAAATCAGCGGCGCCGCCCAGACAGATAATCGTGAGATGCCCCACGAATATCTGCCTGGATTCCTTTGGTTTTCGCAGGTTCTGACCGCAAAACCGTGGGACACTTTTGCGGAACCTGCTTAGGACTGCACATAATTGGCGGCGTTGTGCTTCTTCATCACATCGTCGAAGCGGCGGGCGAAGGCATCGTCGGCAAGCTTCTTGCGGCGCTGGATGTCGGCTGAAGCCACCATGTTCTTCTCRTGCATCTCCAAAAGGTCGCCGATGTGCTTCTGCGAGGCGGCGCCGATGYCGGCCATCGTCTCCTCGGCCGTGTTGTCGACCTGGCTGCCCAGCGTGTTGATCTTGTGGGCGACGTCCTGCTGGGCGGCGGTCTTCAGCGAATCTTCCAGCGCCTTGTACAGCACGATGCGCTGCTCGGTGTCGATGGTCAGCTTGTTGATCAGCGTCGACTGCGCGGCGATCTGGTTGTTGAGCGAATCGACGAAAGTCTGGAACATCGACGTGTAGCGCTCCAGCGTCTGGCTCTCGGCCAGCAGCTCCTGCTCCTTGGCCTGTTTTTCGTTGTATTCGGTCGCCATTTTCGAGCGCTCGCCCTCAAGCTCGGTGCGCTCCTTCTGGGTCGTGGAGGAGGCGATCTTGTTTTCGATGTCGAGCAGCAGAGGGTTCAATTCCTCGATGCGCTTTTGCACCGCCTCGAGGTTGGACATGGTCGTCTTGCGGCGCTCGATCACCTGCGACAGGCTGGTCTCGGAAGTCTTGTAGCGCTGGTCGAGGACCTGCTTCTGCGCCTTCAGGATGCCGACGATGGTGTCCGACTTCRCCAAAAGCTCCTGCAGATTGCCGGCCAGCGACATGTTGCGGACGCGGTCGGTGCGCATGCGCTGCTTGCGCTGCGCCGAAAAGACGCCGACGAAGTTTTCCCAGCCGGTGTAGTTCTTCATGCTTTCGAATTCGGCGCCGAAGACATTGGTGGCATCCTCGAGCCCGATGATCAGGTCGGCGATGTTGCCTTCCATGACCTTCTGCTGCTTGAGCACATCCTCGATGCGGGCGTTCTCGATGTCGAAATTGGCGTCGCCGATCTTCTTGTCGGCCTGGGCGAGCGTGTCGAGCACCGTGCCGGACTGCTCGATCTTGGTGCGCATGTCCTGCACGACCTGCTTGGTCTTGGCAATTTCGGCATCGAAATTCTGCAATGTCGCCATTGGGGCCTCCCGCTTCGGCATCCRTTTCCGTGTCGTGGCGGCGAATATATGTGGGGCTTCAAGGGATTGAAAGAAGGAAGACAAACAGAGGCGCCAAAACAAAAGAATTGGTTAGACCCTTGAAAGACAAGGCAAGCATGCGCATGGTGTCCAATAATGCGCGCCGCCGTCGAACAGCTTCAGCTTATATGCCTTAAGTTATTGTTTTTACGGACGGCCAAGGCGATGAAACAGCGCCGGCAAATCTCTAGAGCGGTTCGCTGTTTCCGGGAAACGGCGAACCGCTCTATCTCTTTGCAATAGCGATCAGGGCTTGGGGTCRGCCTTTAGATAGGCAATCACGTTGGCGATGTCGTCATCGCTGGTCAGGCCGGTAAAAGCCATCCTGTTGCCAGGAACCTTCTGCCTGGGCGCCTTGAGATATTCCGTGAGGTTGGCTTCGTCCCAGACGAGGCCCGCTGCGCCGGCATCCTTCATGGCTTGCGAATAATGGCTCTGAAAACTTTCCGCCGAGCCGGCCTTGCGCCCGACGACACCCAGCAGATGCGGGCCGACCTTGTCGCGATCCGTCGCTGCCTCATGGCAAGCGATGCAACGGTTGAAGACCTTCTTGCCCAGCGCCGCATCGCCACCGGCATGCGCGGCCAGGCCGCCGGCGAACAGCAAAACGACGGCGGACACGATGGCTCGAAACATTGCGGGATTCTCCGGCTGGTTCTGGCTGGGCGGGAAATTAGAGCGCCGACCTTAACAAAGGCAGCATAGATCGCACGACTGCAAGAGGGTGGCAGCCGGCTACCCGACGACCGGCAGTCAAAAAAGCTTCCGGCTCAAGGGCCCACAAAACCGATGAAGTCGTCGGGCTCGGCCCTGCCCATCTCCTCTTCCCAATGGCGGCGGCAGAGCGAGACATAGACGTCCTTGCCGATCGCCACTTGCTCCCCCTGCTTCGCCACCTTACCGTCGGGTCCGAGCCGCACCACCATCGTCGCCTTGCGGCCGCATCGGCAGATAGTGCGCACTTCGCGCAGGTCGTCGGCGATGGCGAGCAGCGCCCGCGAGCCGGAGAACAGATTGCCCTGGAAGTCGGTGCRCAGGCCGTAGCACATGACCGGAATACCCAGCCGGTCGGCGATGCGGGCGAGCTGCCAGACCTGCTCCTCCTCGAGGAACTGCGCCTCGTCGACGAAGATGCAATGCACCGGGGCATGTTGGTGATGCTCGGCGACCCTGGCATAAAGATCGTCGCCGTCTCGGAACATTTCGGCCTCGGATTCGAGGCCGATGCGCGACGAGATCAACCCGCGGTCGCCCTTGCGATAGTGGCCGGCGACGAACAGCATCGTCGACATGCCGCGTTCGCGATAGTTGTAGGACGCCTGCAAGAGCATGGTCGTCTTGCCGGCGTTCATCGTCGCGTAGTGGAAGTAAAGCTTGGCCATGCCGTCCTTCTAAGCTCACATATCGGCGCACGGGGAGGGGGCCCGCGGCTCCGTCCACCAAAAACTCCCTGCCGTCTAAAATCCGATGTCGTTCAAAAGCCTGTCATGTCGCTTAATGGCCAGCGCGCGCCGTTCGTCGTGATGTTGAAGCGCTTGAAACAGCTTCAAAATGGTGTTTGGCTGACGAAACAAGGCGGGCGCAAGAACCGTGACTTCGCTTTGCCTCGAAGTTCCAATGGGAGAAAAGTTCATGTCGCGTATGAAATCCTTCGTCGCAGGCCTCGGCCTCGCGGCGCTTCTGTCCACGACCGCCGCTTATGCCGGCGATCCGGCGAGCTGCAAGGCGGTCCGCCTGTCGGACGTCGGCTGGACCGACATCCAGGCCACCACGGGCCTCGCCTCGGTGCTGCTCACCGCGCTCGGCTATGAGCCGCAGACGATCCAGCTCTCGGTGCCGGTGACCATGGCCTCGCTGAAGAACAAGGACCTCGACGTCTTCCTCGGCAACTGGATGCCGTCGATGACCAACGATATCAAGGACTACACCAAAGAGGGCTCGATCGAGACGATCAGCACCAATTTGACGGGCGCCGGTTACGGCATCGTCGTGCCGACCTATGTCGCGGATGCCGGCGTCAAGACGCTGACCGATCTCGGYAAGTTCAAGGACAAGTTCAACGRCAAGATCTACGGCATCGAGGCCGGAAATGACGGCAACCGCATCATCCTCGACATGATCAAGAACCCGAAGGACAATCTCGAGGGCTTCGAACTGGTCGAGTCGTCGGAAGCCGGCATGCTGACACAGGCCGAGCAGTCGATGAAGAACAATGAGTGGATCGCCTTCCTCGGCTGGACGCCGCATCCGGTGATGGGCGCCATGAAGATCACCTATCTCGACGGCATGGGCGACAGCGGCTTCGGCGCCGCCACCGTCTACACCATTGTGCGCAAGGGCTACACCACCGAATGCCCGAACGCGGGCAAGTTCATCGCCAATTTGAAGTTCAATCTCGACATGGAAGGCGAGATGATGGACGCGATCCTGAAGGGTGGCGACCCGCAGACGGTGGCGACCGACTGGCTGAAGAAGCATCAGGACGCGGTCGCGCCCTGGATCGCCGGCGTCACCACCTTCGACGGCGGAGACGCGGCTGCGGCCGTCAAGACCGCGCTCGGGGGCTGATCCGCTTGGGACCGGCATGATTTCCGGAAAAGGGCAGCCTCTTCAAGAGGCTGCCCTTTTTCATATGCCTGGAGACGTGAGAGGATGACCGTGCGGCAAGCGCGGCGAAGCCGAGAGGGGAAAGATGGATCCGATTTCTAAATTCCTGACCGACTACAAGATCCCGATCGGGCCATGGGGCAAGGCCTTCTTCAGCTTCCTGACCGACAATTTCGACACCATCTTCCGGGCCTTCTCAAACGGGCTGAATTTCATCCTCGACGGGGCGGTGGACCTGTTGCTGATGGTGCCGCCGGTGCTCTTGGCGCTGGTCATCGCGATCATCGCGTGGTTTTTGCAGCGTTCGCGTCCGCTCGCCATCGGCGTCTTCCTCGGCCTGATCTTCATCATCAACCAGAATCTGTGGAAACAGACGGTGCAGACGCTGGTGCTGGTCGTTGCCGCCGCCGCGATGGCGATGGCGATCGGCGTGCCGCTCGGCATCTGGGCCGCGCACAAGCCGAAGGTCTACCGCGTCATGCTGCCGGTGCTCGACCTGATGCAGACGCTGCCGACCTTCGTCTACCTGATCCCGGTGCTCACCCTGTTCGGGCTCGGCAACGCGCCCGGCCTGATCGTCACCATCATCTTCGTCATCCCGACGGCCGTGCGGCTCACCCATCTCGGCGTCGTCTCGGTGCCCAAGGCGATCATCGAGGCGGGCGAAGCCTTCGGCGCCACCAAGCGCCAGCTTCTGTGGAAGGTGGAGCTGCCCTCGGCGCTGCCGACCATCATGGCGGGCCTGACGCAATCGATCATGCTGTCGCTGTCGATGGTGGTGTTCGCCGCGCTGATCGGCGCCGGCGGCCTCGGCACGGAAATCAACCGCGCGCTCGGCTCGCGCCGCATCGATCTCGGGCTTGAGGCGGGCCTCGCCATCGTCGTGCTCGCCATCGTGCTCGACCGCATGACCCGCATCGGCGTTGGAGGCAAGAAATGACCGTCGCGGTTGATTTCAAGAACGTGGACATCGTCTTCGGCGCCGATCAGGCAGGTTCGCTGGCGATGATCGACCAGGGCGCCACGCGTGCCGAAATCCTCGAAAAGACCGGCAATGTGCTGGGATGCGCTGGCGCCAGCCTCACCGTGCATGAAGGCGAGATCTCGGTGCTGATGGGGCTGTCCGGCTCCGGCAAGTCGACCCTGCTTCGGGCCGTCAACCGGCTCAACGTCGTGTCGCGCGGCCAGGTGCTGGTCAAGGACGGTGACCGCACCGTCGATGTCGTCACCTGCGACGAGGCGACCTTGCGGCGGCTGCGGCAGAAGCAGGTGGCCATGGTGTTCCAGCAGTTCGGCCTGCTGCCCTGGCGCACGGTCGAGGAAAATGTCGGCTTTGGCCTCGAGCTTGCCGGCGTGCCAGAAGCCGAGCGCAAGGCGCGGGTGCAGAAGCAGCTGCAGCTCGTCCATCTCGACCAGTGGTCGAAGAAATACGCCCATGAGCTTTCGGGCGGTATGCAGCAGCGCGTCGGCCTCGCCCGGGCTTTCGCCACYGAGGCGCCGATCCTTCTGATGGACGAGCCGTTCTCGGCGCTCGACCCGCTGATCCGCACCAAGCTGCAGGACGAACTGCTGCAACTGCAGGCCGAGTTGAAGAAGACCATCATCTTCGTCAGCCACGATCTCGAGGAGGCGCTGAAGATCGGCAGCCACATCACGATCATGGAGGGCGGCCGCATCGTCCAGACCGGCGCGCCGGAAGACATCGTTCTGCGGCCCGCCAACGACTATGTCCGCGACTTCATCGCCAATGTGAACCCGCTGTCGGTGCTGACCGCGTGGAACGTGATGCGGGACCGCCGCGATCTGGAGCAGGGCGACAATGGCTGGGTGTGGCTCGACCGGCGCAAGACGACGCGCTTCAAGATCGACGAGCATGGCCTGGTTGCGGCAGCCGAACGCGACGGCAAGCCGGCGGTATGGGTGTCCTGCGCCGATGTCGAGCGCCAGCCGGAGGAAGGGGCGCAGGTGTTCTGGGCCAATCCCGGCACGCCGCTGAAAACGGTGATGCTCGCCATGCATCGCTCGCAGACGGCGCCGGTGGCGCTGTTCGACGAGGGCTCGCGCTTCGTCGGCGCGATCGGCATCAGGGACGTGCTGAGCGCCGTGCTGAGGCGGTAGGCTTCCTCGCGGACAAAAGCTTCTGAGGGTGTTGCCCGACAAGACCTCGCGCCGGCCTTTGAAGCTTGTGATTCCTCGCTATGGGGAATGGCAGGCTTCCGGCCCATATTTTTTTCGAAATCCATTCCGATTCCGCGCCTCAATGCGGTAGGGTATTGCTGCGATCGCGCGGATGGCACCCGCGCGGTGCGGAAACRCAGCGGGGTATGCGACGATGATCTTCCGTCAGCTCTTCGATTCCGTTTCGGGCACCTACTCCTACCTGCTCRCCAGCCGCAGGGGCGGTGAGGCGCTGATCATCGATCCAGTGCTGGAGAAGGTCGAGCGCTATCTGCAGCTCGTCAACGAGCTCGATCTCAGGCTGGTCAAGGCGGTGGACACGCATCTTCATGCCGACCACATCACCGRCCTCGGCGCGCTGCGCGACAGGACGCATTGCGTCACCGTGATGGGCGAGCAGACCAAGGCCGACGTGGTGTCGATGCGGCTTGCCGACGGCGACAAGCTCGGCATCGAAGGGCTGGCGCTCGACGTCGTCTACACGCCCGGCCATACCGACGATTCCTACAGCTTCGTCCTGCCCGACCGGGTCTTCACCGGCGACACGCTGCTCATCCGCGGCACCGGCCGCACCGATTTCCAGAACGGCGATCCGCGCCAGCAGTATGAATCGATCTTCGGCCGCCTGCTCAAGCTGCCCGACGAGACGCTGATCTTCCCGGCGCATGACTACAAGGGCGAGACCGTGTCGACGATCGGCGAGGAAAAGGCCTTCAACCCGCGCCTGCAGGTGAAGTCGGTCGACGAGTATGTGAACATCATGAACAATCTCAACCTGTCCAACCCGAAAATGATGGACGTGGCCGTGCCGGCGAACATGCGGGTCGGACTGCATCAGGACGACATCGCCGCCCGCGGCTGGGCGGTGAGCGCAGAGCAGGCGCTGGCCCTGGTCGGGCGGCCCGACGTGGCGTTGATCGACCTGCGCGAGCAGTCCGAACGCGAGCGCCACGGCGTCATCCCAGGCGCAATCCATCTGCCCTATGCGCGGCTGCAGGAGAACATCGCCGCCGGCGGCATGCTGCACGAGCTGGCGAAATCGACCAGCAAACAGCTCCTGTTCTACTGCGCCTTCGGCGAGCGCTCGGCGATGGCGGTGCAAGCGGCGCAGGATGTCGGGATTTCGAGCGCCCGCCACATCCAGGGYGGCATCGACGCCTGGCGGAAAGCCAGCGGGCCGCTATCCCACTAGCAACCGGCTGGATTCAATTCAGCCCGATCAGCTTGGCGCCCTTCCGGAACAGGGTTTCTCCGTCCCTATCGAAGCGAAACGTGGCGATGAAATCGTCAGCGCGATAGTTCGGGAGCGTGTTGCGGATCGCGGCGGCGAAGGTGCGCGCTTCGTCCTGCCGGCCGGCCAGCGCCAGGCAATGGGCGGCGATCGCCAGGATGATGACATGGGCGTTTGGCCTTGCGGCCGCCTTCAGCGCCCATTCGGCCGCCGCTTCGAATTCGCCCAGCCTTGCATGCGCCATGGCGCGCGCGCCCATCATGCCGAACAGCAGCGGATCGAAGGGGCTGAGGTGACGCGAATGGTCGGATGAGCCGATCGCCGACAGTGGGTCGCCCGACTGGGAATGGACGAAGGACAGCGCATAGTGGCCGAGCGCGAAATTGGGGCTGAGGTCGACGGCGCTCGCCAGTTCCAGCAGCGCGCCGTCCTGTTCGCCGCGCAGCCATAGCGCGCGGCCCATCGCCCAGTGGGCAGCAGGGTTGYGGTCGTCGACCAAGAGGCTCTGGCCGGCGCTTTCGAAAGCARGCGTGGTTTCGCGATCGCGGTCGCCCCAGCGCTGGAAAGCATTCTGCCAGTGGGTGAAGGACATGCCGGCATAGGCGCGCGCGAAAGTGGGATCGAGCTTCAGCGCTTCGCCGAAGAAATRCTGCGCCAGCTCGTTTTCCTGGCGGGTAAAGCGATACATGTGCCAGAGGCCGCGGTGATAAGCCTCCCAGGCATTGAGCGAGTTAGGCGCCTTCAGCAATGCGCGGTTGCGCTCCACCGTCGCGATCTCGGCGGCGATGGAAGAGACGATGCTGTTGCCGATATCCTCGATGACGATGAAGATGTCGTCGGGCTTGTGCTCGAAGGTCTCGGCCCAGACGATCCTTGCCGTGCGGACCTCGGCAAGCTCGACCGAGATGACAAACCGGCCCGGCAGAGCCCGCACCGAGCCCGTCGCGACATAGTCGACATTCAGCCGGCGTCCGGCGTCTTCCGGCGCGATGTTCTTGTCGGCGAGCGCGAAGACCGAGCCGCGGGCGATGACGAAAAAATCGCGAAGCTTGGCAAGCCGCGTGATGATGTCGTGCGTGAGGCCGTCGGCCAGGCCGCCGCGGAAGCCGCCGCCGGCGCTCTCCGCAAACGGCATCACAGCGAGCGAGGCCCGGCGCGTCGCCGTGGGTTCGGACTCGATCGCGGCGATCGGCGAATCCGATATCGGGAAAGACGGCCCGGACCGGGCGCATGGCGTTGCGCCGGCGTTGCGGGCCCTTATCTCCTGCCAGGCTTCGCGCAACGGCGTGAAATCAAGCTCTTCGGAGTGGAACAGCTCCGCCGCCGTGGCAAGATGTTCCTCGCCAGCGCCGAACTGCCCGCGCCGGGCCAGGTTTTCCAGCAGCGCCACATGCGCGCGGCCGTCGAACGGCGCAAGCTCCAGCCATTTGTCGATATAGGCGCCGGCTTCATCRGCCCCCTGCGGGACAAGACCGATGATGTGCTCAAGGACGGCAACATGGCATGCGCCGAATCGGCGGCGCTGCGCCGTCAGCCAGCTGCCGAAATGCGGGCTGCGATCGAGCTCCAGGCCGTCGAGAAAGTCGCCGGCGAACAGTTGCGCAAGCGTCCGCAGACGGTCGAGGCCAAGCGTCTCGATCCCTTCCGCCACCGCGGCGGCCGCCTCGACGGCATCGACGTTCGCACCGCCGAGGCGAAGCGCCACGGTGTCGCCCTCGGTCTCGATCCGGCGCAAGGCCGGTTCGTCCAGCGCGGCGCGCAGCTTGCTCAGGCACCAGCGAAGCTCGCCGCGCGGATCGTTGGGCACGTCCCAGAGTAGTTCGCAAAGCCGGCTGCGGCTGACAGGGTGAGGCGCCAGCGCCAGATAGGCCAGCAGCGCGCGCAGCTTGCGCGACGAGGGCAAGGTAACCGGCACTCCGTCGCGAGCAATCGTCAGTTGTCCGAGCAGCCTTACGGACAGGCCAACACGGTCGTTCAGCCTCGATCGGGTGGATTCCACGTATGTTTCCACGCTTTCTCCAACGCTGGCCAATTGGTCCATAGTCTATCACCAAAGATGACAGGAGGCAGCCGGCGGCCCCATTCCGCGCCGGAACGCCGCCGTTGCCGCATTTTGCGGCAGATCAAGCAACCTAACGCGGCAAGGTGTCGAAACCGCGCCGCCCAATCCGCCGGTTTGTAACCGGCATGTGAGATTCGAGGAGAAAGCCCCATGTTGCATCAGTTGAAGATCAGGACCACGGCCGGGCGCGGCAGGCTGTTCGACAGCATTCTCGACACGGTCGGCGACACGCCGGTCATCCGCATCAACAATCTCGGGCCGGGTCACGCGACGATCTATGTGAAGGCCGAGTTCTTCAATCCTGCGGCCTCGGTAAAGGACCGGCTGGCGCTCAACATCATCGAGGAAGGCGAGCGCAGCGGCAAGCTCAAGCCCGGCCAGACCGTGGTCGAGGCGACGAGCGGCAACACCGGCATCGGCCTTGCCATGGTCTGCGCGCAGAAAGGCTATCCGCTGGTGGTGACGATGGCCGACAGCTTCTCCATCGAGCGCCGCAAGCTGATGCGCATGCTAGGCGCCAAGGTGGTGCTGACGCCGCGCGCCCAGAAGGGCTTCGGCATGTACAAGAAGGCGGTCGAGCTCGCCGAGGCGAACGGCTGGTTCTTGGCGCGCCAGTTCGAGACCGAGGCCAATGCCGCCATCCACGAGGCGACGACGGCGCGCGAGATCATCAATGATTTCGCCGGCTCCAGGCTGGATTATCTGGTCACCGGCTACGGCACCGGCGGCACGGTCGCCGGGGTCGGCCGCGTGCTGCGCCGCGAGCGGCCGGAGGTCAGAATAGTGCTCGCCGAGCCGGCGAACGCCCAACTGGTCGGCAGCGGCAAGGGGCAGGAGCGCGGCGCCGGCGGCGCGCCGGCTGCCAGCCACCCAGCTTTCGAGCCACATCCGATCCAGGGCTGGACGCCGGACTTCATCCCCAACGTGCTGCAGGAGGCGATCGACCAGCGCTACTATGACCAGGTGGTGCCGATCCCTGGCCCCGAAGGCATCAAATGGGCGAAAGCGCTGGCGCAGCAGGAAGGCATCTTCACCGGCATCTCCGGTGGCGCCACCTTCGCCGTCGCGCGGCAGATCGCGGGCACCGCGCCGGCCGGTTCGGTCATCCTGTGCATGCTGCCCGACACCGGTGAGCGCTACATGTCGACGCCGCTTTTCGACGGCATCGAAGCCGAGATGGACGCCGAGGAAACAGCGCTGTCGCGCTCGACGCCAAGTTGTCAGTTCGAAGCCTGAGGACAGATACCGCGACGCCGCCTTCAAAGGGCGGCGTCGCCATTCTTGCACATGATCACCCACATGCCGGCGGGAGAGATACGGATGGACAGCTTTCAGGAGACGGCGACCACGGACGAAACGCTCGATCCGCCGAATTGGACCGAGATGGGAGCGCTCTCGCACCAGGTCCTCGACGATGCCATCGCCTATCTCAAGAATGTCCGCGAACGTCCTGTCTGGCGAGAGATGCCGGCCGAGGTGCGTTCATTCTTCTCGGCGCCGTTGCCGCGGTCGCCGGCGCCGGTGGCCGACGTCTATGACGATGTCGTCCGCAACGTCATGCCTTATCCGATGGGCAACATCCATCCGCGTTTCTGGTCCTGGTATATGGGGGCCAGCAACTTCACCGGCGCGCTCGGCGACTTCCTGGCCGCGATCCAGGGTTCCAATCTCGGCGGCGGCAACCATGCCGCCGGGTTGATGGACAGCCAGGTGGTCAACTGGATGAAGGAGATGGTGGGTTTCCCTGCCTCGGCCGGCGGCACGCTGGTCAGCGGCGGCTCGATGGCCAACATCATCGGCCTGACCGTGGCGCGCAACGTCAAGGCGGGCGTCGACGTGCGCGAACGTGGCGTCGGCGCCATGCCGAAGCCGTTGCGCTACTACGCCTCGGACCAGGTCCATTCCTGCCACCGCAAAGCTATGGAGGCGCTCGGCCTCGGCAATCGGGCGCTGCGGCGGATCCCGACCGATGCCGGTCTGCGCATCGACATCGTCGCGCTCAAGGCGGCAATCGCGGAAGATCGCGAGGCGGGGTTCAAGCCCGCCTGCGTGATCGGCACCGCCGGCACCGTCAACACCGGCGCCGTCGACGACCTGCGGGCGCTGGCGAAAGTGGCGGCCGAAGAAGACCTCTGGTTCCATGTCGACGGCTGCATCGGCGCGCTGATCGCGATCGCGCCCGAGAGCCGATCGCTCGTCGCCGGCATCGAACAGGCGGATTCGATCGCGCTCGATCCGCACAAATGGCTGCATGCGCCGTTCGAGGCCGGCTGCGCGCTGGTGCGGGACGCATCGGCGCACCGCAACACCTTTGYCGTCACGCCGGAATATCTGGAATCGACACCGCGAGGCCTGGCTTCCGGAGCGTGGCTGCACGATTACGGGCTGCAGACGTCGCGTGGCTTCCGCGCGTTGAAGATCTGGATGGCGCTGAAGGAGCACGGCGTCGAAAAGTTCGGCCGGCTGATCGACCAGAACATCGCCCAGGCGCGCCACCTCACCCGGCGGATCGAGGCGGAGCCGTCGTTCGAGCTGATGGCGCCGACCACCATCAACATCGTCAGCTTCCGCCACCGGGTGGATGGTGCGTCGGAGGAAAAGCTCAAGGCGTTCAACACCGAGATCATGCTGAGACTCCAGGAKGATGGCATCGCGRCTCTGTCCGACACCACCGTRCACGGCCGGCATTGCCTGAGAGTGGCCATCGCCAATCACCGCACGCGGCGCGACGATCTCGACCTGCTGGTCACGGAGATGCTTCGGTTGGGACGGGAAACCGCGGCCGCCGCGGCGCCAATGTGAAACACGCGACCTAAAGCGCGTCGCGATCTTTCAGATTCGCTCCATGCGCTTTAGGTTTGATTTTACGCATGTCTATATCCCGAAACCGGTTCCCACTTTCGGGAGACATGCTTTAGGCGTATTTCAACCGGCCGCCAGCGGCGCGCCCGGCAGATAGAGCATGATCGGCCGGATCTCGTAGACGGCGGTCGGGTTGACGCGCTTGAGATCGCGCGCGGCGGCGATCGCTTCGTCCTGGTTCGCGCAATCGAGGACATAGAGGCCGAGCAACTGTTCCTTGGTCTCGGCGAAGGGACCGTCAATGACCATGCCGTCGCCCGGACCGCGCAGCGTCACGGCCTTGGCCGTCGCGTCAAGCCGGGCCGCCGGCCCGAGCTTGCCCTCGCGGGTCAGCCTGTCGTTGACCTCGAGCAGGTCTTTCATCAGCGCCGCGTCCTCGCCGGGCGTCCAGGACTGCACGGTGTCTTCCACGTGATAGGMAAGGACGGCGTAGAACATGGGTGGATTTCCCTCGTGACCAAGCGGGCCGCACTATCACAAGGAAGAGGCGGCCGATCCAGTGGCGCAATGCGGCGGGACGACCGCCTGCTGACTCAAGCTGCCACCGGCAGCCTCAACTCCGTCAAAAGGCCCCCGCCGGGATGGTTCGAAAGATTGACCTCCCCGCCGGCGCCGCGCGCGATGTTGCGGGCGATGGTGAGGCCGAGGCCGAGGCCGCCGGTGGCGCGGTTGCGCGAACCCTCCAGCCGCACGAAGGAGCCGAACACGGCATCCAGCTTCGCCTGCGGGATGCCGGGGCCTTCGTCGCGGATCGACAGCGTGATCGTGTCGCCCGATCGCCGCACGCCGAGATGCGCCTTCTTGCCGTAGGTCACGGCGTTCTGGATGAGATTGGTGACGCAACGGCGCAGCGCCACCGGCCGCGCGATGCAGATGAGGCCGCGCGAAGGGACCACGTCCTCGTCGAAGCACGCGCCGTCGAAGGAGTCCGCCACCGATTCCACCAGCGACCAGAAATCGATCCGCTCGGCCTTTTCCTCGGTCACCTCGAACTTGGCGAAGTCGATGACGGAGCTGGCGATGCTTTCGATGTCGGCGAGGTCGTGCGCGAGCGCCTCGCGCGCCGGCGACTTGCGCAACAGTTCGAGGCGCAGGCGCATGCGCGTCAGCGGCGTGCGCAGGTCGTGCGCCAGCGCCGCCGCGAGGTGCTCGCGATCCTCGACATAGTCGCGCAGCCGCATCTGCATGGCGTTGATCGCCTTCGCCGCGGCGCGGATCTCGCGGCTGCCGCTCTCGGCGATCGGCGGGCTCTTGAGATCATTTCCGATGCGCTTCACCGCGGTTTCCATCATCCGGTAGGGCGCGGTCAGGCGGCGCAGCGACCATATCGACATCACCACGATCAAGCCGGCAATCAGCGAGTAGAGCGGCAAGCTGTCGACGCTGAGGATCGGCCCCGGAGGCGTGATCGGCTCGGTGAAATTCAGCCATTGCCCATCGGAAAAGCGCAGCGAGGCCGTCAGCTTGTCGCTCTGCGCGAAATCCGCGCCGAGGACCAGGAGATCACGCTCGACCTGGCCGACATCCTTGTTCACCGCCTGGCCGTCCGGGACATCGGACTCCTGGGTGGCGGGATCGCGCCGCACGCGCGCGTCGGTGATGCCGAATTTCGACAGGCGGCCGACCAGGATGTCCTCCAGCTCCGCCAGCTGGTCGTCGCCGGCGATCGAAGAGGTGACGGCGGGCGTGTCCGAGACCGTCAGCGCATAGGTCGAGTTGAACAGGCCCGACGCGGTCGCCTTGCGCTCTTCGGGCGTGGCGTCATGCATCAGCTGCACCAGCGAGTAGGCGCGGTCGTTCAACCGGTAGAGATCGACGATACTGTTGGCGGCGGCGCGGTCGCGCGCCACGATGTAAAGCGTCGCCACCTGGCTGATCATGAGGCCGGCAATGACGATGAGCAGTACCCAGACTGGCAGGGTCTGCGGCAGGAAGCGTCTCATTCGGACGTGGTCTCGGGCAGGAACTGATAGCCGCCGCTGCGCACGGTCAGGATCAGCTTGGGCGTCTTCGGGTCGTCTTCCATCTTGCGGCGCAGGCGGCTCACCAGGATGTCGACGCTGCGGTCGAAGCTGTAGCCGGTGTCGCCGCCGGAAAGCTCGATCAGCTGCTCGCGGGTAAGTACGCGCTGGGCGCTCTTGACGAAGGTCTGCAGCAGGTTGAACTCGGCCATCGTCAGCTCCACCCGGACGTCGTCCGGCGCCGTCAGGCGGCGCCGCGCGCAGTCCATCGTCCAACCGGCAAAGTGATAGATCTGCTTGGCGGCCGGGCGGCGCGGCTCGGCGCTGCCGTTGCGTCTGAGCACCGCGCGTATGCGGGCCAGAAGCTCGCGCGGATCGAAGGGCTTGGGCACGTAATCGTCGGCGCCCATTTCCAGGCCCACCACGCGATCGGTCGTTTCGGTGACCGCGGTCAGCATGATGATCGGCGTCGTGTAGTTGGCGCGGATCTCGCGGCAAAGCTCGAGGCCGCTTTTGYCGGGCAGCATCACGTCGAGAACGATCAGGTCCACCGGCGTGCGGCGCAGGACCGCTTCCATCTCGGTGCCGTCGCCGGCAACCGTCGTGTGCAGGCCGCGCTTCTGGAAGAATTCCTGCAACAGGTCGCGTATGCCCTTGTCGTCGTCGACGATCAGTATGTGTGCGTCCGATTTCACTCGAAACCTATGATTCTGTTAGCCGGGCGTCCCTTCGGCAATCTCTCACACGATAGAATTCGGGCCACATCTTGGCCAGTGGCCGCGATCGCCGGGCCGGGCGAGTTCCCCAGAAACAATCCAGAAACAAAATTCTACAGTCGGGAAAAACTGGTGAAAAATTTCAAGGTCATAACCGGTGCCGTGGCGGTCAGGTCATCGGCTGCGGCGCAAGTTTCCGGAGTAACGGACGAGATCAATGCAGAGGTTCTGGATCAGCGTGATGGGTGCTTTGCTCAGCATGTCGCTCATCACAGCCGCGGCCGGCGCCTCCACTGCAAAGGTCGCGCCGCCGCTCACCCGGACCGAGCGCTGCACCAATCTGAGCCGTCAGGTTGACGAAGCCCTCGAAACCCATGCCGCGGCAACGCAGGTCACCGCGGCGAAAGCACTGCAAAGAAAGGGAAACCGGTTCTGCGCCAACAAGAAGCAGGCACAGGGAATCCGGATGCTCGCAAACGCTTTGAAGCTGCTTGGAGTGACACCGATCGATCCCGTTCAGTGACGCTCATCCAGATCTGCAAGAAAAAGGAAATGAAGCCATGAAGAAGTCCCTCCTCTCCGCCCTCGGCCTCGGTGTTGCTCTCGCCTTCGCGATGCCGACTCTTGGCAACGCCCAGACGACGACGACCGCTCCGGCTGCTTCGACCGCGACCAGCACGACCGCTCCGGCCGACAGCACGGCGAAGAAAGTCGTCAAGAAGACCGCCAAGAAGCACAAGAAGGCTGCGACCAAGAAGGTCGTCAAGAAGACCGACAAGAAGGACGCCCCGAAGACCTGATCCAGGCTTCGGCATCATCTTGCAAAGCCGTTCCGGCCATTTCGGCTGGAGCGGCTTACGCGCGACGGAAGCCTCCCAACCGGCAGCTTCCGCCGCGCCTGGCGCGACCCTTAACCTGATTGCAATGCCGGTGCTGTAGGACAATCCGCATGAAGAAGCGGTGTTCGTCCCTGATGCGTTGGCTGGCACTCGGCGGCCTGATCGTCACCGCGGCCGCGCGATCGTTGATCATCTTTACCGCAAGCCCCGTGCCGGATCCCGCCAGCGGCAGGACCGAGCCCGAGCTGTTCGCTCCGCTGATCTCCTCAAGCTTCGACTACATTACCCCGGCGCAGTCCTGGATTCTGCTCGTGCTGACCGGCGCGACGATGATCGGCTTTGCTGCCTGGATGCTCTTCGCGCTGCTCGAGCGCGGATCGGGTGGCCCCGGCAGGTCGCGCACGGCCGGGCGGCAGGGGCGTTGACCGGCAGGCGACGCTTCCCCACATAGGTTTTCATCACCTTGGCCCCGTTGCCGTCGCGCGAGGCAAATGGACGTGCGCGTTCCTGCGTGACAAAGTGAAACGAGAACCCAGTTCGTCGCTGGTGGATTCCGATGCTCGAAACCGTGCTCAAACCCCGCACCAAGACGCAGCCGAAAACCGAGCGGCCGAAGCTCTACAAGGTCATCCTCGTCAACGACGATTTCACGCCGCGCGAATTCGTGGTGACGGTGCTCAAGGGCGAGTTCAAGCTCAGCGAGGATCAGGCGCACCGCGTCATGATCACCGCGCATACGCGCGGCGTCTGCGTGGTCGCCGTGTTCACGCGCGACGTCGCCGAGACCAAAGCGGCGCGCGCGACCGATGCCGGCAAGGCCAAGGGCTATCCGCTGCTGTTCACGACCGAGCCGGAAGAGTAGAGGCACTTCCCCCTTCTCCCACAAGGGCAGGGCTGTCCGGGGAAAGTTAGACATAGTCGAGGCTCATCTGATCGGGAGAG